>NZ_CCAT010000001.1 GCF_000612845.1 Clostridium ihumii AP5
CGCCGTTTGTATAATTAAGCGAGACAAATAAAAAAGCCATTTATGTTACACTCAAATTGTAATACCCGCTAAAGCATACAAGGAGAGTGAACATAAATGACTTATACCCATCTTACACCAAACGAGCTTGTAATGATAGAAGCATATTTTCATCAAGAAACTCCGGTTGCTATCGTTGCGAAGCAGCTTAAACGTGGACGCCAAACAATTTACAATGTCTATAACTTTCTCAAATGTGGTGGAACAGCACTTGAATACTTTGAACAATACAAAGAAAATAAGCGACGTTGTGGGAGAACCGAAATCATTTTTCCTGCTGAGGAAAAAGAATACATTGAAAAAAGATCAACTGAAGGTTGGACCCCAGACGTCATTATTGGCCGTGCAGAGCGAACCTTCTCTTGTTCAGTAAGTACCCTCTATCGCCGGTTTAAGACGGGAGAATTCAATGTTTTACATTTACCGATGCAAGGAAAACGAAAACCAAATGGTTATAAGGAAAAACGTGGAAAACAGGCATTCAAAAGAAATATTTCTGAACGTAAAAAAGATTATGTCGTTTTCGAAGAAGAATTTGGACATTTAGAGGGTGATACGATTGTCGGCATCCACCATAAAAGTGCCGTCATCACACTCGTTGAGCGACTTTCAAAAGCCATTATCGCCTTGAAACCAGAAGGCCGTAAGGCAGTTGATATTGAAAATTCGATTAATGAATGGCTTCAATCCGTACCCAAAAATCTTTTCAAATCAATTACCTTTGATTGTGGAAAAGAATTCTCTAATTGGAAAAGTATTAGTAATACGAATGATATTGATATTTATTTCGCAGACCCAGGAACGCCTTCCCAACGGGGATTAAATGAACATTCAAACGGACTCCTCCGAAAAGATGGACTACCAAAAGAAATGGAATTCAACCAAGTCAATCAAGGATTCATCTCATCCGTTGCGTCCAAAAGAAACCATATCCCTAGAAAATCACTAAATTACCAAACACCATTAGAAGTTTTTTTGAGTTACGTAAATGGAAAGTTTTGTCTCGCTTAATTTGACAAATAATA
>NZ_CCAT010000002.1 GCF_000612845.1 Clostridium ihumii AP5
AGACCCGCCAATAAATGAAAGTTTCAAATTAACAGAGCAAGATAGAACAGAGGGGTTTTTAGGAAAACAATCTGTATATATAAATTTCAATTTAAATAATAAGTCAATTAGCAACAATATAAATTTTAGAAATGCTATAAATAAATCATTGTCAAAAGAATACTTTATACAAAAAATATCTAAAGACTTTGGAGTTCCAGCAACATCTTATAGTATAGGTCAAGAGAATGAGTTTGATAAGTGTAGTGAGGTTTCATTAGCTAAAAAATACTTAAGTGAAGTTAAATACGAAAAAGATAGTGTAGTGAAATTTTTATATAAAAATAACTCAATAGAAAGAAGAATTGCAGATGACATAGCTAAAGATATAATGGAAGACTTAGATATAGGTGTGAAATTAATTTCATATGAAGAAAAAGATTTAGATAAAATATTAGAAGGCAAAGATTTTGATATGATGCTATATATTTATGATAACGAAAATACAAAAGAAGCATATTATTATCTTTGGAAAAGTGAAAATAATAAATTTGGTTTTACTGATCTACAGTATGATAAATTAATAAATAATTTAGAATCAGATGTTGATAGTAGCAAAAAAAATGAAGTGTATAAAGAGTGTGAAAAGCTACTTTTAAATAAAATTCCAGCTATACCAATATATAATTTGAACACTGTATTGTGTAGAAAGAATTTTATTGAAAATGTATATATAAATAAAAATGGATATTTAGTATTAAGTGAACTAAAAATTTCTAATGAAAAACAAAAAGAAAAATCCTGAAATCAGGATTTTTCTATGTGTCTACAAAATAAGATAACATAAAAAATCAACATATTTCTATAAGCATCAAAAGTTGATTTGCTTATATTAAAGGAATCTTTTTTTGAATTGTAAGTCATTTTTTTTGCAAATATTGGAGCCATACCATTAATTTCAGGTGTAGGTACAGATGCCATTTTGAAATGTTCCTCAGATAATAAGTTATCTGGAAGTGATGAAAAATCTTTATATCTTTCAACATCATCTAAGTTAGGACAATCAGGCCAACTTAAAACTAATCCAGATGAAATTATTTCATTTTTATAAATGTTATTAACTATAGAGTTATCACTATTTTCACCATCAGATTTTTTTGTATCATTGTGAAGTATCATAGCATATAAGTAAAGAATAGCTTCATCACAATAAATTTTATTTTCCTTTTCATAAGGATCTTTCAAAAATAAACCTTTATCATTTTGATATAACTTTTCCAAAACATCATATGCTTTTTTTCCTGCAAGTTTATATTTTTTTATATTAGTTTCTTTATATAAAATCATGCAAGTTATATACAATAGAGCTGTAGAAGATAAATTATATCTTAGCGCAGATACTGGTATATACTTTAAATTATCCAGCATTAAATCTGAAAAATCTTGAAGTAAAAATTTTGCTTCATCTATATGAGAATACTTATAAAATACAGTGAAAGCAAAACATGTTTTTATAAGCTCATCTTGAGGAACGTTATATATTTCATCTTTGAAATCAACAAACATGTTTAATATATCTAGAGAAAAATTTTTAAATTCATTCTCTTCTTTTGAATCTCCATAGCTAGAATATTTATAATAAGCAGACATAAGAAGTGCTTGAGTAGAAAAATTAAACTTATTATCTTTATCAATAAATTGATATTGGGAAACTAAAGGTTCACAAACATCAACTTTATCCACGAAGATACCTTCATTATTTCTAAGATTCAATGCATAAAATTCTAATTGCTCTCCAACTAAAGTTAAATAATAGTCTCTTAAATTGTATTTACCTTCATCAATATCATGAAAATTATCATAATAATCTACTAGTTCTAAAAGACATAATGTCATGTAAGCATTTGATGCAATATTTATTTCTTTTTTGAATTTTTTATCATTCCATACTAGTTTAGAGTCTAATGTTATAAGGTTAGCATCAGCTTTTCTATAAAGACTGATTAGTGGAGAATTTAAATCATTTATGGTATCATCAATTATGGAAAAAGATTTATCTCTAAATGCATCATTAGGAGAAGTTATTCCACAATTAGATGAAAAGACTATGTTAAATATTGATTCTTTTGATAAATGGAATAGTTGATTCTTTATGTTTTCATTATCTAAAATATTAATTCTTAGGAATGGGCCTATATACTTCAACATAACACCACCATAATAGTACTTATATTTAATAATATGATTGCAAATGGGAAAATGTGCTAAAAATAATAAAAAACTGTTTTTATATTAATAAATATAATTATTCATATTTTGTTTGAAAATTAAAATTTATGATTAGGTTTTAATAAATTGAAACGTAACAATGAAGTATTAAATTTTAAAATTTAGTGTATTTTGATTATAAGTATGTTACTTATATGGGGAGTGAAATCACGTAGATTAGTAATTGTTAATATTAAAGGAGAATTATCAATGAATATTGGAAAATTAAATTGGGATGATTTAAAAGATATAATAGATAAGAATAAGACAGTAAAAAGAGAAGAGGTTAGAGTGAGCAATGGTATTGGAGAAGATTGTGCAATAGTAAATTACGGAGAATATGAATGTGTAATATCTACTGATCCAGTAACTGGTGCTACGGAAAATATAGGCAAAATAGCAGTAAATATAAATTGTAATGATATAGCATCTTGTGGTGTTGAACCAGTAGGAATATTAGTTACTATATTAGCACCACCTACCGAAACGTTAGAAGATATAAGAAAAATAATGCAAGAAATTGATAAAGAAACTCAAAAGCTAAATGTAGAAATAATTGGTGGTCATACTGAAATTACAGATGCTGTAAATAAGACTATAGTTTCTTGCACTGTAATAGGAAAAGGTAAGAAAAACCAAGGAATATCAACAGCAGGTGCAAAGCTGAATGATGATATTATAGTAACAAAAAAATTGTGTTTGGAAGGTACATCTATATTAGTTAATGACTATGAAGAAAGATGTAAAAGAATTTTAAATGATTCAGAAATAAAAGAGGCAAAAGAATACATAAAAAGTATTAGTGTTGTAAAAGAAGGTATTATAGCAGGTCAGGAAAATGTTCATGCAATGCATGATATAACTGAAGGTGGAGTATTAGGTGCACTTTGGGAAATGGCTAAAGCCAGCAATGTAGGATTTGAAATATATAAAGAAGTAATGCCAATAAGTGATATTACTAGAAGAGTGTGTGAAGAGTTTAAAATAGATCCATTAAGATTTATTTCATCAGGTAGTATGGCTATAATGACTGCAGATGGAGAAGAACTTATTAAGAAATTAAATGAAAATGGAATAGAAGCTAAAATTATTGGTAGAATCACAAAAGAAAAAGGTGTAATTATAGAAAATAATAAAATTTTAGAAGTTGATCCGCCAGAAAGAGATGAACTTTTTAATATATAAATATAAGAAATGCAAATAAAAAGGAGAAATTATGAAAAAAATAATAGTTGCAAGTAATAATAATCATAAAATTGAAGAAATTAAAGAAATGTTAAAAGAATTAAATTTTGATGTACTAAGTTTAAAAGAAGCAAATATAAATATAGATATTGATGAAAATGGATCTACATTTATGGAAAATGCAATTATAAAAGCTAAAGCTATATATGATATATCAGACAACTCTATGGTTTTGGCTGATGATTCTGGATTAGTTGTAGAGGCTTTAAATGGTGAGCCAGGAATATATTCAGCTAGATATAGTGGTGTTCATGGAGATGATATAGCAAACAACAAGAAACTTATAGAAAAGTTAAAAGGAGTTCCTTTTAATGAAAGAAAAGCTGCTTTTGTTTGTTCCATGGCACTTATAATAGATGAAAATAACATAATAAAAGTTGAAGGAAAAGTTGAAGGGAATATAGTAGAAGATTATAGAGAAATAAAAGGTGCATTTGGATATGATCCATTATTTTATGTAGAAAAAATAAAAGCTACCTTTGGTGAAGTATCCAGTGAAGTTAAGAATTCTATGAGTCATAGAGGTAGAGCATTAGAAAAATTAAAGAAAGAATTAGAAAAAGTTAAATAAAAAGATATCATGTATGATATCTTTTTATTTAACTATATTTATTATGGAGAATAATATGATTATTGGAGTAATGAGCGATACACATGGTGAATTTATAAAAATGGATAAAGCTATGGAAAGATTAAAAGAATGCAATATTATATTTCACTTAGGGGACAATTATAAAGATGTAGAGTATTTAAAAGGAAAATATAATGTAGAGATTATAGCTATAAAGGGAAATTGTGATACAGTTAATAAACTTTCAAAAGAAAAGATATATATAGTTAATGATAAAACAATATTTTTGACACATGGTGATTGCTATAATGTTAAAAGCAATATATTGAATCTGACATATAGGGCATTTGAAGTTAATGCAGATATTGTTCTATATGGACACACACATATTCCAATTATAGATAAATTAGAAAATATAATATTTATGAATCCAGGAAGTGTAGGTAAACCTAGAAATGCACATAGTACTGCTGGAATTATAGAGATTAATGATAAAAATGAAGTAAATTGTAATATTATAGAGATATAGAATTTAAAAAAAGTAAATAAAAAAGGTTACAAATATACATAAAAACATATAAAATCTATATAAATTAGTGGGAAAATATTAAATTTTAAATGTCTGAAACCTAGATATATCAACGAGTTAGGCCGAATATATAAAAAAAATGATTTTTTTTTGTAAAAAGTGTTGACTTATTTTGAAACATAATGTAGAATAAATATTGTCGTCAGGAGCTGATAACAAAAACAACTGATGACAATGATTAAGAATTTAATCGGGGTGTGGCGCAGATG
>NZ_CCAT010000003.1 GCF_000612845.1 Clostridium ihumii AP5
CAGTTAATATCCTCTGCTTTTAATACTATATTCCCTGTTTTAGAGTTAACACTTTCTACTGGAACTTTTATATTTTCAATTTTATTAGTTAATGAATTTAAATAATTATCTATGCTTTTATTAATTTCTTTTTGATTTCCACCAGAAATTTTAATAAAGGCTGTATTAGAATTTTTTATATCTGAATCCCATTGTAATACACTTAATTCTGCTGTTACATTAGCAGCATTTCCTATAGCTGCACCAATTTCATATTGCCAACTAAATGGGCCTTGTGTAGCTGGTGGATAATAATCTCCATAAGTACCACAACTTGCATAACCATATAATATTTCTCCTTCGTCTGGATCAGTTGCGAAAAGTCCTATTTCACATATATACATAGCTTCAGTTATATCTTTATTAGTCACATTTCCAACTATAATTGCACTTTTAAGTTTTGGCTTTGCTGTTATAGATGTTATAGGTACATCTAGTTTAGGATCTATAAGTTGTGTTAATGTTGCTGGGTTTTGTGTACCAATTTGCCCTCCACCGACTTTCATTTTAGTAAAGTGTATTTCTTGTCCAGCTTGTGCCTTTGCATATAAAGCCATTCCCTTATACGTAATGGCCATATTTTTAAACAATGCCATTGTTATAGTCTCCTTCCATTTTTATAGTAGATTTATTTCTTTCTTGAACAATCATCCATTGATATTGTTCAAATTTTATAGTTTCTTTTGGATCATAACTCATATTAATTACTTCTTGCTTCGCTGTTGCAACTAACATTCCTGAATATGATGTAAAATCTATTATGGATTTTCCTATATAATTAACTCGTACTCCTTCAGGCTTTGGAACTATATAGCCATGCTGAATTAAATCAGTTCTGATCTGATTTACATAGCCAGTGATATAAGCATTAAAGCTCATATCTTGATTATCTTGTATTTGCAAACCTATATCTTTAAATATATTGCTCCATATTTCATATATTTGTGGAATTGTTCCATCCCACATATTCATTGCAACCTTAGCTTTTAATACCAATCTATAAGTTTCATCATCTAAAACTGGATTATGATTATTTAATGGTTGAAATGTTAATACTCTTTTTCTTCCTATAACAGTTCCTAAAGTATCTAATTGCTTTCCTATAGCATTATCTATATCAAAATTTATGTCTATAGATTTTATAGACATATAAGCATGGTCTACTATAGTAAGATTTTTACTTAACCAAGATATAAATTTAGGCTTATCTCTATGCTGTGATGTTATATTATCTAAATAATTATTTATGGCCATAACATCATCCTCCTAAATTACATTTGCAATAATGTAATTTATATTTCCTCTACATACTTCATTAAAATTCATTTTTATATCTTCTAGATTTTGTTCTTCTCCATGTCTTGCAGCTGTGATGGATGTTATAGAAAACATTGGATTCATTAAATTTGGCATAGCTTGTAATGCTACTCCCCACAATGCAGAAAGAGATAGGCTGCTACCTATCTCCATAGAATTTAAATATTTTTGTAAATTATTTTTTATATCTTCTGTTGTTTGAGTTGTATATCCATTTAACTGCTTTATATTTATTGTTACATCTATATCTACATATGTTGGCCTAAAGAATCTTATAGGTGTTGTTTGTCCCTTAGAATCTATTATATTTATTGTTACATCTCCATTTGTAAAGCATCCAATTCCTTTATGCTTCCATACTGCATTTGCTATATCCTTATTTTCACCACCTTCTACAACAACGGTTATGCTATGTGGTGGTAATCCTAATTCATCTATATTATTTGTATCATTTTCGTATGTTTTACTTCTTTTAACATTTTTAATTTGTGCTACAGCCCCTGAAGTTCCCTCTAACATTGTTAAACTTGCTTGTGCAGTACTTTGACTTTGCCTTACTCTAAGTTTTGAATCATCCTCTACATATGAACCTAACTCTGCACTAACTTCATTATAGCAACCATTCCAACCATATGTTGGATTATATATTGTTGTTAAATCTCCTGGGTTTGCAACTATAGGACCAGGAATATCACATGTGGCCATAACTTCAATTTGTTCTTTTTCTGGAATTATAAAGCTTACTGGTAGATTCCATTTTATATTTCCTCTATCTAATACTATTCCATTTTTTATTTCTGTATCTTTTAGTCCAGTTATAATTACTGGACACTTACTATACGTATGAGGTTTTCTTTTTATACCATTTATTTTTACTATGCTATCTAAGCCACTTCCTATAGCTACATTAGGACCACGATTATTATAAACTTCCTGCGCTACTTGAAATGCATCATATATTTTTTCACTTACTGTTGC
Source organism: Clostridium ihumii AP5 (assembly GCF_000612845.1). Taxonomy (GTDB): domain Bacteria; phylum Bacillota; class Clostridia; order Clostridiales; family Clostridiaceae; genus Clostridium_J; species Clostridium_J ihumii. The sequence goes on from NZ_CCAT010000003.1 coordinate 2,335, forward strand.
AATCCATTGGTAGTCCTGACTATCTTCTTTAAGATATATATCTTGGCCAAAAATAGATTTTGCATCTTCAATTAACTTTTCTCTTATATCTAAATAAGTTGGCATATGAAAACCTGTTTTATCTATATACGGGCTGAAATAAGTCACTTATAAATTCCTCCTCTCTACAAATTTTCATCTATTTCAATATCACCATATTGAGTTTCAATATTACAGTAAAAACTATACTTTCTATTTTCAAAAGTACTTTCAAAATTTTTTATTGCTAATACTCCTGGTGTTTTTATTATTCGCTCTTTTATTAAACTATCTATTATTATTAAATTATTTAATGCCCCTGATGTACCTAAAATTCTTTGAAATAATGGTAGGCCCTCTTCTGTATTCTCCCACCATTCACCTTTTAACAACTTTAAACGTGTTTCTACTGCTTGTGCCACTGCATATTTACCATATGTTATATTTTGCTGTCCTCTTCCAAAGCTATAATCTCCATTAATATCTAACACTCTATATCTCATTACATCACCTCTTTGATGTTTCTATGATATTAACTTTATTTCCTACAATGTTAATATCATTATCTTTTAGTTCGATATAAGCATCACCTTTTTTATTTCTTATTTGCATAGAATCAACTGAGTAATTTTTTATTTTATTAGGTTGTGACCATATTCCTAGAATTGCAAATGCATCTGATAGATCATGGCGCCTTAATTCCAATTGATTTTGTATTCCTCCATAAGTAAACCATGCATCTATACACATGTCTGAAAATATAACTAAACACTCGTCTCCTGCATTAATAGGTATTGTTATTGAATATCCCCCAGCATGAGGAATTACTATAGGTACATCCAATAAAGGTGAAATTGTTACCCATTCATTAGCTCCAGTTTCTTTTCTTACTAATTCTCTTAAAGATATTTGGACAGTTACAGTCTGTTCTGTTGAATTAAAATTTTGTATTATTCCAGGACAAGCTACTCTTAAAGCACTTTTCCATCCGTCACCCATAGTTCTAAACATCTCATTTTCAGAACCTATTATTTCACTTACATTTATATTTCTCATAGAATCACCTCTAGCTTACTAATTTGAAACTGTTGGGATAACCCCGCCAACTTGAGAAATAGTTTCAAATTTTACATACCAATCATTTCCTCTTGTATCACCGATATATTCAATTTTAATCACTCTATATATTCCATCTTTGTCTAATGCTCTAATTAATGTAGGATTATTGCTCTTTGAATCTTCTTCAGATGGTCTATTATTTGCACTAGGTGGTAACCCTTTGTCTGAATCAGCTAGACACTTTGGTCTACCTATTTTATAACTACCATATAATTTTTGATATAATACCTGGTCTTTTGGTGCAATACCTTCATTGCCTGCTGCTGCATATATATGTCCATTACCAGCATATATAGCTACATGATAACAACTACTTCCTTCTCCCCAAAATACAATATCTCCTGGAATTGCTGCACTTTCTTCAATAAACTTACCATTATTCTGAACTTCAGCATATTGATTATATGTTATATCCACAATATCTAATCCAGCTACTTTATAACATTGCTTTACAAAACTTGAACAATCCCAATATGTTATACCATTTATAGTTTGTCCTCTATAATCCATAGAATATTGGACCTTAGGATCATCACATATTTTCTTAGCTTCAGCAATAATTTTATCTCTAGTAGCATTATTTGTACTAACCCCACCACTTGGAACTGTATTGGAAGTGTTAAAATCTATTCTTTTAGCTCTTACTAAACTATTATCTACATGGATTAAACTGTTCAATTTTATTTGTGGATTCAATAAACATTGCCCTGATATTCCATACTCTGTTTGCTCTGGAGTACCTACAAGTCCGGAATTAGGACTTAACTCAAAAATTTCATCTTTAGGCAAGTCTTTTAAATTAATTAAATTTATACTTCCATTATCCATGTAATAGTGTAGGCTATTACTTTTTGCTATTTGCCTTAAATAGTCTGAGGATTTACCAAAGAATACTTTACCTCTAGTTAATGTTTTATCCTTTAATGCATCTGAAATACTTCCTAAATTAACAGGACTACTCGCTTTATTGGCTATGTGATTTACCATACTTCTTTGTGTTTGACCTCTTACTATAGAAAAATTTGATACATCAAAGTTAATTGCTCTATCTCCATCAAGTGCAATTATAGTAAGCTTAAATGTGTTTGCCTCTTCTTTTTCACGTATACATTGTAAGATGTCTCCATCAAAGATTAATCCAAACTGACTACCCTCATAACCAGCTTCTATAGTTACCCTGACTCCACTCATTATTATTGTATTTTCTGTCTGGACATTTAAGTTGTATACTGCAATTTCTAAAATATTGGGCTCCATTAAAATACTTTTTTTTGCATTAAAAATGCAATGTAACTTAGATATATCAAGTCCATTGCCACTACTATCACTTACTGTTATTCTATATTTTCTACCAAATAAATAGTCACCATACTTTTTACTACCCTTTACAACTTGATAATTAGTTGATTCTATAACTAATCCTTGATCTAAATTTGCACTATCTCCACCAGAACTACCTGTAAACTCTTTAAAGTATTCTTTTGCCTTCTGTTGTCTTCTATCTAGGTGTGCAAGACTTGCATTAGGTCGTTCCCAACAAAAACACATGGCAGATGTTAAATCATCTATACCTCCTTTCCCATCCATAAAATTTGAATGAGATAAGTAACTTCCCATATCTATCCATTGGAATGTTGCTCCTGTATTCCCAACCTTTCCTGATAGTTCTGACCATAGGAAATTTAATTGATGTTTTAAATCTGTACCATATCTTTCGAGTTGAGTTCTTCTTTCAAAACTCCATTGACAAAGACCAAACCCAATTCCATTACCTTCTTCAATTAGATTTAAATCAAATCCACTCTCTGCGTATATGTTACCCATAACAGCAGCAACGGACTTTTCCGGTAAGTTTTTATTTCGTAAGAAGTTCCATACAGTTTTTTCTGTACTCATTCTGTATCACCCCAAACTAAAATAAATTTTTCTCCTAGATTGTATTCATTAGGTCTATCATCACTAATATTTATATCTAGTTTTACTATATATGCAGAACCAATGTTTAAATAGCTATGTTGTTCTAATATGTTTAATCCACAAATCAAAGGAACTGAATGTATCAATTGTTTTTTATTTTCATCTTCTAAATCCATTTCCCAACATTTCTGTTCTGTATTGTATCTTAAAAAGAAAAATAATTTAACTTTCTTTTGATCTATTGGTATAGTTGCAGTAAAAGTTTGATTTGGAGCTGATGTTAAGGGCACTATATACATATAACCACCTCCTAGTTAAACAATCTTGAAAGTAAACTTTTATCAGCTTCTTTCACTCTTTGTTCACCTTCATTTGTAGTTGATGACTTATGTGGTCTTTCTGATATCTTTACTGTTGCTACATTTACTACAAATATTTGCTTTAATGTAATTGTAGCTCTTAAACCATAAGTTGTTTTATTATCATCTGTGGAACTTATGGTTTCTATCATCATGTTTTTATAAGTACCTAATTTGGTAACTATTGTTATTGGTAATCTTTGTGACTGTAATTCTCTTAGTTTTTTGTAAGCACTTACTGAACGTGAACTATTGTCACTATATTGTCCTTGTAGATAACTTTGCATTACATCACTCATGCCTATATCAAAAGTTAGCTTATTAGGTTCTTCATAAGCATGATCGCTTATATCTGCACCTGTTTGTATTGGATGTGAAGTAATATTTATGGATGTGTTATGTTGAGTCGAAAATATTGCATCAAAATATAGTTGTTCTTTACCAGTATCAAAATATGTTTTAACTATTTCACTCATTTTAAAAAACACCTCCTAAATTTCTTTGATGAATTCCTGTAAGATTTCTATTTACTTCATTTGCTGTCACCTTAGGATCTCCACTTCCATATACATTAATTACATTATTATTATCAATTTTATTGTTACTAGTATTTGTTTGATTTGATGTACTTCTATTTGTTACATAACTTTGAGGTGCATTTCCATCCTTACTATTCTTATTAAAATATTCTACTTTCTCTGCTATATTAACTCTTTTATCTTTATCTTTAAAAAATCCAAATGCATTTCCTATCAAAGATTTACCACCTTTTATAAGTTTAAATAAATCCTTAACCAATTTTAATGGAGCCATTAAAACTGAAGCTATTTTTTCTATAATATTTGCAACATTTTTACCCTTTTCTTCAAAGAATCCAAACACACTATCTATTATAGATTTACCACCTTCAAATACTTTAAATAGGAATTTCATGGCTTTAATAGGCCCAGCAAATACTACTGCACCTATTTTTTTTATAAATTCTATTGCACTTAATCCTTTATCTTTAAATTTATTAAAAACATTTCCTATAACAGATTCGCCACCACGTAAAAAAGTAAATAAATCGTCTATTACTGCAATAACTCCTATAATTGCACCAAGTGGTCCAGCTAAAATTGCAGCTGCTATTAACCCTATGATTTTAATTATATTTTTAATTGGTCCTGGTATTTTATCTATTAAATTAATAATAAACTTTATAAATTTAGATATTATGCTAAAAATAGGTGTTACTATTTGCCCTATCATTAAAATCCCTCTAAGTATTATACCTATTGTAGAACCTAGTACCTTCCCAATGTAAGGTACAGCTTTTAGTAATCCATCATTAAATTTATGCAATCCATTTTTTATTTTTAAAAGTGGCCCTGCGCAATACTTTAATATATAACTTCCTATCCATTTAAAAGTTAATCCTAAAATCTGTTTTCCTCTTTTAAATTCTAAGTTAAGGCTTTTAACTACTTCTATATTATCTTTAAATTCTGGTGGTAATCTTAGTTCTTGAGAGTCCTTCATGAGTTGATTAAACTGTTTCATTAGTGTTGGACTTAACCATAAGTCTTGCATTGAAACACCTAGTGTTTTTAAGGCACTATCTACATCCCTAGCAGTTTCTTTTGTGGTCCATAATTGCCTTGCAATTTTCTCATATCCAATATCATCATTTCCAAGTTCATTTAGTGATAAAAACAACTTCTTACTTAAAGTTGTAACTGTAGCTATTGCTCCTGCAATCAACATAAAATTTCCTACACTTTTTAAGGAAAAACCTAGTATAGATTTACCACCTCTAACCGCTAGCTCCTCACTTGAGGTTTCAACACCTTTTAGTTCTCCTTTAGAATGATTCTTTAATTCTGTTAGGTTTTTCTTAGCTGTTAATATATCTTTAAATAATAAACCAAGAAAAGATTTATTATTATCTTTTCTTGGTTCTTTAACTTTTACAGTATCATCAATTTTATTGCTATCTTCTCTTTTTGCTGGAGTTTCTTTTTTATGTTGAGATTTATCCTTACTGTTAATTGTATCTTCTTTTGTATCTTGTGTTTTTCTCTTTTTAGGGCTTTTATTTTTTACCTCTTCATTACTAGATTTTAATTTTTTATATGCTTTTTCAGCGCCTTGTATATCTTTAAGTACAGTATTAAAAGGTTTCTGTAATTCTGGGAATAGTGTACCTAAGCTTGTAGATTTAAACAAAGAAAAAAGGTTTTTTATTGTTTCATTTGTCTCTAGAAAACCTTTATTACTTTCTTTATTAAATTCTTTTATTCTTTCCTCTGTTCCAGTAATAGAATTCTCTGCATCTTTTACAGAGTTATCATCCACCTTAAAACCAAAGCCTATTAAATATTGTTTAATTAAATCTAAGGACACTTATTAAAACACCTCCTTACAGTTCTCTTTCTAGCGCTTCATGTGCTCTTCTTTCATTCTCTGCTGTAACTTCTAATATTTCATGTGCATCTAATAAGTCATCTAATGTGTATGTTCCATCCCACAATTCATATTGTTTCCACATTCCTGATATAACTGGAGCATATAAAAAAGCATCTACATTACTGAATTGAGCGGGGATATAGTCAATCCCTTGACTAGTGAAGTCAAGGGACTTCCGTCGAAAAAACCACTTACATTAAACATTAACGATTGTACAGTTAATTGCATTACCAATCCAGTGTCAAACTCTATATCCATAACCCCAAAATTTCCATACTTATCAAGTACTTGCGCTGGACCTGCAGGTAATATTTCTTCCACTGATTGTAAACAGTTATCTTGTATATATCTAAATTCTTCTTCTGGTAAATTAAAAATAGAAGATATTACATCTGCTAGACTCACATCTTTCAAATCAATATCTTCTAAATTACTTTCATTGTCAATCTTTATATTTTTAAATATTGGTGTTACTATCTTTATAAATTTATATAACATATATGATCCTGTTCTTGCATTCATTTTTTTTAATCTAAATTTACGATTACTTATTTCTATATCTTTATATAAAATAGGCTTTTCCATTTATAAACCCTCCTAGAATTCTAACTTTCTGTTATTTCAGCTACCATAAGATTCCATGTTACATGTTGTCCTTGTGCTTGATATGGTCTATCAGCTAGTTTTTGTGGTGTAACTCCTGTACAAGTTGTTGTATCTCCTAAATTTGATGATTTTATAGTTAATGTCATTTTTGCAAATTCAGATGAATTCGCTATATCTACATAGTTATACCAACGCAATAAATATTTGTGAAGTTCTGATGTTTGTTGCATTGTAATGGATACTGTTCCATTTTTACCAGCAATTTTTGTTATCATTACTACACCATCTGCAGCTACATCTTGTGCTGACTTGTCATTTGCCATAGCAATTGCTATTGTACCAAGTCCAGCTCCAGTAGATGATGCAGCTCCTACACCTGGATGTGCAAAAGAACAAGTTACATCTTCAAAACTATAAGTTTTATATGCCATATATTTTACCTCCTATCTATTCACATAAACTTTTATATTAACAAATTCTATAGCTCCTGATAATTTCACCAGAATATAAATAGGTGGTGCTTTTCTTTCTTCCCTATCTGCTTGTGATTGTTCATCTATCGTATCAGATAGTATTACATAACCTCTTGGAAGTGTATCTCCTGTTTGAACAGTTAAAACACTTGCTGTATTCCAAATTCCAGGTGCAATAAATCCAATACTGCGAGCTTTTTCAAGTGGTGCAGTAATATGATTTAATAGATTATCCATACCTGGATCAGTTTGTGGTATTTTACTAGATGTTTGTAATGCATTAATAACTGCTGCTTGGATATTATTCTTTAAAATATCTAGATTTAGTACTTCATCAAATGGTGTTCCGTCTGCCATAACACCATCTTCAAACAAGTTATACACTGAACCTCTATTAATATATACGTTACAGTTATTATTCTTTAATGCTGTAACTTGTGTTCCTGTTAAATTCTCTGTTTTTACTCCTACTTCTTGTTTGAATTTTAATGTATAAGCAGAACTTGCAGTTTGTGTATTTGCTCCCATTGCATATCCAGCTATTGCTATTATTGCATCATCTACACTCGAATATTGTCCTATAGTTCTATGCATTCCATCCTTTTTTAAGGCTTCAATTACATTTCCTTCTACATTATTTAATACCTCTTCATCATTTGTTGTATAGGCATATATACTAGATGGCGTTGCTGAATCAATATATTTAGCTAGTTCAATTATTTCTGTTTTACTAACTCCACAAACATAACCTATATACCACTCTTGATTTTTTTCTCTACAAGCTGTCATAGCTTCTACTGCACTTTCTCCACCTTCTTTATCCCAAACACCAATAGCAATTTTACTTGGCTTAGGGCTTTGGGAAAAATATAATTGTGCTGCTAAATACTCAGGTTCTTTTCCTTTCCATCCATCTGCACTCATATCACCTATTTTTGAATATGTTTTTACTCTATTTTCTTTTTTTATTATTTTTGATGTTCCTACAATAAGTGCTAAATTAAAACCACTTCTAACCGCACTTACAGGACCAACACTGAGTGATACATCAACTGCATCACTTAAAGGTAATGTCATAGTCACCCCTCCTATTTATTATATTTAATTTCAACACTTGCACTTTGGATATAAGGTACTTTATTTTCCCTTATAACTGCTTCATTAAATGTTGCTGAAAAATCTGTTCTTTCCCACCATTGGCCATTATAATATTCTGGCAATCTAACAGGCATAGGTACATCTGTTACAAGAAATAAATTCTTTTTCTTAAATTCCTTCATATAATCATAATCAAAGATTAAATGCCGAATAATATCGGCATTATCATACGAATTAGGACCATAGAGTGTCCAGTTTATTTTGTGTACACGAGTATAACCTGTTTCTTTTCTAGCATAAGCTTTATCTTCCTTGTGTGGATCATAGCAAATATTCTGCTCTCTTGCCATTGCATCATCTACTGGTGTTATTCTTATAAAAATAATATCTTCATCTTTTTTCCACGATGGAGCACCTCCACTTGGCCATGCTATTCTGACTTTGTTTTGATTTTTCTTTTTAGATAAATCTATATCTAACATTTTACAAGTTGTATCATAAAAAAAATCTTCTATTTCTCTAAGTTTTAATACTTGATCCATTAGCAACTCACCAATCTCATACCTATAGCATAATAATATCCATATTGACTATAATCACTTACCTGGTATATTTTATATCTTTCACCTTGCCACTCTATTTCATCACTAGTACCTTCATTTATTTCTTCATCATTTTCATTGTTTAATGCATGTGTTGTATATATCTTATTTGTACTGTGTATAGATATTTCTCCACCTACACGATCACCTTCAGGAATCATTTCAATTTCTTTGGGTTTGGCTGGTGTTATAACACCATTCATTTCAATTTCTTTTTCATCTTCTTCAAATCTACCTCTTACCCATTCACCTGATTTCCTAAAAACTTTAAATTGCTGTGAAAACCTAGGATCATTAACAATTCTTGATACATTTATCACTAAAAATCACCTTCTTTAATTACATAAGTAATGCTTTTCCTTAAATCACCCTTATCTATTAATGGCTTATCAGAACCTTTTCTTTTTATTGTATCTTCACTATTCTTAGCCCAATTATTAGCTGGATTATCAAACCAATCTCTCGCTATATTTTGGCCTTGAAGTCCAACTTCATTTAAAGCTACATCTATTTCTTTTCCATCTAATGCATCTAAAAGACTTTCTTTCATTAATTCTGCCATTTGTTCCTTACTATTCTCCATTGCAGGTTGTAAAATTGGTCTTGGTGGTATATTCCACAAAGGACTACCATTTTCATGTACATATAATTCATGTGCTCTACTATAAGGTACACCATCTTCCAAATCATGCTGCATAGCCTGTCTCATGGACATGTTTCTTGCACCATTTGTGTGTATATACATTAGTTGTGCATTAGTAACTTTATCATCTGAATGTTGTGTATTGTCAGGAACACCAATACACACATTTTCCTTTGCTAATTCTTCTAGTGATTTTTTTATATCTGCAGTTAAATCCTTAGTTATACTAAGACTTGTAATTCCATTTAACATAAATACATCTCCTAATAGACATACATTCCACCCTTTCCAATTAATCTACCTAGTGATGCTAATTGTTGCCCATATGTTGTTAATTTCCATCCTGCCCAACCATCAATTCCACTTGCTATTGTAGAATAATCTGTGCTTACAGATACATTTCCAACACTAATTGATGTATCTAGTCCTTTAGCTTTTCCAGCTTCTAAAACTCCTGCTGCTCCACTCTCTGGATTTGCTACTCCCTGTAAATATAAAGTACAGAAATGCGCTATAAAAAAGCACATCCCTACTTTCCAGTAACTGTGCCATCTATTTTCTTTTACACTTGCATGTGCCAAGTCTAAATACATATTCATAACTAATTCAGGTACTACATAAATACCATCTTTATTAGGTCCAAATTGAGGATATACATTATAGAAGTCTTCCAATGTAAATGGTGGATTAGTGCCAGTCTTTATATTACTGGCACCACTTATAATTGAATTGTAGCTCACTTAATCACCTCTATTTTTTATCCTTACCTTTTCCTTTTGCTTCAGGTTTATCTTCGTTACTTTCAGTTAAAGTTTTTTCTTGTTCATTATTATTCTTTTTTTCGCCATTTTCAACGGCTTTTAATTGTTTTCTATTTTCTATTACAGATATACTGTCATCTTCTTTTGCTAGCTTAAATAACAATGTACCTTCTATCCAATCAGGCATTTCCTTCATTTCTTGATTTCTTATATTAGCTTCTTCAGTACCATTTATAAATTTAAAACTCTTTTTTGAAAATATTACCATAGTGTCCTCCTTATAATAAAAGGCAATAAAAAAAGTTTTAGTTTAAACCTAAAACATTACTATTGCCTTCTATTTAATTTTTATTTATTTTTTATATTCCATCTACATATAATGCACATTGTGTATACATCCACTTAACTTGTCCTATGTTTGCAACATATGGTGTATAGTAAGCTAAATCTTTTGCTGATGTTTCTGTAAAAACTCTTGTCATTGGAACAAGTATATCTATATGCACTCTATTTTTAGCATTTACATAAGCAACCATTCTGTCAGTTTTACCTGTACCTGAACCTAAACACCACTTACATGGATCTATTACTAAATCAACTCCCTGATTTTTAGCTATATTATTTTCTAATATATAGTTTAATAAAGATATGTTTCCTGCTTCACTTACTTTTCTAGAAACTAAATAAGTATAATTTTGTGGTGTTATCAAAATATGATTAGCCATTCCTGTTAAATCATATTCACTTTGCTCCCAAGTTTTTGTTATTGCTTGATTTATATCATCTAATATTTCATCTGGTGTTTTGTTCTTCCAAGTAGTTTTACCACTTGCTCCAGTAGTAGCAGTAATGGCACTTATTACTGGATTATTAACTAATCCATATACCTCATCTTCTGGAACTCCTTCATATACCATATAATCTAAAGTTTTATTATAATTTAACTTTATACCATTATCTAACATTTCATTTAATGATCTTCCAATTCCTTGTAGCTTTTGCTGATCTATAAACGGTATTTTTAAAACATTACTCCATGCATATACCTTCCATAAATCTTTATTTACACTACCTTGAACTATAGGAATATTGTTTGTTTGTCCTCTCATTAGACCATTTTCATTACCTCCTGTAGTTCTGTAATCTGCAAACATATTGGAAGTAGATTCAGCCCAACCACCACCAGTATTCGCTACTATATCTCTCATCCATGTAACACTTGTTAATGGTTCATTTAGTGTATTGTCTCTTTTTTCTAATTCACCTACTAGAAATGCCATTCCTTCTCCTGCTGCTGCTTCATCCATAGCAACAGCTCCAAATTTAGGACCATACACCTGATTATCAAATGAACTTATTCTACTTGATTTATTATAATTAGATACCATCTATATCACTCCTATTCCTACATTGTCCTACTAAGTATAGTTACTTCTGCAACTCCATTAGAATCTAAATCACCTGTTGTAAATCTAACATTGGAAAGTTCAATTGTATGTGCTCCGTCTGCTTCTGCTTCAAATTCTCCAACTACTCCTTTTGCTTTAGCTTCATTTGGGGATATCCTAATATATACCTTTCCATTTGGTGTTGGATTACCAATATTAACTTTTATACATATACTTCCTCTGTTTAATACATCTGTTCTTTCTTTATCTTCATATTGAGAAGTTCCAGTTAAATAGTTTGTTGACTGCTTAACTTCTCTTACTGCAATTCCAACAAAATCTGTAGCAACGTTAGACTCTGAAAATGCAGAATAACTATTATTACTATTTAATACTACTGGTGCACCAAATTTTATTATTCCCTTTGACCTTCTATTTGTAACTACTGCATCAATGCTTCTTGAAATTGCACCTGGATAACCATAATTTAATTTTTTACCTATAACTGCTCCTGGCATATTACTTTTCCTCCCTTAAATTAGCATTATATTTTCTTGCTATTTTATCACCTAATTCTTCATATTCTTTTGCTTTTTCATCGGCTGTTTTTTGTTTTTTAGATTGTGAATCTTTTGCATGTTGTTTCTGGCTTTTTAATATATCTGCATATCCATTATTGGATTTTTTAACAGTATTCTTCTTAAACTCTGAAATTAATGAGTCACATGCTTTTTTTCTTTCTTTTGGATCTGCTATATTAGCTATAATAGGCTTCATAGTATTTAATGCCCTTATAACTGCTGCACTATCATTTGAAACTATTTCTGTTTCATTATCTTCATTTGGAACCTCATTTCCTTCATCCATTTCTATTGTTTTACTTTCATCATCATTGCAAGAGTCTTTTTTTATTTCATTAATGAATTCATCAATGGCTTCTTCTGGAGCTTTTTCTTTTGGATTTGCTAACTGCATAACTATATCTGTTAATTTTTCCACTTGTTGTGCTAATGATGCTATTTGTGAATTTTCTCCACCTTCATCATTAGATTGTTGAGTTTGAATATTACTTTCTTTCTTTTCTTCTTTAATTTCTTCTCCATCACAACTTTGTCTTTCTTTCATTAATTCATCTATTGTATTTGCTATTTCCTCTGGTTCTGCATCAACTGCATAGCTTTTAAATCCAACTGCTTGTAAAAAGCTGCCTATTGGACTCTTTTTATATGGTATTTTAATTTTGCTCATTTTCTTTTCCCCTTCCATTTCCTTATTTGAATCTTTTATTGATACAAGCCTTCCAGCTCTTCCAGCTTCAACAACAGCTACATGGTTACCACGTATATCTGTTTGATTAAATGTTCCATTGTTATTCTCAACATATATGCAATCATACCCACATGAAACTTCACGTTTGCCATCTAATACTTCATTGATTAATTTTTTATCATAAATTATTAAATCTGCTAATAGTAAATCTTTATTAAAATTTGATTGCCTAACATTTTGAATTGTACCCTTTGAATACCTCTGTGCATTTTCAGGAGTCAATAAATTTGGTGGATGTTCATCCGTTACAAGTTTACCTTCAAAACTTGCTATAGCTTTATCTGAGAACACCTCTTCTGGACTACGATAAACTTTTATTTTTTCATTTAATCTATCTTGTAATCCAATTTCCCTACCTAAGTATTCATATTCTCCAGTTCTTGAAATAGGTACATTATGACAAATCAAAAAACCTTCTGGTGTTTGAGTCATATTAAGACTAAACCTAGATCCATAAAATGCTTTCATATATACTCACCTCCTTTCAATATTGTTTTATACTTAACTAAAGAATCCACCCCAAATTAATATTGCAACTTCTATGCCTGTTGCAACTAAGCTTGTTAAAAAATTATATTTATCTGTTCTTTCTTCACCATGTTTAGCTAATGACATTCCTAAACTAAGACAAAGCAAAACTATTATAATTATTTGTGGTATCCCCATATTCCCATCTCCTTCTTATATTTTTAAAAAATAAAAAAGCCTTATTAACTATACTAAGACTTTTTATGATTAAAACTATTTTATTTTAATTGATATATTACTAATTCCTGTTTTATTTAATTCCTCTTCTAATTTATCTACTGTTATATTATTCATGCCCCAATTTTCACCAACTAAATTAAATCTAATTTTACTATTTTTCTTATTATATAAACTTATAATTTCTTCTGGTGTATCAGCTTCATATATATGCTCTATACTACCAGCCTTTTCAATATATCTCATATTTAAAACCACCTTACATTATTTTTTCAAATTCTAATCTTGTCATTGTTGTAACTTTTCCATTGTAGTAAACTTTATGTGGCCACTTTACAAAATCTAACCTTACTATTGGTTCAGGATAGCACCTACAATTATAGATATTACCAGCATGATAATATCCTACATTCTTTTCATTTATTAATACTTCTGGACTAGGTGGATTATCCCAACATACTAAAACATTATTCATATGATCATGTGAACTTCTAACTCTTTGGTCGTTTGAAGTTCTCCAATTATACCACCTAATGCCTATATTCTTACACCTAGATTCTGTTAATGCAGTACTTGTTTTACTTACTTCTGTTCTAGCTATTAACTTAGCTTTATATTCAAACATATATGGTACTTTTTTTTCTAAATCTTTTGCTATTTCTTCAGACCTTCTACCTTTAAAAGTTTCATTTTTTATATGTTCTGTTAATTGTTCTGATATACCTATAGGCATACTTTTTATTATTTTTGCATTTCGATCTATTTGTTCTTTTACATATATTCCAATAGGACCATGTAATTCATTTTTTAATGCTTTATATATTCCTTGTCCTTTGCTATTTACTCTTGCTGCCTCTCTCCATGTACGACCTGCATCAGAGAATAAACTTGTTACCATCTTTAAAGCCACACTTTCAGCATATTGATTGAATTCAGGACTGTTAGAAATTCTTTTTAATTCTCTTACAATCTCATAACTAGTTGTAAATCCTATCAAATTTTTACTTATACTTTTTGAAAGTTGTTTTAATGCCCTTTTATATTTCTCTTCAATTTTTCTTTTAGGTTTCCATAAATCTTTAGCTGTATTTTTAGTTGGTACCATAATACACCTCATATACATATACTCTATTGAATTTAAATATCATCATTTAAATTCAATATATTTTCTTCATTGGGTAATGGCATATCACCTATAGTATCAAGATCATCATCTGCTTTTGCTATATCTTCATCTGTTATATTTGTAAACATTCCAGTTGTATCAGACATTTGTTTTAATTCTTTTAATGCAGTCTTTTGGCTTATTATTCCTGCATTAACAACATTAATAATTGCATTAGTTTTTTTATCAACTATATTTGCAAGTTCATCCTCGGATTGATTAGCTATAGGATTAAATGTCCAATCTAAATCATCTGGAATATATCCAAACTCACTCATAAACATTATTGGTAACATTTTATCAAATATTGGCCCTAGTTGAGACTCTTGTTTCTGATCTATTAAATCATAATAATTTTGCATATCGCTTTCACCAGTAGCACTTAATCCTGCTGGACTTCTACCAAATAACTTAGTTACTGGTATTTCTGCTGCTCCTGAAATATCTAACATAAAACTTTGATAGATATCATTTAGTCCTGCAAAAGTATACTGATGTGTTTGAAAATCATCTTCCTTATTCATAACACACATTCCCATGTTATTCATTAGTTGATTTTGCATAGAAAGTACATTATACAATTCTATTTTAGACTTTTCATCACCTATTGCTAACATCTCTCCTAAATCTGACATTTTATATACTCTTAAATTTGCTAAAAATATCAATTGAGCTATATTCCAACTAGTATTGTCCCTTTTCTTTAATTCATCAAAAACAACTTCTACTTCTGATGCACCCCAATTATTTTCTGCATATCTTTCTAAGTAAGGTAATTCTCTACCAGTAAATCTAAGTACTCTACTATGGTGCACTTTTATGCTATCGCCACTTTCAAGAAACCACTGATAATATTTAGGAAGTCCAAAATCAGGACTTGATATATTATCAATTATTTCACTTGATGGAAATAATCCTGACCACCTATCACTTACTATCAAACCTTTAAATGCACCAGGCATAATTGAATCATAGTCTAGTGGTTCATCTAATATATTTTCATGTCCTTCAATTATTACAACTGCTCCTGCTCCACCATATAACCTACCCCATTTTAATGCTTGTAATATACTTTTCTTTATTCTAGTAGTGCGTTGTAACTTATCAAACCTTTTTATTTGTTCTGGTTCTAATTGTGTGGTTATATTTATCCAGTTCTTACACATATCTTCTGGAATACAATCAATTATTTTTCTTATAATCCAATGTGATCTATACAAGCTATTCATTAGATTGTAGTCTTGTGTTAATCTCGTCATTGGATATTCAGTGCTTTCTAATAAATTAGGAGTTCCAAAGCCAAGCCTGGCTAATGTATTAGTAAATGCATCCATTGTATAGTTAGAATTTCTATTTTTAGGATTAGTCGCTTTTCTATTCTTAGCCTTCTTTTTTGACATTAACTTACCTCCTTTCTATTAAACAATAAAAAAAGCCAACATATTCTAAATGCTAGCTTTTTTTATTGTTTAATATTCTATATACTGTAGATCTACTTAAATTAGTTTTCTTTACAATATCAACTATTTTATATCCTTCTTTATATAACATTTCTACTATATCTGCATTTTCATTTTGTTTATTAGGCCTTCCACCATTTCTGCCCCTAGCCTTTGCACTTGCCAAACCCTCCTTAGTTCTTTGAGATATTAAATCCCTTTCAAGTTGACTTAAACCACTCATGACAGTTAATAAAAAATCATTATATGGATTATCTGATGTAGTGTCTAACCATGTATCTTTAATACTTTTTATTGCAGCTTCTTTTTCTTTTATTTTATCTATAATACTTAATAAATCTTTTGTACTTCTACTTACCCTAGTTAAATCTGTAATTATTACTGTATCACCACAACGTAATTCATCTATCATTTTATTAAGTTGTTCTCTATTTATTTTTGTACCTGTTATTTTTTCCTGATATATATTTCTTGGATCTACACCATATTTTATTAATGCATCTATCTGTCTATCTAAGTTTTGCTCTTGTGTACTAACTCTTGCATATCCTATTAACAATATAATCAACTCTTTTCTTTATTAATTAATTATATTGTATCATAAACGTATCAAAATTAAAATAGTTTTTGATACGTTTTAAGATACACTTTTGATATTAATTAAGCCTTATTTTTAAATATATTAGATAATGTGTCATAAACATTCGTTTTTGAAACATTATCGTGCAAGCCTTCTAGGTTTAATTATTGTCTTAACAAAATACCTTAATGCATCTGCTCCATGGTCATTTTCCTTGACTGGTTTTTCTTCTCCACGTTGGCAAGCCTTTTCATCCCAGACATAACTTAATATATCTCCTAAACTTCTTTTGCATTTCTTTTTTACAACTTTAATTCTTCCTTGTTGAATTAAAGTAGCTGTCATTCTTATTCCATCCAGTACTTCATTATCAGCTGCCTTTATTCTGTAACCTCGATTTCTCATTTCAGCTTTAAATGATGCAGCACTTGGGTCTAATATTATTGCAACTGGTGATGGTCCTTCTTTGATAAATTCTTCTAAGTCATCACCATATTGTTTATCTGTTTTCTGTGCCATTTTTTCCTTACTGTCATAATAATATTCTCTAGTTACCCAAATATCAGTACCATCATCGTATATATCTAAAAATACAGTAGCATTTGTAGTACCATAATCTATTGCTATATATCTTCTTGCTATTTGTTGTAATCCTGATGGTAAATCTTCTTCTAGTATTTCATTTTTAATACTATCCCACATATCATAAATAGCACCCTCGGCCATAGCCCAGAGTCCTTGTATATACCTTTTGAAGAACACACCTACATACATACTTCTATAACGATTTTTAATTTTTTCTGTCAATGATAAATTATCATCCATTGTGAAATGTAAATATAAAAGATTCTTTTCTTTGGCCTTTAATATCCAATTAGTATAAAACCAATGTATAGGTCCATCTGGATTACAATTAAACCAAAATTTACTTCCTTCAACAGAGCAACGACCTGTACCTTGGTTTGCAAAACTTTCAGGCATTAATGCTACTTCATCAAAGAATATTCCAGCTAATGTTATACCTTGTATTAAATCATTTGAGCCTTCATCTTTACCACCAAATATATAAAAGTAATTAGTTTTTCCATTTCTAGTTATTTCAATATAATTGTCAGTTTTATGATCCTTATATTTATACCCTCGACTTATAAGCATTATTTTAAGCCAAAACCAAACATTACGTCTAAAACTACCTACAGTTTTACCACACATACCAAAGTTCTGACCATCAAAGTTTTCCATAGACCACATTATAAAGCTTAAAGACATAGAAACAGTTTTACCACTTCTAATTGCTCCATCTGCAATAATACCATCTGCATCTTTAACTGGACTATTTTCAGTCCACCAATTTAAGACTTTCCTTTGTTTTTTTGAAAAAGGTTTAAACTTAAAGCTTAATTTATTTTTATTCTTCTTCTTCATCTGCCCAATCTTCCTGTGCTGTTCCATTTAATGCATTTATAAATCCATCATCTTGTACTGTTTCTTCTTCATCATCTATTGTTAATATTTTTATTTCTGCTTTAAGCTTTTCTATTCTTAACTTTTGTTCTTCTGTTGCTAAATCCCAATTCTTATGTAGTAACTCCTCATATGTCTTTATCATGCCTTCTAATGTTTTCATTGCTTTTGATTGTGAATTAAGAAATCTTTCTTGCTTATCCCAGGCAAACTGTAAAACATATTCGTATTCTTCTTCAGTAGAGTTAGTATTCGTTTTTTCAGTTTTTCTATTATTGCTTTTAACTTTAGATTTTTTTAATTCTTTAGTTAAATCCTTATGACTTTTTACATACATTATTTTTTGACTTCTTATTATGCTGGTAAAATGTATTTCTATATTAGTCCATAATATATCTAAAGTACCTAAGCCATTTTCTTGTATTTCTTTCATAATATTTTGCGTTGTTTTAGGAAGATATTTAGCTAAAAAGCCTTTATTATTAAATCTTTCTGGATTAATATATTCACCATGTTTAAAAGCATTTATATTGCCTTTTACTGCTCCACCCCCTGAATTTCCAATTGCATTTTTATTTCCTTTTGGAGCACCTGCTTTACTTTTTCTTATTCCTAACTTTTTATCCCACTTATCATTATTTTTCCACTTTCTAATATTTGCAGGATCTTCATTAAGAATAGCTGCTATTTCTTTAGGTTTTATTTTTCCTTCTTTATCTTTATAAATATTGAAAGCTAATTCTCTATTTTCCAATTAATCACCACCTAAAAAAATAAAGCCATGTATTTAAACATTGGCTTTTAATTTCTTAACTTCTCTTATTAATGTACTTTTACTTATTCCTGTTATTTCTGCTACTTCATTATAGCTTTTATCTCCACCATTTACAGTTAATAAACTTAATGCATGTTCTAATTGTTTATTACTATATTTTTGTGGCCTACCTTCTTTAAAACCTTCTTTTGTTTTTGCTATTGCCTTACCTGCTTGTGTTCTTTCAATTATCATTGCTCTTTCAAATTCAGCAAAAGCTAATAAATTTGTTACAATTAATCTTCCCATTGGTGTATCTTCTATTAATCCCATATTTAGTATATGGATTTTAACACCCTTATTCATAAGTTTATCTATATACTGTAGTCCTTCTTTAGTTGTTCTACAGAATCTATCTAGCTTAGTAACTACTAAAATATCTCCATCTTTTATTTCATTCAATATACTATTAAATATTTCTCTATCTTTAGCACCTGAATAACTTTCTTCTATTAATTTAGCAGTAGGATAATATTCTAATATTTTATTGCCTTGTTCTTCTATACTATTATTATCTACTTGACCTTTTGTACTTACTCTACAATATCCATAAATTTTACCCATTTTCATAACCTCACTTTTGAAACCAAGTTTTGACACCTTCTTATACATTGATTATACGTCTTTGTAATATCGGTGTCAATACTGTTAAGTTATGAAACTATAGCATTTTAAACAACTATTGACTTAGTAGCTATTAGCTGTTACTATATAGCTATGATATTTATTTCATTAGGAGGTTTAAAATATGATAATAACTAAAAACACATCTCTTCAAGATCTATTTAATGAATCAGTTAATACCTTATCCGACTTACAACCTGGAGAAATATTTATAGTAAAACAACTATTTAGAGGGTTTGAATGGGAACGTATAAGCAAGGGAAACCGCACTAAATTAGGTTCTATGTTCTTTAATTATGCAAATAGTGCTGGTTCAAGTATTATTCAACCATTAGGGAAAACACCTCAAAACCAACAACAATATAAAAAATTATAAAAAAGTACCTTCAATTGTGATTTTTTATTCTCTAATCATTAAATACTATTAAGTCATGATACTATAGGAGTACTTACAAATTAGTAAGTACTCCTATAGCTTTGTAATATTTTTTTTAATTCTAAGTTATATTCTTTTACAAGTGCATCATTTTTTCTTTTAATATTTTTATAGATTTCTTGAATTGTCATGCTTACATTTATTACACAATTTCTTATATTATTGACTTCATAAGACATTTTATCAAATCTAAATTGTCGTTCAAGTAAGCATTTTATAAGATAAAGTCTTTGCGATATATTTTCAATATCTTCAAGAATATTTGTAGATTGTAATAATTCATTGCTTAAATTTGAGACATCCTCATAATTTGATATTTCTTCAAAATTTGATACTGTATCTGATATTATTTCAAGTTCTCTTATTGGTATAATAAAATTTTTTTCTATTTCCATTTTTATTTCTTCCTTTCTTTTTTTTCTTATACCAACGATATTACTCATAATAATAATAATATACACAAATAATTTTCCAAATATATCTCATATTAGTATTTTCAATGGCTCTAGAAGTCAATTGAGTCTGTATCAGTTGCATTCTCAACCTTTTTTATACAATTATTGATTTTACTGTATAATACTTGTTTTGTTACATAAATTGTAATAAAACTATTAAAAAACTGTCCCTTTATACTAATAAAGAAAGACATTACTCTTTTTTTATTTCTACTACTATATATCTCTATTTTTTTACCATTAAAGTCTTTTAAATAAAAAAAAGGAACACCTATGGTTAAAAAATATATTTTTAGCTGTTATCCGATATAATCATCTACAGCTAAAATTGACTCTTCCTCTTCTTCTTCATCCAGTCCTATATATATTCTTGTTATCTCTGGACTAGAGTGGCAAAACATTTTTTGAACTAATAATAATCCATAGCTCGCCTCTTTACCACTTTTTATTGCATTCTTATATATGATATATCCATAAGTTTTCCTTAATCCATGATTGCATACAGAAAATTTTATATTACATGCTTCAGTTGCTCTATTTATAACTCTACATGTTTGTTTTGAATCTATAGGTTCTCTTTTATTTGTAGGTGATGGAAATAAATATTCCCAATCCTGTTTATCTTTAGTGTACTCTTCTAAGATTAATCTTAGATTATCTTTTATAATTGCTTTTCTAGGAACTAGTGTTTTTTTAAACTTATCTTCACAATACTCTTTCCCTTTTTTCTTTTTAAGATTAGTCCTCTTTTTCTTAGTTGTTTTTTGCTCAATTATCTTAAAATATCCTTTTTCTAAGGATTCTCTAGTTTCTCCTACTCTTAATTTAACTAAATCACCTACTCTATATCCAGTACCTAATGCAACCTGACTAAAAACATATACAACTTCATCATATTCTTTTAACCAGGCTTTAAATGCTTTTAAGTCATTTGGATTTTTAATTGGCTTAGTTTTACTTCCCACCGAACCCCACCTGCCTTATGGCACCACCTGGTCCTCGCTTATATCTGTAATTACCCATAAGTTGTTTTAAATCTCTTTCGGATAATTTTTCTTTTTTCTTTTTATTATGCTTTTCTAGTTTTATATATATATCAGGCTGATTATTTTTTATTATTTTTCCTACTTTCATAATATCACCCTTGTTTTTTATTTTATTATAATTTGGTGACTTTTACATGTATTATAGCGCTGCTCATATCCTCGCATGCTCCCATTACTTTATTCCTTAATTACTAATAATTAAGTCCATATTATTAATTTAATTTTCAAAGAACAAAAGGAACCTTGCTTATTTGCAAAGTTCCTTTAACCTCAAAATCTATATTGCTTTGTTTCTGACACCTTTGGTATCATACATATATGTTACATCTATTTTTTTAATTTGTCCTTATTTTTGTCCTTAATTTTTCCCTAATTTGTCCTTATTTTTTCCTTAATTTATCCTAAGTGTATAATGCAATAACAAATTTTCTTATTGCCTGTTTTTTTAACTTGTAGAATTCATTTTTATTTATGTTTAACTCATTTAAAAGTCCTTTTCTATTATTATTATATATATCTGTAAAATAACATTTTTCTATTATCTCTTTGCTTTTGGGATCTAATTTACTTAAAACTGTTGTTATTATCTCAACTATTCTTTCCTTTTCTTCCTCGTAAAAATACTGATTTTCTACTATAGAACTTCCATTAAATAATGGTTTAACCTTTATTTTATTCCAATTTGTAGCTTGTCCAAGTCCTGAAGCTTCTAATGAAATTAAAAAATATGGATAATCCCTTAAATCACTTTCTACCAACTTTACTGCTTTCTTGTATTCTTTTTCATCCATGACTAAGCCTCCTTAGTTTATTTTTGTTTTACTCTAAGAATATATGACCTTGCCCAGTTTCTTGCTTTATAACCTATTTTTACTAAGCCTTTTACTTATTTTTCATTCTCCTTTTATATTTGTTATATTATCTAACTAATTCTTTAGTTGTTATTCCTTCAATATTTCCTATGCTTACACCAAGCAATCTTTCTTTGCTAGCTTCATGGTCTATCCTATAACCCGTTATATTCCCAAGCCTATCTTGAGCAATAATTATTTCCTCGCATTTAAACTCTATCACATTTCCACTTTTCATATAAATCTTAGCTTCAACCATATTTTTACTCCTTTACTTTATATTTGAATTATGATTTAATTTCCTTTTTACTAATATAAATTTGCATAACATTTACATAACATTTTGATATTAAATCATGTATTAATATGATTTCAGATTTATCAAGTTCACCAAATTTATAATTCAACTCTACTCTTGGTACAGATAATCCATTAATATTATCTAATTCTACTGAAAATAATTTCATAACATCACCTTCTTAATTTATTGTTATAAAAAAATACCGTAAATTCATTTCTGAATGATACGGTATTAAAAAACTCTTTTTATTGATACAAACAACTTTCGGCAAAATTTCTACCAAAATCATTAATAGTAATAGTCTGCTTCTTAATCATTATTTGTATCTCATTTTCTTTTTCTTCATTTTTACATTTCTCGTATTTCTTTAAGACAAAATCATTTTTCTTAATTAAATTATAATTATAGCTCTCAATGCCTTCTTCCACAAGTGTTAGAATACCTAACCTACAAAGATTTTGGATGCTTGAAGATACTAAAAATGGATCTTCTTTATCTATTATATCAGGTACAAATATTTTTGGCATCGCATCAAGATAAGTGTTATTATCAATTGCCATTAGCACACGTGCACATGGTATATTGTTATGATATAAAACAATTTTTTTTAATACGACTGCATCTAATGGTGACATAGACTTTATGATATCTACATATGCTGGATGTGTATTTTTAACAGTATCATAATTCATGGCTGATGCTAATAGATTCATGTACATCTCTCTAAGTTCTTTTGTGTCGAATGTGTATTTTAGTGCCTCTAGTGTCGGACCAGCTATATTTAAAGGTGGCTCAATTAACTTATCATCTGGTATCTTTTCTATTTTTAATTTAAAAGATTCCTCAAACTCTGCAAGTTTGCATTTATATTTTATATTAGCCTTTTTAATTGGATACAGTAAAACATTGTTAATAAGTCCAACAATTGCTTGTAATGCTTCTCCACTCTCTTTTACAGCTGGCTTTAATCCATCATAATAAATGTCTTTGGATCCCTCTTTTAGTACCTCTGTACCTACTTTTTTAATTGAATTTTCACTCATTCTTACTCTCCCCTATATAAACTTAAATTAATATTTTTCTACTTTTTATATAAATTGTAACATTATGTGGTACATTTCATCAATGAGCTTATATCCATATTTTAATACCGTATTATTCAATTTTCAAAGAACATGATTCGCCTTATAATCAATTTACAAACTACTCTTCATATTCCACAACTATCTCTTCGCTATCTCCATAACTGTCTAGAATTATATTTTCATATCCTTCACTTATTCTCATAATTAATATTTCAAAATCATTTAAATGTCTTAAACTTCTTAAATCTGTAGTTTTCATATATTGGCTAGTATATTTACTATCTTCTGTTGGCTTCCATGCATGTATGCTAAATTCAAATTTTAAATCTTCATCTTCTTCACATTCAAATCTAACCATGAACGTTTTATAACTGCTCCATGTTTCACTAACTTCTTCAACATCAAAACTTGTAGTGATATATGCACCATCACAATCAAAGTCTAATTTATCTTTATCAACTTTATCTTCACAATATTTATTCCACTCTGAGAAGATATCACTTATTTTTAGTTCTCTTGGAATATTTTTACTTGCTATTAACTCCTTAAAATTTTCAAGTAATTTTTTATTTTCTAAACAACTATTTTTTAATACATCAGTTAGTACACTATCCAATTTAATAATGTACTGTGAGTAATCATAACTTTCTAAATACGGAATCATAACTGATTTTACTTTTTCTTCTACAACCTTTTTTACATCTCCACCCCAGCTAAACATATCGCTTATTGATGTTTCTATACACTTTTCTAATTGCTCTGCAATTACTTTTTCTATAATCCCTTTTTCAATTTCCTTTGTAATACAATCCTTTATACTATTTTCTAAACTATTCATTTTAAAATTCCTCGCTTTCATTTTTATATTTTAATCAAATATACTTATTTGTTTAGTTGAAGCAAATAGCCTCGGTTCAACTAGTACTGGATAATAATTAGTAACTGTATTCATATCCTCATACTTAAATTTTTTTTCTAATTCCTCTAATGTTGTTCCATCAGCTTTAAACGTTACTGGACTATCTCTGTCCATTCTAAGCATTTTATTCCATAAATCGGGATAATGCCTTCTTAAACTTCTCAAACTATTTAAGCTTTGCTTCGGACATAAATAACATCCTAACCTTTCAAATTTCCAGTACATTGGATTTCTAAATCCTTTTTCTTTTATATAATTTAGACAACTACACTCATTCATTCCTAATAAATATAATGGAGCAATACAATTGCTTTTTAATCTTTTATATCTTTCAGGTTCATCTGCCGCTATACCTACATATCGCTTATGATCTCCAACTTGTTTAAAGTATTTATTTAATGGTTTAAGTTTTAACCGACTATTGCACCAAGCCCCTATCATAAAAGGCCATCCCCATATTTGCCCTTTTCTTTTGCCTGTATTATTTACTGTATAAAAATACTCCTCAAATGTTTTTTCTGGTTTTATCCAATTAAACTCAACATTAGGTTTTAATTCTTTGAACTTTCTTTCTGCTATTCTTATAATGTTTCTTTGTTCTCCAAACTCTAAGCCTGTATCACAAAACACTATTCTATCTAAAGGCAATCCTAATTCTATTACTTTTAGTATCATAGCTGTACTATCTTTTCCTCCACTAAAACTAGCTATATATTGCATTAAGATACCCTCCTATATTCATACTTGATATTTTCTTCCATAAGTTCTGCATATATTTGAGTTGTAGCAGGACTTTCGTGTCCCATTATATGTTGCAATGTTGGTAGCGCCATGCCATTGTTTAATTTTTTAGTAGCAAATGTGTGCCTAAGTAAATGCGGGTAGATTGATTTCTCTATTCCTGCTCTTTGAGCAATATTCTTTATTTCTCTTTGAATACTTCTTTGTCCTAACCTCTTATGATTACCTTTACCTACTACAAATAAGGCTTCATTGTTATCTGTTCTTGTTTCTAAATATTTTTCTAATGCTATTTTGGTTTTTACATCAAAATAAACAATTCTTTGTTTATCTCCTTTCCCTATAACTTTTAAACTTTTCTCTGACCAATTAATATCAGCAATATTTATGTTTACTACCTCGCTAAGTCTGCATCCAGTGCTACTAAAAAACTCTATCAATGCCTTTTCCCTCTCGCTTTTACATGCAGCCTTTAATATTATTAATTCTTCCTCTGATAATGCATTTCTTAATCGTTTTGGTTGTTTAGTTTGTTTTAGTTTTTTAGCTGGATTTTTAGGAATGTATTCTTCATCATTCAGCCATCCGAAAAATGACTTTAGATGTGATATTGTTGTATTTACACTACTTGGCTTCATATCCTTACACCTTTGTGCAAGATACATTCGCAAATCAATTGTGCTTATTGTTGCAACTGTTTTATGCATGTAACTTGCAAATATACTTAAGTTATATTTATAACCTTTAAGTGTTTTATAACTTAATCCATCTAATTTTTTACTTGCTATATAAATTGCTATCTTTTCTTCTATATCACTTACAACTAGTGCTTTTTCCTTTGGAGTTATATCATACTCATACAATACTTTTTCTATTATTCCACGTATTTTTAATTGTTCTTTGTATTCCTTAAACTCCAAAGATAATTTGCCAACTAATTTAATAACTACTTCTTCTATGCAATTTGAATACATTCCCTATTCCTCCTTACTTTTTCCTACTCTCCTATTTCAATTTTCACTAAAATATTTCTTTAATTTTTTACGTTGCCAACTATATAACATTCTATGTTTATATGCTATATCTATCATCTTAGGTTCATTTTTTATCTTTATATACACATACATATAAAACTTAGCCCAAGCCATTTTCCAAAACATATCTCTTATGTCATATAATAAATCGTCAAGTTTCCGCCCTAACTCTTCAAACATTTTTATTGCTCCTTTTAATTGCTTATAGTTTCTATGCACTCTAGTATTTCTTTAACTTTATAAATTGTAATGTTATATGCATTTTTTGCTTTTAAACATTTTATTTTTTTAACTAAATCTTTCTCGTTATAACAGTGATCCATATATTTAAGTTTTAAAGTATCACCTTTAAAAAAATAATTTATTCTATAAAATTGTTGTGTTTCCATTTATATTCACTTACTTTCTACATACACAAAATCTTTATAAATTTTAAGTTTATTTTTCTTTTTATATGTGCCTATTATTTGTTTTTTCTCTTTTAGGTTCTTGTAAGGTATTGCTCTTATAATCTTCATTCTTACCTCCTAAAAAATTTAATTGTTCAAAATCTTCTTCTAATTGAAAATACAATTCTCGATATTCCCAACCTCTAGAAAATTTTTTCTCACCTTCTTTCAATTTCATTTTTACTACCTTCTTTTTTTAATTTTCTGTTGGCAGCTTGTAAAAGTTCTATAATGTCTCCATTCTCAAAGTAGCCTTTGACTACTTCTTCTGCTAATTTACTAATTAGGTTTTCTTTCATACTTTTTTTGCTCCTTAACTACCAGCTTGTCTAGTTGTTCACTGATATATATGGTCCTTGAATCTAATAATCCATAAAGTTCTATTGCTCTATACATTGACTCTCTTAAATCCTCCATACATATCTCCCCTTTAATTTTCTATTCTTATAATTTCAAGGGTTTCTCTATTAACAAACTCCTGAAAAGTGCTTGTATTCTTAACACATAAATACAACTTAAAGTTATATCCTTTTGCTAATAACATTGATTTTTGTTTTCTTGTAAGATTTTTACCGTTTTTCACTTTCTATTCCCCCATTTTCCTATTTTATGGCTGTCCTCTTCTTTTACCATAACGTGGTAAGTCCATACACTTAGATACTTCTCTTGCCATATAAGCATTAAACTCTTTGTCTTTAAGTTGAGCCTTTTTTATTTTTTGTTTTTGAATTGCTTTGTAAGTTTGTTTTGCTATGTTGCTCCAATCCAATTAACTCACCTCTCTTATTTGACTAATATGAAATGTTGTATTACACATTTTCCCTCGCTTTTCAAAATCAATACTGTATGCATCATAAGTAAAATGTTTTGACCTTACAGTTCCTTTATATGTTTGTCCATCATAATCAACTAAACATTTTTCTCCAACTCTTAGTTCTTCTATAACTGCTTTGTCTTTTTCATAATTTTCAAATAAAATTTCATCTTTTTCATATATTGGTTCACTTTCAAATTCTAAAATCCACCCTTTAGAATTTATTGCTATTGCTTGTCCTTTTTTCTTTAGAATTATATTTTCATCACCTTTTCGCTTAATAACTCTTTCAAATTTACCTTTATTTTTACTTAACAACTCTGCCTGTTCTTCATTGTAGTTTATGGCTATATTGGTAAGAAGAATTTGGTCCATAGGTAATACTGGACATTTATTTTCTATTACAAATTCCTCTTTACCAAATCTATTTATATATAATGTTTTATACTTGTTGTTTTCTGTGGTTTCTACCCCAAAACCACCACCACAATACTTAATTATCCTGTTTAAATTACATGTATTTTTGAACTTAGATACTACTTCTGCATTACTAATTAGTGCATCTTCCTTAATTACTACTTCTCTTTCTTTTAAATTAAATATTGGATTATCAAGATTTTTAGTAACAGCTTTAGGTATATTAATATCTAAGTCAAATAGACTTAATTGTCCCTCAATCTCAATTCTTTTCAAATTACTCTTTCATCCCCTCATCATTAAATCTCCAGCCTAATAAATCTTTTTCAAGTTCATCAAAGTCATATTTCCGTTGCTCAAAATTGTTAAAACTATCTACTTTATTACTTTTGCCAGTGACATTGTTAAATTCTTTTGATTTTAATCTATCTTCTGTTCTTCCTTCTTCTCTCCAGTTGCGCAAAATACCAAAAACATATCCTAAGTTTCTATTATTATTAAACATTGCTATTTCTATTGCTTCTTTAATCCACCACCCTTTAAAATCGTTAATAATACTTTTTATATTTTGAGTAGTTGCTTTTTTAAAATTATATTTTTCACAGAAATCTTTTAAATTGTCAAAATTAATTTCAAAACTACTACCACAATAAATGTCCTCTGTAGTTGTTGTCTCTATCTCTAATTCTGTCTCTAACTCTAATTCTGTCTCTATCTCTGTCTCTGGTGGAGTTTTGTCCGGACATTTGTCCTTTTCATTTTTTGATTTGGCTTTATTACAAGGTTCTATTCGTTTCGTTGGACTTTTGTCGGACTTTTGTCCCAATTCAAGTTTGCGTTTTTCTTCTTCAATCTTTAATCGATATGCTCTTTTTCTATCTGCTTCAGTAGAACTAGATCCTATAAAATTTTGTATATCCATAAGATATATAGCACCATTATCTAAAACTTCTAATAATTTAAATTGCTTAAATAAATCTATTGCAGCTTTAACAGTATCAATATCATGACCTAATACTGCTGATAAGGTCTGTAAACTATACGGTATATAATCTGTAACCATTAATTTTCCATTTCTTTTTAAAGATTTAAGATACATTTTTAATAAAATATTTGAATATTTATAACCATTAGGTAAACTTTCTATAACCCTAATTTCTTCTCGTTCATAAAAATTTTCTTTTATTCTCAAATAATAATAAACTTGATTGTCTGACATATATTTTTTCATTCCCTCCTTTGTTTTTTATTTATTTTTTATGATATAATATTGGTGTTAGGTAACTTATCCGAGTTACCTAACTAAATTAGATTTAACAAGAGTATTAAAGTTGGGATTGTTAGGACCATATCCCAACTTTTTTCTTTATTCTTTTTTAAATCTTTTATTGATATAACCCCCAATAATATGATGCTATAAGCTATAATGAAATTTTTACCCCAATTAAACATTTCATTTTCCCCCTAAATAAATTTTGATTTTTAGTCAATTTCTACTATCCTGTTGCATATAATATATTGAGAAGGTGTTTTACTAATTTTAAAAAATGTTTTAAAATTAATAGGCTGAAAAGCCTATTTTAAGTATTTTAATGGTAGATCTAAACTCTTTTGTTCAACATTTTGTATAGTATCTTCTAAAAGTTTTATTACAAAATTTGAAGTTATATCAAATCCTCCAAATTCATTTGTTATAAACTCTAGTATATTTTCAATTGCTTCTTCTCTTTTTTCTAATGATATACATACTTTTAAATTTTCCATATTAATACTCCTCAATAAATTAATAACTTATATTTGCAAATCTTTAATATTGTTTAAATCCGTTAAATCTTTACCTTCGTAAGTGTCTAAAAATCTTGTTAACTCAGTTTTTGTTATTTTTAAACTCCCTAACTTTAGAGCTGTTAAAACATTATTTTTTATTAAGTTATATACTGCATTTTTATTTATTTTTAAAAGTTCTGCAGTCTCTGAAACTGTAAAAAGTATTTGTTCCATTTAGTTTTCCTCCCAATTCCATAAGTCTTTATTAATAAGATCATTCGGTGTTGTCTTTAGTGATTTACATAGTCTACAAACTACTTGTAGTCCTGGATTAACATATTTACCACTTTCAAGCTCTGTAAGATAACTTCTTGCCACTTTACTTTTATAACTAACTTTAGAGATTGAAAGTCCTTTAGATTTTCTTATTTCTTTTGTATTTAAAACTACCATTAGGACCTCCTATAATTTTATTCCCCCTAGTCCCCACAGTAAGTTATTTTAAAGTATTAAAGTTAAATTCCTTAAAAAATTAATAAATTATTTTTTCATTTTCATATCTAAAGGTAAGAATATCTCCTGTTTTATCAGTTACCTTTATAGAATATCTATCTAACAATTCAAGCTCTATACAATCCATTTCAAAATTACTTTTTAAAAATTCTAAAACTTTAAATTGCTCTATTGTATTTACTTTCAATATCCTCACCTCATTTTTTATTAAGGTTGCAACCCTTTATATAAGCTATAATTTCTAATATTCGATTTAACCAACCCATCGAGAAGTTTCCGTTTGAATATTTTGATTTTTTGCATTTTTTGACCTATAATTTAATTATCAGCTTGACAGAGCTGAAATAGTTTTGAAAGGTGTGCTATTTATGAGTGTACAGGCCAAAATTCATTGTATTAATTGCGATAATGATTATTATGTCTATGAAAGAAATTTATCTCGTAATCAAATAATGAATTGTCCACATTGTGATTGTGTTATGGATGAAACAATGTGGCATTCTATTTGTGATGCTATTGGATCTGTTATGGATATAAATTATCATTTTCTTAAATATCACAATGAAAGAAATGAAGATTTATTCCAAGTATCAATTGAAAATTGTTACGTACCATTAAACAAATTTAAAAAATAGAATATAAAACATATTCAAAAACATCTTTTATAATTGTTGGTGATTTATTTAAGTTTTCTTTTTCTATAAGATTAGATATATCATCAACAATTCTTTCAAACTTTTCTTTTCCTAATGTTTGTATTAACAAATTTTCTTTATCCATTTTTGTATCCACTATTAGTTCCTCCTAACCTTTACTACAAGTCAAGTTTTTTTATTTTTTCTTCCATCAGTCTATCCCCCAATTTATTAGTTTATTAAGTATTTTTTTGTTTTTAAGAAATCTTCTATTTGCTCTTGTAATGCTGGATTAAATTTTATTGAAAACCAGTATCCATTGTTGTTTAAGCTTGTTTTTAGTGCTATGTCCATATCGCTTAATTCCATTTGTATATGATTTAAGCAAAACATTATGCCTTCAATGTTAGGTTTAAATCTTTCTGTAAAAAATCCAATGTTAACTGCTAGCTCCTCTAATGATATAAATCTACTTTTGTCCTTTTTTTCTTGACTTACTTTTACATCAATTTGTGGAATTGTAATACCTGCTGACATTAATAATGAATTTACTACTTTCATCCGTTCTGTATTAGAAACTGACATTTTGCTGAGCATAGAATCCATATGCTCTATGGTTCTGTTAACATCTTCAAGTTTCTGAAATTGATTAGTTGTTTGTACTGGTTCTATAGTAATATTTTGTTTTTTTACACATTCACTAGCTTTAAAGTATGACTTTACTAATGTCCTTTGTACTTCCCATGAAAGTTCATCTTGCATTGGTTTAACCATCATTAAATAGCCTGTTTCTGTGAATATTGGTATATTCTTAGATGCAGATATTGCTTTCCTACTTACATCATTGCTTGCACTCAAAGTGTGAGCAAATTCATTTGTTTTATCTAAAATATAATAATCTTCACCCTCAATTAAGTATTTGGAATTACTTTTAAAGTTTTTCCTTATATTCTTAGTATCTACTCCATGTGCTTTAGCAATGTCCCACATAGTAACTACTCTTTTACCGTCATATTCTTTAATCATTAGTTGTTGATCATTTACTGTTAAAGTGTTACTCAAGTTCTTCTCAACTCCTTAAATAGTAGTAATGCAACAAATAGCTACCTTTTACAATTAAATTCTAAATTTTTAGCCACTACTTTTTTTTAAATAGTATACTTAGCAATTCTTTTAAACCACATTTAATTTTGCTTATAGTACTTTGTATTGCTGCTTTTCTAAACAAAGGTCTTAGTTCTTCTATTACCTGCATTGTTTCTTCATCAATAATCATTTTTTTATTTTCCAATTTTGCCTCTCCTTTACTTAATAATTTCTTTTTTAATAGACAAACTAACTATGCAATATTTAAAATTCTTTTTTTAAATTTCACAACTTAGCAATTTGCTAATATTCTTTTTAAAAAAAATTTCATCCATAGTTATTTGTGGTACTTTTTCTTTTAAAATTTGTGTTATATAAAACATCTCTGTTTGATTAAAGTCTTTTTTCCCTGTTTCTTTATGATTATATGTTGTAAGACTTACACCTAATTTCTTAGACATCTCTAATTGAGTTATATTTAATAATTTTCTATAAGCAATTAATTTATTATTCAAATTCTCACCTCCATATTAGCAATTTGCTAATGTCATTGTATTAATAATAACTTAGCAAATTGCTAATGTCAATAAGTATTTTAAACTTTTTTTAAAAAATTATGCAATATGCTAAAATTTCTTTTAATTAATTAGCATATTGTTATAATTGTATGAGGAGGAGATATTATGGATAGCTTTGGCAAAAGACTAAAAAAACTTAGATTAAATTTAAAATTAACTCAAGAACAACTTGGAAAAGTCTTTAGTGTTACGAATGTGGGAATTGCAAAGTGGGAAAGTAATGATAGATTCCCTGATAAAGATACTCTAGTAAAGATAGCTGACTATTTTAATGTTTCTATAGATTATCTATTATGCAGAACTGATAATCCTAATGCTAAAATATACACTGGTGATTTAAATGGAGATAAAGTAGAGATTGAAGTAAATAAAGACTATCCTCACGAATTAACTCCTGATGAAGTAAAAGAACTAATCGATAACCTAAATGAAGTTGGTTTTGATGTAGATAAACTTATAGAAAAAGTTAAAAACAAAGACAATAAGAAGGACTAAGCAGTTAATATAAATAAATATTGACTGCTTAGTCCTTCTAGAATCATACGTTAAAACATTCATAATAAATATCACATGTTCATGGAGGAAAATTATGAATACTTTAGGAAATCGTCTTAAAAAATTAAGAATGAATAAAAATTTAGAACAAAAAGACTTAGCACAAATTTTAAAAGTACATAAAGGAACTATATCTAATTGGGAAAATGATAAAAGAAATCCTGATAATGATATGATTGTTAAAATAGCAAACTTTTTTAATTGTAGCACTGATTACTTGCTAGGTCGTACTGATGCTTCTATAAAAACTATTGGTGATAGAATTCATAGTATTAGAGAGTCTTTAAATTTGACAGGCGAAGACTTTGGGAGAAAACTTAATGTAACTAAAGTTGCAGTATCTAATTGGGAAAACAACAATAGAACTCCTGATGTTAACATGCTTGTTAACATCGCCAAATTAGGAAATGTATCAGTTGATTGGTTGCTATGCCAAACTAATATTTACAGTAATACAAGTTTAAATGAAGATATATTCGCTATCAAAGTAAATAAAAAATATCCTTATGAATTAACTCCTACCCAAGTAAAAAAACTAATTGATAGTTTAGATGAAGTTGGTTTTGATGTAGATAAACTTATTGAAAAAGTAAAAAGTACTGTAGACTAAGTAGTAAATTTTAATAACTACTTAGTCTTTTTTTATTAGTTTATGTCTAATTTTGTTTTTAAAAGTATTTTTATGTATGAAAGTTCTGTATACAGACAATTACATAATATTTTAAAATATGTAATAATTATGGCAATAAAGGGAATATATTTACTTTTTATAATATTTTTCTTATTTTTAAAGGGGATGTTGTTATGCTTAGAAATATTTTAACTATTAAAATTAATGGACAAACTATTTTTAAAAAAGATATCTGTGAGCCGACAAGGGAAGATTTTACATGTGGAAAATGCTCGGCTATTGTAACAGAATATATTAAGGAGGTGGAGCATAATGCAAGGAAGTGTAAGAAAAAAGGGGAATAAGTGGTACTACTCTTTTGAAGTTCAAGGTGAAGGAGGAAAAAGAAAAAGAATAGAACGAACAGGTGGAAATACTAAAAAAGAAGCACTTGAAGCCTTGAATGATGCAATATATAAATATAATAATGGTTTTATAGAACCTAAAAAAATGACATATGATGAATATATGCATGATTGGCTAGAATTTATAAAAGAAAACAGAAAACTAAATACATATGAAAGATACAATCAACTATACAAGAACAATATAGCTCCATATATCGGCAATCTATTGCTTAAAGATATAAAGGCTCTTAATATAGAAAAGTTGCTAAACAAGGCAAAGAAACAAGGTTTAAGCAATACTACAGTACAAGGGATTTATGGTGTTATAAATAGTTCTCTTAATAGAGCTGTTAAACTACAGATAATAAATGATAATATTTGTAGATTCGTCGAACGACCTAAGCGAGAAAAATTTGTTGCCGAAACATTGACTATAGATGAATTTAATATGATTCTAAATGAACTTGATAAAAATAATTATGGTGATTATATGTTTTCACTAGCTTTAACTACAACACTAGAACTTGGACTAAGACGAGGTGAACTTGGAGGCCTTGAATGGAATGATATTAATTTTGATAATAATTCTATAAGGATTAAAAATAATCTTATATATACTAATAACTCAGTTGAGCTTGGAACTCCTAAAACAGAAGATAGTAATAGAGCTATTTATGCATCAAATGAATTACTATTAAAATTTAAAGCCTATAGAAAAATTCAAGCTTTAAACAAATTGGAATACGGTGAATTTTATGAGAAGAATGTTTTTAATGGTAAAACTTTTGATTTTATTTTTACTTGGGAAAATGGTAAGTATATACACCCTAATTACTACACATTAAAATTTAGTAGAATTATAAAGAAATTAGGCATAGAAAAAAAAGTAAGGTTTCACGATTTGCGACACACAAATGCAACCCTACTTTTACAACAAGGAATTGATTTCAAAACTATCCAGGTTAGGCTTGGACATTCTGACATCAATACAACCTTGAATATATACTCACATGTTACTACAGATATGCAAAAAAATGCAACTGAAAAAATATCTAGTTTATTAACCTATTCCAAATAAAAAAAATCAATGTCGGAAGAATGTCGGAAGTTTTATCTTCCTATCTTCCCAAACCATTGATTTTACTGGTACGAGCAAGTCTATAAGCCGAGTTCTGTATTAGACAATCATCTATCTAGGCCTATTGTTTCCAATAAGCTCAAGCGATACACCCAGAGACGGGACGGGCAGCCCCATATGTCTCTCTATTCGATCTTGCTTCAGATGGGGTTTACATAGCCGTAAAGTCACCAGTACGCTGGTGAGCCCTTACCTCACCTTTCCACCCTTACCAGTTAGATAAATCTAAACTCACAAGTAAACTTGTTCTGGCGGTATATTTCTGTTGCACTTTCCTTAGAGTCACCTCCACTGGGAGTTACCCAGCACCCTGCCCTATGAAGCTCGGACTTTCCTCTCCTGATAAATCAGCAGCGATTGTCTGGCTTACTCGCAAGATTTATATTATCACATCTCAATGTTAATTGCAAATTTTTTCACCTTAATCTCTTATATTGGTAATATTCTTTCTATTTAAAGCAAGATATTTATTAATTTTTTCTTCATTAAAAGTTATTTTTTAATATATGCAAAATTTTAATTTAGGTATTTAACTAGTCTAATTTTAGATTTTTGAAATAAAAAAACTTCAAGGAGTATATCCTTGAAGTTTTTTTATTAATATTAAATTTTAAAGTCTGTTGGATTATATTCTTTTGCTTTTGGTTCACCAAAAATAGCTTTGGCACTTTCTGTTTTAGGATCATGATTAATATGTTTGTGCGTATTTGTTTTTTTCTTTTTCATTTTGTTTCCCATAATTACATCATCTCCTAATTCTTTTTAATAAAATGCAAAACATAGATGATAAAGCTTAAAAATAAAATTTAGACTTTAATTTTAATATTTAAGACATATTCTTTAAACTTTTCAATCATTATTGAATTTTATTTATGTCCTATGTCTTACAACATTATATTGTGCAATTTTTTTAAATTTATTCTAAAAAAACAGTTTCATTATAAATGGGTTAACTACTGTAACCATCCATGCACCAACTGGTGGCACTATAAATAAAACCATAGGAATTGCACCATCTTTTTCTGTGATGCTTTGAATTGTAGACATTGTACTAGCTGGCATTCCTAAATTAAATCCAACATATCCTGCTGCAACATAAGCTGCCATTGCATTCTTTTTATATACTTTGAACACTACATAATAAGCTATTAATATTATTATAATAGTGTTTAATATTATTAATATTAAGCTATAAAAATCTAAACTTAATATAGATTTTAAATTAAACATAGCATAATTTGATACTAACAACATAGATAAGCAAAAATTTCCTAATAAATTTATTGATGGAACTTCTATTTCATAAACTTTTGTTTCATCAATAATTAATCTAAACACTAAACCTACTAAAAATCCTCCACCTGCTGGATTTATATATTTGCCAAATCCAAATTTTGTAGGTAACATGCCTATAAATATAGTGATACCTATCAAAGCTAAATTTTTCAAAAAACTCATTGGATTAAAAGTTGGTTCTTTTATTTTAAGAGTCTTTGATAAGTCTATTTTTTCTGATAATTTAGCATATAGTATACATGCAACTATAGTCCCTATATAAAGCATTAAAACTGATATCCCTAACAACATATCAGTTTTTTCTTTTATATCATTTGCTAGAAATGGCATAGTACTTAAAAGTGTATGGTCTCCACCAATTCCAAGCGAACCCAATATTGCTGACTCTACATGACTTTTTTTTAATATTGCTCCAACTGAAAAACTTAAAATATTTTGAATAACTAATATCAAAGATGAAAAAAATAAAAATATCATTTGTGGTTTAAATCCCTTTTTAAATGCATCTTTATTAATTCTTAATCCTATAGTTCCAAAAAAGCCTGCTACAAATATAGGTGTTAAAGAAAAATCCCCATCTACTTTTGTAAATCTATTAGCTATTAAAAGAATTATAGCAAATATTAGTCCTCCTATTAATGGAGCTGGTATATAATATTTTTTTAAACATGATGTTTTATTTTTTATTGTATATCCTAATATTAAAAATATAATTAATAAAATCACTGTTTGAATTGCTGTAAATTTCATATTTTTCCTCTTTATTTACATGAATTACATGGAATTTTTCCATCATCATATAATTTTCCTGCTACATAAGCAGCTACTTCACCTGTTATTTTTATACAGTGATTTTTTCTCTCTTGTGATCCAAATTCAAAATCTTTAGTCATAACCCTACAACAAGTACTTTTATAAATACTCTTTATATGATTATGAAGTTCTTGTGCTTTAGGAAACATATCCTCCTGCATAGCTTCTCCATGGCATCTTCCATAAACCATACCTAGTGACATAACACCTCCACTAACAGCTCCACACAAACATCCAGCCTTACCTACACCAATTGGAAATCCCGATGCAAGTTTTGTAACATCATCTGAGAATGGTTTTCCAAGTAAATCATTTATTGTTTTTACTACTGCCTCTGAACAAAAAAATTCTCCTCTTTTGAAATACCCTTCTGCTGTTTCTCTGACTTCTTTAACTAACTCATCCTTATTCATAAAAAATCCCCCACATTCTAAAAATTAATTTTTTCACTTTTAAAATTATATTAATAAAATATCTATAATTCCATTTATATTTTAGTGAAAATTTTGTTACACTCATGTAAATTATATAAAATATAGTTTATTATGTCCAACTATATATATAAATACAATTTTTTCTACTATTTGTATTCCCTATATTAAAATTTTTTAATAAATTTATATAATTTTATTTTTTAAATTCCAATTATTATATAATAAAAAACTACTTAGAACAAAACATTTATTCTAAGTAGTTTTTTATTACATTACTTTATATGGATCAGAATTTTTTTCTGATATAATAATTTCATTTTTATATCCTTGACTTTCTAATATGTTTTTAAATTCATTTGCAAATGAAACCATGGGTAACCATTCAGTTACAAAATGACCTGCGTCAATGAGCGCTACATCTTCTTCTTTTATATCACTTACATAATGATATGTAGTATCACCTGTTATTATACAGTCTGCACCT
This sequence comes from Clostridium ihumii AP5, assembly GCF_000612845.1. Classification (GTDB taxonomy): domain Bacteria; phylum Bacillota; class Clostridia; order Clostridiales; family Clostridiaceae; genus Clostridium_J; species Clostridium_J ihumii. Next base: position 40,772 of record NZ_CCAT010000003.1, read on the forward strand.
TTTATTTTACTTAATGCAAGATAATCCTCACCACTACCATTAATTATAGAAATAGTTTTAATTTCTTTGTTTTCTTCTCCACAAAATCTTACAAACGGAGTGTTAAAATTATTTTTAACTTTAATACATAGCTCTTTTAAAGTTATTGGTTCTTCAAGTTTTATTATTCTTCCTATTCCATGACTTCCACCATTATATCCTAAAACCTTGCTACAATCTAAAACTTTAAAATCATTATATCCTAAAATTTTAGCAGCCATATCATTTATTCCATTTTTAACTGAATCCAAATTTGTATGACTTGAATATACATTTATATCATTTTTTATAATTTCTATTATTTTTTTCCCTAAAAGAGTATCTGTAGTAATAGTTTTAGGTCTCTTAAATAATATCGGATGATGAGATAGAATAAAATTACATCCTTTTTCTTTAGCTTCATTTATTACATCTAAAGTTACATCTAAAGTTACTAATATTTTTCCTACTTCTGAATTTCTGTCCCCAACCATTAACCCAACATTATCATAGTCTTCTTTTAATTTTGGTGGAGCATATTTTTCCATTATTTTAATAATATCTTCAACTTTTAAAAACATAATAAAAACTCCTCAATTTTCTTTATATTTTTATCTAGCTCTTTTTTTCTTTTAATTGCAGATTCAGTGTTTTGAGTTAATGTACTACATATACTATTATATTTTCTAAGTTTAAATTCTAAATACTCCTTCATTGTAGAGTCTTTTCTTTCAAGTAAGATTTTACTAATTTCATAGTATATAGGGTCAATTATCTGATCTTTTCCATTATATCTTATCTTTAAAATTTCATAAAACTTATTATCTTCTTTTATAACTGCCTCATCTATAATTTCAATTTTACTCTTATATATATATTCTCTTAATACTTCTGGATTTTGAACTGGCTGAACTATTAAATACTTAAGGCTTTTGAATACATTCATTCTTTCTTCTATTATATCTCTTATTAAATTTCCACCCATACCAGCTATAATTCCAGCTTCTACTTCACAAGGCTTAATTGTAGTAAGTCCGCCTCCAAGTCTACACTCAATTTTTGACTGTAGATTATACTTACTAACATTATCTTCTGCTTTCTTAACAGGTCCTTTGTTTATGTCTGATGCTATTGCTCTTTTTATTATATTATTATTAACTAAATATATAGGTACATAAGCATGATCAGTACCTACATCTACAACACTTTCTACTTCAGTTATCATATTGCTTATTTTTTCTAATCTATTACTTAAATTCATTTCGCACTTCCTCTATATAGATATAAATAACATTCTAAATTGCATAAATAAGAATGCTCCCGCTATTATTAATGGCACATATAAGTATCTATATGCTACCTTTTTGTCATATTTAGCATAAAAATAAGATGCATAGTACATACAAAAGAATAAGCCCATGTTTAATACACCATAAGTCATCTGAGCTGATGCAAATTCCTTAGACGTTCCCATTGTAACAGGATTAAGCTTAGCATCATATGAAATAGGCATAATTGATGGCAATCTTTGCGTTAAATATAATATTAACGGATTTAAAATCAATACTATTATTATTATACTAGTTAAAATTACAGGAATTCTAAATCTCCATTCTTTATATAATTTATGAACTTTATTAAATTTCTTTTCCCAGTCTATTTCATTTATATTATTGTTATGAAGTATATTTTCAAATTGTTCTACATTAATTGGCGATATTGCATAATTAATTTCATTTGTCTTTAAATATAAAACATCTTCATTATTCGTTACAAACATTCTAGTAGTACCAATCTTTTTAATAACAGTTCTTCCTAATCCAAAATTATTAGTTACTAAACCAGATAATTTTACGCCTTTTATTTTTCCACTAATTTTTTTATATCCTTCTATTTCTTTTATGGGTATTGTTATCTTTTTTAATCCACTAAATCCTGAAATAATTATTTCATTATCATAAATATAATACTTTAAGGTCAACCATAAACCTATATAATAAAACCAATATATATCATAGCATACTATTACTAATTTTAATAAACTCAAAATCACATATGAATTTATATACTTTAAAATAAATATCAAAAACAAATTACACATTAATGCCATTAAAAATATCCATAGCATTTCTTTTCTTCGCTTTGAACCAAATTCCACTTTATCACCTCTCTTAACAAAATCTTATCTTTAATTAAATTATATACTATATTTTTGTATATAATTATAACATAAAATAAAACTTCGGTAAATTTAATAGAAAAAGCCAAAAGATAAAACTCTTTTGGCTTTTTATTAATCTAAGTAATCTTTTAATTTTTTACTTCTACTTGGATGTCTTAATTTTCTTAATGCCTTTGCTTCTATTTGTCTTATTCTTTCTCTAGTAACATTAAATTCTTTACCTACTTCTTCTAATGTTCTAGCTCTACCATCATCTAATCCAAATCTTAATCTTAAAACTTTCTCTTCTCTTGGAGTTAAAGTTTGTAATTGATTAATTAATTGCTCTTTTAGCATGGTAAATGCTGCTGCTTCTGCTGGTGCTGGTGCTTCATCATCAGGTATAAAGTCTCCTAAATGACTATCTTCTTCCTCACCTATTGGTGTTTCCAAAGATACTGGCTCTTGAGCAATTTTCATTATTTCTCTAACCTTATCTACAGTCATATCCATTTGTTTTGCAATTTCTTCCGGTAATGGTTCTCTTCCCAATTCTTGTAATAATTGTCTAGAAACTCTTATAAGTTTATTTATAGTTTCAACCATATGAACTGGTATTCTTATTGTTCTAGCTTGGTCTGCTATAGCTCTTGTAATCGCCTGTCTTATCCACCATGTAGCATAAGTAGAGAATTTATATCCTTTTCTATAATCAAACTTTTCAACAGCTTTTATTAATCCTAAATTTCCTTCTTGTATTAAATCTAAGAATAACATTCCTCTTCCAACATATCTTTTTGCAATACTTACAACCAATCTTAAGTTTGCTTCTGCTAATTTTTTCTTAGCATAAGCATCACCATTTTCAATTTTTTGTGCTAAATCTATTTCTTCTTCTGAAGATAATAATGGAACTTTTCCTATTTCTTTTAGATACATTCTAACTGGGTCATCTATAGTTATTCCTTCTGGAATAGATATGTCTAATTCTTCTTCTTCAACTTCTTGCATATCTCCTACAACATCTATTTCCATTGACTCTAAAACTTCATAAATTTTTTCAATTTGTTCTGGATTTAAATCAACATCGTCTAATTCATCTACAATTTCCTTGTATGTTAAACTACCTTGTTTTTTTCCTTTTTCTATTAGTTTTTTTACTATAGCAATTCTTGAGCCTTTATCCTTATCCTTCATATAGTTCCCTCCCTTCGTTCTATTGCAATCCTTTTAGGTTCTTTTGTATATTAATTAATTCTTGAGCGTATTTTAATGACTCTTCCATCAAGCCTTTAGATTCATAATGTTTTATTCTATTCATAATTTCTTTTTCTGACTCCTCTAACTTATATTTTTTTATAATCTTAGCGCAATCTTGTATTATTTTATCATTATTGCAATCTACATTATCTATTGAATATTCCATTAGGTTTACAAACTGTTTCATTGTATCATTATCTTTACAATTATTTTCAATGTTTTTTATTTTTTCTTCATAATTTAAATTAGAAAACCTCTCTATTAGTTCATAAATGTTTTTATGTGAATTTGATATAAATCCTAGCTCATCTATTAAAGATTTTGCTGTATCAAAATACTTGGTATGTTCTAATATATGTTTTATTAAAATTCTTTCTGCTTTTATACTTGCAGGTTCTATATAAGTATCCCGCTGAAATTTATCTAATAAATTTTCTCCAATACTTTTATGAGCATTTTTTTGATTAAATTCATCAGTTAATATTTCATCTTTAACATTGAGTTTTTCTGAAATTTTCTTTATATATATATTTCTTTCAAATTCGCCTAAATCCTTCAATATATTTAGTGCTAAATTCTTATACTTTATTATCATCTCATTATCTCTAAAATTTATTCCTTCTTCTGCCTTTTTTAATCTATAATCTATAAAAGGCAATGCATTTTTAACTAACTTCTCAAAGGCATCTTTTCCATATGTTTTTATAAATTCATCTGGATCTTTTCCACTTGGAACAGTTAAAACTCTAACTTCCAAACCTACTTTTCTTAAAATTTCTAATCCTCTTAAAGTAGCATTTTGTCCTGCTGTATCTGCATCATATGCTATAATAACTCTATCTGCAAACTTTTTTAAAATCTTCGCTTGATTTTCTGTTAAAGCAGTCCCTAGTGTTGCAACTACACCTTTTATTCCATTTTGATATAATGATATACAATCCATATACCCTTCAACTATTATTATCGTTCTTTGAAAGTCATCTTTAAGTGCAAAATTTAAACCATATAAATTAGTTCCCTTAAAGAATAATGGTGTTTCTGGCGAATTTAAATACTTAGGCTTTGAATCATCAAGTACCCTTCCTCCAAATCCAATCACAGTGCCTTTATAATCAAAAACTGGAAATATTATTCTGTTTCTAAACCTATCATAGTAATTATTCTTAGGACTTTTTATTATTAATCCTAATTCTTCAATTTCTTTATCACTATACTTTTTTCTTTTTAAATACGTTCTAAGATTTTGCCAATCATCTAATGCAAATCCAAGACCAAATTTATTCATAGTTCTTTCTTCTATATTTCTATCTTTTAAATATTTTATAGCAACAGGATTCTTTCTTAACAAAGAAAAAAAATACTTGGCAGCCTCTAAATTAATATTCTTCATTCTTTCATACCGCTGTTTTTTTTCTTTATTTACTCCTCCTTCTTCTTCCACTTCTACTCCTACTTTTTCTCCCACTCTTTTAACTGCCTCTGGAAAAGATAAATTTTCAGTTTTCATAACGAAACTAAAAATATTACCTGCTTCTCCACAACCAAAGCATTTATATATTTGTTTATCTGGAGATACCGTAAAAGACGGTGTCTTTTCACTATGAAATGGACATCTTCCTAAAAAATTTCTTCCTGCTCTTTTTAGTGAAATTTTTTCAGATATAATATCTACAATGTCCGCTTCCTCTTTTATTTTTTGGATGACTTCTTCTGAAATCACTGGTTAAAATCCCACCTTTTAAATTTCTTTTATTCAAATTCGACAAAAAAATTAAAATTCCTTCTTTTTTTATTTATTTTTTGTCAGTATTAATATTTTACTTTTTATATATTCTTTATAAATTAAAAATTTCCTTCAAAAAATTCAATTTTTATATTATTTATTTAAGTATTTTATATTATTCCCTTAAATATTATAAATACATATTATAATATTATAAAAATAATATTTTTAATATTCATTAACATACATACTATTAAAGAGCAAAAGACAATATTTGCTACTCTTCTCTTAATATATCAATAACTTCTTAATTTAATACTTTTCATTTTGTGATTTTTACATATAATCTGTATAAATTGAGATCTTTTTGTAGATGATTATAACAGATAATCATTTATAATTTTAAAAACAAATTTTGCCTTTTTTCTTTCTACTTTTAAAATATCTCCTTTATATGTTTTTTTAAACATAAAATTTATAAGTTCTTCTAACGCATCTTGTGTCTATGAAAAAAACTCTACTACTTTTATTACTATTTTATTTTTAACTTCATCTAAAATGCAATTTCAACAAATATATTAATTCTTTCATTAATAATTTTGCCCTAAATTTTTAATTATACTACTTGGAATGTCATTTTTAGCTAATAATTTAGCTCTAATAAAATCATCTATATCATGATTTGTATATGCAATTTTATATGCATATTTTATAACTTGTCCTTCTAATGTAAAAGATTTTTTTGAATTTAAATTAAATCCACTGTGATAAAGTATGCCATCTAATACTTCATATGTCAAATCTAATTCAACTATATCCTTTTCACTGGTATTTAATAATAAAATTATATTACTTCTACTTACTCATCATAAAAAACTAATACTTTAACTATAGTTTTTATACTACTTTTATTTATATCTTCGAATAGTTTTCACATTAATGTAAAACTATTTTCTCATTTTTTATAGTTTTTCTTTTATATTAAACTAATTATACCTAAAAACCTATAATATCATTTATTCTACTGTTGTACTATAAAAACCTCTATTTTTATATATATTTATTTAAATACTATTAATTCCAAAATGCCAAAAATTTATTTAATAATATATTTACTTTATTTTTTTATATTCATGTATATTAATGTTTTTTTATTAATATGTTTATAATGTAATCTTTTATTAAGGAGTGTTCTGATGAGTAAAGTTGTAAATTCTAAAAACAATTTAGAGTTCTTAAATGAAGATAATATAAAAAAATATGTTCTCACTAATTACAACTTGGAAAACTGTGATGTAAAACAAATCAAATTTAAAGATACAGAAAAACAAAGAGCTGTTTACATGATAAGTGATAAGGATAATACATATTGTCTTAAAAAAGTTTATTATCCTATTGAGGATTTACTATTTATTTATTCTGCAACTGAATGGCTTTATAGACATAAAATAAATGTTCCTAGGATTCTATCCACCAAAAATCATGGACGATTTGTTATATATAATAATATGCTTTTTATTCTTACCCCTTGGGTAAACGGTGAAAAATGCGACTTTAATTCTCAATATGAAGTTATTTTATGTGGAAAGACACTAGGTGAAATCCATAAGTCTTCAGCAAACTTTGAACCTATACATGGTTGTACCAATAGAATTGGTTGTTCAAAGTTTTATACTTCTATAAATAAGCATTTCAATAATCTCTTACTTTACTCTAATTATGCTTATAAATATAAAGATAATTTTTCTAAATTGTATCTAAAAAATTTTGATATAAATATAAAGTTAGCTTCATTTTCTAACAAAATAGCATCAACTATAAATGAAAATAACCTTTCTACCTCTATGTGTCATAATGACTATGTAAGTAAAAATTTAATTTTGGATAAAGAAGATAATGTTTGGGTTATAGACTTTGATAAATGCAAAATAGATTTTTGTTCATTGGATATAGGTTATTGTTTGCGACGATTATTAAGAAAAGAAAAAAATGAATGGAGTTTACCACTTACTTTACATTTTTTAGATGAATACGAAAAATCAAATTCTTTAAATTTAGACGACTACAAATATTTACTTTCATATTTAACTTTTCCGCAAAAATACTGGAAAATTTCTAGAGATTATTATGCTAATATAAACAAGTGTAATAAAAAGTCATTTATTATGCTATTAAAAAAATCTGTTTCTTTATCTGAAAAACAATATAGTTTTGCGTTAAAATTTAAGAACTATATAGAATATAAATTTGATACTATTCTATAGGGAAACAAGTTCAAATTCAAAGTAATATTTTTATCAAATGATACTAACTCTATTACAATTTCTTACTATATTTATATTGGAAATCAAGTAAGAAGTAAGAGTGATGAATTAATATAAATTTACGCAAAAATAAAGGCATCTTCAATGATGCCTTTTATTTTAAATATTTTATTTACGTGGATTTTTAATTTGTGCTTGTGCTGCTGCAAGTCTTGCTAATGGCACTCTAAATGGTGAACATGATACATAGTTTAATCCTACTCTATGACAGAATTCTACTGAAGATGGATCTCCGCCATGTTCTCCACAAATTCCTAATTTTATTGTTGGTCTTTCTTTACGACCAAGTTCTGCTGCTAATTTTACAAGCTTGCCTACTCCATCTTGATCTAATTTTTGGAATGGGTCAAATTCATAAATTCTCTTATCATAATAGTGTTTTAAGAAGTTTCCAGCATCATCTCTAGAAAAACCAAATGTCATTTGTGTTAAATCATTAGTTCCAAATGAGAAGAATTCAGCTTCTTTAGCAATTTCATCTGCTGTTATTGCAGCTCTTGGAATTTCTATCATTGTACCTACAAGATATTTAAGTTCTATTCCACTATTTTTAATAATTTCATCAGCAACCTTATTTACTACATTCTTTATATATGATAACTCCTTAACTTCCCCAACTAAAGGAATCATTATTTCTGGAATTATATTATATCCTTTTCTCATTTTAACATCTATTGCAGCTTCTATAACTGCTCTTGTTTGCATTTCTGCTATTTCAGGATATGATACTGCAAGTCTACATCCTCTATGTCCCATCATAGGATTAAATTCATGTAAATGTGCTATTGTATCTTTTAAATTTTCAACAGTTATATTTAGATCTTTTGCAAGTTCTTCTATATCATCTTCTGCTGATGGTAAGAATTCATGTAGTGGTGGATCTAAAAATCTTATAGTTGCTGGTTTTTCTTCTAATTCTTCATAAATCTTTATAAAGTCTTGTTTTTGCATAGGAAGTATTTTCTCTAATGCTTTTCTTCTTTCTTCTTCAGTGTTAGCAACTATCATTTCCCTAACTGCCATTATTCTATCTGTGTCAAAGAACATATGTTCAGTTCTGCAAAGTCCTATACCTTCTGCACCAAATTTAATAGCTTGTTCAGTATCTCTTGGTGTATCTGCATTTGTTCTTACTTTAAGAACTCTTATTTCATCAGCCCAACCCATAAGTGTTCCAAAATATCCACTTATCTCTGGCTCAACTGTATTTATTTGACCTGCATAAACATTTCCTGTGCTACCATCTATAGAGATGTAATCTCCTTCTTTATATAAAACATTATTTACCTTAAATGTCTTTTCTTCTTCATGAACTTGAATATCTCCACATCCTGCTACGCAACAAGTTCCCATTCCCCTTGCCACAACTGCTGCATGTGAAGTCATTCCTCCTCTTACTGTTAAGATACCTTCTGCCGCTATCATTCCTTCTATATCTTCTGGAGAAGTTTCTAGTCTAACAAGTACAACTTTTTCTCCTCTTTCTTCATGAGCTATCTTTGCATCTTCTGCTGTAAAATATACTTTTCCACAAGCAGCTCCTGGTGATGCTGGCAATCCTTTTGTAATTGGTTCAGATTTTTTTAAATCTTTTATATCAAAATTTGGATGTAATAAAGTATCTAATTGTCTAGGTTCAACCTTTAAAACTGCTTCTTTCTTAGTTATCATTCCTTCTTCAACTAAATCAACAGCAATTTTCAAAGCTGCTTGTGCAGTTCTTTTACCATTTCTAGTTTGTAAGAAATATAATTTACCTTCTTCTATAGTAAATTCCATATCTTGCATATCTTTATAATGGCTTTCTAATTTATTAGCTATTTCTATAAACTCATCATATATTTTAGGCATATCTTCTTTTAATTTACTTATAGGTGATGGAGTTCTTATACCTGCAACAACATCCTCACCTTGAGCATTCATTAAATATTCTGCAAATATTTTCTTTTCCCCAGTAGACGGATTTCTTGTAAATCCAACACCAGTACCAGATGTTTCACCTTTATTTCCAAATACCATTTCTTGAACATTAACTGCTGTACCCCAACTTGAAGGTATATCATTTAATCTTCTATATACTATAGCTCTTGGATTATTCCATGATCTAAACACTGCTGTTATAGATTCTATTAGTTGAACTTCTGGTTCCATTGGGAAATCTTGATTTTTTTCCTTTTTATAAAATGCTTTAAATCTTTTAACTATTTCTTTTAAATCTTCCGCATCCAATTCTGTGTCTAGTTTGACACCTTTAGCATTTTTAATCTCATCCATTATATTTTCAAAATGTTTTTTTTCTACTCCCATTACTACATCTGCAAACATTTGAATAAATCTTCTATATGAATCATATGCAAATCTAGGATTATTAGTTTTGTTAGCCATTACTTCTACTGTTGTATCATTTAATCCCAAATTTAATATTGTATCCATCATACCTGGCATAGATGCTCTAGCACCAGATCTTACTGAAACTAACAATGGATTTTCTAAACTTCCAAATACTTTACCAGTACTTCTTTCCAATTCCTTCATTTTTTCTTTTATTTCACTAACTACTTCTTCTGATATAACTTCATTATCATCATAATATTTATTGCATGCTTCTGTAGTTACTGTAAATCCTTGTGGAACTGGTATTCCTATACTTGTCATTTCTGCTAAATTTGCACCTTTGCCCCCAAGCAAATCTCGCATTGAACCGTTACCTTCTTTAAAAAGGTATACATACTTTTTTCCTTCCATTCTTAAACAACCCCTTAAAACAAAATAATTTAGAAATATATAGTTAAATAGACAGGAAATATACTGTCAAAGAATATTTCCTATCTATCTTCACCCAATTTAACAAATATATTTGTTATACTAGTTTTTGAAACTTTCCCCCTAATTTTAAACACTTCTCTGCCATTTTCTATTTCTTTTTTAACTACAGGTAAACAATCTACCTCATGTTCAATTATTTTTTTAGCAGCATCATAAGCTGAATCTTCTTCTTCTATTAATATTATATTGGGCATTCTTGTCATTATAATCCCTATTGGTACTTTATGAATATCTGATGTCCCCATTGCAGTTTTTATAAAATCTTTTCTTGATACTGCACCTACCAAATTATCATTATTAGTTATAAATAAAGTTCCCACATCATTTAAGAATAAATCTAAAATAGCATTATAAACTGTAGTTTCTTCTGCAACTACTATAGGCTTTGACATAACATCTTTAACCTTTATGCTTCTTATATAATCACTACTAAAGCCTACGGAGTTTCCTTTTGAGTAAATATATCCTACTTTAGGTCTTGCCTCTAACATCCCAATCATTGTAAGTATGGATAAGTCTGCTCTTATTGCCGAACGTGTTAATCCTAACTTTGCAGCTAATGTTTCACTAGTAATTGGTCCATTTTCTTTTACTAGTCTTATTATTTCTTCTTGTCTTGCTGAAAATTCTATTGTCTTCGCCCTCTTTCGATCTAAATTTTTATTAATGCTATTTGCATTCATATTGAATAAAAAACAATATGAAATTACTTCCTATGGATAGTTAAAATTATTTAAATCATAAATATCGATGATAAAAATACAGTATTAATTTTATCATAATATACGATAAGTTCAAAGGTCAGCAAGTACTATTTGCTTCTTTATTTTATCATGTTTAATATGCTTATGCAAATTTTGTTGCATTGAATTGTAAATTTCAAATTATTTTAACTATTCATATTATTCAATAACATATTTCTTACATTTTAAATATAACTTGAAACGCAATAAAAATCAAGTAAAAAGTGTATTACATTTTTTATTTTACGCGTTATTTATAACATTTTTAAAAGCTTATGTGATATATTAATTAATTTGAAATTTGTATTTTTTGCGATATTTTTTTATTCTTGTTTTTATTTCAAGGAAAACTTATACATAATTTTTTTCCGACATTTTATAGTGTCATTCATTAAATTTAAAATTTAAAATTCTTTTTTTCGTATTAAATAAACACCAAACCACTATTATTTATTTACTATTTTTCTAAAAAATTAAATAAAACTAGACATATGTCTAGTTTTCAAAATTTACTTTATATGAATAAGTATTTGATTTAAGAACATGTTCATCTTCTGATTCTCTACTAACATTACTTTTTATTCCGGATTTTATTTCATTTAAACTTTCTTTTATATCTTCCGCAAAGTCACACACAGTTTCTTTAGCAGTATTCATTCCTTTTTTAATAGTTTTATTTATAATTTCAACTGATCCATCTTCTTTAGTTATTTCTATTGTAAGTTTTGATGCAACTACCGTAATTGCACATGTGACTGTAATTATAGCCAAAAGTTTTGGATATAATGCTGTTATCGCACCTGTAGCTATTACCCCTGTTAACGGTATATCTAATATAATTTCATCGTCTTTTTTTATTTTTATCCTTGTTGCATTTCCTTTTTCTATTATCTTCTTTATAGCATTTATTATTTCATCTTTATTAATATTTGTATTTTTTTCTTTCTCATTATCGATTTTTTCGAGATAAATCAGAGCGTCTATTACATTTCCTTCAAATTTTTCTAATATTTCTTTAGCTTCATTATAACTTATTCCAAATCTACTTCTAAGTATATCTATATCTTCTAAAGTTATTTCTTTCATGAATATTCCCCTCCAATTTTGATTGTTTTTTAAATTAAATAACTAACTAAACTTCATTTTGAAATTTTATTTATTTAATAAATTATTTTTCAAAAAATTCTTTCAACATATCCAAACTTTTAGGTCTTCTCTGATAATTAGTGCTTATTATTTGAGCTAATATTTTATAAATTTCTTTTCTAGCTACCTCATTAACCTTTACCCTACTAACTTTGTCTAAGGTCGAATTATTAAGAAATTTTAATATATTATAAGCCATATTAGTTATTTTTGTTCCATAACTTTTCTCACATTCATCACAAATTGCACCTAAATATTGAAAAGATATGTAATTAGAATTTTTCATTTTTTCATTACACATTGAACAATAATTTAAATTTAATTCATATCCTGTATATTTTAACACTTTAAGTTCAAATGCTCTTGATAATAATTCTAAATCAACCACTTTACTCCTCATTAGATAAAAACAAGTAATAAATTCCTTAAATAATTCAAATTGCTTTTCCTCATCTTCTGAAACTATATCTATAAGTTCATTAAAATATGTACCATATATAAGATAGTCAAAATCATCTAAAAACTGTTGAAAAGATTCTATTATTTTTCCTTCATTTAATATGTACATACTTTTGCCCTTATATAAAGTGAACTCTCCATAGCAAAAAGGAAGAGTAATCGACATAAGTTTACTTTTATTTTTTCTAGCCCCTTTTGCTATTAGAGATATCTTGCCTAACTTTTCAGTAAAAAGCCATACTAATTTATCATTTTCTTTATAATCTTGAGTTTTAATCACAACTCCTCTAGTTGTTATTATATTCACTTTTGACCTCTATTTTTTATATCCTAATTCTTTAAGCATTATTTGACTATCTCTCCAGTCTTTTTTTACCTTTACCCAAAGTTTAAGTGATACTTTAGTTTCAAAAAACTTTTCTATATCTTGTCTTGCATATGTAGAAATCTTCTTTAACATAGTTCCATTTTTACCTATGATTATACCTTTATGTGAATCTTTTTCACATAACAAATTTGCATCTATGTGATATTTGCCACTTTCATCTTTTTTCATTGATAATATTTCTACAGCTATACCATGTGGCACTTCTTTTGATAGAAGTCTTAATGCTTTTTCTCTTATAGCTTCCGTAACTATAAATCTTTCTTGTCTATCCATTATCATATCATCTGGATAATACTTAGGTCCTTCCGGAAGTTCTTTTACTATAAGTTCTAATAATGTATTTACATTTTTACCATTTATCGCACTTAAAGGAATTACTTCTGCAAACTCAAACTCTTTTGAATATCTTTCAATAGCTTTAGCTACTTTATCCGCTGAATTTTCATCAATTTTATTTATAAGTAAAAATATAGGTATGTTGCACTCTTTAAGTTGATTTAATATATGTGCATCCCCTCTATTTATTTCATCCTCTTCTGGAGTTGTTATAAATAAAGCAACATCAACTTCTTTTAAAGAATCTTTTGCAACATTCACCATGTATTCACCTAGTTTATGTCTTGGTTTATGCATTCCTGGTGTATCTACAAATATAGCTTGGTAATCCTCTGTTGTTTTTATTGTTTGTATATTATTTCTAGTAGTTTGAGGTCTACTTGAAACTATTGATACCTTTTCACCCATTATATAATTTAATAATGTAGATTTTCCTACATTAGGTCTACCTATTATTGTTACAAATCCTGATTTAAACATTCTTTCCTCCATTATTTTATAAGGTCAGCTTTAGTAAAAGCTCCTGGTAAAATTTCCTCTAAAGTTTTTATAATATAATCTTCTTCATTTTTTACAATTATAATTTTTCCGTCAGTTTCTAAGAATTCTGCAATTACTTGTCTACATATACCACATGGTGATGTATATGTTGACATATCTCCAACAACTGCAATTGCTTTAATCTTAGTATGCCCTTCTGAAACTGCTTTAAAAATAGTTGTTCTCTCCGCACAGTTTGATGCTCCATATGAAGCATTTTCGATATTGCATCCTGAATATATTGTTCCATCTTCTGTTATCAGTGCTGCTCCAACTTTAAAATTAGAGTATGGTGCATATGCATTTTCTCTAGCTTTTATAGCTTCTTTAACGATATCTTTATATTGCATTTTTACTCCTCCTAAATATACCATTATCCTCAAGTCAAATGTCAATTGACAATTAACATTTATGGTTAATATTATTTATTTCACTCTCACTATAAATGTAAATTAATTCAAATATACACTATATATTAATGCCGTATATAAAATTATTTTTTCCATGAACATTGGAATATAATTATATTACAAAATACTAAATTAGTCATCTTTATTTTAAATATAATTTTTTTATGTTAGAAATTTATATAAAATAAGTGTTAATAATATGCCAAATAATGCCCCACATACAACTTCTAAAATTGAATGTATTTCAGCATCTACTCTACTTTGTGCTACTATTATAGCTAGTAAATATGATAAAAGCATTACTATTGCATTATTGCTTATTAAAGTTATTGTTGTTGCAATAGAGAATGATATAACACTGTGTCCACTTGGCATGCCACCTTTTAGCGGTGTACCTTCACCAAATATAGCTTTAACTATTAAAGTAACTATACTAACAATTATAAGCATTAAAAATATCATATGCGGACTACTATTTTTTATCTTATTTAACACATTCATCGAAAAAGGTAATAACCTATCCCAAAAAATTATATACCCAACTAACACAGCATTCAATGCAGTTATTAAAACAGCACCTGCTGCAACATTCTTAGCTATTTTAGCAAGTGGATGATAATAGTTAGTAGTAGCATCTATAGCACATTCCACTGCTGTATTTACCATTTCAGCTACTATTACCATGGTTATCGTTATAGTAGTTATTAAAAGTTCTATTTTGGTCAAATCATAAAAAAAGCATAGTGTAAGTACTATCAATGTTGCAAAAACATGTATTCTCATATTTCGCTGTGTTCTAATCGAATATATTATCCCCTCTATAGCATAATTAAAACTATCTAACATCTTTTTTACTTTCATAAACATATCACCCTATTTTATAGAATTTAAAATTTAACTCATAGTTAAATTTACACTTAACTATGAGTTAACATGAATTTTATAATATATGTTATGTAATTATATATTATTTATTAATATTTTTATCTAGTTATATTAAATTTAGTCATAATTTCTTCTTCTCGATTTCTCATTACCTTCTTCTCATCATCTTCCATGTGATCATATCCTAAAAGATGCAACATTGAGTGAACAGTTAAATACATAACCTCTCTTATAAATGAATGGCCATACTCAATACATTGTTCCTTAGCCCTTTCTAACGAAAGCGCCATATCCCCAAGCACTAACTTACCATCATCTAATTCATATGGTTCAAACTTATAATCAGAATACATATCTTTAAAATATTTATCTTTTTCATAATCTAACATCGGAAAAGATAGTACATCTGTAACTCTATCTATATCCCTTTGCTCATTGTTTATACTTCTTATTTCATCATTATCAACAAAAATTATACTTACTTCATAAGGAACATTAACTTTTTCTTCTTTTAAAGTATATCCTATAATCTCTGTCATTTTTTCTTCTAACTCATTTGTAACTTCAATTTTTTCTTGTCTATTATCTATCAGTATCATTATTTATCTCTTTTGCCTCCAATTTATCTAATGGATATTCCACTCTTTCATGGTATATACCTCTTAATACTTTTAAAAATGCTTGCTTTATTTTATTTATATCTTTAAATGTTAGGTTACAATTATCTAATTGATTTTCATTTAATTTGCCCTTGAATATATTATCAACCATAGATTCAATTTTTTCTTTAGTTGGGTTTTGTATAGACCTAACTGCCGCTTCTGTGCTATCTGCAAGCATTATTATTGCAACCTCTTTGCTTAATGGTTTAATCCCCTTGTATTTAAAGTCCTCCTCTTTTACATCTTCTGGATTTTCACTTGAATTTTTCATAGTGATATAAAAGTATTTCACCAAAGAATCTCCATGGTGCTGTTCAATCACATCTCTAATAATTTTAGGAAGTCCATATTTTTTAGCCAGCTCTACTCCATCCGTTACATGAGATGTAATTATAAGCGAACTAACTTTTGGAGAAATTCTATCATGTGGGTTTTCACCACTAAATTGATTTTCTTTAAAATAATATGCTCTTTCTATTTTTCCAACATCATGATAATATGCACCTACTCTTGCCAAAACTGAATTTGCTCCTACTTCTTCTGCACCTAATTCTGCTAAATTAGCTACTAAAACACTATGGTTATACGTTCCTGGTGCTTCTAGTGATAACCTCTTTAAAAGAGGACTATTAGGGTTTGCAAGCTCTAATAATTTTATATTAGTTACAATATCAAAAGAGTTCTCTAGCACCGGCAAAATGCCTATAGCTAATATTCCTGATATTATACTTCCTAGAGATGTAAACCCAGCCTGAATAATAACTCCTCTTATATGATTACTTAATATATATCCTAATGCCAACGAGAATACAAAGTTAAATACAGCAAGATACGCAGCTACATGCAATATATCATTTCTTTGCTGAACTTTTTTTAACATAACAGGAACTGCTACTGCATTAAAAAGTGCAATTATAATTACTATAGGATTAAACTTTACAATTACACTCATAAGTATAACGTTTAATATATTTATAATTACTGATGCTCTATTATCTACTAAGATACTAATAAGTATAGGAACACAAGCAAATGGTATAGCATATGGCGATATAATGTTTAAAGTAGTTGCTAATATCAATGATATGATCGTTAAAGTGTTTATAACCAATATTTTATTATTCTCACCATATATATCACTTCGTACATTTTTTAAATAATACCATTGCATAATTACAACTGATAGAATAAGAACAAGTAATGCAATATATATATATATCCTCAATGAATTGTCTTTATCAAGTAACCCAAGTTCTTTTAAAACTTCTATTTGTATTTGATTTATCGGTTCCCCTTCTTTAACAATAATTTGATCCTTCTTTATTATTACAGGTTTTACCTTCTTTTTAGCTTCTTCTCTTTGTTCTTGAGTTTTATCATAATCTATAAAATAATTAGGCTTTACTTGAGAATATCCAACATTCATTCCTATATCTTTAAGGTTTTTAGAAAATCTAGAATTATTAAATATTGTTGTTATCATTCCTTGTGCTAATACTATGTCTTGTGGCTTATCTTCATGTATTTTCATTTCATCAAATAGTTTCGTCATAGTATTGGTTGTAAAACTTCTAAGTTCTTCGAGTTCTTTAACTGTAGTCTTAGCTATCGCTTGATAATTTTCCTCTGATAAGTTACTAATCTTTAATACTTTCTTAAGCTCTCCTATTTTCCTCTCTTCCGCTTTAGTATCTTGTGCAGAAACATTTTCATATTTTCCATTTACTTCTATTGCATCTTTAAAAAATTCTTCTATATTTTTTATGGCATTTTGACTTACTTCTCCATTATAACTATATACATCCGGAATATGTTTTATAGCTTCCTCTTTTTCAGTTTCTGTAGCAAGTTGATTTTCTATGTCTTTAGGAGCCTTTATATCTACTTTAGCTATATCCCCCACATTTAAATCATAAGTTTTTGTTATTATAGAAGTAGAAAGTATAAGATATATAATTAATGTTACTATTAAAAATACTATTTTATTAGATATTTTAAATACATTAAATTTTTTTCTTTTTTTACTTTGTATTTTATCCATAAAATACCTCCGACTTTCTTCTCTCTAGTGAAAATTTTAAATAATATTAATTTTCTTGTTGCTCATTATTTATTGTTTCTTCTTTTCCTATATCAATATCATTCTCATCAGTTATTGTTTGATTCTTAGATATATCTTCTTCTGCTATAATAACTACTTCAATAAGTACTTTATCACCCTGCTCTTTTATATCTTTTTTTACATCTAAAACATTTACAGATTTATTTAAATTCAAAAGAATACTTCTTTTCATTTCTTCTACTATATCATTTATATTTGTAGCTTTTTCTTCTTCTAAAACTTCATGATAAATCTCTGTTTTTATTATTCCTTTATTATCCTCTATTTTATCATACTTTTCAAAGGTATTTAAGGCATTTTTAAGATAAATTCTTTTTCCTTTAATATCAATATAATAACTTTTAGCTATCTTTCCTGTTCGTTTCTTCTCTATTTTTAATTTAGGTACTTCTTTTTTAACCGCATAAAAAGTTTTCGCTATTACAGCACCTTCTGCATTTGTTATATATTCTTTTCCTTCCTTCCCTTGTTCTCCCTTTATAAGAACATCTCCTTCTTTAACAACTTGCCCTCTCTCCACCAATACAGTTCCACTTTTAGAAAATATTCTTTGAACTTCACCATTTTTTGATGCTATTACATTTCCAGTAACTTCTGGCTCTTTAATTTTAGGTGGAGCTTGTCTTTCAACTATTTCAACTTTTAATTTACATCCTTCAATCCTAGCTTTAACCCACATCACTTCATCATTATCATCTATTATTCTTTCTTGTAATCTATATACATCAAAACTATTTTTATTTACACCTTTTTCAATCCCATAATCTTTTAGCATCTCTCTAATTTCAAAAGGTGGAATATAATTTTCTGTAACTACATCAATGCTCCAAATAAAACTACTTAAATAATAAATAACTCCAATAAATATAACTAAGGTTATAATTAATGAACGCCTTCTTTTCAATTTTAAAATAGTAAACATAATCCCATCTCTATTTAAGACTTTAACTTTTCCATCAACTTTTTTAACACCTTCAAGCAAAGTATTATAATCTTTAAACTCTATTTCCATAGTGTAGTTTGTTAAACTATTTCGTTTTATTCTTCTAAGTTTTATATCTTTCTTCCATAGATAGTTTAAAAGTTTTTCGGACTTCAAAGTTTCAACTTCTACTAATAATACACCTTTATTATATTTTTTCATTCTACTCATCACCTAAATATCCAATAGCTTTAAATTTGCCATTTAAAACCATTGTTGTCCCCCCTATAAATATTATTTCAAAGTCTTGACCCAAAATACTTAATGTTCCTATAGATGTTCTTATTTTAATTTCTTCTCTCTCAAACAACATTATCCCCTTATGATTCTCTATAGTTACCTCTGTATTGGATATAATTGTTATTTTAGGTACATCTAATATTGCTTCCCTAGGTATGTCCAACTTTTCGCCTAACTTTTCAAATCTATCTTGAATTTTATTATTCATCAACAAACACCTCTTTACCTCTTATACTTGCTTTACTAAAATTTAATACGTTTTTAACTTATACATAATTTATATTTTAATTCTTAACTATATTACCTATTTTTTACTTAAATCAAAAACATAAGTTACTCTGACTTTTTTTAATTATATATGTTATTTTATATTTTAATTTTATGATTACCTTTCAAAATAAATTACTATCTTTTAAAACTATATGATTTTGGAAGTATTAAAATTTTCAGCAATTACTTATTACATGTAAATTTCATATATATGGATTCAATTGTTTGTTCAATCATCATTTGTCAATAAGTGCAATTATATGCTTTTATTAGGCTAAACTCCTCAGAAAATCACTATAAAATTTATTTTCTAAACTTAATACTTAAATAATTTTATTTTTACTTATAAATATAACGCAAAATAAAAAAGCATGTTTTCACATGCTTTTTCTATAAATCTAAATTATTGATTAATTTTTATATTAGTTTTTATATTAATTTATCACGAATAATTCCCTTCTCATCAATTTATTAATACATTTTAAAGTTGAAATTACTATAAATTGAAAAAAGAACTCAGATAAACTGAGTTCTTATTTATTCAAATATTCTTTAACTATTTGACTTACTAATTTTCCATCTGCTCTACCAGTTATTTTAGGTTTAACAGTGGACATTAATTTTCCCATATCTTTCATGCTATTTGCGCCTATTAATTCCGCAGACTCTTGAACAATTGTTCTGATCTCATCTTCTGTTAACTGCTGAGGAAGGTAATTTAACAAGATCTCTATTTCAGCTTTAGTGCTTTCCACTAAATCTTGTCTATTTCCATTTTCAAACTCTTGCAAAGCGTCTCTTCTTTGCTTAACTTCCTTAGCTAAAACCTCAATGACCTGATCATCATTAAGACTTCCAGTTCCACTTTTCTCTATTAACAAGATAGCAGCTTTAGCCATGCTAATCACACTTGCTCTAAATTTATCTCTTCCTTTTAAAGCATTTTTCCAGTCTTCCTGTAATCTATCCTTAAGGGACATAGCTCTTTACCCTCTTTCAAATTTCAAAAATCCTATTTGAATTTTCTCTTTCTTGCAGCTTCTGATTTTTTCTTTTTCTTTACGCTTGGTTTCTCATAGTGCTCTCTTTTTCTTACTTCTGAAAGTACACCAGCTCTAGCGCATTTCTTTTTAAATCTTCTTAAAGCATTTTCTAATGATTCGTTTTCTCCAACTCTAATTTCTGACATTGTTATCCCTCCCTCCGCTAGCTCAATTCAATTTTATAAACTTAAAATAGCGCTGCGGGACATAAATAGCACATTGTTAATTATACAGTATAGTTAAATCTTTTGTCAACAATTTCATTGTTTTTTTAACCTGGTGGCCAAACTAAATTTCTTCCGCCTAAAATATGAAAATGCATATGACCTACAGTTTGACCTCCATTTTGACCAATATTAGTCACAACTCTATAACCATCTTCTGATATACCTAAATCTTGAGTTATCTTTTTTATCACTTTAAACACATGTGATACTATCTCTGAATTTTCTTCTGTTATTTCATTAATATTTTTAATATGTTTTTTAGGAATAACTAAAAAATGCACTGGTGCTTCAGGATTTATATCATTAAAAGCTAAAACTTTATCATCTTCATAGAGTTTTTCACTTGGAATTTCACCATTTATTATTTTGCAAAAAATACAATCGCTCATAATTTATAGTCACTTAGAAAAATTAGTGACATTTTCCCTCCCTTCTATTTAAAATTTAATAACTTATTAATTATTATTAAACTTTTTTATATAAATTTATACTCTTTTTTATAAAAAGTATTTTCCTCAATTACATATTATATACCTAATTAATATTTATTCTACTAATTATTTAAAATTCCTTCATTTTTTTATAAATTTATATATTTCCTATCATATTTTCATCTTCTGTTTCCATTAGTTTAGCATTCAGTACTTTTCCTTCTAAAGACAAGTCACTTTTAACAATCACTTTAATATAATTTGGTGTATAGCCTACATAGTAGCCTTCTTTACCTTTCATTTCTTCTTCAAATAAAACTTTCATTTCTTGTCCTATGAATTTATCCATAAACTTCTTTTCTAGCATATTATTTAATTCAATCAGTTTTGCACTTCTTTTTTCTTTTATATTTCCATCTACTTGCAACATCATATCAGCTGCTTTGGTTCCTTTTCTTGGACTATATTTAAATATATGCATTTTTGAAAGTTCTATTTCCTTTAAAAATTTATATGTTTCTTCAAATTCAACTTCACTTTCACCTGGAAATCCAACAATAACATCTGTAGTTATAGATACATTCTTTATACTCGCTCTTAATTTTTTTAGAACTAATTTATACTCTTGTGCAGTATAATGCCTGTTCATTCTTTTTAATGTTGCATCTGAACCACTTTGTAATGATAAGTGAAAATGTGGGCAAAGTTTTTCTAATTTAGATATTTTCTCTATAACTTCATCAGTAAAGAATGTAGGGTCTATAGAACCTATTCTAATTCTCTCTATTCCATCTATTCTATTTACTTCTTCTAAAACCCTTATAAGTGACCATCCCTCTAAATCAACACCATATGATGCAATATGTATACCTGATAAAATAATTTCTTTAAATCCATTTTTAGCCAACTCTTTTACTTCATTTAAAATCAACTCTGGCTCTTTACTACAAACTGCTCCCCTTGCAAAAGGTATTAAGCAATATGAACAAAATCTATTACAACCATCTTGTATTTTTAAGAATGCTCTTGTTTTATCTTGATACTCTTCTATTTTTAATTCTTCAAAATGTTTATTTCTTAAGACATCATTTACATCTACAAATTGTTTTTTTTCTTCTCTAGCTTTATTTACATAAAATACAATATCGCCTTTATTTTTAGTTCCTAATACTACATTTACACCTTCTATATTAGATACTTCTTCAGATGCAATTTGAGAATAACATCCAACAACTGCAATTATAGCATCCGGATTTTTCCTTCTTGCTCTTGAAATCATTTGACGTGATTTTTTATCTCCCATATTAGTAACTGTACATGTATTTATAACATAAACATCTGCCTTTTCATCAAAAGATGTTACTTCATAGCCAGCTTTTATGAATTTTTCCGTCATAGCTTCTGACTCATATACATTAACTCTACATCCTAAAGTACAAAAAGCAACTTTCATTATAAAACCCCTCCTAAATCACCTAATTCATACATTAACAAGCTTAAAGCTGTAAAGCCTGCTGTTTCTGTTCTTAAAATTCTTGGTCCTAACGTCACTATATGCGCACCACTACTTCTTAGTAATTCTATTTCACTTTCCTCAAATCCACCTTCCGGACCTATAACTATAGCCACATTTTCAATAGAACTTTTTTCTACATTTCCTATTAATTTTTTTATTCCAAATCCTTCTTCATTTTCATAAGGTACAACAATTAAATCCATATAATTTAATCTATTCAATAACTCTTCAAATAATATAGGCTCATTTATGGTAGGAATTAAGCTCCTTTTACTCTGTTTACATGCTTCTAATGCTATCCTATTCCATCTATCTACTTTTTTGAACTCAGAATCATTTTTTACAACTACTCTTTCTGTAATTATAGGAGTTATAGAGCTTACACCTAATTCTGTGTTTTTTTGAGCTATTAAATCCATTTTAGTTGACTTCGGAAGACCTTGAAATAAGTGAACTTTTATTGGACTTTCATTATTTAATTCACATTCTTCTATTAAATCAACAATTACTTGCTTTTTATTAATTTCTTTTAATAATCCTATATATTCTTTACCTTCACAATTGTTTATGCTTACTTTATCTCCTTCTGCAAGTCTTAAAACTTTATATATATGTTTTACATCATCACCTTCTATAAAACACGTATCCAAGTTAATATTCTCTTTAGGCACAAAAAACTTATGCATAAAAATCACCTCTTCTACTTTAAATTACTATATGTTTTTACCTATTACACATGCCCATTCACCATCTCTAATAACTTCAACTATTTCAAATCCACATTGCTTAAACTTTTCCACTACCTCGTCTACTTTGGCAAGTATTATACCTGAAGTTATAAAATATCCATCTTTATTTAGAAATTCTTTTACTCCTTCTACTAAAAATATAATAACATCAGCTATTATATTAGCAACAAC
Organism: Clostridium ihumii AP5; assembly: GCF_000612845.1. Taxonomy (GTDB): domain Bacteria; phylum Bacillota; class Clostridia; order Clostridiales; family Clostridiaceae; genus Clostridium_J; species Clostridium_J ihumii. The sequence continues at coordinate 64,404 of NZ_CCAT010000003.1, forward strand.
TATCTCAGCCTTACCATTTACAACTTCCATTAAATCTCCATGTAAAACTTCTATATTAGAAATATTATTATATCCAACATTCTTTTTAGCTGAATCTACTGCTACTGGATCTAAATCAACTGCCACAACATGCTTAGCACCTAATTTCGCAGCAGATATAGCCAGGATACCTGACCCTGTTCCTATATCAAATACTGTACTATCTTTTTTTGTATATTTTTCAAGAGACTTCATACACATTCTAGTAGTCTCATGAGTTCCTGTTCCAAATGCCATACCTGGATCTAATTCAACCACTATTTCATCATTTTTAACTTCATAAGGCTCCCAAATTGGTTTAACAACTATTCTTTCACCTATCTTAGTAGGTTTGTAATATTGCTTCCAAATGTTTTCCCAATCGCCTTCATTTACTTTAACAACATATACACTACCTTCCCCTTTATCAAATCCAAATTCAGGTAATTTCTCTACACTTTCTTTTATGTACTCTATATACTCTTGTAATTTATCATCTTCTTTATAATAACCTTTGATTATTGCGCCTTCTTTTACCTTTAAAAGATTTTCATCAAAATAATCCCAACCACTTGGATTTTTCTTTTTAAACGCAACATCCTCAGAATCTAATATAGAAACTCCATCTACACCTGTATTATAAAAGAATCCTGAAACCACATCACTAGCTTCACTACTAGTCACAACAGTTATCTCTATCCAATCTTTTTCCATAATTTATTCCTCCAATTTACTAATTTATTATCTCACTTTTATTCAAATTCAGGGTTTTAAACTCAGTTTTTAAGTTGTACCTTTATTTAAGTAATATTTTTAAGTCTTATTTAAATTTTTGATCAATCCTAAGTAAATCAAAATCTGATTTTATCCCTATAGCAATTATGAATATCTATTTTACTATACTATCATAATTTTTAACAGCTTTAAAATATATTAAACCTAATTCATTAATATTTCAAACTGAATTATATTTTAATTTTTAAACATATAAAAAGAAACCTCTTTTTAAGAAGTTTCTCCTATAACTATTTTCCAAACCATTTTTTCTTATGATGTAGTATATTTTCTGTAGACTCACCACTAGCTTCCATAAAGGCTTGTAATGCATCTCTTTGTTTATCATTTAATTCCTTAGGAACATCAACTATAACTTTTACATATTGATCTCCTCTTCCTGCAGAATTTACTCTTGGAACCCCTTTTCCTTTTAATCTGAATGTAGTATTAGGTTGGGTTCCTGATGGAACAACATATTTAACTTCGCCATCAACTGTAGGTACCTTTATTTCAGCACCTAACGTAGCTTGTGCAAAAGTTATATGTGTGTCTATATAAATATCAAATCCTTTTCTAACAAAAGTTTTGTGAGATGTAACTCTAATATTTATATATAAATCTCCTGATGGACCACCATTATCGCCGGCTTCTCCTTGACCTCTTAATGGAATTACATTACCATTATCTACTCCAGCTGGAACATTTATTGTTATAGTTCTTCTCTTATTTTCTTTTCCTGTTCCATGACAAGTATTACAAGGGTTATCTATTACTTGACCTTTTCCACCACAGGCATCACATGTAGATTGTGTAGCTATTACCCCTATAGGAGTTTGTCTTTGAACTCTTATTTGTCCTGTACCTTTACATTTTGGACATGTTTTTGCAGATGCTCCACCTTGAGCACCAGATCCATTACAAGTTTCACATTTTTCTTTTCTATTTATACTAACTTCTTTTTCAACACCAAATACAGCTTCTTCAAAAGTTAAATTTAAAGTATATTCAATGTCAGCACCTTTTCTTGGACCATTTCTTCTTGATGATGAACCACCAAAACCTCCAAATCCACCGAATATATCTCCAAATATATCTCCAAAGTCAAAACCTCCGAAGCCTCCTTCGAAGCCTCCAAAACCTTGTCCATTGAAATCAGCAGTTCCAAATTGATCATATCGTTGTCTTTTTTCACTATCTGAAAGAACTTGATACGCTTCATTAATTTCTTTAAACTTTTCTTCCGCCTCTTTATCACCTTGATTTCTATCTGGATGATATTTTAACGCAGCTTTTTTAAACGCTCTTTTTATTTCATCTTCACTTGCATTTTTATCTATACCTAAAACTTCATAATAATCTTTATTTGCCATTTCCAATTCACCACCTATTATAGTCTAACTTATATAATATAATGCATCTTATGTATTATTTCAACTGTATTATTTTATTAATTATTATACATTTTTGTTACATTTAATATATAGTTAATAATTTTTAAAACCTTTTAAATTTATTATTTTTCTAAAAAAAATTGATAGTTAAGGTGTTAATAATTAAATGTTATTTAATTATTAGATTATATCCTCCTTAACTATCAACTTCTAATATTTATTAACTATTCAAACTAAATTTTCTTATTAGTCTACTTTATAATCTGTATCTACTACATTTTCATCTGTGTTATTTCCTTGATTTTCTGCGCCTTGTGGTGCTCCTTCTTGAGCTCCTTCAGCTTGATACATCTTAGAAGATACTGCATAGAAAGCCTGTGTTAATTCTTCTGTTGCTTTTTTGATAGCTTCTATATCTTCGCCATCTTTAACAGCTTTTAATGCTTCTAATTTAGCATTTATATCATTTTTGTCTTCTTCTGATACCTTGTCACCAAGTTCTCCTAATGTTTTTTCTGTTTGATAAGCTATTTGATCTGCATTATTTTTAACTTCAATTCCTTCTTTTCTAGCTTTATCTTGTTCTGCGAATTTTTCTGCTTCATCTACTGCCTTTTTAATTTCATCTTCATTTAAGTTAGTTGATGCTGTAATTGTTATATTAGCCTCTTTTCCTGTTCCTTTATCTTTAGCTGCAACATTTACTATACCATTAGCATCTATATCAAAAGTAACTTCTATTTGAGGAATTCCTCTTGGAGCTGGTGCTATACCTGATAATGTAAATCTTCCTAAAGTTTTATTATCTGCAGCCATTTGTCTCTCACCTTGAACAACGTGAATTTCAACTGATGTTTGACCATCTGCTGCTGTTGAGAATACTTGACTCTTCTTAGTTGGAATAGTTGTATTTCTTTCTATTAATGGAGTAGCAACTCCTCCTAAAGTTTCAATTCCTAGTGTTAATGGACTAACATCTAGTAATAATACATCTTTAACTTCTCCTGTTAAAACACCTGCTTGAATTGCTGCACCTACTGCAACACATTCATCCGGATTAACTCCTTTTGATGGATCTTTTCCAGTAAAGTTTTTAACCGCTTCTTGTACTGCTGGAATTCTTGTAGATCCTCCAACTAATATAATTTTATCTATATCATTTATTGTTAAGTTAGCATCATTTAAAGCTTTTTTCATAGGCTCTATTGTTCTTTGAACTAAATCATGAGTTAATTCATTAAATTTAGCTCTTGTTAAGTTCATATCTATATGTTTTGGGCCTGTTGCATCAGCTGTTATAAATGGTAAGTTGATGTTTGTTTGTGTTGATGATGATAATTCTATTTTTGCTTTTTCAGCAGCTTCTTTCAATCTTTGAAGTGCCATTTTATCATTTTTTAAATCAATTCCATTTTCAGCTTTAAAAGTTTCAGCTATATAATCAATGATTTTTTCATCAAAATCATCTCCACCAAGTTTTGTATCTCCATTTGTAGCTTTAACTTCAAATACTCCATCTCCAAGTTCTAGGATTGATACGTCAAATGTACCACCACCTAAATCATATACAAATATTTTTTGATTTGTATCCATTTTATCCATACCATATGCAAGTGAAGCAGCTGTTGGCTCATTTATTATTCTCTTAACATCTAAACCAGCTATTCTACCAGCATCTTTTGTTGCTTGTCTTTCACTATCATTAAAGTAAGCAGGAACTGTTATAACTGCTTCTGTAACTTTTTCACCTAAATATGCTTCAGCATCTGCTTTTAATTTTTGAAGTACCATTGCTGATATTTCTTGTGGTGTATATTCTTTTCCATCTATAGTTTGTTTATGGTTAGTACCCATATGTCTTTTTATTGATATTATTGTTTTATCTGGATTTGTTATTGCTTGTCTTTTTGCTACTTGACCTACTAGTCTTTCACCATCTTTCATGAAAGATACTACTGATGGAGTAGTTCTTGCTCCTTCTGCGTTTGCTATAACTACTGGTTCTCCACCTTCCATAACTGCAACACATGAATTTGTTGTTCCTAAATCAATTCCTATTATTTTTCCCATAGTATTTTACCTCCTATTTTCTAATTTGCTACTTTTACCATACTATATCTTAATACTTTATCTTCTTTTTTGTATCCTTTTAAGAATACTTCTACTATTTGATTTTCACCTAATTCATCATTTTCTTCATGCATAACTGCATTATGATAGTTTGGATCAAATCCATTAGCAGTATCTATTTCTTCAACACCTAATTTTTCAAGTGAAGTATTAAATTGTTTTACTGTCATTTCTATGCCTTTTCTTAAATCATCTACATTAGAGTCACAAGATAGTGCACGTTCTAAATTATCAAGAACAGTAAACATTTCTTTTAAAACATCTTCACAAGCACTTAGATAAATACCTTCTTTTTCTTTTATTGTTCTTTTTCTGTAATTGTCATATTCAGCACCTAATCTTAGGTACTTTTCCTTTGAATCATTCAATTCACTTTTTAATTTTTCATTTTCTGCTTTTAAAGCTTTAATATCTACTGGTTCAAAACTTGTTTCCTCATTTTTTTCAGCATCTTCTATATTTTCGGATTCTTTCAGGTTTTCTGCTTCACACTTGCATTCTTCCTCAAGATTTTCCTCCCTTTTTTCATTAAGGGTTTCATCTCTCTTATCCACTTTCATTCCTCCATTCTATATTTAACTTAGTCTTTATACAGTAAAATAAATTGTAATTTTTATTATCATTTATTTACTATAGTTAGATTTTTAGGTTTGAAAGAAAATAACAAGCTATACTTAAATATTTGTTTCTTATATTAAAGTTTAGATAAAAGCATATTAATACTTCTATTTAACTTGCTATTTTAAACTTTAGTATTAAAAACCTTTATATAATTTTTGTATATTATAATTAAGTTCTTTAACTAACTTATCAACTACTGCTATAACTTTACTATATGGAATTCTAGTTGGACCTATAACTCCTATAGTTCCTATTGGATTTCCGTTATAACTATATGTCGCAGTTATTATACTGCATTCCTTAGCAGAATCTAGAAAATTTTCTTCACCTATTTTCACAGATAATCCTTGCTTTGCATCAGTATCTAACAATTTTTTAACATAGTCTACATTATTTACAAAGTTCAAGAAATCTTTAGCTTTATCTATATTGTTGTATTCTTGATAATTAAATATATTTGTTGATCCTTTTATAAATACCTTACTATTATCTTCATTTATTAAAGTTTCATAAAGCATTGGAATGATAGCATTGAAAATTTCCTCATTTTGCATTAAATCTTGTTTTAATTTTTCTAAAAACTCTAGTGACATATCCTCAAAAGATATATTTCTTAATTTTAAATTTAATACATTATTTATTTGTAAGATCAAACTACTATCAATAGACTTTTTAACTTTAATAACTTTATTCTTTATTACACCACTATTAGTAACAATAGTAAACAAAATGCTATTGTTATCTATTGGAGCTAACTGCAAGTACCTCATTGAACTAGTTTTTAATGATGGTGCTTTAACAACAGAAGTAAGATTTGTAAGATTCGATAATATTTCTGTTGCTTCTATAAGCACTTTATCTATTTCCTCAAAAGCTATATCTAATAGTGAATTCTTTATTATAGCTTCTTCTTCTGAAGTAAGTGCAGAAATTTTCATAAGGTCATCAACATAAAATCTGTAGCCTTTATCTGAAGGTTTCCTTCCTGAAGATGTATGCAATTGTTCTAGATATCCCATGTCTTCAAGATCAGACATTTCATTTCTAATAGTTGCAGAACTAATTCCCAAATCATACTTCTTAGCAATTGTTCTAGACCCTACTGGTTCTCCACAAGTGATATAATCATGGATAATAGCTTTAAGTATATAAATTTTTCTATCATCCATTTCCATTTTATCACCTCATTATTAGCACTCACTAATTAAGAGTGCTAATTAGTACATTCTTAACATATCATTTTCTATGTATATTGTCAATAGATTTTTTAATCTTTTTCAAAAATAAATTCACACATTATACTATTAGATACTTCTATTCCTCGCTTTGTTAAATAAATACTATTTTTTTCATCACTCATTAATCCAAGTTTTACATACTTATTAATAATTTTCCCATAAACTTCATATATATCCGAGTTAAATCTTTCTTTAAATGTATTTTTATTTATACCATTTATTTTTCTAAGACCCAAAAACATAAACTCTTCCATATTGTCTTTTATATTATTCTTTTCTTTATATATTATCGCATTTCCTTTTTTATTCATTTTTTCTATATAATAAGAAATATTATTTTCATTAGAATATCTTATTTCATTTATATATGAATGAGCTGAACTTCCGCAACCTATATATGGTTTAACATCCCAATAAACTAAATTATGTCTACATTCTTTTCCAGGCTTTGCATAATTAGAAATTTCATATTGTATATATCCATTTTTCTTTAGAATTTCCAATGTTTTTAAATTCATTTTTCTTTCATCTTCTTCACTAGGAAGCTTTAATATATCCTTTTCAAAAAGATTATAAAAAGGTGTACCCTCTTCAATTATTAAACTATAGCAAGATAGATGTTCTGGTTTTAAATTAATTATTTTATTTAAACTTTCTTCCCACATTTCTACAGTTTGATTTGGTAGTCCAAACATTAAATCTACATTTATATTTTCAAAACCACTCTCTCTTGCCATATCATAACTTTCTATAAATTCTTCAAAGGTATGTATTCTACCTATTTTTTTTAATAAATTATTTTGACAAGCTTGAAGTCCTATACTTAATCTATTTACTCCCATTTTCTTAAATGCTTCTAATTTTTCCTTTGTAAATGTGCCTGGATTTCCTTCAACAGTAAATTCTATATCTTTTGATAAATTTAATTTTTTTATGCTTTCTTTTAGTATATTAATTGCCTCTAAAGAGAAATAGGTGGGAGTTCCCCCACCTATAAATATAGTTTCTATTATATAATTTGAAAGACTCACATTATCTATTTCTTTAGATAGCGCTTTCGCATAGTTTATCATCTGTCCATCACATCCACTAAAAGAAGGAAAATCACAATAAAAGCATTTATTTTTACAAAATGGTATATGAATATATAATGATATTTTCTCCATTTTTTCTCCTCCATTTAATGATTTAATTTAATCAATTTTTAATACTGCCATAAATGCTTCTTGTGGAACTTCAACGCTTCCAACTTGTCTCATTCTCTTTTTACCTTGTTTTTGCTTTTCTAATAATTTTTTCTTTCTTGATATATCTCCACCATAGCATTTTGCAAGTACATCTTTTCTCATAGCTTTTACAGTTTCTCTAGCTATTATTTTACTACCAACAGCTGCTTGTATTGGAATTTCAAATAGTTGTCTTGGTATAATTTCTTTTAGTTTTTCAGCCATTGCTCTTCCTCTATAGTAAGCTCTTTCATTTGGTACTATCATAGAAAGTGCATCAACTATATCTCCATTTAGCATTATATCAAGTTTTACAAGTTCTGTTTCTTGATATCCTTTTAGTTCATAATCAAAAGATGCATATCCTTTTGTTCTTGATTTTAAAGCATCAAAGAAATCATATACTATTTCATTAAGAGGCATATCGTAATTAAGCATAACTCTTGTTTGATCAAGATACTGCATATCTATAAATGTACCTCTTTTATTTTGGCATAATTCCATTATTGCTCCAACAAAATCTGATGGTGCAATTATAGAAGCTTTAACCATAGGTTCTTCCATACGACTTATTTCTGATGGTTCTGGAAGATTTGTTGGATTTGTTATTTCTAATAGTTCACCATTTGTTTTTAAAACCTTATAAATAACAGATGGAGCTGTAGTTATAATATCTAAATTAAACTCTCTCTCTATTCTTTCTTGAATTATTTCCATATGTAAAAGACCTAAGAATCCACATCTAAATCCAAAGCCTAATGCAATTGACGTTTCTGGTTCAAAAGATAATGCAGCATCATTTAATTGTAGCTTTTCTAAAGCTTCTTTTAACGCTTCATATTTTGCTCCATCAACTGGATATATTCCACTGAATACCATTGGAACTGCTGGTCTATATCCTGCCATAGGCTCAGAAGTTGGTCTGTTTGCTTCTGTTATAGTATCTCCAGCTCTAGCATCTCCTACATTTTTAATTGACGCACTTAAGTATCCAACATCACCAGCTCTAAGTTCTTTGATTGGTAATGGTGATGGTGTGAACACCCCAACTTCAGTAACATCATAAATCTTATTAGTATTCATAAGCTTTATTTTAGTTCCTGGTTTTACAACACCATCAATTACTCTAATATATGTTACAACGCCTTTATAGCTATCATAATAAGAATCAAATATTAATGCTTTTAATGGTGCTTCTTCATCGCCTTGTGGTGATGGAATCTTTTTAACTATTGTTTCTAGTACATCTTCTATATTAAGTCCTGTTTTAGCAGAAATAGCTGGAGCATCATGAGCTTCTATTCCTATAACATCCTCAATTTCTTCTTTAACTTCATCTGGTCTTGCACTAGCAAGGTCAACTTTATTTATTACCGGTGCTATTTCAAGATTGTTATCTAATGCTAGATAACAGTTTGCTAATGTTTGTGCTTGAATTCCTTGAGTTGCATCAACTATTAAAAGTGCACCTTCACAAGCAGCTAAACTTCTTGATACTTCATAGTTAAAGTCTACATGTCCTGGAGTATCTATAAGATTTAGTATATATTCCTCACCATCTACTTCTCTTTTATATACAAGTCTTGCTGCTTGAGATTTTATTGTTATTCCTCTTTCTTTTTCTAGTTCCATATTATCAAGTACTTGTGAATCCATTTCTCTCTCTGTAAGTGTACCTGTTTTTTCTAATAACCTGTCTGCAAGTGTTGACTTGCCGTGATCTATATGGGCAACTATAGAAAAATTTCTTATGTGTTTTTGTCTGTTGCTTTGCATCTTATTTACCCCCGTTTATAGTAATGAATTTAAATTTCAAAATCTACTTTATTATATGTTTCTTTGAAAGTTCTACTAAAAATTATCATAAATTAATTTTATATTATATTTAATCAGGTTAAATTATATCATATTTAATATAAATTTTGTTAACTGTATTTTTACTTTCTATAATTATTATTTTTTTGAATATGTAATTATATTATCATATATTACTTCAATTCCATTCTTCAAATTACATACGAAGTTCGTATCAAATACTATTTGCTTATTTTTCATTGTAAATATTAACTTAGGTTTTTCTCCTGTACAAACTTTTATACAACTATTATCTTTTACCATTTGTGATGAATTGAAATTTATTATAAACGCTCCCATCATTAGAGAAAATATGCTTATTACCAAAATTAATCTTTCTTTCTTTCTCAAGCTTAACTTCCTTTCTTTTATAATACTTTGCCTTATAAATAATTTTTATACTTATATATTATTGACATATTTTCAAAAATTCTTTCAAAGTCATAATTTATCTTATAAAACTCACTTTTTAACTAATTTGTAACAAAAATGTTTTAAAACATAAAAAGACCTACTTAGATATTTTCTAAGCAAGTCATCTTAATACTCAATTTAAAGCAAGTCTTATGGCTTCTGATAAATACTTCATACTATTTTTAGCTTCATCTAAAGTGTTTGAATCTGAACCAACCTCAATCAAAACTGCACCGTCACTTAAATCCTGACTATAATATGTTATTCCTGTAGTATATTCCGCATATATAGGAATTTCTCTAAATAACTGTGGATATAATTTTTGTGCATTTGCTGCAATTTTGTTCATTTTTTCTAATTGTTTTTTATACCTTGGATTAGCTGTAGCTGGTACAAATGTTAATTTTGCTACAGAATCCCCATTAACATTTCCTGTTACTCTTGCCTTTGGAACTCCACCATCTCTATGAAGATCAATTATTAAATCAAAATCTCCAAACTCATTTATATATTTTTTTATTGTTTCTCTTGATTCATAATATGCTCCATTGTAATCAACATTATCATGAATTGTAGTATCATGCATTACTGTGAATCCCTTACTTTTTAAATTTTTTGTAAGTTCTTCACCAACGCTTGCAACAGTTAAATTAAGATCTTTTTTCCTAGCTTCACCTGGCGAATAAGCTTCACAAGTATGTGTATGGTATATAAGTATTTTTTTTGATCCATTTTTAGCTAAGTCTTGTTTTGAAACATTTCCTACCTCATTTTTATTTATATCTTTTTCATTTAAATTAAATTCATTTAAATTATATGTTTCATTCATTACACTCTTAGTTTTGTCTTTATTTTTTTTATTTCTAAAAAAGCCTAACTGATCTTTAATTGCTTGTTGTATATTAAATGCTTCAATACCTTTATCTTCATTTCTAACTGTATTTTTAGCTGAAGCACCTAAAGTTGCCATACTATTATTTATAGCCTTATATAAAATAGTTGTTTTAAAACTACTATCACCTTTATTAAAACATTCCTTAACACTCATATATGAAACACTTAATGCTAATATAGCAATAAGTATTATACTAATTACTTTTTTATGCTTTTTAACATTTTTATTAATGCTTTCTGCTTGATTTCCAATATATTTAACATTATATCTTGGGTTATACCTAGGATTGTATCTTTTATATGTTTCCCTTTTGTAATTCATTTTCTCCCCCCTAGATTTATACTAAACAAGTTATAATTTACTTATTTTTAAAATTATTATTAATTAAAATTTTAAGTAAGATTATCAACAAACTTGTCCATATAAAAAGTTTATTTCTTTCATCTAGTTGATTTATATGAAATTTTTATATTATTTATACCTTTTAAAATGTAAATTACTATAATTAGTTTAAAGAAAGTCTTATAGCTTCTGCTAAATATTTCATACTATTTTTTGCTTCATCTAAAGTATTTTCTTCTGAACCAACTTCTATTAAAACTGCATTATCACTTAAATCATGGCTATAAAAATCACATCCAATTCCATTATCATGAGCAACTATATCTCTAAATAATTCTGGATATATTTTTTTTGAAATTCCTGCAATTTTATTAATCTTTTCTAATTGCTTTTTATATCTAGGATTTTCAGATGTTGTAGCAAACATAATTTTAGCTATAGATTCTTCATTTATCTTTGATGTTACTCTAGCTTTAGGCACTCCTCCATCTCTATGAAGATCAATTATTAAATCAAAATCTTTAAATTCATTTAAATATCTTTTTAATGTTTCCCTAGAATGCTTGTATGCATTAGGGTAATCAACATTATCATGAAGTGTCATATCATGAATAACTGTAAAACCTTTTTCTTTTAAACTCTTTGTAAGTTCCTCACCTACACCGGCAATTGTAAGACTTAAATCTTGTTTTCTATTTTCTCCAGGTGAATAAGCCTCACAAGTATGTGTATGATATATTAATATTTTTTTTGCTGCATTTTTAGCTAAATCATCACTAGACACCTTCCCTATTTCATTTTTCTTTATATCATTTTCACTTAAATTAAATGCTTCAATATTGTAAACATCATCCATGGTAATATCATTTTTTCTTATTGAAGATTTTTCTTTACTTTTACTATTTTTTATATGTTCTATGTCATATTTAAGTGCTTTTTTTATATTATTTGGTAAAAATGTGCCTTTTTCATTTGTATCTAGTTTTTTTGAAGATACCCCTAATGTTGCCATACTATTATTCATTGCTTTATATAAAATATTAGTTTTAATTTCGCTTTTGTTTAAAAAATATATATTGAATGCAGAAAAGACAAAACATAAGATTAAACTTGTTATTATAAGTATAGTTTTTAAACTTTTACTCTTATTCAAATTAATATTTCTATTTTTATCATCCAAATATTTAATATTATACTTAGGATTATATTTAAAATTATTTTTCTTATATGATTGTTTTTTATAATTCACCTACCCTCATCCCCTTAAAAATATAATATGTTTATATAATTTATATGAATGAAATATTATTTTATACACTTTCAAATAAAAATAAGAGAATTGAAAAATTCTCTTATTTTCATATATTTAATTTAAATATTTATCTATATCATCTAATGTAAGTGCAGGTTGAAGCGCTATATTTATTCCATTTGCTATTATTTTTGAAATGCATTCGATTACCATATCAATATCTTTAGGGGTAACTACCATTGATGACATTTTTTGACCTAATACTTGTTTTATTAATAAATCTTTTTCATCTCTATCTAATGAATTTAACATATCATAAAATTTACTATCTTTTTTAGACTCACTCATAAGATCTTCCAATACTAAATCTATAGTATCACTTGCAAGTGTTGCAGCATCTACAACCGTTGGAACTCCAATTGCTATTACTGGTACTCCTAAACTTTCTTCATTTAATGCATTTCTATTATTTCCAATACCTGCTCCTGGTGCTATACCTGTATTTCCTATTTGAATTGTTTTATTTACTCTTTGTGTTCTTCTTGATGCTAATGCATCTATACATATAACTAAATTAGGTTTAACTCTATCTACAACACCCTTTACTATTTCACTAGTTTCAACACCTGTCAGCCCCAAAACTCCTGGTGCTATGGCTGCAACTGGTATTATTCCTTCATCTATGCTATCTGGAACATATTCCTTTAAATGCCTTGTTACCATTAATTTAGATGTAACTTGTGGTCCTAATGCATCTGGTGTTATATTCCAATTTCCCAATCCCACAACTAGTGCTGTAGTCTTATCATTTATTTTTACAACTTTTGATAATTCTTTTGCTAGAGTTTGACTTACATCTTCTTTTGCATCAGCATCGTAATATACAAAATCTGTAAATTCCAATGTGATATAATCCCCTTTTGATTTTCCTATTACTTTTTCTCCATTCTCATTTAATACTTTTACATGTGTAACCATAACTTGCTTATCTACATATTCTTCTACTTCAACACCATCTATCTCAGGATTTTCATTTTGTTCACTATAATACTCTCTAGCTTCTAACGCTAAGTCTGTTCTTATATTGTTCATATTTATCTCCACCTCTTAATTTATTTAAAATAATAATGTAGACTTTCCTTTGTTTGTATTTTTTCCAAATGCAACTTTAATATTCTTTTTTTAATAAAAGTTGCATTTGATAAAGAATATTGGTTATAATGTTAATAAAACATTATTATTCATGCCTTATCATATTTTTATATTTAAATGATAAATTTTACTTGAAGTAGTAAAAAAATAATGATATAATATCACTTGTTGAATATAAATACTCGTACGCAGACTTCCCCAAAGCTGCCGAGGCGTGATAAAAATGCAAGGGGGTGAAGTGAAATGGCAAACATTAAGTCAGCAAAAAAAAGAATAAAAGTTACTAAGGCTAAAACTCTTAGAAATACAATGATAAAATCTGCACTTAAAACTACAATCAAAAAGTTTGAAACTGCAGTTGCTAACAAAAATGTAGAAGAAGCTAAAGCAAACTATACTGTAGTTGTTAAAGCTTTAGATATGGCTGCAAACAAAGGAATAATACATAAAAACAAAGCAGCTAGAAAAAAATCTAGATTAGCTACTAAGTTATCTAATTTATCAGCATAATAAATAACCGGTCAATACCGGTTTTTTATTATAAAAAAAGAGCTATATATAGCTCTTTTTTTATATAATACTATTTATTACAAAGAATTCTAATTGAGTTCTATTATTAGTATTTAAACTTTTTATATTTTTTTCAACTTTTAATGAAAGTTCTAAATTACTTTTTAGTTTTTCTACCGTAAATTTTCTGCTCTGTTTCATCATCTTTTCTGCAATAAACGGATGTAATCTATATTCTTTAGCTAATTTATCTAAACTTTCACCAGAATCTATACCAACTCTTAAAGCTAATAAAAGTTTAAATTGTCTTTGAATCATATAAAGTATACTTGTAACTTCATCACCTTTATATATAAGTTCATTTAGTATATCAATAGATTTTTTTATATTTTTTTGAGATAAATAATCTACAAAATTAAAGATATCATTTTCATTTTTTTGAGACATTAATAGTGTTATATCTTCCTTAGTTATGTTTCTACCCTCACAATAACAACAAAGTTTTTCAACTTCATTATTTATAATGTTCATATTTCCATCTACCAAACTACAAAAAAAACTTAATTCTGCTTTATCTATTTTCTTACCTTTTTTCTCAAAAACCTCTTTTACTTTATAACTAAGATTTGCACCCTTCATTTTATCTATTTTTACTAGTGTTCCAAACTTCTCTAATTTCTTTATTTTAGAACTTGGCTTTTCTCTGTCACTTTTAAAAATATAATACATAATAAAAATAGTATACGGTGGTATATCCTGTACATATTTTAATAATTTGTTAAAGTCCATGTTTTTTTCGTCATCACTGCTTTTATTATCATCTAAAAAATTAGCTCTAAAAATTTCAACAACTTTTTTTTCCTCCATAAATGGTAATGTTTCACAAGCATTCACTACTTCATCATTACTAACTTTTCTACCATCTAATCTTATATAATTAAAATCTTTAAAATCATTTGTAATCACTTTTTTAGAAATACTATATATACAATTTTTTATTATACTTTCATCACTTCCACAAAATATATAAAAATTATCTATACTATTTTTTTTAATTTTTTGTTCAAATTCAACTAAGTTAATCAAACTTTAATCTCCTACCTCTAATTATAAATTTAAAACCATATATATATATTATAATTTCTAACGAAAACTTACAACATATATAGGATTCAAAGCTCAAATTCAAAGTAATCTTTTTATCAAATAATAATATCAATCTTACAGTTTATTTTGATATTATGATTAAAACCAATTAAGAACTAAGAGTGAAAAGTGATTAGTTATGGTTAAGATTATTCATTTCTATTTTAAATTTGAACCTGGAATACATTTTTATTTACTAACTTATATTTATCATAGGTAAATCCAATTCCTACATTTCTATCATCTTCAACTATTTTCACTTGTTTATAAGCTTTATTATTGTCTAAATTAGATTTCCTATTTTTAGTTATAATAATTTTATCATCAATAATTAAATCTAAATCTTTTCCATTATTTTTTACCATAATATTATATTTATTATTTAACTTTATATTTTTTTCATTTTCTATTTCATCATATATTCTATCTACTTTAATATCTTCTCGTATTTTTGATATTTTTACTTTATTATTGCTCAGTATGATATTATTCATTTTATAGCTTATATTTATTGTTGTACCTTTTTTTGTTTTTATATAACTTATATTGGGATAATATGAATACATATTAACAAGGGTAAATATTGTCATTATGATTGGTATGAAAATTGTGTTCTTATGATTTTTTTTATAAAAAATATATGATATATACATTGATGTTATAGTTAATGCTCCAATATAACTTATAGTATATACAGTATTAAAATTGCTAACTATAAAATTTTCAAAAGTATTTGTGCATAAAAGTAATCCTTTCAATAAATATATAAAAACTTTATTAAACTTTGGTATATATATTAAAATTAAAAGCAAATTACTAACAATTATTAAAAATGAATAAAATGGCATCAATAGAAAATTTGCAACAATTCCATTTAAATTTACTTTTTTAAAATTGTATGCCATATATAAAGTTGTAAGCATTGATGCTGATAGAGTTATAGACACTGAATCTTTTATTAATGTAGGCAAAAAGTCTAATACTTTATCAAATTTATCTTTCATAGTAATAATTCCTAATACTGATAAAAATGATAAATTAAATGCTGGATTTAATATGTAGTATGGTTTCATAGAAACTAATATTATAAATGCTAATGATAAACTACTTAAACTATCATAATTTCTATAAACTTTTTTAGACATAACTAAAATAAATATCATTATAAATGCTCTAACAGTAGATGGAGTATATCCTATAATTGTTATATATATAAAGGTAGTTACTATTGCAACTTTGTAATTTAATACTTTTTCTATAAATGTATAAATAAGTGCTATATGAAATCCAGAAACAGTAATTATATGTATTATCCCTAATGTATTCATTACACCTTTTTTTTCGTAATCTAAAAACGATTTATCACCTAATGATATAGCCATTACAAAATTGGCTAATTCTTCATCATATTTTTCTATTTCTTGATAACACAAATTCTTTATATTATAAACTTTACTTAATATATCACTATTTGAATTCATACTATCTATGTTGAAAATTCCCAAAGATCCATTTTTATAATCTATATCAAATTTAAAATTACCTTTTGCCTCAAAAACATCTCCAATTTTTAAACTAGATAAACCTTCTCCCTCTAAAAATACCTTTCTATTTTTCACAGTAGCTACAATTTTATATTTGTTACATTCTATTATTCTACCCTGAATTTGTTCACCAAGCTCAAAATTGAAGTAATTATAATGTGACATAAAACCAATAAACACAAATATCATAGCAATTATAAAATCTTCTTTTTCTAACTTTTTATAAAAAATAATTATTAATATAACATTTATAATTATTCCTATATATATTTTTTCTAAAAAAATATATGAAGTAACAGAACCTAAAAGTATTGAAATAGCATATAAAACCAATGGCCTATACATTTGATCACCTAATTTTATTATATTATATATGTAATCATTGACACTTTAATTCATTTATATCCATTTTTTCAAATTTATATTGCCTATTCTTTTCATGAGTGTTATATTTATACTAGTGTATATACACTAGTATAAACATCAAAAGTGAGGTCGTACTTATGTGCTTAAATTTAGAAAATGAAATTGTAAAATTAAAAAAAGATAAAGATGCCCTTATACTAGCTCATCTTTATCAGCCTAAAGAAATTCAACAAATTGCTGATTATGTAGGTGACTCTTATTATTTAAGCGAAATTGGTAAAAAAAGCGACAAACAACTTTTAGTTGTTTGTGGTGTTACATTTATGGCTGAAAGCGCTAAGATATTATCGCCTGAAAAAAAAGTACTATATAGCTCACAGACAGCAACATGTCCAATGGCAGATATGGTAACAAAGGAAGATATATTAAAATTAAAGCAAGATTACCCTAATAGTAAAGTAGTTTGCTACGTAAACTCTTCTAGTGAAGTTAAATCTGTTTCAGATGTTTGTTGCACATCTTCTAGTGCTATAAATATAGTTTCTAATATAAAAGAAAAGGATATTATTTTTGTTCCAGATAAAAATTTAGGATCTTATGTTGCAAATAAACTTCCTGAAAAAAATATAATTTTATGGAGTGGTTATTGCCCTATCCATAATAATATTACATTAAATGATTTAGATACTTTCAAATTAGAAATGAAAGATAAACCTTATAAAATTTTAGTTCACCCTGAATGCAAAAAAGAAGTCTGTGACAAAGCTTCTTTTGTTGGTAGTACTAAAGAAATAATAGATTTTGTAGGTTCTGATTCATCAGAAAATTATCTTGTAGTAACTGAATGCGGTGTAAAATATGATTTAGAAATGAAATATCCAAATAGAAACTTTTATTTTTTAGATATGACTTGTTCCAATATGAAAAAAACATCACTAAAATCACTTTATAATACATTAAAAAACTTAGATAATGAAGTAATTCTTTCTGAAGATGTTATAGCAGGTGCTTCAGCTTCATTAAAGAATATGCTTAGTTTAGGCATATAAAATGAATTCTGAACATTTATATGCTGATGTTTTAATTATTGGAAGTGGAATAGCAGGTCTTTATACCGCACTAAATTTGAGTGATAATTTAAATATTTTAATAGTTACTAAATCTAAAACTATAAATTGTAACTCATACTTAGCCCAAGGTGGTATCTCTACAGCTCTAAACAAAGAGGATGAAGAATTATTTGTAAACGATACACTAAGAGCTGGCAATTATAAAAATAATTTAAATGCAGTAAAAACTTTAGTTGCAGAATCTATAGAAAATATAGATACACTTATAAAGTTAGGTGTACCATTTGATTTAATAAATAATAAACTATATTATACTCGTGAAGGATGTCACAGTGTAAATAGAATTGTTCATTGCAAAGATAAAACAGGTGAAAAAGTCTTTGAAACATTAAAAGAAAAAGCTTGTTCTAAAAAAAATATAACTATAATTGAAAACGCTTGTCTTGTTGATATTATAAATACAAATAATTTATGTTATGGCGGAGTGTTTTTAAGTAAAGATAAAATATTTACAGTTAATGCCAATCACACTGTTCTTGCTTGTGGTGGAATTGGAGGATTATTTATACATTCAACTAATGATAAATCATTAAGAGGTAGTGCCTTAAGCATTGCATTAAGACATTCTATAAAAGTTAAAGATCTTCAATATATTCAATTTCATCCAACTTCTTTATATGAAAAAAACTCTACTGATAGAAGTTTTTTGATTTCAGAATCTTTAAGAGGAGAAGGTGCTCTTCTTTTTAATTGTAATAATGAACGTTTTATAGATGAATTATTACCTAGAGATGTTGTTACTGAAGCTATAAAAAAAGAAATATCCAAAAGTCATATACCTTATGTGTATTTAGATATTTCTCATAAACCTAGTGATTTTATCAAAACTAGATTTCCATCAATATATAAAAAATGTATGGAAAAAGGCTATGATATAACAAAAGAAAGAATTCCTGTATGCCCTGCTCAACATTACTTCATGGGAGGTATAGAGGTAAATTTAAATTCTGAAACCTCTATGAAAAATTTATTTGCTGTTGGTGAAGTTAGTTGTACCGGAGTCCATGGAAACAATAGACTTGCAAGTAACTCTTTACTAGAGGCGTTAGTATTCTCTCGTAGGGCTTCACGCTTAATTAATAATAGTTCCATAAAATCTAGTTATTATACTTTCGATAAAATACTAGATTTTTCAGAATATACATCCCTTATTAAAAATGATGAAATTTTAATAATAGATAAATTAAAAAATTTAAGGAGCGATATAAAAAATGAATTGGTTTGCAGTTGATGATTTTTTAATAAACTCATTGAAAGAAGATATGCCTTATTATGACTTGACTACAGATTCCATTGTAAATGATGATAGCCTTTGTAGTATTGAATTAATCTGTAAAGAAGATGGTATAATTGCAGGACTCCCTGTATTTAAACGGGTTTTTGAACTTCTTGGAAATGTAGATATATCTTTTAATTTTAAAGATGGTGATATTATAAAAAAAGGTGATATTATAGCTAATTTAAAGGGGAATACGAAAAACATACTTTCTGGTGAAAGATTAGCTCTTAATATAATTCAAAGAATGAGTGGAATAGCTACTTTAACTAATAACTTAGTAAAAGAAATTTCTCATACTAAAGCAAAACTTTTAGATACTAGAAAAACTACACCTGGTCTTAGAATGTTTGAAAAATATGCTGTTAAAATTGGTGGTGGCGTAAATCATAGATATTCTCTTTCTGATGGTATCTTAATAAAAGATAACCATATAAAGGCTGCTGGAAACATAACAAATGCTGTTACTCTCGTAAGAAATAACATAGGAAATCTAAAAAAAATCGAGGTTGAAACTGAAAGTATAGAAGAAGTTAAAGAAGCAATTTTAACTAATGCGGACATAATAATGCTTGACAATATGAGCATTGAAACTATGAATGATGCAGTTAAAGTTATTGATGGTGCTGCTTTAACTGAAGCTTCTGGTAATATCGATTTATCCACAATAAAATCTGTTGCAGAAACTGGTGTTGATTTTATATCAAGCGGTGCAACTACTCATTCTTATAAGTCTTTAGATATTTCTCTTAAAAATTTGAAATATATATAGCTTTTAAGGAGATGTAAAATATTTTACATCTCCTTATATTTTTCTTAATTATATATAATGTTTTTTTATTTCTTTTTGAATTTTTTTTAGAGCTTTTTTAGATCCTCTCTTAATATCTTTTTCTAATTTTCTCTCTTTATATTCTTGAAAAATTGTATTTAAATCATAATCTTCTGGGTATAGATTACTTGCCTTTATTTCTAATTTTATTCTTTTATAATTGACTTCTAAAATGTCATTGTTTACAAATATCTTTAAGTTATTGTTTTCATCTATTTCTTCATATACAATTCCTGAATAATTGTAATCTAGCAATAGAACTTTATCTCCTTTTTTATATTCATAAAAGTTTTCTTTGTTAGTTTCTTGTTCATCAAAAGAAGCCTTTTTTACTTTACTTTCTTTGACTAAATTAAAATTATATTCTCTTTTCTTCATATAATTTTGTGCACGTTCTAAAACTTTCTGACTTATACCCATTTTTCTTGAAATCCAAATTGCATTACTATTACCAGCTTTTCCAATGACTAATTTGTATAATGGTTCTAATGTTTTTTTGTTGAATTTCATTGCAGCATTTTCAAAGTCACTGTGTTTCTCTGAAAATCTTTTTATTTCTCCATAATGTGTTGTTGCAACAGTAATACACCCCATGTGATAAAATTCTTCTAGTATTGATATGGCTAATGCAGCACCTTCACTTGGCTCTGTTCCACTTCCAATTTCATCAAATAATAGTAATGTATTTCTATTACTTTCTTTCATTATAGCTGATAAATTTTTCATATGTGATGAAAAAGTACTTAATGCATTTTCCAAACTTTGATCATCACCAATATCAACAAATATTTTATCAAATATAGCTATTTCTGAACCTTTTTCCCCTTCTATATGAATCCCTGATTGTACTAACAATGTTAGTAACCCTAAAGTCTTCAAAACCACAGTTTTTCCACCAGCATTAGGTCCTGTTATTATTAAAGTTCTATAATTATCTCCTACTTCAAAATCTAATGGAACTACATTACCCCTCAATAATGGATGTTTACACTTAATTAGTTTTATATATCCATAATTATTTATTTTAGGTTCTATTCCTTTAATGCTTTTACTATATTTAGCTTTGGAAAATATCATATCATATTGAGCTATTAATTCTTTATTTATTTTTATATCTTTTATTTTTTCTAAAATTATACCTGTAAGTGTAGCTAAAATTTGATATTCTTCTATGGCCTCATCACTTTTTAACACAATCAACTCCTGGCTTAATTTTCCTATAGCCTTAGGCTCCATAAATATTGTGGTTCCTTTTGATGATGATTCTACAATGCTTCCTTCAACAAAATTTTTATAGGAACTTTTTATTGGAATAGTATATCTTCCATTTCTTTTACTTATAAAGAATTCTTGTATATATTTCTTATTAGAATCATTCTTTAAGAATTTACTTAACTTTTCTTCTATTTTCTCCTCAGTTACATCTATTAGTCTTCTTATTCTTTTTAATTCCTTACTTGCAGATGAATCAACCCTATTTCCTTTAATTGATAAGTTAATTTCATCTTCAATTGATTTAAAATCTACAATAGAATTAGAGTATGAACCTAATAGGGGCGCTAAATCTTCTTTATTTATCATAAACTGTTTTATCTTCGTACACCCTCTAAAAAAATCACTAAAACTATTTAACTCATCACACTCTAAAACCATTCCTTTTTCAATTTTTTCTATAAATTTATTTATATTAGAAATTCCTTCTAGTGGAACATAACTATATATATCTAAGATGTTTCGGCCCTCACTAGTTTCCTGTAGTCTAGTTTTTACAATTTTCATATTTGATTCTGGTGTTAACTTATCAATTAAATTCTTTCCTAATCCACTCACACAAAATGATTTTAACATTTCTTTTATTTCGTTATATTGTAATTTTTCTATTGCATTATTATTCATTTATTTTCTCCTCATAACTAATTTTAAATTTTTATTAGAAATTCATTATGAAGATACCTATTTTTAAAACTTCAATTTTAATTTAAATAAATAAAAGCTATGGAAAATCCATAGCTTAACAATCAATTACCATAGATGATATTTCATATACAACAAAAAAATCATTGTTACATTTATCATCATTAATATTTAATGTCTTTTTGCTATTAAGGTATCTTCATCATTAATTTAAATAAACCCACAACAAACAAAGGTACTTTAATACCTATTTTTTGAGATTTATAAAATATTAAATTAATTTATTTAGATACTACCTCACTCACAAAAAGCACTCCTTTTTAATTCAATTTATTATAAAATATCATATTAAATATTCTTAGTCAATACTTAATATTTAAAATTATAATTATAATTTTACTTATCTTCTCTAACTAAATATTCATTTCCATCTTGGTCTTTGAATGGAAACATTTTTCCATATGGCATATTCATCATCATGCCTACTTCAACACCATTATTTTTCATTTTATCATATGCTGACTCTATATCAATTGTGCTTAAAATTATTGATGGATGTTCCAAGTTTGCATCTGGATTTTGTGATTTCATTAAAGTTTTATTATACAATATAAACGTAGTAAATTCACTTTCGCTTGGTCCAACTTCAATCCATTTCATATTAGGTCCCATCTCTTTTTCAAATTTAACAATAAAATTTAACTTTTCAACCCAAAACGCTTTAGCTTCTTCTTGATTATCTACATATAATGTTATTTTTCCTATTTTATTAATCATTTTAATTCCTCCTAATAATATTTACTATCTAAAATATTATTAGTTAAATACTCTGGAATTAAACTTAAATTTTTCATATCATTATAAATCACTATTTAAAGGGTCTTCTGGTTCATTATCAAGCACTATATCTAATAATATATAAACTATTATTCCTGAGCCACCAGCAAAAATAGATACTGCAAAAAGTAGTCTTATCCAACTAACATCTATTCCAATTGTTTTGGCTATTCCTGCACATACTCCATCAATTTTTCTATTCTTTTTACATTTATATATAGGCTTTTTAAAAAATTCCATGTTTCTCACCCCTTATTTTCACACTAAACTTCTACTTATATAGGTTTCCAAGCTCAAATTTAAAATAATCTTTTTATCAAATGATACTACTAAATTTACATGTTATTTCTATTTTATATTGGAACTAAGTAAGAAGTAAAAGTGAAAAGTTATGGTAGTTATTACTCACTTTGTTCCTAATATTTAAAAATAGAAGCACATAAAAACTAGTTTTTATATTGTGTTTAAATAATTTGCTTTGCAAATCCTTATGTAAACCAATAAAAAAATAATAATTCAGTTTTATCCTTCATTGTTAATTGTTAATTTCTGTACATTCGTTTAAACAGCTCTTTCTCACTTGAAATAATAATTTGAATTTGAACTTGGATTCTTAGTGTTCCAAGTTCAAATTCAAAATAACATCTTTCTCAATTGAAAATTTTTTTCTTTTATCAAGAAACAGGAATTATTTAAATTAGTATTTCTTTAAAAATTGATTTAGAAACTCTTATTAATTTGTGTTTTATTTTCAAGGCCTGAACCCAAGGACGGGTTCAGCGACTGCCTAGATAGGACGTCGTGTGAACTAAATTTAGAAATATGTAATTTAAAATTTAATGTATATTATTTATAAATCAAGGAAGTAATTCACATCAATAATGGTATTTTATTAATGTGAATTACTAACGAAGAGTTATGAAAAATAGACTAGAATTTAATTACATAGCTCTTAATTTAGTTCACTAATAGCCGTTTAGTCTTGGAAATAAAATGACAAATCCATTAGAGTTTCTTTGAAATTTTTATGAATAACGTTTTAAATAATTCCTGTTTCTTGGAATATAAAATGTACCCCTATATAATATTCATTATATATAAATATTTCTTTATTGTATATGAATATCGTAAGGTTATAGATTTTATATTTATAATTCTTTTATATTTATTGTCATTGCATAAGTCTCTATTTCACTTGCATATTTTAAACTATTTTTCGTTTCCATAACTTTTTGCAATCCTGAAATATCAGTCTTTTTATTTTTTACCTCAACTAAAATTTGTCCTGTTGTACTTATTCTTATTTCTTCAGGTTCAATATATTTATTAAATTTTGAACCACTCCAACTGCCTTCATATTCACCATTTAAATTAATATAAGTACTACCTACACTTATAATCTTATTCTCATTAGTATCCTTATTATGAATATACTTAAAATCTACAATCATAACTACATTCATATCATCATTAATACTATATGGTTGAATTTTCTCTGCATATTTTATTACTATATTTTCATTATCAACCTTGTATTTACTATTTAAACCCATAGCTTCATCATAACTTATATCCTGTGTTTTTGCTAAGTTTTGAAGAAAACTATGTTCATCTAATTCTTTAATTTCTACCTTATCTAAATATTTATTTATAGCTATATTAGATTTTTTTAATTGACCTTCATTTTTATAAAAAATTAACCCAACACTTAAAAATAGAATAGTTAAAATGATTAATAAAAATTTAAATTTTTTATCCATAAATTCCTCCTAATACATTTATTATTATTATACTTATAAAAATTAATAAATGCTTTTGATAAAATAAATGTTTAAAAATTCTTTACTTTATTCATTTTAACAACGTCATTTAAGTTTCAATTAGTATACTGACATAATTTGAATATCAACAAATATATAATCTTATATTATAATATATGAATATATTGATATTTCGGAGGTATATTTATGACATTTTCATATAACTATTTTGAATACACTCATAAAAAGACTTTTCTAAATAATTGCAGGGATATTTGTAATGATGATATTTATAATAATGATATTGCCTTATCTATTTTCAAAACTATTTGCAAGCAAACTTACAATAGTATACGTTTTAATATAATAGCTAGAAACAATTTATTTTTGTTATAAAAATTTTATATAAATCTTCTTTTTAAAATATAAAACAGCCGATATGATTTTTATATCATATCGGCTCTATATCTCTAAAATAACCAAACTTAGTTATTTTAATAATCTAATTGGCGGGAATATGTGAGAATCGAACTCACCCGTCGAAATAACATCTATTAATTTACTTCTATTTATGCCTAAAACCTTATAAAATCAACATTTATTAAAGAATAAATGTTGATTTTACGCTTTTAATTAGTATCGTTTTTTCATATTACTGCACTACTACTGCACGAATATTGCACTACTTTTTATTATTATCAGTCTTAATACTTATATGGTTTTATAACTTGCATACATGCTTTTACTTGAATTTATTTGTTATTATATAACTCTTTATTTTTTATAATATTAAATATTAACAATACAGCAAAAATAAAACTTAATATTGACCAAATTTGCAAGTCTTTAAATGTTCCAATATTGGCTATTCCTATTAAACCACCTATAACATAAAATACTATTGAAGTTATAATTAATCCTTTGCTATTCTTTGATACTAATGCTATGATTCCCCCTATAAGCATACAGAAAGCTAACATTATTCCAGCTGTGCCACTAATTTCACCATTTGAACTCAATGCATTTCCTAATCCTGCTGCACAACTTTGAAATCCTATTAAGCAAAACAATACAATACTTATAATTCCGATTGCCTTTTTCATGTAATAATCCCCCTATTTGATTTAATATATAACTTGATAATATAACAATATCTTACTTTTGTACATAATATCGACAAAACTAGAATAATTCAAACTTTATTTGACACTATACAATAACCACTTAATTTTTTTACATAAAAAAATAAACCCAGAAGTCTTTTCAACTCCTAGGCTTATTTTGTGCAATATTCTTTTATAATTTATTCTAACATAATTCATCTTTTTATCAAATCAAATTTCTATTTATAATTTTAATCTAATACAACAATAAATATTATTCTATCACCTTCAAATTAATTGTTTTCTTTTTAGTTATTGCTGCTACATCTCCCATAATTTCTATAATCATCTCAACTTCACCAACTTCGCTACATGAAAGATTAAACTCAGTTTTAGCAACTGAATTTAATCTTTCATTATTCTTCATGTCAAAGACAAATTCATGTTTCCCATTTCTGTAGGTTGGATATCTATTTTTAAGTTCATAACAACTTTTTTGTTTTAAAAATATACTCTGATCTAACTTTCCCCTTTTACTTAAACTTACATTAAGATACTTTATTTCATAATCATTGCTTATTGTCGATAGAATAATCTCTACATTATATAATTTATCCCTCATTAACACATTTTTAGGTGCATCATGAATATACTCTTGTATTATATATGGTGATTTGTCATTTATAGTTATAAGTAACTCTGATATTTTTGCATTCAATTTTTTATTTTCTTCATTGCGATTAGTTAGTTGATTATATATATTTTCATATTCCTTACAAACAAAACCTAAGACCAATGATATTATACCTATAAATACTGATAATACTATTGCATATATATCAAATTTATCTTTAAATGTTGTTACTATAATTGATATAGAACCTAATATAATATAGCTAATAATTTTTATAACATTAATCATATATCACTTAAAAAATATTCTAATAGTTTTATCAATACTAGTGGAATATTTGCCTTTATATTTATCTCGCCAGATTTTTTAATCGAAGTTAATACCTTTTTGTATCCTTCTAAATTTGGAGTTATATTCATATAATATATTTTTTTATTTTCTTCTATAGCTGTATTTATATCATTTTGATTTTCATAACTATAAATAAATCCATCTTCTTCACAGTCATATTGAAGAATTTGGTTAGATTTATTTTTAACTATATTAACCATATCTTCTTGTAATAACTTATACATCTTAAAGCATATATCTGTAATCTTATTTATCTTACTTATTATTAAATCACAGTATTCAGTATATATATTTTCAATACATAATATATCCTTATTAGTAAATATAAATGTATTAATATAAACATTTATGGGTAATGTGCTTATATTTTTTACATACTTTGATGTAGTTGAAATTTCTTCATTAATATAAAATACTACATGCCATATATTATCTTCGATTAAATTGCAATGAAATATAGAGATATCTTCTTTTTCTTGAGTATAAAAATTAGAACTTAATAATTTTTTATTTAAATCATTCATATTTATCTTTTCTGATGATTTAAATATTTTGCAATCCATTTCTAATCATCTCCTTCATTATCTAATTCACCATTTCCTTCATTTAATAAAGTCTCATTATGTATTATTGACATAATTTCACTCATTAAATACAAACAAAATTCTTCAAATAATTCTTTTGTTTTGAATTGTGATTCATCAACTGTAACCTTATGATCTGCCCTATATAATTTTACTAAATATACGCTGTCTATGAATGGTATATTAAATGCTATACTTTCAAAAACTCCACATTCGCTATATATCTTATCCACTTCTGATTCCTTATCTGAAGATGGATCGACTTCATAAGAAATATTTTTAGTGCTATCTTTCTCTCTTTCTATTCTTTGTAATTTTATTCTCTTCCAGTTATAATTATCTTTGATATATTTAAATACTTCATTACTAAATTTTACAGATTCTATATCTATTCCTATTTCATCTAAAAATAATAAGCATTTTCCTTTTGATGATTCTTCACTAGAATAATTTGCTTTTACCATTATATTCAAATCATCTTTCACTAAAAGTCTAGACTGCCCGAAATAAAAATAAGGATTTCTCTTAATTTTTAATTCATCATCTTTATCATCATATTCAATAGTTGTATATTGACCTAATTTGTTTTTAAATATATATGTACTACTTAATAATCCTTTTTCTAAATCAACTACTATTTGTGTATACCCTTCTTCATTAAAAATTTTATCCGAATTATATTTTGCACTCTTGCCTTCTAAAATATTTTTGATTTCTTCTAACTCCAATTTGCCATCTTTAAAATAAATTAGATCAAAAATATTTGTTTCATCTTTTTTCTTATAAAAAAATAAACTTGCCATACATTTATCCCCCACACAAAAAAATTATTTTACCACTTTATATGTAAAATTTCAAATACTTATTACTTAATATTATAATTTTTTTCAAAATCATAATCAATAGTCATATACAATAAATATATTTTTATAAAAATATATTTATTGTATTTTTCAACTTGCAATCTACCTTTAAATTTACACTAATTTACCAGCACCTTTTAAACTATCATATCTAGTACTACCAGCTTTGCCACCTATTTGAATTATCTTTTCTGCTTTCAATCCACTTATATCAAAATCACTTTTCTTCATCATAGGACATTGATTCTTTTGTGCTACATATATAGCAGCATTTGCATCCATGTCACCGAAATAAAGTACTATTGTTTTCATATCATACACTTCCTTTTTATTTTCTTTTTCATATTCTGTTTTTATATAATTTGAACTTACATATCCTCCATAATCTCCATAGAATATTGAATACCAATTATCAACTTTTTTATCTATTTTAACAACTTGCCCATTTAATAATGTTCCTATTATATTTCCATTAGGTTTATCTCTAACATTCAATACATCTGCTGTAACTATTCCCTCATTCTTATCAAGAGTTACAACCCCATTAAATATACCACTATTAAATTCATTAACATCACAGTTACCATTTACACCATTAACTTGTCCTTTATCACTATATTGAAATCCTACCCATGATGTCCAAATAGGATTATATCCTGGAGTTTCAACACCATAATGTGCAATCCATACTGGATATTTTGAAAGTCTTGAATCTAAACTTGAATTAGCAAAAGATGTATAAGTATATACAACAACATTTTTTCCTGTTGATCTTTTTACTTCCTCTAAAAATGTTATACATGCAGTAGTTAGTGTACTTTTATCCATACCACAATCTACTTCTATATCTAATGCTAATAAACAATCTGAAACTTTATTTTTAATACACTCTACAAAATATCTAGCTTCATTTAAAGCATCACCTCTAAAAAAGTGATAAAACCCAACTTTTAATCCTTGTTTTTTTGCTCTACTATAATTTTGTTCTAAAAAAGCATCCTTGTAATTACTGCCTTCGGATGCTTTCATATAAGCTATTTTTATCCCACTAGCTTTGACCTTACTATAATCTATATCTCCTTGCCAATTTGAAATATCTATTCCTTTTAAATTGCTTC
The DNA here is from genome assembly GCF_000612845.1 of Clostridium ihumii AP5. Lineage (GTDB taxonomy): Bacteria > Bacillota > Clostridia > Clostridiales > Clostridiaceae > Clostridium_J > Clostridium_J ihumii. The sequence continues at coordinate 93,682 of NZ_CCAT010000003.1, forward strand.
TACTTCTACTTTGCATTTTAACTATTCCTCCCTATTATTTTCTTTAATAGCTTGTCTTGCACTTGATTGACCAAAATAAAATCCTATTATTAGGGTAAACACTGAAAGAAATTCTGTGCTACTTATCAAGCCTTTAATTGATAAAAAACAAAATACTATAGTAGTTAGTAACGCAATTATCTTTTTTATTTGAAGTAAATTTTTTAAGAATTCCAATATAATCACCACCTATTTTAATTTTTCTTTTATGTCCTCAACATCTTGTTTTATTTCTGTTACAACTTCTATATTTTTAGTTAAATCCATTATTATTTTCTGGTTATTGTCTATAGTTGCATTTAACTTATCTTCTCTTTCCTTTGTAGTTTTAAGCACATATATTGTAAGTAATATACATGCAAGACACCATATTCCTTGTGTTTCTGCTACCTTCAATAGTTCTTCCATATTACAACTACCCTTCTTTAATTTTGATAATTTATTTTAAATTAAAATACTGCCTATTCAATTAATAAGCAGTATTGTTTAAATCATTATTTTAGTTTTATATTTTATATTGTTTTTGAGTATTAAAAAAGATGGCTTTTACACCATCTTTTTAGGGAAATTTAAATTGAGTCTATTCAGTTTTTAAAATATGTTTTCTATTAATAGATTATCACAATTTGTATTTTTCTGAAACCATTTGTCGAAATTTTTATAGTGTTTTGTTATTTATATTTTAAATACTTATTTAATAAAACTCCAATAAAAAAGACTATATCTAGCCCCTACTTTCCCCTTTAATTTATTTAATTTTATATCATCTTATTTTTCATATAAAAAATGGACAATAAGAAAATGATACATCTTCCTATTGTCCAAGTTAAGGGTTTTCGGATCATGTGAAGTAAAATTGCTATTACACTTTTTATATTATACATATTATTTAAGTAATATTACCTAAACTACATAATTTAATAATAAGTATTACATAAAACACGTTTTTATCTAAAAATATATTCTTATTCATTTGATTCAGATATATTAATATTTATATTATCAACTTCACTTTCTTGTATTTTTTCTAAATCATTTGTACTTTTCCCAAGACTTAATGATGAAACTACTTTTAAATCTTTCATTAACAACAATGTTTTCATTCCATCAGCAGTTGTAACTATTTTAGAACTTGTACCTTCTTCATTTTCTTCCTGTTCATTTTCAAATTTATTTGAATTTAAATTGTTTTTTCTAATTTCATTTTGCTTTTCTATATCTTTTTTAAGTTTTTCATTATCTTTAACCATAAATTTTTCTTTTACTGATTTTGCATAGTAATTAGAATTTGATATATTTATACCTTGTAAGTTCATACTATTCACTCCTGTATGTTTAGATTTATTAAATATATCGTATGTTATTTAATAGACATGATATCTTTTATAAAAAAAGAACCTTGATGGTCCTGCTCTATTGTCTTTAAATTATTTAATTTTATGTCGCCTTAGATGATTTTGGTGTAACTTCTAAATCACTTATTCTTTTTTCTATTAACTCCTCATTCAACTCTGTTCACCTTCCTTTGCATAAAAATAAGCAATAAAAAGGGTGATATATCTTTTTACTGCCTAATTCAAGGGTTTTGGATCATGTGATGCAAAAATTGCTATTACACTTTTATATTATACATACTATTTGAGTAATATTACCTAAACCTACATAATTTAATAATAAATATTACATAAAACATCTTTTTATATAATAAAAAAAGACTATTACCTAGTCCCTGCTTTTCCTTTTAATTATTTAATTTTATGTCATCTTAGATTTCAAAAATGACATAAAATTCAATTTTATGTCATTTCCAATAAATTAATCATAAAGGGATCTAGAGATAGATCCCTACAATTTTTATATGAAAAACTTTATTTTAAAATTCTCTTAAAAAATATAGTTTTCATTTCATATAAGTATTCTTTTTTATCTTCAAGTTGTGCTTTTTCTAATATTTTTTCTAACTTTTTCATATATCTACTAAATCTTTGTAAATCGCCATCAATACCTTCTATATTTTCTGATAATACAGCTTCTAATTCATATTCACTTTGTGAGGAATTATGAATAAGGTTTATCATAAAGTTTAAACTATTTATATCTTTTAAAACAGCGATACTATTTCCATGCGAATAACAGATATCTTTCCAATTAGGTAGTTTAATATCAGATTTCAAAAAGTCTGTTGAATATTTTTCATGTAAATATTCAAACAAGTCCTTTTCTGTATAGTCTGTGTTGGTTCTTTTTAGATTATATTCTATATCTTCAATATCTACTTTTCTAATTTGAAGATATTCAAGCAAATAGTCAATTTTTAATACTTCTATTGAAATGTATTTATGGTCAACTTTTTTTCTTTTTACTAATATAACCCTTGAATTTTCTAAATCCAATAAATTTGTTTTTAATAATCTATATACTAGTTTTGTTCTATTCTTACCTATAATCTTTTCAATACTTGAATTAATTTCATTTTCATTAAATAAATCAGTATTCCTATACCAGTAATATATATAATAAGAACAAATATCTTTAGTTATTTTTTTATCCCAATAATCATCAATAATTTGTTTTAATTCTTCGCCTAACTGGACTATATTTTTAGGATCATATAAATATTGCATTGTATCACCTCCTTACTTTTTATGAATTTCTAATTATAGGATATCATATTCTGAAAATTTTGCAATGATTTTACAATAATTTTGTAACGATTTTACGATAATTTTATTTTTCTAATTTGGCACTTATATATTCGTTATATTCAGCACAATCACCATATCTCTCTATTGTGTAATATTTTGTGTAGCCAAATACTCTGCTACCTTAATTTTATATTCTTCTGGAACTACCTGCTTATTAGAACCTTCTGTTTCTTCCAAATCCCAAGCTCCTGCCTTTACTAAAATTCCATATGATACTATTAAATATTGTTTTAACATAATTATTTGCCACCTTTCAAAAGTTCAATTTCTTTCTTTAATATTTCTATTTCACTATTTAAATCAACTATAGCTTCAGCCATAGCTACTTTTTCTTTGTCTACATTTTCTTTCACAACTTTTGGAGCATATATAGTATTTTGTTGTTTTTCTATTAAATCTCCATATTTAGCAACAATAAAATAATCTGTATCAATTAATACAGATTCCTCAATAATTTTATTATTTTTTATACTAACTTTGTCACTACCTTCTACAGAAAATATAATATCTGTAGAAAATACATTCACATATTGATCTAAAACTTTACCCTTTAAATTATCAAAGTCAACTTCTAATTTTATTGCTTTACTATCTTCTAGTATGAATTCTTCTCCTATTTCATCCGTTGTAATTAAATGTTCTTCTAAAGTCCTTTCATACTCAATAGCATCTTTACATTGCATATATGCCTGTTTCAATAATTCTTTTTTAGATAAGTTTTTATTATATTCTATAATACTATAAACCACAAAATTATCTTCTTTAAAACCTACTGTAAGTATATTATCATCTATATCATACTTAACTATTTGCATTAATTCCACTTCCTTTATTAAACACTATATAACGTGTATGACTTGTATATTTTACCTTGTGTGTTATATATAATTAGCAAATTTTATCACCCTTTCTTATTTATGTTTCACCTTCTTATTTTTAATCAAATTCTATAAGAAAAATTCTTATATTGGCACTATAATAATTATTGTAAGTGCTTTTAAAATGTAATTTTATAAAATTACCACTTGTATCATTTCCTAATTCTATTCCTATGTTGTTGTGATATTGTAATGCCGAAGATGATGTAGGTGTCGCATTTCTATTATAAAACATTAATACTTTATTAATGTCTTTAACATCTATATTATACTTTACAGTTGGATTAACTTCATCAGGTTTAAACCTTATCTCATATTTGAGATTATGAACCTTCTTATTAAATTCTATAACTTCCCAATATAAGCCTGCCCTACTTACTCCAGTATTAAGCTTTATAGCATTAGATTCGTGAGCTCCTAATGAAGTATCAAAATAATATTCTAATTCGCTAAGATCACTATTTATTAAAATAATAGCATTGTCAACATTGACTGTATAAGGCAATGTTATAGTTCTATTCTCAGGAGTTGCTGAAAAAAAACCACTTGTTCGTCTTTTAATTTGAAGTCCACTTCCTCCACTATTCTTTATAAAAAAATTGCTACCTACCCTCACTAATGGCAAAGGTTTATTAGCTTTTATATCTCCAGCTTTTATGTCAGTTCCATCTTGTTTTAAAATTGTTGTGACACCTAATCCATTTATATTTAATTTAGGATTATCTCCACAATCAATGTGCGGTATTATGGTTACATTTAATCCATCTACATAACTTGTTGGAGCAGGATTTAATATAACATTATATATAGTACTTGTACCTGTTGTTTTAGCAAATCCATTATTACTTACATAATCTTTTCTAAAATTATCAAAATCAATTTGTGGTAACTTTGCATCTAATTGCTTC
>NZ_CCAT010000004.1 GCF_000612845.1 Clostridium ihumii AP5
CTCGCCTACCAAAATTGAAATGAAATCTCCTTTACCCCTTTGTAGCTGAGACTTTAGTCTTGGCGCTTTTTGATATAGATACAACATTTAAAATAACAGCGTATAATTGCAAGAATGAATTCTACCCTACAGATGTTGGAACAATTTTTAATATAACATCATATAATTTGCAAGGTTAAAACCTCGCCTACCTTATCAATTGACAGTTAACAATGGACATTTATTTAGTTTAATTAAAAAAAGCACCCTACATATCAATGTAGAATGCTTTTTTTATTAATTATTTTGTTCCGAATAATCTATCTCCTGCATCACCAAGACCTGGAACTATATATCCATGCTCATTTAATTTTTCATCTAATCCAGCTAAATATATATCAACATCTGGATGTGCTTTCTGAACTGCTTTAGCTCCTTCTGGTGATGATATTAAGCACATTAATTTTATGCTTTTTGCTCCTCTTTTCTTTAATGCATCAATTGCATCTATAGCAGAACCACCAGTTGCAAGCATTGGATCTGTAACTATTACATCTCTGTCTTCTATATCTTGTGGTAATTTGCAGAAGTATTCTACTGGTTGTAATGTTTCTTCATCTCTATACATACCTATATGTCCAACTTTTGCAGCTGGTATTAATTTTAACATTCCATCAACCATACCAAGTCCAGCTCTTAATATTGGAACTATAGCAAGTTTCTTTCCTGATAACATTTTACATGTAGTTTTGCATATTGGAGTTTCTATTTCAACATCTTCAACTTGTATGTCTCTTGTAACTTCATAAGCCATAAGCATTGCTACTTCTTCAACTAATTCTCTAAAATCTTTAGAACCTGTATTTTTATCTCTTATCATAGCCAACTTATGTTTTATTAATGGATGTTCTATTTGTGTTAATTTACTCATATAATGAATCCTCCCTTTATTTAAAAAACTATTATTTTTGCTTTATTTAAAATAATTATTTTATGTTTAAATACTACTTAGAGTATTTTTTTTCTATCTCTGTTATTTTATCTATTCTTCTTTGGTGACGTTCACCCTCAAACTTAGCTTCTAAGAAAGTATCGACTATATCTAATGCTAGTCCTTTTCCTACAACTCTTTCACCTAATGCTAATATATTTGCATTATTATGTTGTCTTGTAGCATGTGCACTGAAGGTGTCACTACAAAGTGCTGCTCTAATTCCTGGAACTTTATTTGCTGAAATGCTTATTCCTATTCCAGTTCCACATACTAATATTCCAAAATCAAAATCGCCACTTGCAACTTCTTCTGCTACCTTTAAAGCATATTCTGGATAATCACAAGATTCTTCTTTATATGTTCCAAAATCTTTTAACTCATAACCTTTCTCTTCTAGGTGTTTTATTATTTCTTTTTTTAAGTTTATTCCACCATGGTCACTACCTAATGCAATTTTCATTTTACACCCCTCCAAATTCTTCTTTTAATATATTTTATATAAAATAAGTAACTTATTTTAGTATGTACAAAATCTAATAAAATACTTAAAATCAAAGTATAATTTAAAACTTTAATACTTTGCACAAAAAAAAGATATTAGTCTTAATTACTAGTATCTTTTTCTATTTTATCAATAAGTAATAGAACATTACTTTCGACTTCCTCAAAAGTCTTAAAATAAATGTCTATTTCCCCGCCAAATGGGTCAATAACATCTCCGCTTCTTCCTATATACTCATTGAATGTAAATACTTTATTTTTAAATTGTGGCACTTCATTTAATATGTAAGTTTTCATGTATGTTGTCATGGTAAGAACTATATCAGCGTCTTCAATAAGTTCTAAATTAAGCTGAATAGAACTTCTATTTGATATATCAATATTATACTTTTGCTTTAAAACTAAATAAGTATTTAAAGATGTTTTAGAAGAAGGATTAGTAAATAAACCTGCTGATTTCGCAGTCACATTTTGCAGGTTGCAATGATAATTAAACAATGCTTCTGCCATATTACTTCTACATGTATTACCTGTACATATAAATAAAATCTTCACGTTACCTTCTCCTTTACTAAACTATACTTCTATAATATTAAATCCAGCACTTTTATTTAGTCTATTCATTATAGCAAGGCCAACACCTTGTTCATCAAAAGCTTCACATAATATTATATCTACATCTTCTGAATCAAAACTTCTTAAAACATGAAATAAATTCTTTGCTATATCATTTAAGCTATCTCTACTTCCCAATGATTTTATAATTCCATTATTATAAAATTCTTTAGTTTCATCAGTAGCAATGATTCCTACTGTCATTTTATTTTCTATATAATTTAACATCATTTCATTAATTTTTGCAATAGTTTTTTCAATTTCTCCTTTAAAAATTTTTACAGGAGCTTTTGGAGCATAGTGTCTATACTTCATTCCAGGAGCTTTTGGCTTAAAATCTTTAGTAGGCTTTGATGATATTGATGAATCCATATATACATCTTTATCTACAGTTTTTAACATTTCTAAAGTAATACCACCTGGTCTTAATATGCAAATTGGATTTGTTGTACAATCAACTATAGTGGATTCTAATCCAACTTCACTTTTGGTACCACCAATTATATAATCTACTTTACCATCTAAATCTTCTATGCAACTTTCAACATCTGTTGGACTTGGTCTTCCTGATATATTGGCAGATGGTGCCGCAATTGCTGTTTTAGATGCTCTTATAAGTTCTGCTGCAATTTTATTGCTTGGCATTCTAATTCCTACAGTATCTAAATTGGCACTTGTAGTCATAGGTATCAAATCACTTTTTTCCATAATTAAAGTTATAGGACCTGGCCAAAATTTATTCATAATTTTTTTTGCAACTTCTGGAATATTTTTAACATATGGATCTATATTGAAGTCAGCTACATGAATTATTAAAGGATTATCTTGTGGCCTTCCTTTTGCTATAAATATTTTTTTAACAGCTTCTTCGTCTAATGCATTAGCCCCTAATCCATAAACTGTTTCTGTAGGAAATGCTACAAGTCCACCATCTTTTATAACATCTCCTGCTTCATTTAGTATATTCATATCTATATTATCTTCTTGTATATTAACAACTTTTGTTTTCATAAAAAACACCTCTAATTTATATGATTTATTATTTTATAATATATTTAGCATAATAAATCCAATAATAATTCCTAGTATAGTAGTTATTGATGTTGTAAAACTGTCTGTTAAACTATTGCTCTCTGGTAACATTTGTCCAAAGACCACATAAATCATTACGCCACTTGCAAAAGCTATCGATGTTCCTAATACTACTTTTGATATACTTCCTATTATAATTCCGAGCCAAGCTCCAATCATTGTAGGAAATGCTACCCAAAATGCATATGTTAATATTTTCCTTGGTTTCATTCCAGAAACAACTAATGGAGTTGCTACAGCAAGTCCTTCTGGGACATCATGTATTGAAATTAATGCTGCCATTTTTATTCCTAAATTACTTTCTTTCAAAAATCCAAATCCCATAACTAAGCCTTCTGGGAAATTATGAATCATCATAGCAAGTCCCATCAAAATTGCAACTTTTAAATGTGAATCATTATTTTTGCCAGCTCTTCTACTTAAAACATCTATAATTAGTATTAGACTTATGCCAATTAAAATTACAAGTAATGTTTTTAAAAACCCATTATACTCTATAGCCTCTGGTATTAATTCTAAAAATATTATAGATATCATTATACCTGTTGCTGCACCTAATATGCTTCCCATAAGCCGTTTTGATGGATTTTTTAGCATTACTCCTAGAGTTGCCCCTATAAGTGTTCCAAGAATTGATACAAGTGCAGAAAATACACCTATATAGAATATAGTTCCCATAAAATCCCCCCACTTTATACCTTCTCAAATATAAAGAGAAAATACATTGTATATTATTTTTATTCTTAAGCATTTGAAGTTTTAATTTAAAATTAAAATTCATTCTCTATAACAATGTATTTTAGGTTTTTAATATTTATTCTTGACTTCTATATTCTTTTATTTTTTCTATAGTTATATCTGTAAAAATAGCACTAACACAAGTTTTATACAAATAATCTAATAACATGTATTTTTTTATTCCACCTTTTTTTATTACAAAATAAAAATAAGGATCCTCATCTTCTTTCCTTATTCTATTATAATACTTATCAATTATAGGTTGCTTTGATAAAAATCTAAAATCTACATGTTTTAATCTTTTGTTTCTAAATCTACTTTTACTTATAATAAGTATATCAAAAAACTTTCCAGTTGGTATTATGTGTATAATAGCTATTTTATTTGGAATAATTGTGTATTTTCTATGTAAAACCCCTACTTCTATAGCTACTTTACTCCCAATTTGTTTAAACTCTAAAACTTCTTCATTTGTTCTTATCATCATGGATTCTAAAATTAAAACTTCAATTATTAATAAGTATAAATAAAAAAATGGATTATTAATTTTAGAACAAATTAATGCTATGGGCAATCCTATAAAAATAAAGCCCATAGACAGCATAAACCTTTTATAAGATTTTTTTTGCTTCTTAAGGACTTTATTTATATCCATAAATTCACACTCCAATTAAAAATTAAATTTCACTATTTCCTAATGATTTCATTTTCTCTGCTTGGTCTGCTGTTATTAGAGCATCTAAGATTTCATCTATATCTCCATCAAGAAAATTTTCCAATTTATATAAAGTTAATCCAATTCTATGGTCACTAACTCTTCCTTGAGGGTAATTATAAGTTCTTATTCTCTCACTTCTATCCCCTGTTCCAACTTGGCTCTTTCTATCTTCTGCGATTCCAGCAGCTCTTTCAGCTTGAGCTTTTTCATATAATCTTGCTCTTAATATTTTTAAAGCTTTTTCTTTGTTTTTAAGCTGTGATTTTTCATCTTGACAAGATACTACAAGTCCTGTTGGTACGTGTGTCATTCTTACAGCTGAGTCTGTAGTATTAACACACTGTCCACCGTTTCCTGATGCTCTGAAAACATCTACTCTAATGTCATTCATGTTTATTTCTAAATCAACATCATCAACTTCTGGTAAAACAGCAACTGTTGCTGTAGATGTGTGAATTCTTCCACTTGATTCTGTGTCTGGAACCCTTTGAACTCTATGAACTCCACTTTCATATTTTAATTTACTATATGCCTTATTTCCTTTTACCATGAATACAACTTCTTTGAATCCACCGATATCAGTTTCATTTGCACTCATCATTTCAACTTTCCATCTATTTCTTTCAGCATATCTTGTGTACATTCTAAATAAGTTAGCAGCAAATAGTGCAGCTTCATCTCCACCTGCTCCACCTCTTATTTCTATAAATACGTTCTTATCGTCATTAGGATCTTTTGGTAATAATAATATTTTTAATTCTTCTTGAGATGTCTCTATAACTTCATTAAGATGTTTTATATCCTCTTGAATCATTTCTTTCATCTCTCTATCTGATTCAGCAGTTAACATTTCTTTGTTTTCTTCTAAATCATTTACAGCATTTTTATACTCTCTGTATTTTGCAACTACAGCTTCTAAATCAGCATGTTCTTTACATAATTTCTGCCATTCCTTTTGATTAGCCATAATTGCTGGATCACTTATTTTATTTGAAAGTTCATCATATTTATTTTCAATAAATTGTAATCTATCTAACATAAACTCATCACTCCGTACCTTAATATATTTTTTTATTTAAACTGTATCGTAAATTCTTATTATCGTGAATCCACTCTAATTTATAAAATATAATTTTCAAAATGGTAAATTCACTTTTGCTACAAATCTGCATTTAGTTATTATAATTTTAAAGCCTTATTTAAATTACTATAAATTGTATGTTTCCCTAAGAACACTTTAAAATTTTTCTTTGTTTATTTTTTCATCATTTTATTATATCAATAAATAGATATGTTTGCAATTTTAAAGAGCCATTTTAAAGTTGTTTTTGTCCTATAACAACTCTATCATTATTATATAAATCTTTAAGAGAATATATATTTTCAAATTTATTTTCTTCTAATATTTTTGTAACATCATCTTTTTGATCATGTCCTATTTCAAAAGCTAAATATCCTCCACAATTTAAAATTTCATAACTTTCTTTTGTTATCCTTTTATAAAAATCCAAACCATCATCTCCACCATCTAACGCTAAGTGAGGTTCATAATTTTTAACATCTTCCATCAAAGTTGGTATAACCTCTTTTCTTATGTATGGCGGATTGGAAATAATCATATCAAATTTTAAATTTTCTTCTTTTGCTTTTTTTAATAAGTCACTATATTGTCTAAAGCATCTCTTATCTAAATTTAAATTTTTAATATTTTCTTCTGTTACCTTTAATGCTGTATCACTAATATCATATAATTTTACAGCAGTATTTTTTATATAATAAGCTACTGATAAACCTATTGCTCCACTACCACAACATACATCACATATGTCTTTAAAATTATTTTTAGTTATAATTTTAATACATTCTTCTACTAAAACTTCGGTGTCTGGTCTAGGTATCAATACACCTTGCTCCACCTTAAAATCTAACCCCATAAATTCAGTATTTCTAGTTATATATTTTATAGGCATCTTTTCAGCTCTTAATTTAATTAATTTTAAGAATTGAGTTGTCTTATCTTCTTCTATTTCTTTTTCCTTATTAAGAATTATATACACTTTATCTACATTTAAAACATGACAAAGAAGTAAATTACAATCTATCATATAACTTTCAACATTTGCTTCTTTTAATGTATTATAACCATTACTTAATAATTCTTTTATCTTCATATTTTACCTCTTCTTTTAATCTTCTATACCTTCCGCAGCTTTTAATGAAGTTATCGCTACTTCCAACATATCAAGGTCAGGTTCTCTAGTAGTTAGTTTTTGTAACATAAGACCTGGTTTAGCAATGATTTTTGCAATTTTACCATCACTTTTCCCCAAAAATCTTATAACTTCATATGTTATACCTGAAACTATAGGTAATAAAAGTATCCTTGATATTATTCTTTGAGAAATAGATTCCCATCCTGTTAATGAAAATATTATTATACTTATAATCATAACTAAGAACAAAAAGTTAGTTCCACATCTTGGATGAAATCTAGTGTATTTCTTTGCATTTTCTGGTGTTAATTCTTCACCAGCTTCATAGCAAGCAATAGATTTATGTTCTGCACCATGATACATATATACTCTTTGAATATCTTTCATCTTTCCAATTAAGACTACGTATAAAAGGAATATACACACTCTTATAATACCTTCTGCTATATTTAATCCTATATTACTATCTGTTATATAATTTTTTATTAAATTAGCTAAAAATGTAGGTACTATAAAGAATAAAAATACAGAAAAAGCTAATCCAACAACTAATGAAAATCCTATTAATATATCATTTCCTTTTTCTTTAAACGTATTTTCAAACCATTTATCAAATTTACTTTCTTCCTCTTCAGTTTCAAACAAAGATGCTGAATAATTAAGGCTTTTTATTCCTATAACCAAAGATTCTATCAAAGATACAAACCCTCTTATAATAGGAAGTCCTAAAAACTTATGTTTTTTAGTTATGCTCTCAGACTTTTCCTTTTGAACTTCTATTGAACCATCTTCTAATCTCACCGCTGTAGCTATTCCGTCTTTTCCCCTCATCATAACGCCTTCAATAACAGCCTGCCCACCAACAGATGTTTTGCTTTTTTTCTTTTCAATTTTCTCTTCCATAAATTCACCCACTTATTTATTATTTGCAACAATTGTTTTTTTCAGCCTCATACTCCTTTTTAAACTCAAAGTAGCATTTTGGACAAAGAGCTTCATATTCTATATTATCCTCTTTATCTATGGCAATTTGTTGACCTTCAAAAACAAATTTTCCATTTACAGTTCTTCCATTTAAAAGTGCTTTCTTGCCACAGTTGCATATAGTTTTTAATTCTTCTAAACTATGTGCTAACATTAAAAGTCTTGAGCTACCTTCAAATCCTTTCATTTGGAAATCTGTTCTTAGTCCATAGCATATAGTTGGTATATCTAACTTTACTGCCACTTCAAATAATTGATCAATTTGTTCTGACTTAAAAAATTGAACCTCATCTCCTAAAATACAGTTTACAGGTCCATTTTCTTTTATATAGTTTTCTATTAAATTGAAAATATTTACATCACCTTCAATCCAAAAATCTACTTTTTTTGTAACACCTAATCTAGATACTATCTTATCTCCACCTTTTGTATCTGTTTTAGGTTTTATTATTAGCACCTTCATTCCACGTTCTTCATAATTATGTGCCACTTGTAATAAATTTGTTGATTTTCCACAATTCATTGCACCATATCTAAAATATAATTTACTCATGCTTAAGCTCCTCCAATAAACTACAGACTTTTATATATTTTTCATAAAACTATAGTTTATTTTAATCTATTATTAATCTTAAATCAAATTACTTAATATTACATTATTGTTTTAATTTTTCCATTTTGTTTTAGTTATTTAACTTCATTGATTAATGAATAATTTATTTTATAAATACTATAATCATTTTTGTTTTTTAATATATTTTATTTTAATTAATTATTTATATAAAATATACATATTTATCTAGTTATATTTTTATTTTATGGATATACTATTAATATTATTGACTTTATATTTTAACCCATGATATAATTTAGAAGTTGACAATACGGATATAGTATTAATTCGAAAGAGGTGAAATCGATGAAAGAAGGAATACATCCAAAATACAACCACGAGGCTGTTGTTAGATGTGCTTGTGGAGAGACTTTCAAAACTGGATCTGTTAAAGATGAATTAAAAGTTGAAATTTGTTCTAAATGTCATCCATTCTATACTGGAAAACAAAAAATTGTTGATGCTGGTGGAAGAGTTGACAAATTCATGAAAAAATTCAATCTTAAATAATAGAGCTTATAAAAAGCAAGAATTTAATTCTTGCTTTTATTTTTTTATCATTTAAATTAATTAGAATTGTCAATTGTTTATATAGATACAAAATTTTAATTTCCATAAAAAATAGAGATGTTTTAAAACACCTCTATAAAAATCTATTTTAATAAATCTGGATTTTTTCCTACTACATCAAAAAATTCTTTATTATTTTTTGTTTTTGATAGTAAATTAATTAACTTTTCAGTAACTGCTTGTGAGTTACTTTCATTATACATTTTTTGTCTTATATTATATGTTGCTTCTAATTCTGTTTTGTTAAGTAATAAATCTTCTCTACGAGTTCCTGATTTATATATGTCTATAGCTGGGAATATTCTTCTTTCTTGAAGTTTTCTATCTAAGTGAACTTCCATGTTTCCTGTTCCCTTAAATTCTTCAAAAATCATATCATCCATTCTACTTCCTGTTTCAACTAAAGCTGTTGCTAAAATCGTTAAACTTCCGCCATTTTCAACATTTCTAGCCGCACCGAAGAATTTTTTAGGCATTAAAAGTGCTCCTGTATCTAATCCACCAGATAATGTTCTTCCAGTCCTTGTTATAGTTAGATTATATGCTCTTGCAAGTCTTGTTAAACTATCTAAAAGTATAATAACATCTTGACCTTGTTCCACCATTCTTTTAGCTCTTTCAAGAACCATATAAGCAACTTTTGTGTGATGTTCTGGTTCTTCATCAAAAGTTGAATAAATTACATCACCTTGTATGCAACGTTGCATATCTGTAACTTCCTCAGGTCTTTCATCAATTAATAGCACTATTAATTTTGACTCTGGATGATTGGTAGCTATGCTTTGAGCTATCTTCTTTAAAAGTGTTGTCTTTCCTGCTTTTGGTGGTGCTACTATTACCCCTCTTTGACCTTTACCTATTGGCGATATTATATCCATAAGTCTTGATGATAAATCTTGACTATCTGTTTCTAATTTTATTCTTTCTGTTGGATATATTGGTATAAGTTTCTCAAAAGGCTGTCTTCTTGCTGCTGCCTCTGGATTTTCTCCATTTATACTTTCAACAAATAATAACGCCTTATATTTTTCTCCCTCTTTAGGAATTCTAACTTTTCCAGAAACTTCATCACCTATTTTTAGGTTAAATCTTCTGATTTGAGATAATGATACATAAATATCATTTGGTCCACTTAAATAATTATTAGATCTTAAAAGTCCGAAGTTTCCATTATCACTTATTTCCAATACACCTTTTGCAGATCCTGATTCATTTATAAGCTCTTTAAGTCTTTCTTTTTTTTCTTCTATCGATACAGTTTCAACCTTTTCTTCTTGTTCAACTATATCATTTTCTTCTTTTGTTATCTTTTCACTTTCCACAGTTTCTATTTCGTCCTCTTTACTTTCTTTGGGTGATATTTTTTCTCTTAATACTACTCCAGATTTTTCTATTGATGCTGGTGATACTCTTTTTATTTCTTCTATAAGTTCTGATTTCTTAAACTTAGAAATACTTTTTATAGATAATTCTTTTGCAACTAATCTCAATTCAGCTAAGTTCATTTCTTCTAAGTTTTTGTTCATTAAATCCACCTCCACCATTCTCTTTTATGAACCTCCATATAATTTATAACTATAAGGTTTTAAATCTTTAAATACTTCATACCTTATTTATTACCCTATTAAAGTTTTTTCAACTTGAAATATACATTTTAAAGAGAATGTATTATCTATTTTTATATTCTAATATACAAATTTATTTAATTCTTAATATAATTTAATATTTCAACACTTATTAAAATTTTAGTTCATTTATATATCAACTGATAGAATCACTTAATTGATTTAGTCATTTACTCTAAACAACACCCTTTACTAACACTTCCCTTTTATATAATAATCCTATAATATTTACTTGTTTTATTTTTCAATTGATATATACATAAACTAAACATATATTTTGTATACACTTATTGATATTTTGCTTCTATTTTACTTTAATTCTTTTTTATAATTATGAAAGTTTAAAAACAAATACTCTAAATTGTCATCTGGGAACACTATTAATTAAAATTTTTAAATTGGATTTTATATAGCTGTAAATTTATTACTTACATATAATTCTTTGTTTATTGATAATTTTTATAAACAAAACATTTTCTATTATATTTAATTAACATTACTTTATTGGCTACATTTGAGATGACTTATTAATAATATTTGATATGAATTTTACAATTTTGCATATGTGTAGTCTCTTAATTGTTTTTAAATGCATTTTAATATATTTTGAACTACTACTAAATTAAATTATATCCCATATATTTTTTATTATCCATATTTTTGAAATAATTAACACATATTTCACTATTAATTTAACACAAATCTTATTTCTTATCTACATAAATTTATAAACACTTTTTTATTATTTTATTTATCTTCCTCTTATATTTACATCATTTACAATTATATATAAAATTATAATCTTAATAATTATTTTTTTCATTTAAATTTAATGAAAAAAGCTAATTTAAACTAAATAATTACTTAATTTAAATCAGCTTTTATTAAATATATTTATTATTTGTTTTCTAAAGAGGCTTTAACAAATTCAACAAACAATGGATGTGGTCTATTAGGCCTAGATTTTAATTCTGGATGAAATTGAGTAGCAACAAACCATGGATGATTTTCTATTTCTATAATTTCAACTAGTTTTCCATCAGGACTAATTCCACTTAAAACTAAACCGTTATCTATTAATTTCTCCCTATATATATTATTAAATTCGTATCTATGCCTATGTCTTTCATTTACAAGTTCACTTTTATATGCTTTATTTGATTTTGTACCAACTTTCAATTTACAAGGATATGAACCAAGTCTTAAAGTCCCTCCCAATTCTTCTACATTTTTCTGCTCTGACATTAAATCAATTACAGGATTTTTAGTTTCTGATACTAACTCAGCACTATTAGCATCTTCTATCTTTAAAACATTTCTTGCATATTCTATTACTGCACACTGCATTCCTAAACAAATTCCTAAGAACGGAACTTTATTTTCCCTAGCATATCTTATAGCTTCAATTTTCCCTTCTACACCTCTACTACCAAATCCTCCTGGAACCAATATGCCATCAACATCACTAAGATAAGATTTTGCATTTTCTAAATTTATACTTTCTGCATTAATCCACTTAATCTCAACATTTGAATCATTATATAATCCACCATGATTTAGTGCTTCTACAACAGAAATATATGCATCTTGAAGTTCAACATATTTTCCTACTAAACCTATTTTTACATTTTTCTTTAATGACTTAAGTTTATTAACCATTTCCATCCATTCATCATTTTTTATTGGTTTAGTTTTTAAATTTAATTTATCACAAACCAAGTTGTCTAAACCTTCCTTATGTAGCATTAATGGAACTTCATATAAATTTTCTGCATCTAAATTTTGTATAACCGATGTTCCTTCTATATTGCAAAAAAGACCAATTTTATTTTTTATTTCAGTGGATAATTCTTTCTCTGAGCGACATACTATTATATCGGGTTGTATGCCTATTGAACGTAATTCCTTTACAGAGTGTTGTGTTGGTTTTGTCTTAAGTTCACCAGCTTTGCCAAGATACGGTACCAATGTAACATGTATAAAGCAAGTGTTTTCTTTTCCAACTTCATATTGTATTTGTCTTATAGCCTCTAAGAAAGGTTGTGATTCTATATCTCCTACAGTCCCCCCTATTTCAGTTATAACTACATCTACATCTGTTTCTTTTTCCACATTATAAATTCTCTCTTTAAGTTCATTAGTTATATGTGGAATAACCTGTACAGTTCCACCTAAGTATTCTCCTCTTCTTTCTTTTGATATTACAGAGTAATATACCTTTCCAGAAGTAACATTGCTATTTTTTGTTAAGTTTTCATCTATAAATCTTTCATAATGCCCTAAGTCTAAATCAGTCTCTGCACCATCTTCAGTAACAAATACCTCTCCATGTTGATATGGACTCATAGTTCCTGGATCTATATTTAAATATGGGTCGAATTTTTGAATTGATACTCTTAATCCTCTATTTTTTAAAAGCCTTCCTAATGAAGCTGCTGTTATTCCTTTTCCTAATGAAGATACTACTCCACCTGTAACAAATATATATTTTGTATTCATATTGAACCTCCTAAAATTTCTATTTATATAGTTGACTTTATATTTCTTCAAAATGTTTAGGCTCTAAGCTTGAATATATATTTATAATGCAAAACTTAGAACCTTTATATAAAATGAAAAAATATGTTGACAAGGTTAAACTTTTACCCTATAATAGAAATTACCCTAATCAGTAAAATGGGATTTCTATTTTCAAAAACAAGTTATATATTATCATACTTTTTAAAAGTATGCTAGTATTTTTTTGTGTTTTTTTATTTTAATTTAGATATTAATATTTTTTATATATAAAACCCCTATAAATCAAATTGATTTATAGGGGTTTTTAAATTATTTAATTTTTATATTTCCTCTTAAAACAGTAGTTATATGTTGTTGACCTCCAACAATCATGTCATACTCAACATTTATATCTCCACCATTTTCATCCACATTTGTTTTTACTTCTCTTGTTCTTAACTTAAGACATAATCCTCCATGCGGCGTACTATATAATACATCTTCTTCATTGTTTCTTTTAAAATTCATAGTTGTTGTAATTGTACCTTCTCTCATAAGAGAAAAGCCTTCACCATTTATTTTTAAAGTTGTTACTGTACCTTCCATGCCAGAAGCTTCTGTTTCCTCATAAACAGCATAGTAATAACCATCTTCTTCATAGAACTTACCCGTAGTTACAACTTCTATCTCTTCATCTTCATCTTGTACACTAACAATAGTGATTACTGCATTATTTTCTTCCATATTACCCAATCTCCCTAGTTAATTATATATTTAGCTAAATAACTATCATCTACATTTTCAACTTTTATTTCATTATTAGAAGGCTTTCCATACATACCATATTTAACAATGATTTCTTTTTCATCTTTTCCTTTACAGTAACGTGCTGTAACTTTTGCCGCTAACTCTATATCTTCTTCAGTTATGTCTCCAATTGCAACAACCATCGAACCCTTAAAATCTCTAGCTAAGAATATCATATCATCTTTTGAAAGCAACTTTTTCATTATTTCACATTCATCAGCTGTTCTTGTTGATACAATTTTTGCTTTTTCAGATACTCTAAAGTGTCTTCCTATTTTTAAAAGTTCTAACTCTCTCTCCGTTGCATCTCCATTAGATTTTAATATATCTTTTAATCTTTTTGAATAGTTAGGTTCTGTAAGTTTACATCCACCTGCTGGTGATGGATAATCTTTTATTCCCCATTTTTCCGCAAGTTCCATTTGAACTTTTCTATTTCTTCCTTCTATGTCTAAAAGTTTTTCTCTATCTACAAGTCCACTTTTCTCCATTTCTGTTTCATCTAAATTTTTTGCACAAAGTGGTCTTAATATTTTTTCTCCAATACCACTTTCTTTTTTTACTTTATTTAAAGCATTTTTATTTTGAGACATTGGTCTTTGATTAAGAACTTCCCCCGTTATGATAAAGTCAGCATTAAATCTTTCTAACAATTCACCACAATACTTCATCATCATAGCATGGCAATCTATACATGGATTCATATTTTTTCCATAACCATTCTTAGGATGTTTAACCATTTCAAAATGTTCTTTACTGAAATCTACCACTTCTAATTTTATTCCTATTTGTTCAACCATTCTTTTTGCATTTTCTTCATTAAAAAAGTGTGATTTAAAACAAATCCCTATAACTTCTACTCCTTGGTCCTTTACTAATTTTGCTGCTAATATACTATCAAGTCCACCTGAAACCATAGCTAATGCTCTTGTCATATTCGTATTCTCCTTAAATTAAAATATTTTACAACCTTTAATGTTAAAATTGTTTTTCAACATTAAATCAATAATTAGATGAAAATTTTCTAAATACCTCATTTAACCTTACTTTTATTTTTCAGATTAAAGCTTTAGATATTTTCATATATATAATCATAAATTATAAGCTTTGTTATTCTTCATTAAATTATAACCAATTGTTAGATATAACAAAACTTATTCCTAAAATTCGTGTATCTTTATCTATTTTATAATTTATACTTTAACCTGACAAGTTATATATTGCAAATAATAAATAATGGATTGTTTTCCACAAAAAATAAAATACTGCTAAAATATTTTTTAGCAGTATAAAACCATGTTTTATCTATTATTTCTTTCTATTGCAAATTCTATTAATTCTGTTATTAAATCATTATATTTTAAACCTGTTGCATCCCACATTTTTGGATACATACTGATACTTGTAAATCCAGGAATTGTATTTACTTCATTTAAGTATATTTCATTTGTATCTTTGTCAACCAAGAAGTCTACTCTAGCCATTCCAGCACAATCTAGTGCTCTAAATATTTTAACAGCCTCATCTCTTATTTCCTTAGTATCTTCTTCGTTTAAAGCTGCTGGAATTAAAAGTTTTGATGATGCATTTTTATATTTAGCTTCATAATCATAAAATTCTTTTGCTGGAATTATTTCTCCTGGCACTGATGCTTTTGGTTCATCATTTCCAAGCACAGCTACTTCTACTTCTCTACAATTTATTCCTTTTTCAACTAAAACTTTTCTATCATGTTTTAATGCTTCTACTAAACCCATTTCTAATTCTTCTTTGTTATGAGCTTTTGTTATTCCTACTGAAGAACCACTATTTGCAGGTTTTACGAAAACAGGATAATTTAATTCATTTTCTATCTTATTAACAAGTTCTTCTTTTCTAGTTTTATAATCATAATTTGTTACAACAACATATGGTGCTTGCTTTATACCAGCATGTTCTAATATATATTTTGTATATATTTTATCCATACATAAAGCTGAACTCATAACTCCTGGACCTGCACATGGTATATTTCTTAATTTACATAAACCTTGAACTGTTCCATCTTCTCCAAACTGTCCGTGTAAAATTGGTAAAACTACATCAACCTCATTATTAAATATTATTTTTTCGCCAGATGGAGTTTTATAGAATTCATCATTTTCCCATTCTCCACTTTCAATATTATCTACTTTTCCTGTATACTCAAACCATTTACCTTCTTTAGTAATTCCTATTGGGTATACATCATACTTACTTTGATCTATATTTCTTAAAACTGATGCTGCTGAAGTTCTTGAAACCTCATGTTCAGTTGATTGTCCGCCAAATAATACTGCTACTTTTTTCTTCATAATCTATCTCTCCTTAATATAATTACTATGTCAAATTCATACATAATTCATTTTCATAATTCAATTAACGTTTCTTCCTATACTTAGATTTTAATTTAAAATTATATATATGTATAGTACCACCTATAAACAACTTTTATTACCTAGTGGAGTTATAGGATTCCAAGTTCGAAGTTTAAATAATAGCTTTCTCAAATGATACTACTAATATTACATGTTATTTCTATTTTATATTAGAACCAAGTAAGAAGTAAGAGCGAAAAGTGATGGTGGATATCCCGGGGATTGAAATCCCCGCTACAATGTTTTATTTGTACTTCAAATAAAATTAATATAATATTTATCCATAAAAAGTTCATTTTTGAGAATAAATTCCCCATCATAACGTTCTTACTAATCATAGTTTTAATAGTAACTATCACTATTACCTTGGATATTTTATAAATCTCAATTTTAAAAATATAGATTAAATTTTCATTGAAATTATAAAAGGGAGGCGATAATTCGCCTCCCTTAACTTTCTATTTATTAAGTATTTTTTTTATAGTTTCTGCTGCTTTTGATTTTAAAACTATATTATTATCTTCTGAGTTATCCACTATCTTTGAATTTTTATCCACATTTTTCTTAGTATTATCCACCATATTGTATTCCTTTTCTGTTAAAACTTCTTTCATTTCTTTTTCTGTCTCATTGTATGAGATTTGACCTTTAGAAACATCTACAAAGCATAGAGGCGGAAACATTACACACCACCAATTATGGCCTTGTCCTTCACCTATGATTATCCTATAAGCTTCATATTTTCCTTGTGGTAAAGTTATATTTCCATATGTTTTTACTGGAAAATACTCCTTTGATAAAGTACTTTCTAATTTATAGTCATATCCATTTTCAATTAATGTTTTTTTAGCTATTTTTATTAAGTTTTCATCTTCATTTTTTATTATTTCTCTTGACTCATTTATTGACTTGGCCTCTTTAAGTCTTGGTGATATATATCTTAAAACTTCATCTCTAACCTTTAATTTTACAGCTTGGTCACCTTCACTATCACTATTAGCTATAACATGGAATCTTATAAGTTTTTCAGATATATCTTCCATAGATGGCTTAGCGATTCTATTCATTCCATATGTTATTGTGCTTCCTAAAACTATTGTTCCTAATAAAACACTTGCTATTACTTTTTTTATATCAAATTTTATATTAAACTTTCTCATAACTAATTCCCCCTAAATATTGTATTTCCTTTATGTTTTTATTATTGACACTTGTCCATTTTTTATACAGCTTGTACAATCTTTTTTTAATAAAATTAGAAGGACTAATAGTCCTTCTAATTTTATTGAGATACTCCAATAGTTTTAATTTCGTTTTTAACATTGAAATTTACTTCCGCTTTTTTATACACTTCATCCCAATGCTCACTAACTTTCTTCCAAACTCTTGGATGATACCTTCTTATATTAGCTTTTATTTCTAATGGATCTATACTATATTTATTTTGAATTATATCAAATACTTGTTTAAATTCTTCTTCCATACTGATATTTAAAGCCTCTTCAACTTGTGATATTTTATCATTTTCAAGCATATTAGATCCTAAATAAGCACCACTAATGCCACCCTTCATGACTATATTATAATTTAAATATAATTTATTTTCTTCTTCGTCATATTTAATTTTAAGTTTACTATTGCTATCATCTATATGATAATCTATAGCTTTGCCTTCAATAAATGAAACTTCTTTCGCTGCGCCTATATCACCTTTAATCAATTGAATATCTGAAACTTGTGGATTATTTAATATACCTTTAACTTCTAAATTTTTCACAGCTACCATACCATAAATTTTTAAGTCCTCTCCTTCAATACCTATGTATGGTATAAGTGATTCGTTATTGCCCTCATTTGCAAAATATGTATGAAGTGTTGTTGGAATTATGCTTGCGTTCTTACTTGTATTAATCATAAGTCCAGCAATATAATTTTCAATGTTATCTTCTGTAGGTGGCTTGTATGTAACATATGGCATAGCCTCTCCTTTTGTTATAACAAGAAACATTGATTTATTTAACATTGAATCTCTACTTATATAATCCAACATTTCACTTAAAACTTCTGGATATTTAAATACATCTTCACTTATCATCAACAATTTACTATGTCCAAAATGAAATTCTCTACTCATTTTAGATGTAGCCTTAAAATATGCATCAGTCATTGAATATCCACTTGAAGTTATAGCCACTTCTGGTGCTGAGCCTTTTTCCGGTTCCATATTTCTTATATCTGGAAATCCATAAGTTACATTTATTAAATCTAATCCATTTTCTCTAAATGGTTCTTTTTGCTTTATTGTTTCAAGTGAATTTTGTTTTTCTATATCTTTTCCAACATCAATAGCTATAGTAGACACAAATGCCTTATTATCTATTTCAACATTATCAGTACATCCAACTAAAATTAAGCACGTAATTGCACTAATAAGAACCCTTCTTAACTTCATTTTTTTGCCCCCCTTTACTTTTAAATAAATTTATAAAATAGGAAACAAATATAACTACTACCAGTGAAATTCCAAATGCAATTTTTGCAGGTCCTATTTTAACAGTGTAAAGTTCTGCCATACTTTGAGGGTATAATGCTAAAATATAAATTATAGGAACATAAATTATAGATGATATTCTTATATCTTCTATATTGAATACTTTAGTAATTATATGAGTTGAGAAATAATAACTTCCTGTAAATGTGGTGTAATAAAACAACACCCATAAAGCCATAACGATCCCATCCCATCTTTCTAATACACCACTTCTTATATTTATAGATCGAAGCATTGTAATAGTTGGAAATATTTTATTAGCCGCTTGACTTGCTGATAATGTTGCAATAACAAACATTATTGTTACTGTATAAAAAACTCCAACAAATAAACTACTCCTTCTTATTATCCGATTTATGTTTTCCTTTTTCTTAACATAAGGAAATAATATAAATGCAATACAAAATCCACTAAGCAAAAAGAACAATTCCATTACAGCTTGAGCATATTGAATAGGACTATGAGTAAACACCGGTAGCAATCTTCCAATTTTTGCATTTGGTATATTTAGCAATAATATTACACTTACAGGTATAAACATAATAGGAAAAGTAATTTCATTAAAATAAACTAAATTTTTAAGTCCACCCTTTACTAAATAAACTCCCATGAAAACTAATACTACTATTATTATTTCAATTTTAGTTTTAGGTAATAAGTATATTTTAATAACATCAGCAAAAGCTCTTAACGACATAGATAATATTACTATCATTGAAACAGAGTATACTATTGATATTATATTTCCTATAACCTTTCCATATGTATTCTTAAGAACTGTTACTATATCTTCATAATTATTCATTTTTAAAATACTATGTATCATATAAAGAATTAATAATAGAACTATTGTCATCAAAATACTAGCTAAATAACTTTCTTCACCAATTAATCTTGCTACGAATGAAGGTCCATAAAATAGTCCTATACCTATCATAGTTACTACCAAACTTGTAAATAGACCATAATCCTTTATAAAATATTTTTCTTTCATATCACAACCTCCATAGTTTCCTATCTTTGCCTAATTTTATCCCTAGTATGCATAAATTTAGGTCTATATTTAAATATTTTAAAAGGTAATCTAACATACATATCTTTCATATCTGTAACAGATAAATTTACTGCCGGAGACAAATATGGTATTCCAAAACTTTCTAACCTAGTTAAATGTATTAACATGAATATTATCCCAACAACAATTCCATATAGTCCCCAAAATGAAGCCAAAATTATTAATAATATTCTAAAGTATGTAAATGCATGAGTAACTATATAATTAGGTATTAAAAATGTTGAAATAGTTGTAACGCCAAGAACTATTACCATAATAGGACTTGCAAGTCCTGCGCTTACTGCTGATTGTCCTATAATAAGACCACCAACTATACCAATAGTGGAACCTATTGCTTTGGGAAGTTTTGTTATGGCTTCTACTAATAATACTAAACTAAATTCCATAAAAAGAACTTCTACATAAGCCGGAAACGGAACACCTTCTCTGCTTCTTGCCATTGCATATGCCAGTTTTGCCGGTATAATCGACGTATGAAATGAAGTTGCCGCTACATAAAATGCTGGCAATATAAGCGCTAACATTATAGCGAAAATTCTTATTATTCTAACCAAGCTTCCATTGATCCATCTATTATAGTAGTCATCTGGTGCTTGAAAAAAAGTTGCAAGTACAGTTGGAACTATAAGAACAAACGGAGAATTATCAACTATTATTCCTATCCTTCCTTCATATAATGCAGCTGCCAACACATCAGGTCTTTCGGTACTTTGAACTTGAGGAAATGGACTAAATTTATTTTCTTCTATATATTGTTCAACATAACCACTATCTAAAATAGCATCAATTTGTATTTTATCTAATCTCTCCTTGAGTTCTTTTAAAACATCTGGTTCAACTATATCTTGCATATATAATATAGCAACATCAGTTTTAGACCTAACTCCAATTTGCATAGCTTCAATTTTTAATCTTGTATCTCTAATTCTTCTTCTAAGTAATGCAGTATTAAATCTTATAGTCTCTGTAAACCCTTCTCTTGAACCTCTAATAGAAGATTCCCCTGATGGTTCTCCAACACCTCTGTTGGGCCATGACCTATTAGCTATAACACAACCATACGTACTTCCATCAGCAAACAATAATGTTTCTCCAGATAAAACAGCTAATATTCCATCGCTCATCTTATCAACATTTCTCATATCAGAAACAGTTATTATCTTCTCTTTGATGTCACTTAATCCATTTAAACAAGCTTTTCCACCCATTATAGGCTTTAATAAGAAATCATTTAATAGTTCTTTATCTGCCATACCATCGATATATATAAGTCCAAATTTCTTATTTCCTGCCACAAACTCTCGAAAAACTACATCCGAATCATTTTCAAGTAGTTTTTTTGCATAATCCATATTTTTCTTTGCACTATCATATATAGTTTCATGTATGTGTTCATATCTACTTTCCAAAATATTCTCCCTCCATATAAACCTTATACTATAAAAATTGTTCTAACTATAAACATTACTATTGTAATTAAAACAACAACCCCATTTATAATTTTTGATTCTTTATATGCCTTCATCTTATTTTGATTTTTAAAATAGTTTGCATCTAAAAAAAAGCCTACCATTCCAATCAAAACAACTAACATCAATAAATATCCATCACAAGCTGTTATTATCCTCAAAAAAATCACCTCTATTCTCTAGGTTACAGTTTATTGTTTGCAATATTCTTATTCTATATTCAAGATAATAAAAAAAGAGAGTAAATAGCTTCTCAAATCCACTTACTCTCTTAGAAATCATATTATATTGTTTTAGTTATATAACATTTATCATATTTTTCTTTTACAACTTCATAGTACTCTTCAGCTTTTTTGTCATCATCAAAAAATCCAAACACTGTAGGACCACTTCCACTCATCATAGATCCAATAGCTCCATACTCTATCATTTGTTCTTTTATCTTTCTTATTACTGGATATTCCTTTATAGTTACATTTTCTAGTACATTCCTCATGTTATTGCATACATACATTAAGTCATCACTCTTTATTGCACCTATTAATTCTTTTGTTTTAGGATGTTTATGTATTTTATTTATATCTATGTTCTTATATACCCATACAGTTGAAACTCCAAAATTAGGTTTAACCACTACAAGTGTTTTTCCCTTAAAAGATTTTAATGGTGTTACAACTTCTCCAATGCCTTCACAAAGAGCTGTTCCCCCTAATATACAATAAGGAACATCAGCACCTATTTGAAGTCCTAGTTTCATTAATTCTTCATCTGTAACATCATTTTTAAACATATCTCTCATGCACTTTAAAGTTACAGCTGCATCAGCACTTCCCCCTGCCATTCCAGCCGCAACTGGAATATTTTTAACAACACTTACCTCAATTCCACTTTTTATATCATAGGTTTTAAAGAATAAATCTATAGCTTTATAAATTAGGTTGTTCTTATTTAATGGGATTTTTCCCCCATCACAATTTATCTTAATTCCTTCATTACAAATCTTAAATTCTAATTCATCATATATATCAACATTTTGCATAATCATTTCTAAAAGATGATATCCATCTTCTCTTTTTCCAACTACATCTAAAGATAAATTAATCTTTGCATATGCTTTAGCTTTCATAAAGTCACCACCTTTTTAGTTTTATATTTAGTATATCAAATTTTTTTATAATAAAAAATGGATAGATTTAATTATAAAAACTATCCATTTTAAAATAACATCTTTACAATAGTTTATTTTTTAGGTTTATTAAGATTGTAATGTTTTATAAGCTGTCTTACTCTTGTTAATGCATCATTAGATTCTATTACTATATCTGGTTGAAAACCAGTTAATTCAAAATCATCATAATATGGTGGTATATATAACTCATTTCCAAGTCCAACTGTTATATCTGAATTTTTTAATTTATAATAGTACATATTTGCACAAGTAAGCAAGCCACTAGTATTTGTTCCAACAAATACTACATTATCTAAATTCATAAGTTCTTCAACAAAACACTCTCCTGCCGATGCTGTATCCTTATCAATAAGTACAAATAATAAGTTATCATTTGAAATTTTTTCTAAATTTTTTCCTTCTAATCGTGTTTCATTATCTTCAATATAATTACCATCTATTCCCGTAAATTCTTTATACACTTTTTTTATAAGGCTACTATTTAAATAATATGAAGCACCTCTTAACCCAACAGTATGATTAGTATAATTTTTAATCCATTGTACACCTGCCTCCAGTCTTCCTCCTCGGTTTCCCCTAAGGTCTATTATTCCACATGGATAATCTTTCATTTTTAATGCAGATTCTGAAAATTCATTTTGACTAGTGCCACCAATTGTATTTTCATACATTGCATTTATCTTTACAACTGGAATATCATCTTCTAAAAAGTATTCAAACACTTCTTCATTTTGAATAGTGCATGGTGATAAATTTAATCTTATCTTTTCATTTAATTCTTTTTTATTTTCCAAAAAAGTTATATTTACATCAATAACATACTCATTACACATTTCATTTATTATAACTATTCTATAAGTTAATTTTCCATCTTCATTAATACTATATTTTATATATTTATCTATATTTTCATCATCATTTATACTTTTTATATATCTTTTATTATTATCTGCTAACTTATAATAACCATTCTCATCCTTTAAAAATTCCTCATTTGACATGTAATATACTTTATAGGTATTTTTCTTTAAACTCCTATCACTAGATTGATTTTGAGAAATATAAAAATGACCATCTTTTATAAACAGCAAATTTTGAGTTAATATGTTATTAAAATCTCTACACATAATTTTTTCTTTTCCATCTAACTCCTTAAGCACACTTTCCTTTGCTTTTTGAAAAACTTCCTCTCCACCAAAATACCCATAAGCACCATATCCATACTTAAATAAATTAAACATTCTATTCACATCATCTTTGGCTTCATCATAAGTTAAAATTTTATTTTCATCATATTCATCTTCTAGTGATACTATCATATTTTCCTGATACCGTTTCTTATCTACTTCAACAAACTCCTTGATTTCGTCATCAGTAAATGTATCCTCCTCATTTTTTAACCAATTTATTTGTTCTTGTTTTATTTTAGTTTGTATACTGCCCACTTTATCTCTTTCTAAACTTACGGAATTTAAAAATCCATTAAACTCATCTTTCTTCTTATCTGCATAAGAAACTCTTCTTGCAAAAACCCCACATAATATACATGCTATAATTATTATAAACACCGCAACAATCAAGATTTTTCTTTGTCTTGACTTCATATAGCACTCCCCCTTTTATATTATTTAAATTTATTATACATAAGTATATATTATCATTTTTAAACATTTTTTACATTTAATTCTTAACTTCAAGTAATTTCATACCTAAAATTCAATGTTTCAAAATTTTGTAAGAACTTTACATTAAAAACAAATATTTTTCATCTTATTCCTGCTTAAATTTAAAGCCAAATTCAGTTTTACATATATTTATGCATAAAAAAGATATCTAGAAATTCTAGATACCTTTAAAACCTTATATAACTGCTCTACCTGGGATTATTAGTTTATCCATAGGTTTTATGTCACCTTCATCATTTATTTGGTTTATCTCCATTATTTGTTCTTTAGTTGTATAATATTTTTTACATATCTTCCACAAGTTATCATCTTTTTGAACTACATATATAGTTACACTAGCATTTTTCTTTGGCAACTCTCCCTCATCAGGAAGCATCTCTACTAAGAATTTTTGTTTAGTTATATATGAAACTTTTCCATATCCTCTTACTATAGCTCTTATGCACACATTCCCTGCTTCTACTGATGCTTCTATCATTTCAAGATACATTTTGCACATACACATCATATCAATTTTAGCACCATCTATATCTATGCTTGTAGAGAATGGTATTTCATCGCTTGTACAAGATACATATTCTTTATCATTCTCTGTTGTATATAATACATCAGCTTTTAAAACTCCCTCTACAACTATTTTATTATCTACAAGTTTCTTATCTGTTATATTTACATCACCTGTAGCCATAATTATTTTAGAAGGCTTTTCACCATCTACTTCTATATCACCTTTAACTAATACTTCTGTTTGGTTTGAACCTTGCATTACATTCATTTCAAATTCTTCTTTATCCATTGTTAATATTTTATTTGGTGAATATGCATCTTCTATCATTTCTATTTCATCTTTGCACATAACGTTTGTGTAAGTTTTAACTAAAAATTCTACATCTAATATTCTATTTTCACCCATATCATCTTCTTTTACTTCACATTCAAAAGGATATACTAAAAAATCTGTATTATGTTCCATATTGCTCTTTATACTATCTATGTCTACTTCCTTAGTTATTGGAACATTCTCATTTATACATATAATCTCTCTAGTATTTCTACCCTTATATAGTATTTGAATATTAGCATTACAATCTATACTCATACCGCCATCATAAAGTCTTATATCTTTTTTTCCTATAGTCACGAAATATTTTATTATTTTACCAACTTCAGGTTTATCCATATCAATTTTTATTTCTGTTTTACCAGTTATCTCATTTTCAAAATTACCAACAACTTTATCAACTACCATTGGTTTCTTTAAAAATTGTATTTCATCATCTCCGTCTACTTCCTTCACTATTTCAAAGCTATTCTTCTTAACAATATCACAACTAAAATTTGCTATACCTTGTATACAAATCTTTCTTTCATTAACTATTAAACATTGAATATGTTCCATACTAACTTTTGCTTCACAATTCATATCATCAGTAGCATCTTCTGCATCAATTGTACTATTTAACTTTGTGCTATAACTCACAGAGTATGCTTCTGTATTTTCTTCTTCTCTATTCATATATAACACATTAAATTTTATTTCACATTCAACCATAACCTTTCCATTCATAACTTCTTTATTTGTTATAAATGGTTTTGCATCTAACATTAAAACGTCTATAACATCTGGAAGTGTATCTGGAATTACATACTCTTCTTTTATAACAACATCTTCAGACTTTTCCCCAATTGATTGCTCATAGTCTATATTGTCTTTAATCAAATTCAAATCCATAAAAATAACCCTCCTCTTTAATCTTAAGTATATCTTTGAAATAATATTATGTTGCTCTTTTAATTTTTATGAGTATATGTACATTTATAATTAATTAGATGTAAATATATTTTACAACCGTTAATTGTAAGCTTATTAAAGTTTAAAATTTATAACACATTTTTATATACTCATAATTAAATAATAACATTCTTATCTATTTCTAAAATATACCTTAAATACCTACTAATAATTTATATAATCTATCCTGAAGAATTATTCCTATATTTTATTTTTTGTTTAAATAATTTTTTTGAAAATATTGTTGACTTTTGTCGATAATTGTTATATTATAAAGATGGTTATTGACCATATAACCTCTCATAAATTCTCAATACCCTTTTATACCATAGCTGAAAGATGGATCCCCCATCTTTCATTTTTTTATTTTAAATATTTATTTTGCTTATATTTTAAAATAATAAAAAAGGATACACTTAAATGTATCCTTTTTTTATGTCAATTTTCTAACTAGCAAATACTAATTGAACTGTTTTAGTTAAAACATCTGAATAACTGTATGTAACAGTTCTATGAGCACAATTATCAAGTCTAATCACAAAGATGCTGTCATATGCTTTTTCTAGTACTCCGTCATTTATTAGGATTTTTCTCCTGCCACCATTAGCCTTTAACGTTACTTTTTGGCCTACATGCATTTCAATATCTTCCCTAATTGAAAGCAACACATTTCTTTTTTGCATGTGAAACACCTTCTTTCATTATATATTATATAATAAACACCAACTAATATCAACTTAAAATTTTTATTTTATTATTTATTTGATAAAATGTCAATATTAGATTTGGGGTATATTTCTTTAAAATTTGTTATTAAATAGGATATTTTCTTGGTTTTAATATGAAATTCTTCAACTTGTAAAATATTTATCAAACAATACTGAGGTTAGTATGTGTGTATAAGTAATTTTCTATACATATTATATATATGTTTTCACTTTGTTAACATTCCTATTTGCAAAACTAATTTTATTTGTAAAAAATAATAGATAATGAATACTAATTAACCTATAAAAGTATTATTCATTATCTATAATTTTAAAGTATTATTTACAAAATAAATAAATTAATTTAATTTCTATATGAATTGTGATTTTGGATATCCCTCTCTATATTTTCCTCTTGTCTGTAAACCTCCAACCCCTCTTATTCCAGTTATGCTATTTTCAAGTGCATCTTGTATATTAACTACTTCATCAATACCTGCATATGCTATTTTTTCACATATAAGTACTGGATCTAAACAATGTATTAATATTCTATCAGGTGAACTTGCAAAATTAGCACCAGCATCTAAAAGAGCTTCATAGCAAGACTGACACGCACCTGCAAATATAACAAGTTCATCATAACTTGACTTATATGCTCTCAAAATGGAAACTGCATCTACAAAGTATTTAGAATTTCTATATTCATTTAAATCCATATAATTTGATATATTTTTATTCATTCCATCATGACCAGTTATAACTACTATATCAGGATTAACTTCTTTTACTAAATCTAATATTTTTTCTGGCTGTTCTCTTTCAGTTATCACTTTTCCAACTGCATCTATGGAAAGTTCTTTATATGTCTTCAAACATATATCTACATAATTTGCATCACTATCAACATGAAGTATCCTTCCAGGCCTACCGAAAAATAATTCCTTCTTATCTATCTGATTTTTGTTTTTTTTTACGTAATCATAATAAGAACTGTCTAGAACTTCTGCTGACTCTCCTCTGTATTGTGATCCCCTACTATTAATAACCTTTTTCAAGCAATTATTCACTTTTTTATTAAAAATTTTGTCCACTGCACCTTGTCTATTTCCTGTAAGTAACTCTAAATCTTCTTCTGTTGCATCAGCTTCAATACGTATATTTAAACCTTGTATTATATAAACTTCTTTGCCCTCTTCTTCTTTTATATCTATTATTTTAAAAGCAATGTCTCCATCATAAGACTTTCTAGTAACAATATCACCTATTTTCACTTTTAACCCCTCTACTATATAGCTTTAATAACATTTTATGACATTCTACCACTTATTGTTCCAAACTCGAAATCTAAAATTGAATTATCTTACTTACTGCTAATTTAAAATTTAAAGACTCTAGGTTAAATCTTTAAATTTATATATAAAAAAGATACTAGCTATTTTGCCAATATCTTAAATACTTTCTTATATAAGGCTGGTGCTTTATCTCCAGCTAATGCAACAGTATATTCTAACCCATTATATTCACAACTTAACAATGCAACAGTTGATACTACTTTTTTCTTCTTTTTCATTGCTAAATTTTATATTTTCAAAAGGCAGTATATACCCCTGTATGTTTGAGAAAATTAACCCTTTTGGTGTTACTGTTACTTTTATATCATCTTTATGTTGTGGACTTTCATAATGACCCCCAACATAATCTATTTTAAATGCTTGGTATCTTTCATAAGAACTAGCATGAACCCAAGCCATCCCTTTATCTTTTTGGCTTACAGAATCATCAAGTAAAATTTCAATACCCTTCTCTGCCTTATCAATTTGTTTTTGTTGTATCTGATTATTTTTTCCTGAAGTTTCTTTAAAAATCCTAACATAATTTTTAGTTCCCTTTTATTTATTTTTGATTTTATTTTAATTTTATTATACTATGTATCAATAAATATTCAAATATTATACATATGCGAAATAAAAGGAAAAACTTATACTTTTCATTTTTTATCTTTTATCTTTACTTGCCTTTTCTTGTATAATCTTTTTATAGCTTATGTACTCAAGTATCACTTCTTTGATTATAAAATTATATATAAAATAATACCCATATTAAACCTCTAACCTATGTAATTAATCTATAAACTAGATTACATAAAAATTTTTTAAATTAAAAAAGGGAGATATACTCCCTTTTTTTTAATTTATATACTATAAAAAGATTTAAATTCTTCAATAAATTTTTCAAATTTTTCTCGTTCATCTACTAGTTCTTCTATTTTCTTTGTAAATGTGCTTTGAATCCAATTCACCTCATTATAGTAATATCTGTTAGAAAGTCTCCAAAATCTTTGTGGAAACATTAAAAACGCATATATAACTTTATACTCATCATCTCTTAATGTATTTTCAGTGTTATATGCTTCTAATATTTTTCTAGCTATTTCAAAATCCCAATTTCTTCTTTTTAAAACTTTTATCATAAAGTTAGATATATCATATGCCCTTACTTCTCTTTTACAATAATCAAAATCAATAACATTAACATTTTTATCATTGATTATAATATTGTGATATGTGTAATCATGATGGCAAAAGCTTTTTTCTTCTTCTGTAGTTTTACATATTTCAAAATAATTAGAAGAATTTAATGTTTCTAATGCTTTATTACTTAAAGCCTTATAATAATCAACATTTTTTAAATAACTTAAATCAAAATCATGCTTTTTATTCTTTTTCTTTCTAACCATTTCTCTCATTTTATCGAAAGACTTTATTCTCTTTTCCATTAAATGTGGCCATCTACCTAAGTCTGTTTTTAATTTACTATTCTCAGGTGGTTCATAGCCTTTAGATGCTTTGTGTAGTTTTGCTAAAGTTTTACTTGCTTCTATTAAATCATCTTCCTCTTGAAAATCACATTCTCTTCCTTCTATCCATTCAGATAACGTATAAATATCTTCATTAACTAATGCATATGGATTTCCATCTTTATTCAAGAAATATCTATCTATGTTAGTAAAACCATTTTCGTATAGATGCTCTTTTGCACCATATACAAATAATAACTTTTGAGTGCCATAATTTATTTTTTTTAAGCATCTTAGTCCATCATTTGTTTTTAGGCAATACACGCCTTTATTAGGTTTTATACTTTCTATTTTTATATCAAATTGGCGCTCAATTTCAAATTCTCTCATCATTTTTAACACCTCCCCCTATAATATTTATATGTGTATATAAACTTAATTAGAATATGGATTAATTTAATATAATTTATATAAATAAAATCTATAAAAGTCATTCACAAATAACATATTATTCCATATATCATTAATATAATTTTATATAGAATAAATTTAAAAATAATGCCATTTTAAATTATATAGGTCAATTTAACGAGAGGAGTTTTATTATGAAAATAGGAATTGATGCTCGTGCTGCCAAGTGGTATAGAGGTACTGGAATAGGAACTTATAGTTACCAACTAATTAATTCACTTAATAATATTGATGCCATTAATAATTATCTACTTTTTACAAGTAGTGAATATGATAATGACATAGATTTTAAAAGTAATTTTGAGTTAAATTGCATTAATGCACAAAATACTTCTACTTTTTGGGATGAAGTAAATGTCCCTAATATACTTAAGGATAACGCATTAGATATATATCATGTACCACAAAACGGAGTTGGTCTTCCACTAAAAAAGACATGTCCTTTTATAATAACTTTACACGATACAATACCTCTACATATGCCAGAAACTGTTGGGGATAGATATCTAGATATTTTCAATAGAAATATGGAGTGGATTGTTAATAATAGTGATGGAATAATAACTGTGTCAAATTACTCTAAAGAAGATATTTCTAAAGATTTTAATTACCCAAAGGAAAAAATATTTGTTACGTATTTAGCTAGTGAGGATATATATATACCATTAGACAAATCAATGTGTAAATTTGTTTTGAAAAGAATATACAATCTTGATGATGACTATATTTTATATGTTGGTGGTTTTAGCCCTAGAAAAAACATTCTTGGATTAATAGATGCTTATAGCAAGTTACCAGAATCTATTAGAAAAAAACATAAGCTTGTCATATCTGGATCAAAAGGAAAATCCTATATACTTTATAGAAACCGAGTAGAAAAATATGGTCTATTAGACTATATCTTATTTCCTGGTTTCATATCTATGGAACATATGCCTTATTTATATAATTGCTCAAGTTTGTTTGTATATCCTTCATTTTATGAGGGTTTTGGATTGCCTCCAATAGAAGCTATGGCTTGTGGAATTCCCGTTATAGCTTCAAATACAACCTCTATTCCTGAGATAGTAGGAGATTCTGCTTGTTTATTCGATCCTAATGATATAGATGATTTATCTAATAAAATATTAAATTTACTAGAAAACCACTCATTAAGAAATACTTATATCAATAAGGGTTTTAAAAAGGTTTCTTCGTTATCTTGGAACAATACTGCAAAAGAAACATTAAATATTTATAATCGAGTATCAAAATTTTAAAAACAAAAAAATATGAAGAATTCATATTTAAATTCTTCATATTTTTTATAATATATTGTAAATAGGTCAACTACTCACAATAATAGTTATTAAATTTTTTTAAAAATTCTTCTCTTTCATTTTTACTTCTAATTTTCACTTCTAACCTTGTATTAAAAGTCTCCTCTTCCCATCCTTTTTTTCTTTTATAATAATTTTTTACGATATTATAAAATCCGCCTGGGAAAATTAACATTGCATGAAGTACTTGAAGTTCTTGTTTTGCAAAAGAATATTCTTTACTATATTCACTGATAACAGTTTTAACCTTTTCGAATTCAAATGCAAAGTTCTTAACAAATTTATTTATAAAGTTACATAAATCACATATTCTTAAATCTATAGTCGAATAATCAAAATCTATAAAAAACACATTTTTTTTATTAATTATTATATTTCTAGCAACTAAATCTTGATGACACAAAGAAATTTTATCTTCAAAACTACATAGCTTTAAATACTGATGTTTTTTCAAGCAATTAATGCTTTGCTTCATTTCACCCAAATAATAGTCCACATTTTCTAAAAACATATTATCAAATTTAGTTTTTTTCTCATATCCTTCAACTAGTTTTTTAAAGATTTGTATTTCTTCCATTTTTCTTTCTGATTTTTCTATAAGCATCCCAGCCTCATATCTATATGAGTTATTCTTATATCTAAATCCTTCAGATGCATTGTGCATCTTTGCTAGTGAATTAGTTATCATTTTTAATTCTATAGGATTATAAAATGTCGCTTCTCTACCTTCAATAAAATCCATAACTACATAGCTATTATTATATATCTTTGTACAACAGTCACCATATACATTTTCTTTAAAATCTATAATATTACTGAATTTATTCTCCTTCAAATATTTCATAGCGTTATTTATAAAATTAACTTCGTTTAAATCATAGTTTACTTTTTTTAATATTTTATTTCCATCACTAGTATTTAAAATAAATACTTTTCTAACAGGTATAATTTCATGTATTTCATATTTATATTTTTCTAACACTTCTATATCTAAATCATACCCACTACTTAAAATATCTTCTCTAGCCATCGTACAATTCATATGGTAATACCTCCCTATTATAAGGGTTCCAAGTGAAGTTTTTAGTCTATACCATTATTATTTAATAATTTAAAATTTATATTTAACTACTCATTTAATACTTGGAACCAATTAAGAATTAACAATGATTATAGATGTTACTCACTTCATTGTTAACTCTTCATTGTCAATCATTAATTTTGTACAGTATTTTAAATCTCTATTTCCCAATTTAATTTATAAACTTTTTTCTTGGTTAATTTATTATAATTTAATATTAAAGTAATTTCATTTTCCATCTTGAAATCCTATATAAATTAAACTCCATAAAATCCTTAACTTTATGGAGTTTGTTTAATCTATTTTTGTTATATATGTCAAAACTCATTTTAGTTCACATCTATTAAATTTAAAAGACTTTCTCCATCTTCACCTATTGCTTTTCTTAATTTTCTTATATAATCATCTTCACTCCAATTTTTCTTGTTTTTTTTGTACTTTTCATAAACCTTCATGAATTCATGAGGATATGACATTAATGCTAATATAAAATTTCCACTACTTTCTGTTAAACCTTCAAATCCACAAAACTTATTTATATGTTCTTTCCAATCTAATTTTATTCCTTTTCTTTTTAGTTTAGATAATAAATAATACGCATCCATTTCCACCATGTTGTATGCTATATCATAAAAATTAACTATTTTAATTTCATTGTCATACTGAAGATTATCAAATCCTACATCAGTTAAACATATTTCTACCTTGTCCATGCTCCTAGATATAAGTTTTATATAATTGCTATTATATATACTTCTTATACATTCTTCTGCTCTTTCTAAATATATTGGACCATATTCATCTATAAACTGTTCAACTTTGCCATTACAACCAGATTCCTTAATTTTCTGCAAATCCTTTTTTAGCCGCTTAATATGAATCTTACATTCTTCTATAAGTTTACAGGTATCATTATTTATTCTGTATTTTAAACATCCATTAAATCCACAAGACTTTTGATGAAATTGAGAAATTACTTCCAATTGTTTATTAACCCTTTGTTCCATTCCTTTCATACTTAAACATTCATTATCTTTTAATATAAAATCTATTTTTCTTACTCCATTTTCCTTTAAATACTCTTGAAAATTTTCATAAAAAAAACGTTTCATTTACCACACCTCATTTTCCTTTATATAATATATAGTTATAATTTCATTTTCTTAAATTCATTTATAAATTCTTGTTTCATATCTCTATCTTCTAAACATAAGTTTAATTTTTTCATAAAAAATTCTTCACCCCAAGGTTGTTTTTCCCAATAATATTGTATTCCACGTTGCCAATAGTCCTGTGGAAACTCCATAAAAGCAGCCATAATTGGTATATCACTTTGTTCTAACTCATGAGTTTCCATATATGAATCAATCACTTCTCTTGCATTATCTAAGCTCCATCTATCATATTTCATTCTTCTTAACAATAAACTGCTTAAATCATGTAAATGAGAATCTAATATACAATAGTCAAAATCTATAATATTTATACCATCTTTTGTAATTAGAACGTTATGATGTGCATAATCATGATGACAAAATCCATTTTTTAAAACTTCATTCTCCATTGTCTCTAAGTACTTTGACTTAAAAAGATTTTCTATACTTCTATCACATCTTTGTAGTTCTTTTTCCATTTCACACATATATATATTATCAAACTCACTCTTTTTATCTTTTTTGTTTATTATTTCCTTAAAATTTAATATCTCATTTTTTCTTGTTTCATATGTTTCTATCCATTTAAACCAACCAACTCTTGGTTTCATGCTTTCAGTAACTATAAAATTTTCACTTTTTTTATGAAGCTCTCCTAATTTTCTTGCAGCATTCTTTACATCCAATACATTGTCATAATTACATTCTCTAGCATTTACCCATGCAGTTAAATATGCATAACCCCTTCCAACCTTTACATACTCATCACCACTTACAGTTTTTATAATACTAGGGATATACTTAAAATCATTTTTTTGTAGATGTTTAATTGCTTCTAATATAAATATAAAATGTGCTAATTCATAATTAATAACTTTTAAACAATATATATTTCTTGATGCGTCTATTCTAAAAACATTCTTGTTTTTTTCTATATTTGAAACTGAAAGTCCATATTGTTTTTCTATTATTTCTCGTATATTAGAACTTTCCAAAAGTACCCCTCCCTAAATCCCTATATTTGCAATATATGTTAAAATAAATATTTTGTGTTTTATTTTATGTGTTATTTGGTAATTTGTAACATTTATATATATGTAAAATAATATGATATTATATAGGGTTCCAAACTCAAATTTAAAGTAATTTTTTTATCAAATGATACTACTAAAGTTACATGTTATTTCTATTTTCATATTGGAACTAAGTAAGAAGTAGAAGTGGAAATCTACGGTAGTTATTACTCACTTCGTTCCCAATATATAAAAATAGAAGCACATAAAAACTAGCCTTTAGTAGGCTTTAACTAAATTGCTTTACAAATTATTATAAAAATTAATTTTTAAAACTGCGATTTCAGTTTTATCCTTCATTGTTAATTGCTCTTCGTTAATTGTTAATTTTTGTACAACACTTTAAATTGTTATTTCTCATTTGAAATAACAATAATTTCATTTTTCAACTTGTATTCCTATACATATTTTTTAAGGGGGTATTTTTATGAGAATAGGATTCGATGGCAGAGGTATAAATTGGTACAGCGGAACAGGAATTGGTACTTATACTGAAAATTTACTTAAAAATTTACTTAATATAGACAAAGAAAACTATTATCAAATTTATTGGGATCTTGATAATAGTGAAATTTATAAGAAAGAAAATTCTCAAATAGTTATGGCACCTAAAAGACATCATAGATTCTTTGAAACATCTTATATACCATATAATTTAAAATATGAAAACATAAATCTTTATCACATTCCTCAAAATGGAATAGGCTTGAACCCAAATACTTTGTGTAAGAAAATTGTTACCATACATGATTTAATTCCATATATTATGCCTGAAACAGTTGGCAGAGGCTACTTATTAAAATTTCTTAAAGAAATGCCTATAATAATGGAAAACTCTAATGCCATTATTACTGTTTCTGAATATAGCAAAAAAGATATATTAAGATTTTTTCCTATAGATGAAAATAAGGTTTATGTTGCTCCTCTAGCAGCTAATGATAATTATAAGCCATTAGATAAAGAATATTGCCAAAAATTAATAAAAGAAAAATATAATATTGATAAACCTTATATTCTTTACTTAGGTGGATTTAGTGAAAGAAAAAATGTTCATACATTAATACGTGCTTTTTCTAAAATATATAAAAGTCTTGATAAAGAGTATAATCTTGTTATAGTTGGATCATATAGAGATGAATCCCAATACCTTATAAAGCTTCGTGATAAATTAGGTATGAATGACAATATTATCTTTACTGGATATGTTCCTTATGAAGACTTACCAATATTCTATAACGCATCTGAAACTTTTGTTTATCCATCATTATATGAAGGTTTTGGACTTCCACCTCTTGAAGCAATGAATTGCAAAGTTCCCGTAATTTCTTCTAACATTACTTCAATTCCAGAAGTAGTTGAAAATGCAGGAATTTTAATAAATCCTAATAGTGAAACAGAGCTTTATGATTCCCTAGGCACTATGCTTAGTAATGAAAGCTTGAGAAACAGTTATGCAGAGCTTGGCTATAAACAATCTCAAAAATTTTCTTGGAGAAATACAGCACAAAAAACATTAGAAGTATATAAAAAAGTATGTGAAGAGTGTCCTCTAGATACTTTAAAATAAATTAAAAGTGTAGATTAATATCTACACTTTTAATTTTAACGAATTAGTATTTGATTTTTATATTCCAAGTTTTATGCCTATATTGGTAAAGTCGTAACAACTACTTTAACCGTTTTAACTTAAATTTGTAAGTCTTTGTTTTACAAAATTTAAGAAAATCACTATTTTAATTTTCAAACCATTTAGAAAAAATTTTTTCATCTTTAAATCCAAAACTTTTATAAAGACCATATGCTTTATAATTAGAGGTTATTACAAGTAACTTTATTTCATTTACCTTTTTAATTTGCAAAAATTCTATACATTTGTTAAGTAACTCTTTACCTAACCCCCTACCTCTATATTCATTTATAATAGCTATGTTGTCTATCCATCCTATATCATCAACTTTAGATAGCATGTATACACCTATCTCTATATTTTTCTCTTCAATAATACCTATTAACTCTTCATTACCTTTATAATTTTGTAAATATACCATTGAATCTTCATCTGTAATAGTTGCTGCATTACATTCTCCATTAAATGCTTTATTATGTAACTTTGTAAAATTACTTATATTACCCAAATTTAATGGTTTAAACTTCAATTTACCGTTTAAATTACTTTGTCTTAATATCCTTTGTCCTTCATAATTCATGATTAAAGCATCATAAACTTCCTTAAACCCTGAATCTATAATAATCTCTGATAAATACAACATTTCATTTCTTATCCCTAAAGAAGTCTTATTTGCACCTTTACTAATCGAAAACTCAACTGCATCTTTTAATATATTTTTTATATTGTTTTTATATAGAGTTAAATCATAATTTTTAACATAAAATTCTGTAATATATGCCATTTTACAAACTTCTATTTCTTTAGTTATTATTCCAAAACAACATATAATATTACCATTTATATGTGATACAAAAAGCTGATTTCCATATTCAAAAACTTCACTTTCAAAAAATTGAATCATTTCTTCATAATTTTTATCAAAATTTCTATCCACTCTATAAATAAAATTATATAAATTTTTTTTCTCTTGTAAAGTCAAATTTTTAAAAGTAATTAAATTCATGTTAACCCTCAAAATGCTTTTATTTTAATTACATTATACCATGAAACCTCCTATAAAAAAGTCTTATAATTATTATTTTTCATTATAATTTAAGAAATCAATTTTAAATAAATTTAAAATTGATTTCTTAAATTCCTCCTATATTAAATTTTAAAATTTTATCTCCTAATTTAAGCAAATTTAAATTTAATATTTATATATTAAAAATTTATAAAAACCCTTTTAACTCCTCATCTTCTTTAATTTCATTTAGTAATGATTTCATTTCCTGATCCTTAGATTTATCCATAACAAGTATCACATCCCCTGCATCCACAATC
Organism: Clostridium ihumii AP5; assembly: GCF_000612845.1. Classification (GTDB taxonomy): domain Bacteria; phylum Bacillota; class Clostridia; order Clostridiales; family Clostridiaceae; genus Clostridium_J; species Clostridium_J ihumii. Next base: position 37,664 of record NZ_CCAT010000004.1, read on the forward strand.
ACTAAATCTTTTAAACCAAAACCTATGATTAATTTATCATTACCAAATACTGAGCAATTTTCACTATCATTTAAAAATGATGGACCTGATATATTATTGCCTCTATTAGACTTTAAAAATCTAGTAAGGGCATTAAAGCTTCCTATATCATCCCATACAAATTCACATTTTATAACATATGCTTTTCTTGTTTTTTGCATGATACCAAAATCAACGGAGATTCCATCAATTAAATCATATTGTGCATTTATCACCTCTTGTTCGTTTTCTTCACCTATGCTTTGATATATCCTATTTATACATTCATGCATTTTAGGAAGATACCTTTGCATTTCTCTTAAATAAATATCCGCTCTCCATACAAACATCCCACTATTCCACAAATAAGTTCCTTCCATCAAAAAGTCCTTAGCAACTTCTAAATTAGGCTTTTCTGTAAATCTCTCTACCTTAAAAGTTGGTATATCACCTGAAATTTGATTTCCCATTTGAATATATCCATATCCTGTTTCGGGTCTAGTTGGCATAACTCCTATTGTTACAAGGCCTCTTTTTCTCTCAGCCACTTCTATAGCTTGAATGATTGTCTGATTAAACTGTTTTTCACCTTCTATATAGTGATCAGATGGTAACACAACCATAACAGCTTCTTTATCTCTTTTAAGAAGCTTAACAGCCGACAATCCTATGCATGTTGCAGTCTCTTTATTTTCAGGTTCTATAAATACATTCTCCTCCTTTATTTCAGGTAGCTCTTCATATACTTTATCTATATATTCTTTATTTGTAACGACAAAAATATTATCTTTATCGATAATTGGCGTAATCCTATCTACAGTATTCCTAAGAAAGCTTTTATTATTTACTGTTTTTAAAAACTGTTTGGGATTATTTGATCTTGATAAGGGATATAATCTTGTTCCTTTTCCACCTGCTAAAATTAATGCGTATAACAAAATATCACCTTTATTTATTGCTTAATTCTATTTTATGTTGATTTTTACTTTTTTGTGCTATTCTATTTTCCATAAATTCATTAAAATAACTTAACTATTTAAAATTATCCACCACTTATAAAAAAACTATCAAACTTATACACATATTATTCCTACTTTTATATAGGGGGACAATCAATAAATAATGATGAAAAGTTATGGTATCTATTACTCCCATTATTCTTAATATCCGAAAATACAAATTTATAAAAACTACTTTGTACATAGTGTTTAACTAATTTTATCTGAAAAACACTATAAAATTTTATAAAAAAAACTAACACTTTATTTTTACATCTAATTACTTATTAACATATAATTCATATTGTTTTATGTTAAATTTTACTACGTATACTTTTATTAATAATTACTAATCATATGTATTGTAAAGTGTGTTTTTAATGTTTCTTTACAAAAGTTATAAGGAGATGATTTTATGTCATTTGAATCTTTTGACGAAAATTGCCCTACAAACTACTCTGACAATAAAATAAATAATTTAATAAACGAAAGTTTAAGTAATTATGAATTATTAAATGACGCCTTTGATAATGCATATCATCGCACCATAGATGTTACAGACAAAAATGGGAACGATGCAACTTTCGTTAAGAAAAATGTTATTAAAACTGGTCATACTATCAGCTCTATTGATTAATTTTCTTCTATTACTAAACATGAAAGAAAATAATAATTGCCAGTGTTTATGCTCTTTAAGGCGGAGTAGCTGCCTTCTTCTAAAGAGTAATTTATTTATAAAATACCTCTTAAAAAGGATGACTTAAATTAAATCTCTTCTTAAGTCATCCTTTTTTCATTTCATTATAGTATTATTCTTCTTATTATTTTTTCAAAATCATTAATTTTATTAATACACTTTTCTTCTGTTTTATCTTCTGCTTCTAAATATACTTTTATCTTTGGTTCTGTTCCTGACGGCCTTATAACTATCCACGAATTATCTTCTAAAATAAATTTTACTACATTTGATTTTGGCAATGTTAGTTCATATTTTTTATTTAAATTTAAATCACTTACTATCCCTAATTTATAATCTTCTATTTTTTTAACCTTAATATTTTGATTTTCTAACATATTCAAAAATTCATTTCTAAAATAATTCATTATATATTCAATCTTATCTTTTCCCTCTATACCTTTAAATTCAAAGGATAATAATTTTTCTTTTGAATATCCATATTTTTTATATATATTCTTAAGTTGCTCACACAAAGATATACCTTTTAATTTATAATACAATGCCATCTCACAAATTAATGATGTTGCAATCACAGCATCTTTATCTCCAACGAAATCACCAGTTAAATATCCATAACTTTCTTCAAATCCTAAAATAAATTGTCTACTATTTTCATTTTTAACTAATTCACCTATATATTTAAACCCTGTTAACACTTCTAAAACATCAATTTCAAATTTTTCTTCAAACCTTTTAACTAAATCTGTTGTCACTATAGTTTTTATAATCATTGCTTTTTTAGATAATCTATTTTGTGATTTTAATGTTTCTAGTGCATAAAAGCTTAAAAGTATACCTATTTCATTTCCAGTTAACGGAACATACTTTCCATTATCATTACATACTACACCAACTCTATCACAATCTGGATCTGTACCTATAATTAAATCTACATCCTCTTTTTTAGCCATTTCTAAAGCTAATTTGAAAACCTTTGTATCCTCAGGATTAGGATATTTTACAGTTGGAAAATTTCCATCTGCATTCTCTTGTTCCTTTACAATCTTAAATTTATAATTAAAATCCTCTAAAATTCTTGTAATGGGTTCCCTTCCAGTACCATGTATAGGTGTATAGATAATTTTTAACTTATCACCATATTCATCTATTATATTCTTTCTCAAAGATATACTTTTTACTTTTTCTATATATTGTTTCTTTATATCTTTTCCTATATAAACTATATGTTCTTTTTCAAGAGCATAAGTTATATTTTCATATTTTATTTCATCGAAACTTTTAACATTCTTAATTTCACTTAAAATTTCTTTACTCATTTTATCTGTAATTTGAACTCCATCAGAATTGTATACTTTGTAACCATTGTATTCTTTTGAATTATGAGATGCTGTTATAACTATGCCTGCATTACAATTGAGCTTTCTAACTGTATAAGATAATATTGGTGTAGCTGTTATATCATCATATAGATACACTTTTATGTTGTTTCCTGCTAAAACCTTAGCTGTTTCATTGGCAAAATCACTAGAATTATTTCTTGAATCATATGCAATAGCAACACTAATATCTTTAGTATATTTTTTTATTAAGTACCTTGATAATCCTTCTGTTGCTTTTCTAACTGTATATTTATTTATTCTATTACTACCATTCCCCATAACCCCTCTTAATCCACCAGTTCCAAATTCTAATTCCTTATAAAATCTTTCTTTTTTATCATCATGATTTATATCTTTTAAATGTTCTTTATCTTTTTCATCTATACTATTAGAATTCATCCATAAATTATATCTTTCATTATAATCCAAAAAATTCAACTCCTAATACCTTTATAAAAAAAGCATGTACTATAAAGTCTTCTTTTTTAGTACATGCTTTTTTTCTTAATATCAATATATGTTAGTTTTGAAAAAAATTGATTATTTATCCGTTTTATTTTTCTTCTTCTTTTTCTTCTATATCTTGTTCTTCTTTTATTTCTTCTTCCTTTTTATCATCTTTAGATTTTTTTTCAGTTTCAACAACTGTTGATTCATCTAATACAAATTCTAAATTATCTTCTGCTAATCTAGCTCCAGTACTTTTTATAATGTCAAATAACTCTTCATCATCTAAATTGTCTCCAGCTATTCTTTCTCTAAAGCATGAAAATATTTCTTCTCTAAAATACTGTGCATTTATTCTTGGGAAATTAGGAAATGCCTCAAATCCAAATTCGCTAGCTTTCTTTGCACCTTCTATATCATACTTAAAATAGTATTTGTTCTCACATTTACTTAGTTCACCTATTTTTATTTTATTATCTCCATTATTAAACATAATAAATAATGTTTCATTAATTTTTTCCATATCTCTACTCCTTTGTAACATCCTTTTGTATAATATTATTCTTTTGTTTAAATTTTATTTTAAGAAATCTTTTAATTTATTTATAGCATCATTGGAATTCAAATAAAATTCACTACTTCTTATTTTATAGAATTTCCATCCTACTCTTTCTAACGTATGTTGTCTTTCATAACTATCTTCCCAAGAATACTTACCATTTCTTCTTCCTCCAACACACTCAATTGCTATACATTTATCTGCATCTAGTACAAAATCAATTTCATACTTACCAACTCTAACTTTTGGAGTTATATTTAAACTTTCTCCTATAAGATTTTGCTCTATATCTTCTTCAAAATCAGTAAGTACATATTCTTTATCCTTAATATCATTATAGACATAGTTTTTATAGTTAATACAATAATCTAGTAACTTATATCTTATACACTTAGGACTTATCTCTTCCAAATCAACAGAATGGAATATCCACATTTGATTTCTTGCTCTACTTGCTGCTACATTAAATCTTCTAATATCAGAATCCTTAGCTAATATATTATATTTAACATTATTTGCTATAACAAGAGATAAAAATACTATGTCTCTCTCATCGCCTTGGAATGAATATGCATCTCCACATACAATTTTTCTTTCTATAATCTCTTCCATTCCAATTCTTTCTATAAGAAGATTTTCGATAACTTCTGCTTGTGCGTCGCCAAGTAAAGATATTACCCCCATAGTCATGCCATTATATTTTTCATCCTTGCAACACTTTTCAATTTGATCTACTATTGCATAAGCTTCTTTTATATTTACAGACCTAGATGGTTCCCTAACAGCATCATCTACTTTTACAGCAATTAAAGGTTCTGTATCTATTGGATTGTCATTCTTACCACACCTTAAAGGTATAATTTCATCAGAATAACATGTCTTATTACTAAATCCTATTATCTCTTCAACACTTCTAAAATGTTCCTTTAAAACAAGTCTATTTGGAAATACTCTTAATGCTGTTGTGTATAAACTAGTCTTTAAATCAAACCAATCTGAATCTGGTATGTCATAAAGATAATCTTCTATAAGTTTTTCAACCATTCCACTATCTTTTCCAATAGCTTCTGGACTTATTTGCTTTTCATCTCCTACTATAACTGCTCTTTCTGCTCTCATTAACGCTGTTAATGCAGTTATATCACTTTGACTACTTTCATCTACTATTACAACGTCAAAAGCATTCTCATTTACTTTAAGATTTTCTATAACTCTATTTATTGGCATTATCCAAACAGGAATTACATCTTTGCACTTCTCCATTTCTTTTTGTGCAATTTTTCTATACTTAGCAGCTTGTACCCCTGTTCCTTTACCTATCCTTTTTATCGCTTCCATCCATGCAAATAAACTTCTTTTTTGCGATTCTGTTGTTCTTTGAATTTGGTTATACCAACTTTGTTTGCTTACAATTTCTTTTATCAATGTATTTTCTAAAACTTTTTCATCATGTAACATTTTCTCTAATTTCATTATATCATTGTTACAATTATCTTTTATAAATTCACTAAATACCCTATATTTAAATGCATCTTTAAAATTCATGAAATCATTTTTTAAGTTTTCATTATCTTTTGCAAATATATACTTTGTGAATTTAGGACAAACGTCTACCATCTTGTCTCTATATTTTATAAGCTTATCCAGCTCATTACTGTTTTTAGTTACATATAATATTTCTCTATTAAGCTCTTTAACTGATTTATAATCGAATTTTTCTATATAATCACAAAGTTGATTAAAGCAAGGATATTTCTTTATAATTTTATTATTTTGATTTAATTCTTCTCTAGTACTTTCCATAAGTCTAAATGATTTTAAACTTAAAAGAGAATCTTTTATATACTTATAGTCTTCCTTTTCATAAAAATTAATTTCCTTACTAAAATGTTTAGCTTTTAATAATCCTATTATTTTATCTTTGTAATTTTCATCCCAACTAATTACTATATTTAACTTTTGAAGTGTATCCTCCATCTTTAGTAAATAATTGCTTTCTTCTTCTATTTGCTCACCATCTAGCTCTTTTATATTATTATTAAAATAATTTTTTAATTCTTTTTCTGTTTCATTTAACTTAATATAATTATTAATTATGTCTAATTTATCTACTGATGTAACATTTTCACCATCAACTTTTACATCTTCAATAATATACTTAACATTACCATGTAACATTTTAAACAATGAACTTATTTTTCCCTTTTCTCTTATAGCTTTTTCTACAATTTTAAAATCCTTTTTAAATTGTACTAAATCTACATTGTTAGGAATTTCTATTGAGTGTTTGTTTAGTTCTATCTTTAATTTTGATATACACTCTATACATTCATTACAATGTTCTATGAAACTATTCCAAAATTCTTTGGTAGTTTTATTTGCATGATATACTTTCATAAGTTTTTCTATATAAGTGCCTTCTATTTCACTTAAACTTTTATAAGCCTCATCTAGCAAGTTAATTAAATGTGTATTTTTATAACTTGTAACTTCCTTGTCGCTCCAATTAGATAAGATCTTTTTATTTTGTTCAGACTTTTTATTTTCTTCATTATATATTTCTATAAGTTTTAATACATAATCCAAATTTGGTAACTTACTTATATTTTCTTTGCTATCCTCATATAATTTTAATTCATCAGATTTAAACTTTTCTAGTAATTCAAGCATGTCCATTAATTCTTCATCATTTAATGGACTACTATCTTTTATGCATAATGAATCATCAATATAATCTAAGTTTGTATTTTCTCTTATATATTTAGCCATATCCATTAATGTATACTGATTGTTGTCATAATCTAATAAGCTATTTTCGCTTTCTTCAATTTTCTTTAATTCTTCATATAAAGAATTTTGAGCTGATTTACATTCTTTTAATTTAAATCTTAAATATTTGAATTCTTTCTTTATTTCACTAACATCTAGAGAAAGATTTTCAGTTATTTTTCTCACTGAATTATCCAAATCATCCATAGCCTTAGCATCATCCCCTAAGATACTCATACAAAGAGATCGTATTTCTTCTGGTATCTTATTATTAAGAACTTTAAGAGCCCTATCTGTTTGACTTGTCACCAATACTCTTTTACCATGAGCTAGCAAATGACAAATTAGATTTACTATAGTATGGCTTTTCCCTGTTCCTGGTGGCCCTTGTACAACAACACCAAAGTTTTCTGACAATCTTTTCACTATTTCTTTTTGTTCATTATTATATGGTAATGGGAACAATAAATCTTCACCTATAACATCCCACTCATCATCTTTAACATTTTCATTTGTTACTTCACTATTTACTAAAGCTTCTATAGTCTTAGGAATTTTATAACCGCTTTTTATAGCTTCTATCATTGAATTTAATTCTAAATTCCAAAGCCTAGTATCTACTTTTCTAAATATTATTACTGGCTCATCATAAAACTCTAAACTTCCTGTACTATTCATATCCAATAAAGATGATAGTTTTTTCATTTCACCATCAAAATCAATATCTAGTACACTACTAACTTCATTTATTCCATTAATTAATTCTTCTGAAACTCTAGGATTTATTCCTAGTGTTTTTATTTTACTACTTAAATCTATTAATTTATCTATTGGAAACTTATCTATGCCATTTAAAAAATCTGTCTCCACATTTGTTACATTGTTATATGGTTTCAAATAAAAAACACTGTTTTTTTCATCAAATACAAGTGTCATTTTTGTTATAAATATAGGATGACAAATTTGTTTTTCTTCCTCCATTCCTATAACTAGTCCATTTCCATATACAATTTCTAAATTCTCCCCATTTTTTTGAAGTTTTAAATATATTTTTGAAAATTTATTATATAAATCTTTATTTTCTTTTGTAATTTCTAACCAATAATCCTTAGTTTCACTATTTACTAAATCAATACCTTCCATGTCATGGAAAGCATTTTCAAAAAATATTTCTTCATATTCACTTATTTCCCTGATTTTCTTATCATTCATACTTTTGACGCTGAGTAAATATGTAAATATTTGTTCTACTTTTTTATTTATATCCAAGTTACTAACCTCCATTTTTATACACTATTCTATATGGTTCCAATTTAATTATTTCAGCTTATTCAATAATTAATTGTCCATGCTAATATTTAAACCTTATATAGTCATTTATTAAAATCTGTAATTTTAAAACAAATAAATCTCATTTTTATTCTTATATTTCTTATAAAGACATAGTTATACATTTTTATTATAGTTTATGACACCACTTTGTACAATATTGAGAAGTAAATTCCCTTGTTGTATGTTTTTTCCTAATAGTTCTTTTTCCTTTATTATTTTCTATAAATCACTCTACATCTATTGCCTTATTAGATATTTACCGGGAAATTATTTTACTTTTTACTTATATTAAAAGTTTTTTTGTGTAGTTTTTTGTTACTTTTTAATTTTTGTTTAACTTTTCTGTAAAATGTTTTTTTTATTTCATTTTTTATTTTTTTTGCAATAAAAGTTGGATATTTTTTTCAATCTTTATAGTATAATATTTATGGAATTGTTAAAATTTAAAAGTTTGTTAATATAGTGAAACCATATCGAACTTAAATGTAGTAGTTATTTTTAAAAAATATTTTATTTAAATATGTCCTTTTTTATTTAATTGAATTCGATTACGTCTCACTATTTAAGGTGTCCAAGTTTTGGATTAGCCTATTTAGGAAATAAACTTGGAACCATATCCTGTTTTATAAATTATTTGTCATATATAAAGGAGAGGTAAGGATGTTTATTTTTGAAACTCAATTAAAAAAAATTAAGCACAATGTTTTAAAAAGCATTGCCATACTAGCAAAAGAAGACAGATTAACTACAGAAGAACTAAGCAAAATTCATGTTGGTATTGTTGATAAGGACACTCCTCAATACAGATGTTGTGTTTACAAGGAAAGAGTTATTGTAAATCAACGTGCAAAACTTGCTGCCGGATATTCACCAACTGGAGATACTATGGATGAACTGGAAGACATAAAAAATAATGATCAAATTATTTATATTATCGAAGCAGCTTGTGATAAATGTCCAATAAATAAATATACTGTTACTGAAGCTTGCAGAGGTTGCCTTGCTCATAAATGTATGGAGGTTTGTCCTACAAAAGCCATGGTAAGAGTTAATGGTAAAGCTTTTATAAATCAAGAGTTATGCAAGGAATGTGGACTTTGCAAAAAGCAATGTCCTTATCATGCAATTTCAGAAGTTTTAAGACCTTGTAAAGTTGTTTGTCCTACTGGCGCATTATCTGTAGCTGAAGATAGAAGAGCCATGATAAAAACAGAAGATTGCATTCAATGTGGTGCTTGTATGAAAGCTTGCCCTTTTGGTGCTATATCTGATAAGAGTTTCATTGAACCAGTAGCTAGACGTCTTGCAAAAAAAGAAAACCTTTACGCAATAATTGCTCCTGCAATTGGAGGTCAATTTGGCAATAAAGTTTCTTTAGGTCAAGTTAAATCCGCTCTTTTAAATATTGGTTTTACTGATGTATATGAAGCTGCTTGTGGTGCAGATTTAGTAACTATTCACGAAAGTAACGAATTTGTTGAAAGAATGAATTCTGGTGATAAGTACATGACTAACTCTTGTTGCCCTGGTTTTTTAAGTTATATAGAAAAGAAATTTCCAAAGGAAAAAGATAAAATTTCTTCAACAGTTTCTCCAATGATAGCAACTGGTAAATATATAAAATCTTTTGATCCAGATGCAAAAATAATTTTTGTAGGTCCTTGTACTGCAAAAAAAGGAGAAATGAGACGTCCTGATGTAAAAGATATAATTGACTATGTACTTACATTTGAAGAAATTTCAGCATTATTAGATGCCTTTGACATGGATCCAGAAAATTGCGATTCAGTTACTTTTGATGATGGTTCTACTTTGGGTCGTGGATTCGCTGCAACTGGTGGACTTACTGCTGCTATAGAAAACTATATTGAACGTGAAAAAATTAATATAGATTTCAAACCTATTAAAATAAGTGGTCCAACTGATATGAAGAAAACTATGACTCTTGCTAGTATAGGTAAACTTCCAGCAAACTTTATTGAAGGTATGATGTGTGAAGGCGGTTGTGTTGGTGGTGCTGGTGTGATTTTACCTCCACTAAGCACTAAAGCTACATTTGTTAAACAAAATGCTACTGCATCTAAGAAATCAGTAGTAGATAATGATAAAATACCTGAATTTGAAAATATAAATCTTGAAAGAAATTTAGATAAATAAAAATAAGACTTAAGCTAAATTTAGCTTAAGTCTTATTTTACGTTTACATTTTTTTAATTTTATTTACAAGAGTTTCTCTCTACTATATCATATGGTAATATAAATTGTTGTTCTTCTACTGGTTCATTATTAAGTATTTTTATAAGAATTCTCATACTTATTGAACCCATATCGTAAAGTGGTTGTGATACTGTCGTTAATGTTGGATAGTACATTGATGCTAAATCAGTGTCATTGAAGCCCATAACATCTACTTGTTCTGGAACTTTTATATTTCTTTCTCTTAATGCATTAATTGCACCTACTGCAACTTCATCACTACTACAAATTACAGCATCAAATGATGTTTTTTCTAATATTGTATTTACACCTTTGAATCCTTCTTGCGCATTTAAAGATGAGAAATAAATTAAATTTTCATCATATCCTATATTTTCACTTACAGCTTTCTTATATCCATCAAAAAGCTTTTGATAATTTCCGCCATACATTTCTGGGAAAAAACCAATGTATGCAATTCTTTTATTTCCCTTTTCTATTAAGTATTTAGTTGCGTCATATCCTGCTTGAAATACATCGATTACAACACTTGGATATTTTTCTTTAGAATCACTTGTTCCTACGGTTACTACTTTCATATCTAACTCATTTATAAAGTCTTCTACTTCTTTAACCATAGCATTTCCCATGTATATTACACCATCTACCATTTTTTCTTTTAGCATTCTAAAGCTTTCTTTTTCTCTATTTATATCTAAATCTGTGTTGCATAACATTATATTATAATTATATATATTAGCAACATCTTCTGCGCCTCTAACTACTTCTGGGAAAATAGCACCTGCTATATCTGGAATTATTATTCCTATAGTGCTAGACTTATGTGTTTTTAGACTTCTTGCTAGAATGTTTGGTCTATAACCTAACTTATCTATAGCATCTAAAACTTTTCTTTTAGTATCTTCATTTACGACATTTATTCCATTTAATACTCTTGATACAGTAGCAATTGAAACTCCAGCCTCTTTAGCTACATCTTTAATTGAAGCTGCCATTTTAATCACTCCTATTATTTATAATTTAAACTTTTAGTATATTAAAAATAACATACTCATTCATACGTAATATTTTCTTAACCAACCTTATCATTTTATAGTACTTTATACTATAATAATTTACAATAGTTTTTCCACATATGCTTAAATATATGTTTACTATTTAGGTATATTTAAAATTTTACAAATGAATATGCTAAGTTTTACAAATTTTATTATATATTTAGCTTTGTAACTTCTGATTATTTATAATGAAATGTATATTTATATGCTTGTGTTTTACCAAATAACGTCAAGTAATTTAATTGCTATAAAATAATTTGAAAAAAGTACTGCTGTTGGAATACTAACACATTTTACAATTTCTATCAACACAAATTTAGTCATATTAAATTTATTTTTACACACAATATCATTTTTTTCCTCTTCTATATTAGCTATTTTTTCATTTTCCTTACTATTTCCATTATTTTTCTTTATCCATAATATTTTCTTTATTATATTAACAAGCATACATAATATAAATATTAAAAATATAGGTGAACTAACTATTGAAATTACATAAAATATTCCTTTATTAAATTTCATCTCTTTAAATCCCCCTTGATTTTTGACATATAATCTGTGATTTTTGTAAATATTTTACTATATTAATTATACAATTATATAACTATGTTAATATACATAATAAGTAATGTTATAAATAAATTTACAATTAATTTATTTTTTATAAAAAAATACCCATAAATGAAACATTTCATTTATGGGTATTTTTATTTAATTATAATTTTTCAACAGCAAGTTTTAACTCTTCACCATTTATTTTAACTTCTTGATAATCAAAGTTTCCACCATAAACTATTTCTACAGCAAGTGTATCTCTAGCTATTTGCTCTTCAAACTTTCTTATTACATTTTCTAGCATTTCATTGCCTGTAACGTAGATATTTATTTTATCAGCAACTTCAAATCCACTTTCTTTTCTCATGTTTTGAATTTTACTTAATATCTCTCTTACATGACCTTCTTCTCTTAATTCTTCAGTTATTGTAGTATCTAAAACTACTCCCATGTCACCTTCACCAGCAAATGCATAACCATCTAATCCTTGCATTGTTATTAATAGTTTATTTGAATCTAATTCTATCTCTTCACCATTAACATCTATTGTAACAGTATTACCATTATTTATAGTCTGTGCAAGTTCCATTTGGTTCATTTCACCTATAGCTTTTCTTATTCCAGGTATTAATTTACCATAAGCTTTTCCCAATACAGGTAGGTTTGGTTTTATTTCGAAATTAACATATTTAGATATATCAGCACCTAACTCAACTTCTTTTATATTAAGTTCATCTTTTACTATATCTCCATAGTATTCTGGAAGTGATTTTGCTGAAACTAACATTTTACCAAGCGGTTGTCTATTCTTAATGTTTGCACCATTTCTTGCACTTCTTCCAAGTTTAACTATTGTATATGCTTTGTTCATTTCTTCTTCTAAAGATTCATCTACTAAGTCAGATCTGTATTCTGGCCATCTGCATAAATGAACACTTTCTGGTGCATTTTTATCAAATGCAACAACTAAGTTTTGATATAACTCTTCTGTTACAAATGGTATAAATGGAGCAGCTATTTTTGATAAAGTAGTTAATACTCTATATAATGTCATGTATGCTCCTATTTTATCATCATTTAACCCTTCAACCCAATATCTTGCTCTGTTTCTTCTTACATACCAGTTTGAAAGTTCATCTACAAATTCTTCAAGCTCTTTTGCACCTTGAGTAATTCTATAGTTTTCTAAATGCTCATCTATTGTCTTAACTAAAGTATTAAGTTTAGACATCATCCATCTATCCATTACATTTTCAGATACGAAATTTTCATATTTAGATGGGTCAAATTTATCTATATCAGCATATAAAACATAGAATGAGTAAACATTCCATAGTGTTCCTATGAATTTTCTTTGTGCTTCTATAACAGCTTCTTCATAGAATCTTGAAGGTAACCATGGTGCACTAGCTGTGTAGAAGTACCATCTTAACGCATCTGCTCCTTCATTTTCTAATACTGTGAATGGACTTAAAACATTTCCTTTGTGCTTAGACATTTTTAATCCATCTTTATCTAGTACGTGTCCTAGAACTATACAGTTTTCAAACGGATTCTTTTCAAATACTACAGTTGATATTGCAAGTAATGTATAGAACCATCCTCTTGTTTGGTCAACTGCCTCTGAAATAAATTGTGCTGGGAAGTTAGCCTCAAACACTTCTTTATTTTCAAAAGGATAGTGATGTTGTGCAAATGGCATTGATCCTGAGTCAAACCAACAGTCAATAACCTCTTCCACTCTTGTCATTTCCTTTGAACACTTAGGACAATTTAAATGTACTTTATCTATATATGGTTTATGAAGTTCTATATCTTCTGGTACATTTATTCCTTTTTCCTTAAGTTCAGCTATGCTTCCTATCATCTCTCTATGTCCGCATTCGCATTCCCAAATTGGAAGTGGTGTTCCCCAGTATCTATTTCTTGAAATACCCCAGTCAATTACACCTTCTAAGAATTTTCCCATTCTTCCAGTTCTAACATTGTCAGGCATCCAATTTATATTGTTATTATTTTCAAGAAGTTTATCTCTTAAAGATGACATTCTTACAAACCAGCTCTCTCTTGGATAGTAAAGAAGTGGTGTGTCACATCTCCAGCAGTGTGGATATGAGTGTAGGAATTTTTCACTTTTATAAAGTTTTCCTTCTTCCTTTAATGTATTTATTATCTTTTCGTCTGCTTTTTTAACAAATATTCCAGCCCATGGAGTAACTGCATCTACAAATTTACCTTCTCCATCAACTAAATTGATTAATGGTAAATCATAAAGTTTTCCTATTTTATTATCGTCATCTCCATATGCAGGCGCTATATGAACTATACCAGTACCATCTGATAATGTTACATAATCTCCATGAACAACATAAAATGCTTTCTTTTCAGGAACTTCAAAGTTAAACATTTGTTCATATTCTTTTCCTAGAAGTTCTTCACCTTTAAATTCAGCAATTATTTCATACTCTCCATTTAATTTACTTAATAATGATTTTGAAAGTATTAAATGTTCATCTTCTTGAACAACTTCAACATAATCGTATGTTTTATTTACAGCTAATGCAACGTTACTTGGTAAAGTCCAAGGAGTTGTTGTCCAAACTAAGAAAGATTTGTCTTCATTTTTTAGTTTGAATTTAACATATACTGAACTGTCTTTTACATCTTTATATCCTTGAGCTACTTCGTGTGAAGATAAAGTTGTTCCACATCTTGGGCAATAAGGCATTACCTTAAATCCTTTATATATTAAATCCTTATCCCACATTCTTTTTAATGCCCACCAAACTGACTCTATATAATTATTGTGGAATGTTACATATGGATTATCCATATCTACCCAATATGCTAATCTTTCAGACATTTGTCTCCACATTTCAACATATGTAAACACACTATCTTTACATTCTGTAACAAACTTTTCTACACCATACTCTTCTATTTGAGGTTTACCTGATATTCCAAGTTTTTTTTCTATTTCAAGTTCAACTGGAAGACCATGAGTATCCCATCCTGCTTTTCTTAATACTTTATATCCCTTCATAACTTTATATCTTGGGATAATATCCTTCATAACTCTTGTAAGAACGTGACCTATATGTGGCTTACCATTTGCTGTTGGTGGTCCATCATAAAATGTAAAATACTCGCCATCATTATTTGCGTCAAAGTTCTTTTGTATTATGTTTTTTTCACTCCAAAGTTTTATAACATCTTTTTCCATGTCCATAAAACTTTTTGAAGAATCAATTTTTTTATACATATTAAAAACTCCTTTCTTATTGTAAATTTATTAGTCAATCTTAAAAGTTAAAATTTTAGTTTATAAAATAAAAAAACCCCGCCCTAAATAGGACGAAGATATCTTCGCTATACCACCTATGGTAATTTTTCAAGTACAAATATACTCTATTCTTTAACGCAGAAATACGGATAAACTTACTTAATTTCAGCTTTCAGCTCCTAGGTGATTTTCGATTATCTACAACTATGAGGTTACACCAACCCCTCACTCTCTTTAAGTTCTACGATAAATTACTTTTCCTATTCATAGCCTTTTAAAAAAACTTATAATTTGAATTCATTATAGTACACTAACTATTTGTTGTCAATTCATTTCATCATAAGGTTAAAACTAAATTTAAACTACCTTATTTATACAATTATATTCATAATTACACAATTTGTTACTCATTTAATTATAAATATAACCAATAATTTAAAATCAATTCATAGTACTATACACTTTTGCACATTTTAAATATTATATAGGAATAAATAATATTAATCATAACTTTTTACTATTCACTCTTACTTTTTAATTGATTTCCAACATGATAATAGAATAAACTGTAAGATTAGTAGTATCATTTGATAAAGAGATTATTTTGAATTTCAGCTTGAAACCATATATAGGATTTCAAGCTGAAAATGAAATTATTCAAATATTAAATGAGAATAGTAGTATTCCAAGAAACACAAATTATTTAAAACGTTATTCATAAAAATTTCAAAGAAACTCTAATTTAAATAATTCCTGTTCCTTGATGAAAGAAAAAAGCTTTTCAATTGATAAATATATTATTTTAAATTTGAACTTGGAACCCTATAGTTGATATGTTATATTTTCATTCTTATGTTAAAATACTAATATATTTCAGAAAAATTTGTAAATTAATTTTAGGAGGTTTTTATTATGAATTTAACTTGGCTTGGTCATGCATCATTTTTAATTGAAGATAATAATGGGATTAAAATAGTTACTGATCCATTTGACGAAACTGTCGGATATCCATTATTTCGTGGTAATACTGACATTGTAACTATAAGTCATGAGCATTTTGATCATAATTATACAGCTTTACTACATGATGATGTTAAAATCCTTCGTAATGCAGAAGATTATCAAGAAAAGAACATAACAATTGAAAGTTTTCCATCTTTTCATGATGAAGTAAAAGGCGCTAAAAGAGGCCCAAACACTATTTTTAAGTTCAATTTTGGAAATATTAAAATATGTCACCTTGGTGATTTAGGTCATATGCTTGATGATGAGGTTATTGATTTAATTGGAAATATAGATGTTCTTTTAATTCCTGTTGGTGGAAATTATACAATTGGTGGTGAAGAAGCTGCTCTGTTAGCCAAAAAAATTAATAGTAAAATAACTATACCCATGCATTATAAGACTCCTCAATTAACATTTGAACTTGATGGTGTAGAAACATTTTTAACTAACATGAAAACAGGTGAAAGAATTAATTCTAATTCTATAATGGTTGAAGACTTTATTGAAGCTGATAAGAATAAAGTTTTAATTTTAAATTCTATATAGTTAAAGATTAAACTGATTTATTTTTTTAATTTTAGATAGTGTATATAAAAAAATAGACCATATTATAATAAATATAATCTTATTATAATATGGTCTATTTTATTATTCATGTAACTTAAATTTTTTAGTAGCTTCTATAAATGATTCAAATATAAGTCTTTGCTTTTCTACTTTTTCAGCCATCATCTCTGGGTGCCATTGTGTTCCGACAACAAATCTATCATCTTTAATTTCTATGCCTTCAACTACACCATCAGTAGCTATTACTGTTGCTTCAAATTCTTCCGAAACATTTTTTATAACCTGGTGATGATATGAATTTATTTCTATAACTTCTTCATTAAATATTTTATACATCTTACTATGTTTTTTTATATTAGCTTTATGAACTGGATTATATTTAGGTGAATTATCTATTGAATGATTTATAATTTTAACATCATTCTTTGGAGTTATTTCAACTAAATCTTGATATAAATCACCACCCCCAGCCACATTTAATATCTGACATCCTCTACATATACCTAATGTTGGAATTCTTGTTTCATATATAATCTTTTTGGCAAGATATATTTCTTGTTCATCTCTTTCTGGACTAACTGCCCCTATTTTGAAACTTGGACTGTCACCATATCTTTTAGCCTCAACATCATATCCACCAGCAAAAATAATTCCATCAATCATTTCCAAATACCTATCAATATTTTCTTTAATACTTATTACAGGTATTATTATAGGCATTCCTCCTGCATTTTCTATAGCTGTTACATAATCATCTGTTATTACCTGCCAGTTGAAATTACTCCCAAATCCGTCATATAATTCAGTTATTCCATATACATAATCAGCACATATCCCAATAATAGGCTTCATATTTTTTCCCCCTGTTTTTTCATTACTTTATATTTTAAGTTAATTTAAACTCTATTATCTTATTGTTTTTTAAACTTTCCTTAACATCTATAATTCTTTGATTTCTAGATCCCCTATATTTTAAATCTTCATCTTTTTTTTCTATATCAAATTTTCCATCTACTAATACATCTATATTATTTATAAGCTTGTTCCATCCTGGGATTTTATCTGCATTTTCCATGATATATTCAAATTTATAACCTGTGTAACACCACACATTTTTGTTACATTTTTTACTTTCTTCAGCAATTTCAGCAAAAGCTTCGCCTTGTTCTAATGGATCTCCACCACTAAAAGTTACACCACTTATAAGTGGATTTCTTTTTATGTCATTAACTAATTCTTGAACTCTATAATCCTGACCTCCACCAAATCCATGTGTATGAGGATTAAAACAAGCCTTGCAATTATGTTTGCACCCTTGGGCAAATAATACTCTTCTAATTCCAGGTCCATTATTAAGACTCTCATGTATAATTCCTGCTAGATTTACTGTATCTTTCATACTAATAAGACACCTCTTTATTTATTTTATCTAAAATATATTATACACTATAGTTTTTCAAGCCTCAAAGTTAAAATAGTATATTTATAAATTGAAAAAATTTTTCTTTCATTAAAACAAGAATTTGCTTAAATAAGTATTTGTATGCTTAACCCACTCTTCCTATATTATACATATTGTAAAAATACCCATGTTTACTTATGAGCTGTTCAAAATCTCCTGTTTCTTCTATTGCCCCTTGTTTTAAAACTATTATTTCATCGTACATTCTTAATATCTCTTCATTAAATTTGTGAGTTATAACTATAGCTGTTTTTTCCTCCATTGATAATATAGTTTTTTCTATATCATAACTTGTTAGACTATCAAGTGCAGACGTTGCCTCATCTAAGTATATAATTGGTGTTTCTTTTAATATAGCTCTTGCTATTGCAAGCCTTTGCTTTTCTCCCCCTGAAAGTACTTTTCCATTCTCACCAACAGTACCTTTAAGACCACCATCTATTTTATTAACTACATTTTCTAAACCTGAAATTTTAATTGCTTCATTTACTTTTTTCTTATCATAGTCCTTAAACAAAGCTATATTTTCTTCTAATGTGCTATCAAATATGAAAACATTTTGATGTATCATTGATTCTAACTTATATAAAGATTTTGTGTTTATATTATTTATAATTTCATTATCCAAAATTACCTTCCCACTATATTCCTTATAATATTTTAATAGAATTTTTATTAAAGTACTTTTACCACATCCACTTTCCCCTACTATTGCGTATTTTTTTCCTTTTTCAAATATATAATTTATATTTTTTAAAACATTTTTACTTCCATCATAACTGAAAGTTAAGTTTTCAATTTGTATTTTATCCTCAAAAACATATTTGTCTTTACACTTTGTAGTGTCATCCTTTGCATTTATTATAGTCATTATTTTTTTAGATATATTTTTTAATGACTTAATATTATTTAAAATCTCTAAGATATTTCCTATAGGGTTTGCAACATTATTGCAAAGTTGAACACAAGCAAGCATTGTACTTACTGTAATATAATTTTTCATCGTAAAATATGCCCCTATAACAATTACTGCCCCAAAAATTCCCATTGATATAAATATACTTAAGCCTTCTATTATAGATTGCAAAACAGAAAATTTAAATTTTCTCATATTAACATCATTATTCCAAGCACTATATTCATTTAATATTTTTTCTTCTACATTAAAACTTTTTATTACATCAAACCCTAAAAATACATCCTTTACTTTAATAGTAAATTTTTCTAACGAATCTGAATATCTCATTTTAGAATTGCTTATTTTTTTTGAAAATAGTTTTGGCATAACGAATGATAAAACTCCAAATAATATTACAACAATAGTTATTTCTTTGCTAAGTATAAACATGCTTACTGTAGCCAATAAAAATCCCCATATAACCTTTATAATTTCAAATATATTATTAAAATAGTCATTTTCAATCATAGTCATATCATTTGATAAAATAGATATATACTTTCCACTATTAACTTCATTAAAATCAACTATATCCTTTTTTAATATTTTAGAGAATAAATCTTGTTTTAAATAATTCATTGATTTTTTTATATAATTAGCCTTTATAATTCCTTCAAGTACTCTAATTGCTGACATAGCCATTAAATACCCCCCAAATGTCAATACAATTACGCTGAACCTATTTACATATCCACTTGATATAATATCTAAAATGAATTTAAACATATATGCCATACCTACATTTATAGTTGAACTTAAAATTGAAATTATTACTGTACACATAAAGAAAAATTTGTTTTTAAATAAATATTTTCTCATAATACCCCCTAATATAAATCTAACTTATTATAAGATGATCATCTAATAACATTATATTCCAATATTAGATTTATGTCTATAATGTTTTTAGATGTTAGTCTTGTAATTATTAAAATTTAGTTCAAAAAAATAAAGGTTACAGAAAACTTAATTTCTACAACCTTCAAATACTTTTTTAATTATTTTATATTGAACTCTTCAATTAAAAAATTTATAAGTTCACTAAATTTATCTCTATTTAACTTGTAATACACTTTAACATCATCTTTGTTTAATGTAACAAGTTCATAAATAAGTAATTGTGACATGTGATGTGAAACTGTTGCTGTAGTTAAATTTAGTCTTTGCGCTATCTCACTCCCATACAATTGCTCATTGTTCAAAAGTCTAACTATATTAAATTTACTTTTATCTCCTAAAATTTTTAATATATTATTATACTTTTCAAGCTCTCCATCACCTTTTCTTTTTTTATAAATAACTTCTTCACTCATAAAACCTATTCCAATTTCCATACAATTTTCATCTATTTTGTATGATATAGAACAATAGTTTATAAACATTGGATAAACTATGACTTTATCAAATTTCTCACAATCTTCAATTATGTTAAAATTATTTATATAATTTATGCCTTGTTTATTTAATTTATCTTCTAATTGATTTTTATATTTTTCTTTTAACTGTTGAACTTTTTTTTCATTACTTTCATAAATGGGAATATATTCTCTTATAATATTACATAATCGTTCTACATATACACTCACAGAGTTTGAAAATAACACCAAATTCCATTTTTGCTCTGATGTACATTCCAAACTTTCTATAAATTTTATTTTAGTTTCACTAGAACTTAATACATCTTCAACTTTTATATTTTTCCCTTGTAACTCTACTAAATCCTTAAACACATTTTCTAATATATTTTCAGTGTTTTTGTTATTTATCTCATCAATTTTTTCTTTCAAACCATTACTTTTAAAATCAATATCTAATATAGCTATCCCTATGGAAAATGGATTCGTTTCATTTTCATACTGCTTAAAAAAGAAATTTAAATCTTCTTCATTTATTTTATGTTGTTTGGATAACTTATCTATAAACCTAAAAACATCTTTATTCTTTTCTATTTGAAAAGTTTTGTTTATATTATTAATTACACTTTCAGTGTTAGCAATTACATGTAAGCTAAACAATAGTTCTCTAAATTCATCATAACTATTATTAAATAATAATTCCATATTTAATCTCCTATAAATACTCTTTTTTATATTATTATAACACCTATAACAGTACTTCTTAACAAGAAAAGCCAAGGATACCCTTGGCTTTAATTTGTTCTATTTCATTTCATATATTTTTTTATGGTTTTGTGTATGAGAAAGTCTATCTTCTCTTTCATGATATTTTCCTGGACCAAATCTCTCATCTAAGCTTAAATATCCTGTTACTCTTGATACACCTTGTATATTAGTGCTGCCACAAGTCGGACATTCAAATTTATCTGGTTTTAAATATGTTCCACATTCTCTACAGTATTTTATATGAAAGTTTATTCCTATATAGCTTATATTACTATTTTCATATGCATATTTTATTATATCTCTAACTATTTCTGGTGATGGATAGTCATCTACTTCTAAATAACTTATATGTCCTGAGTTACATAGTTTATGATATGGTGCTTCTGTTTGTATCTTATCACATATAGATATAGGATATGATACAGGTATATGGAAACTATTAGTGTAGTATTCTTTATCTGTTACACCTTTAATTTCTCCAAACACTTTTTTATCTTGTACTATAAACTTTCCACTTAGTCCTTCAGCTGGAGTTGCATAACATCCCCAGTTTAAACTGGTTTCTTTAGTTAATTTATCTGTAAAGTTTCTTATAAAACCTATTATTTCTATTCCTAACTTTCTTGACTCTTCACACTCACCATGATGTTTTCCAGTAAGTGCTATTAAAGTTTCTGCAAGACCTATAAATCCTATAGCATAACTACCTTGCTTTAGAATCGGCTCTATTGAATCCTCTGGTGATAATCCTTCTGATCCTTTTAATAAACCTTCGCCTGCAACAAAAGGTAAATCTTTTACTCTAAGATGTTTTAATACATTATATCTATGCATTAAAGATTCACTAGCTTGTTCTAACCTTGTTTCAAGTAATGTAAAGAATTTTTTAGTATCTCCTTTTGCAAGTATACCTACTCTTGGAAGATTTATAGTTGTAGGTGCTATATTTCCTCTTCCCTTTGTTCCTGGTTCACCATTGCAATTACTCATAAGATAAGTTCTACACCCCATAGTTGCTGGCATATACCCCTTATCGTAGTATTCCTTATTAAAATCTGCATCTATATTCATAAATGTAGGATTCATTCTTTTACTTGCTACTCTACATGCAAGTTCAAATAAATAATAATATGGATCATTAGGTTCCTTATTTATGCCTTCTTTTACTCTAAATATAATATTAGGGAATATTGGCTGTTCACCTCTACCTAATCCCTTTTCATACTCAATTAAAAACTTTTCACAAATAAGTGCTCCATCTTTATTGTTAGGTATCCCTATATTTATAGAAGAAAATGGAACTTGAGAACCTGCTCTACTATGCATTGTGTTTAAATTATAAACTATTCCTTGCATTGATTGCTCTATAGTTCTATTTAATTTTTTCTCAACGGCATCTTCAATTTTTTCTTCTGCTATTCCTAATTCTCTAAATTCATCTCTTAATTGATTTCTTGTTGGCTCTATAAATACAGCTAAATCGTTGTCAAAATCCGGATGTGACTGTCCACCAAACATATCATTTTGTGTAGACTGAAGTAATATGCATGAAAGCTCTGCTGCTGAATCTATACGCTTCGCTTTTCTTAAATATCCGTATCCAGTGTTGAAACCTCTTTCTAAAACCTCTTTGGTTGGTATATGTAAGCAATTAATTGTAAGGTTGTAGCTATCTAAGTCATGATAATATAAGTCTCCATTTTCATGTGCTTTAGATAAATGTTTAGGCATAGTAGATAAATTAAACCATTTGTTAGATTCACTTGCTATTCTTAATAACTTTGAACTAAAATTATTTCCTACATTGGCATTATCTCTATCTGTTTCTACACCAATTTTTTCTATAGCCTTCATTAAATCTGACTTAATTTCTCTTAGCCTAGTTCTTTCTTTTCTATAATTAGCATAAGCTATACCAATTGGCTTATGACCATTTTCTAATAAAGTTTCCTGTACAATGTTTTGTACTTCTTCTACCGTTATTTCCTCTACATTTAATTTCTCAATTCTTTTTATAATCTTTTGAGTTAGTTCTATTTTTTCACTTTCAAGTAGTTCATATGATATTTCGTCTGCTGATCCTCTAATAGCATTAGTTATTTTTATAGAATCAAACTCAACTTTTCTACCATCTCTTTTAACAACATATAGCATAAACTCCCCCCTAAAAACACGACATATTGCACTCGGTCTATTATACTCTAGGAAAAAAATTATATCAATTAATAAATTATTTCAGAAAGATGATATAAAACTTATTTATCACCTTTTAACATATGATTATTACATTTTTCATTTATTAGCTTAAATTGACACTTCTGCTTTTTTGTATTTCTTAAAAAAATCCAATAAAAATATAGTATATTAAATATTTTAAATTTATACTTTTATAATATTTATATGCGTTTTTCAACTTTTTATTAAAATATATCTTATTCTATTTTGAAAATTTATAGTATAAATTTTTTAAAATAGAAAAAGATATAAATATGACAAATTTTAAATTATATTTTAAGAGGAGGTGAACTGTTGCAACAAATATATAAATTTCTAGTAATTTCTCATACAGGTCTTATTTTGAAAATGTACTACATAGTTTCTATTTAAAGTTTTTAAAGTTTAATAATTTTAAAAATTGGCATAATTCTCTAAGTAGTTTTATAGCAGAAAGCAGATTGAACAAGAAATTAAAAATTTTATAGATTTTTATAGATTTTAGCAACAGAATTTTCATGAAAACAGGTACAGTAAAATGGTTTAATGCAGAAAAAGGATTTGGTTTTTTATCAGTTGAAGGTGAAGAAGATGTTTTTGTACATTTCTCTGCAATTCAAAGTGATGGTTATAAAGCATTGGAAGAAGGTCAAAAAGTAGAATTTGAAGTTGTAGATGGAGAAAGAGGCCCTCAAGCTTCAAATGTTACAAAACTATAATCATTCATAATATGTATTAAATGCAAAATAGGAAGTTTATATTAAACTTCCTATTTTATATTTACTCGTTCTATTTACTATTCTTTTTTGTTTATACATTTCACTATCCGCTTTACTAATTAACACTTCTAAATCTAAATTTTCTTCACTCTTACCTACAATTTCATAAATACCATAACTAAAACTTAAATTATAATTACCTACACATATCTCTCCACATAATACTTCTATCTCTTTTATAATTTCCAAAGTTTTCTTTTTAGAGAACCCATTAAACATTATTAAAAACTCATCACCACCAAGTCTTCCATATATGCTTCTATCATCTAATCTATTCCTTAATATAGCTGCAAATCTTTTTAATATATCATCGCCCACCTTATGCCCATAATTATCATTTATATACTTAAATGAATTAATATCTATAAATACTAACGAACTAATATCATACGTTGTAAATTCATTTTCTAAATAATACTCCATGAGATACTTTAAGTAGCTTCTACTATATATAGACGTCAGACTATCAAATGTAGACTTATTTCTTAACTCGGATTGTATTGTTTGACTTTTTATAACTAACTTAAATTCATTCAATATGTATTTTAATATATGTATATCATCATTTGTAAAGTTTTTATTTGCATTTGTATTATCTAAATTAATAACACCTACTAATTTTTCATCTATATAAATAGGTGCGCACACCACACTAACAATATCACTAGATATTTTATATAGCTCTGAATATTTGTCTCTTATAACCTCTTTTGTCTCTATTATTGCAATATCACTTAATTTATTTTTTCTGTATAAGAATATATTTTCCTTTGGAATTCTCTTTTTTTCTAGTTCCTTACTATAACCACAAACCGAAATAAATTCAAACTCATTTTCATTTTCACAATATTTTAAAAAACTTCCTTTTGATGCTATTGGAACTAAGTTTAAAGCATAATCTAAAATCACTTTAAATGCTTCGCTTTCCTCTTTTACATCTATAATTTTTTCACTTGCTTCATATATAAATTTTCGTACTCTTTTTACTTTCTTTAGTTCTTGTTTAGCTTTTAACACCATGATTAATTGTATTATTATAATAGCTATTAAAATTTCTATTATAAATATTTCTACTTTAGGCACCCCTATTTACCTCCACACTACGTTAAAACTATACTTTAATTTTTTGTCTACCTATCCTAAGTACGTATAGTACTATTTTTACACTTTTTTTATGAAATATTTATTAATATTTCACTTTAACATTATACTACATACATTCACCATTTAAATATCATAATTATTACATTTTATTCATAAATATGTATTTATTTTGTATATGAATTAATTTATTTTTTATGTACTTAACTTTGTAGAATAGTTATTTTCAACATGGCGATACTATATATTATATATGGTTACAATTTATTATATTTAACTTTTTTGTTTTGTATCCATATAATTATATTTTTAAAGAAAGGTGGTGTACCGTTTCTAGATTTGTTTTTACTATATTCTATTAACGGTAAAACTTTGTTTGGATTGATAGTCGATTTAAATGAAACAGATGCTTTTGTTGAGGTTTGTGATGGTATGATAATAAATACTTCAATAAATAATTTGCCTAAACATTCTTCCGTTGGAGATAAAGTTAAACTTCCTTCCTCTTCAAAAGATATTCTCTATAACAATTCTAATTTAATATAAAAAATAAAATCTCTCAATAATATTATTGAGAGATTTTTCTTTTAAAAATCATCTGGCTTTTCAGTTAAAACTTTAAAATTCCAATCGCCTTTTTCATAAGTATTAAAAATGTATAAGTTAACTTTCTTATTTTCTTTTTCTTCTTCAAAAGTTATAGTTGCCTTATACCTATTTGATAAATATCCTTCGGTGTGGATTGACATAATTATATCAAACTTATCTTTGTTTTCATCATTTATAATTTGCACATTTTTTTCTTTGTTAAGTTTATTTTCAAAATTCATTACATCTGTAGATAAAATAAACTTTGCCATTTCTAAATCTTTATCAAGGTCTATACCTATACTTAGTTCATTATCTGTATTACTTCTATACTGACTTATAGCTTTAATTATTGTATCATAATAAACTATTTGAAAATCTATAGGTTTTCTTATATTCCAAAAGTTTTTTATAATGTCGTTATCAAGTCTTTTTGAAATTATGTAACCTTTTTCTCCATCATAAAAATTAGCTCCATCTGAAGGATCTAATCCTGCAATATAACTGAACTTATGTATGTTATCTTCCCCTTCATAGATTTCAAATATATAGTCTGCTTCTAACTTACTCTCTTTATCTACCTCTTTAGCCTTAGATAATATTTTATATATATTATCTATTACACCTGTATCAGTAACCGTAAACTTATAACTTTTATCCCTTGTGCTTTGTATTGATATCTTAGTTATATTACTTTCTTTCATATAACTGAATGGTTTTTCTGCCTTTTTAGAATTACAACCAGTAAGTCCTAAAATGACTAAAAGTAAACTTGCTAAACATATATATTTCTTAAAATTTTTCACTTAATTCCTCCACAATATTAATATATATTCATATATATTAATTAATTAAGAGAGAAGCAACTGCCTCTCTCTTATTAATTTATATTTACAATTATAATACTTGTAGAAAGCTAAATCAAATATTAATTACTTACAAAAGTTTCGAGAATATTTTCTAGTAAAATAGGTGTATTTTCTTTGTAATTTTTGCCTTCTATATAAAATCGTGCAACTACATTGTTTTTTCCTACTTTAAATACATAATCATATTTTTTATAGTTCTTTCCATTCATTTTTTTCATTTCATACTTTGTAAGGTATCCATTGTTATCACCTATTTTTTTACTTTCAGTTTTATATTGTTTTATTCCAATTTTTTCTATAGATTGTTCATTTTCTTTAACTATATCTTTTGTATCCTTGTTATTCCAAACTTCAACATTACCTTTTACAAGTCCGTCAGTTGATATAAATTCACTACAATATGCGATATTCTTATTAGCTACACTAATTTTACTATTTATCCATTCACTAGGTAATCCATAATCTATACAGTTTTCAACCTTGTACATTTTAAATGTAGATATATTATTTTGTGTCAATGTCGTTGCTTTCAATTTATCTTCAAAGTAATTTCCAAAACCAATAATTACAAGCATTAAACCAATCATTATTATAGCTAGTCCAGTTTTCCTTCCATCATTTCCCCTAAAACTCATTAGAAGTTCCTCCTAAAATTATTTATATTACAATATATGTATATAACTAGTAAATTATTAAGCTATTTATAATTTTATTTTCTTTGATTAAATAAAAATGAAGGGTTTTTTTACCCCTCATTATTCATATTTAAATTTATTTTTTTACAGGAACTACTACTGTTGAATTTTTAAAATCATAGAACATTAGCCAATATCCGTAATCTGTATTTTCTTTATTAGGCATCCATGTCACAAATCCAGTTTTTCCGCCATAAGGTTGTTCCTCTTCTGACTTGTTTCCCGGAATTGCATATACTATATATTTCAAATTTCCATCTTTATCATGTTTATGTCCTATCATGCAGTGCTTATATTTAGATATATATGGATAATAGCAAATCATTGGATAGTATATTACTGTGTATTTTTTATAGTCATTCATGCAATACATATCTTCCAATTGATATATTTTTACTTTATACCACTTACAATTTTTTATATCATTATATCCTTCTACTTCTTCAAAATCTTTTACTATTTCCTTGAAGAACTTATTCATAGCATTTTTATTTTCTATTATGTTATCTTCATATTTAAAATCTATTTCAAATTCTTTTTTCTCCTTCTTTTCTTTATCTTTGCATTCATAGCATTCTTCATACTCTAGTTTATCCTTTTCCTCTTTTTTGTGCTCCTTTTCTTTCTTTTCATGTTCATCACATTCTTCATCATTTTTTTTCTTTTCTTTTTTCTCCTTTTTATCCTTATGCTTTTCCTCATCACATTCATTACATTCATCACAATTACAATATTCTTTATCTGATTCTTTACTTTTCTTCTTGTGCCTTAATAAATCCTCCAACTCTTCTTCTGTTAATTCTATTGAACCATTCTTTATATTTTCATAAACATTCTCTATGGATATTTTTTCATCTTGTTGACTTTCTACAACGTCATTTCTATCTTCGATATCCGAATTTTCCAACTCTTTCTCTTCGTTAAAATTTTCATTTAAAGTAGTTTCCTTAACACTTTCTTTTCTTATTTTACTTGCATCTGCCTTTGAATCTTGTATTTTCTGCTCTTCTATTTTTTTATCCTCTATTTTTTTTTCGTACTCATCAAATTTAACTTCGTTAATCTCTCTAACTAAGTTTTGTTCAGTAATTACTTCATATTTTCTCCATTCATTTGATACATCAGGAGTAATAAATCCATTCATTATACATTTTACATTTTTGCCATTCATGGCTATTATTGCTGAACCACTTATACTCTCAACATTGATGCCTACATTTCCTATGTTATTACCATCATATTCACATACAATATCTGCTCTTCCATGTTCATCTATGTTCATCTTGCTCAACTTAATTATATTTTTTATATCTTTCTTGTCACATATAAGAGCCATATAGTAACTGGTATCGCTTTTCTTTAGATTCTGAACATAATATGATAATTTACATTTATTATTTTTCACTTCTATTTTTGTGTATCCTGATGGTGCCTTATCTGATGATAATCCATGACCTTTTTCGTCTTCTTGCAAAATTATAAAAAATCTACTGTAACTTTTTTTAGATGCCACCCTTCGCTACCTCCATTTAATTTATACATTATAATATATGAGGTTGCATGGTAAAAGATGATAAATATATGATTATATGTAATAAAAACTATAAAGTACATATCTTTATGTATTCTATACTATTAGTTCACATTCATTATTAGGATTTCATATTTTCATTTCAAAATTGAATTTTTTTAAATATATTTACATATATACAAGTAGACATTGCTATGCTAATACCCTTACTTTCAAAATATCATATTCTAATACAATAAAAAAAGAGCTACCATTTAATAGTAACTCTATCTTTTTAAATCGTATATACAATCGCTTAACTTTCCAAACTCTTGTATTGTTAAAGTTTCGCCTCTTCTTTTCGGATCTATTTCTGCATATTCAAATGCTTTTTCTAATTTTTCTTTTTCTAATCCAATATTTTTCATTGCATTCCATAAAGTTTTTCTTCTCATATTGAATGAATTTCTAATTACTGAAAAAAATAATTTTTCATCTTTAACTTCGATTCTTGGTTTTTCTAACCTATCTAATCTTATAACAATAGATTCAACCTTAGGTGATGGAATAAAACATTTTGGTGAAACCTTTCTAACAATACTAGTATTACAATAGTATTGAACTAATAATGAAAAAGCACCATAATCTTTTGTACTTGGTTCTGCATCTATTCTTTCAGCAACCTCTTTTTGAATCATTATTGTTAATGATTTAAATTTATATCCACCATTTAATAAATTAGCTATTATAGGTGTTGTTACATAGTATGGCAAATTTGCTACTAATTTAACACTAGGTTCATCACCTATTAACTCATTATAATTTACCTTTAAGGCATCCTTATGTATTAATTCAAAATTTGAAAAATCTTTAAGTTCTTCTGAAAGTATTGGTATTAATCTATCGTCCAACTCTATACTTGTAACTTTTTTTGCCTTATTTAAAAGTTGAACTGTAAGTGTTCCTACTCCTGGTCCTATTTCTATTATGTAGTCCTCTTCACATACATTTGCACCTGCAACTATATCATCTAAAACAGTATCATCTATTAAGAAATTTTGCCCTAAACTTTTAGCAAATTTAAAATTATATTTATTTACTATATCTTTAGTAGTTATATTACTCATTATCCATCTCCTTATCTAGCTTTTCTATAGCTTTAACAAACTCATCTTTAGATATTCCGTAATTATTTAACCTTGTTACAAATTGAGTTGCATTGCAATATCCTATTCCTAACATATTACCTACAAATTCTCTTCTTTCTTTTGAGTTTCCATCACCAGTTAGTTTAAAGAAATACATATCTTGTATATCAAACTCTTTTCTTGGTTCTTTAATCTCACATTTAGCATTTTCTAAAGCTTTTATTATCGCTTCTGGACATGCATTTTCAACTCCAATATCATCACCTTTTGTTCCTTCTTTTTGACTAATATATGCATGTTTAATTCCTGGAACTCTTTTTGCTATTATTTTTCTTATTTTTTCTCCTGCGAAATCAGGATCTGTTAAAACTATAACTCCCTGTCTTTTTTGAGCTTCCTTTATTTTATTTATTACTTTTGCATTTATTCCAAATCCACTAACTGAGATAAGTTCTGCATCTACTGCTCTTTTAACTGCAGTTACATCATCCCTACCCTCTACAACTATTACCTCTTTAATCATATTTCCTCCAATTTTATAAACTTCTCTAAATTTATTCTAGGTATATGAATAAAAATAATTAGTCAATTTAACATAATAGATTTTGTAATACTATAGATTTCCATTTTCAATTAAAATTATTATTTAAAACAAAAATAACTTGATTTTGAATTTGTATTACATAACACTACACAAATTTATTTGTTAAATCGGCTTATTACTTTTTTGAATATGCCTTGTTATAATCCTTTTAATTTTCCTCCATTTATGTGTAAAATGTCAACTATTACTGACTATCTTATATTTAAGTTTTAACCTTTATTTAAATGTTATTCAACATTATACTCTGCATATGTTAAATTATTATTTCTTACAAAGAAAAAATAGGAGCAATGCTCCTATTTTAAAATATAAACCTTAACGTTTCGTCTACCCCAATTCATAGTTTCACCATATGAGTTAAAATATACATCAATTATATTTCCCTTAATAGCTCCACCAGTATCTTGTGCTATGGCATAACCATAACCTTCTATATATACTTTAGTTCCTAATGGTATAACTCTTGGATCAACAGCAATTGTACTGTAACCACCTTCATCACGTACACAAGCTGAACCTGATGCTGTTATTCCATTGTCGTTTCCCCTATCAGATGTATATGCAGTTGATTCCATAACCATCATCTCTGTATAGTAATCATCTGCACCACGTGAAGTTCTTAAAACACCTAGTGTTCCAACATCAATAATCTTCTTTATTGGTTGTTTTTTTACAGATTCTCCAACAACTTTTCGTGAAACTTCTTTTCCGTCTTCATACACAACCTCTGTTGTGATAACTTTTTCTCCTGATTGGCCTTCTTGAACTGTTTTCTCAGTTCCTTCTGGTAAGTCATTATTCTCTCTTTTTTCAATTACATATTCTAATGACTTTACCTCATTCTTAACTTCTTTATCTACTCTTGTTATATCAATTTTCATTCCACTTTGTAGAAGTTCAGATTTTCCTGGTGATACTTTGTCTAAATCATCTAATTTTATATCCTTTGAAGCTAATAAATTATCTATATTATCTTCTGCTGATTTAAACTTTAATACCTTACCATCAACATTCACTTCAACATCTACAGCTTTTTTTATATATATTTTGTCTCCATCTTTAACTTCACTGTCTAATGCTACAGATACCTTGTCAAATGATTCTACTTTTATTTCATTCTTATCTAATATTTTATTTAAATCATTTGATAATGTTGTTATTTGTACTTCCTGGCCATCAATAACTACCGCTATGGTTTTTCTCATATTTACTATAGTAATGCCCACTCCTAGTACTACTACTGTCGTAGCTACTGCTAGAGCTTTTTTCCAAGATTTAAAACTTTGTTTTAATCTGGCTATTTTCTTACTACTCATAAAAATACCTCCCTTAGACAAGAGTACCTCGAAATTATACCTAAGATTTGTCCAAGTGTCAAATTTAAGGTAACTCCGTATTGAATTGATTCTGTAAATATACACGTTGCTTGTAGAAAAATCTATATGCTAACTTCTTGTAAATCTAGACAAATCAATCCTCAAGGGTAGATCCGTAGAAGA
The DNA here is from genome assembly GCF_000612845.1 of Clostridium ihumii AP5. Taxonomy (GTDB): domain Bacteria; phylum Bacillota; class Clostridia; order Clostridiales; family Clostridiaceae; genus Clostridium_J; species Clostridium_J ihumii. The sequence goes on from NZ_CCAT010000004.1 coordinate 70,104, forward strand.
CCTCTTTTTAATTTTTTTTTGATGATGTTACATTAAATATATTTAGGTTTTGCATAAAATATTCCACTAAAACTACAATTGTTTTAAAATTTTTAAAATTTAAACTTTGTTTTTTCATTGGAAACGCTTCCAAATTTATTTTTAAATGCCCGTTTAAGGAATTATTTATGCATTATTTTGAGCTAAATTGTTTATACTTCAAACTTATTTTTAAGTATGCTTTTTTTTAAAATCTAAACTATTTTTTATTAAAAACACTAATCATTGCATTCACAAAATTAAAGTAATATTCTTACTTTTGGTATTATTAAAACTTTATCATCTTCCTTCTCTATATAGGGTTCCAAACTGAAATTTTAAATAATAGCTTTCTCAAAAAGAAAGCTATTAATCTTATAGTTTATTCTAGTATAATGTCTGGAACCAATTAACAGTTAGCAATTAACAATGATGGTTAACATTATTCTCATTTAATATTTAAATAACTGTCCATTGTCAATTTAAGAATATAAATTGAAACTTAGAATTAAAGTTCTCAATTAAAATATGAATAACTTAAAATTTAAACTTCTATTCCTATATATCAAACAATTTTTTAGTGTTTTGTAACGTTATATTTTCTACATCCTCTTTTGATATTCCTTTAATTTCCATAATTTTTTCTACGACAAAATTTATATAATCCGATTGATTTCTTTTACCTCTATATGGAGTGGGTGCCATATAAGGACAATCCGTCTCCAATAAAATTCTATCCATTTCTATTTCCTTAACAACCTCTTTTATAACTTTTGCATTTTTAAATGTTAGAACTCCACCAATACCTATATAATATCCCATTTTTACACACTCTTTAGCAAATTCTACACTTCCTGAAAAACAATGCACAACCCCTGTTACGTCTTTAAATTCTTTCATTATTTCTAATGTATCTTTGTGTGCATCTCTATCATGTATTATTACTGGCAACTTAAGTTCTCTCGCTAAATTCATTTGCATTCTAAAAGCCTCTTTTTGAATTTCTTTACTAGGATTTTCATCCCAATAATAATCTAATCCAATTTCACCTATTGCTTTTATTTTATTATTCTCATTATAATATTTTTTGAATTCATCCATAAGCTCTTTGTTTACAATTTCACAATCTGATGGATGTATACCAATTGCAGCATATATGAAATCATATTTATTTGCAAGATTTATTGAATCTTTTACTCCATCTAAATCTGCACCACAATTCAGTACCCCTATAACTCCATTTTCTTGTATATTTTTCAAAATAACTTCTCTATCTTCATTAAAACTCTCATCATCATAATGTGCATGTGAATCAAATATCATAAAATTCCCCTCCAACTATATCAATTTCCAATATAATCCTTTAGTTTGTAATCTATTATTAATTTATAATTTAACTGCTACATTTATTTGTTATTTTACTGCTAAAAACAAATAAATTTTAAATTTATACTTTTATATTAAAGTGATCCCAAAATTGGTGACAATATCCCCATTAAACCACCCAATAATGCCCCAAGCCATGTTATTGCCCTTAATTCTTTACTCGCTATTTCAAGTATCAGTTTTTCTGCAAATTGAACATCAAAACTATTGATTTTATCTTCAATTATTTTATCAACTTTAAATTTGTCAATAATTTCTTTTCCATTATTCTTCATAAACTTATTATAAAATTCTATTACTAAATTTGATATTTTTTCTATTCTATTATCAGTAGTATTAACTAATAAAGATGCTACTTCCTTATCTATTATTTTTTCTATGGTATCATTTATAACTTCACTTATAACTTGTGTTGTTTTTTCACTTTCTGAAACTTTATTTACCACTTTATTGATTACACTCATTAATAGACTTTCATAATCTATATTAAATTTATTAAATAATTCAAATAAATCCTTAGATTTTAGTAACTCTCCTTCTAAAGTACTTTCCATTAGATTTTCAATTTCATTTGGTGATACTTGTAATACTATTAAATTCACTAAACTTTCAATACATTCTTCTCTTGTATCTAATGCTATGTTTTCTAAAATTTCTTTAACATTTCTATTCATAAAATTGTCTATTGCTTCATTGACTAAAACAACTATTTCATCAACATTCTCTTCCTTAGTTAATAATTCATCAGCCTTTGACACTATTTTATTATATATAAGATCTCCCTTAATAAACATTGCAATCATAGGACTTAATCCCGCTATAGTCTCATTTGTTATTTCTTTTATCTTTATCTCTGCTTTTTCACTTTTTAACACAGAATTTAAATACTCTGATATTTCATATTTATTTTGACATACATATGTCTTTATAGCCTTTGTAACATTATCCGGAACTACTTCAAATAGTTTTTTATCACTACTTGCAACTGACTCTATTTTATTTGTTATAAAGCCTTTTATTTTTAATTTAATATCATCACTTTTTAAATAATCTTTTCCATAAGTCTTCAAGCTATCTTTTATATTACTATATAAATCTGAATTTGCAATTGCACTAGTTTTCAGATTACATGATTCTTTACAATTTCTATAAACCATGTTAGAAAAATTGCATTTGAATTCCTCTGAGAGTACATTTTTCACTACTAAATTTGTTGATTTTTCTTTAATATTATTTATAAAATTTTCATATTCATTGCCAAATGTATTTTCTAATACATCTTTCACTTTTTTATTTGAAGTCATTAATTTTTCAATTTTATCAAATGTGTAATTTTTAATAGAATTGTTTACACTCTCATTACATAAGGATTCCATTATAGTATTTGTGTCTAATAAATGTTCTCCAACAGCACTTCCTACACTTTTTGCTATTCTCTTCTTTTCCTTTGGTATTAAACCAGGTGTAAATGGAATTTTAACACCTAAAAATTTAACTTCATTATATGGTCTAAATAACATTTTTATTGCTAACCAGTTGGTTAAATATCCTATAATAGCACCTATAATGATACCAATTAAATATTTCATTTCTAAAACCTCCAAAATTTAAAATACAAGTATATAAGCTTTTTTAATTAAATTTTCGGCTTATCTCCCTATAAATATGTATATTTTTCTTATTTATTATACTTGCTAATGATATTTTACTACAATAAGTAAAATATTTTCCATTTATTTATTAATAAAAATTTTAATACATTTTATTTTTAAATATAAGTTTTATATTTACTTAAAAATAATTTTAATCTAGAAAATATTTTTGAATTATTTTATTATAATTTTATTATCCACAAAATTTTTATTTAAATTCTATTTTATTACCATAAATTAAAATAACAATAAATTTTTTATTTTAAAATTATTTGGATTTGACTGAATTTTATATTTTGTTGTACAATTTAGTAGTAATATGCAAACTATTTTACATTTAGGGGGAATTTTTATGAAATTAGAACTTAATATGATTCAAACCTTGGCACTATCAATAGCCGTATTTTATTTGGGCTCATACTTAAAAAAGAAGATATCTGTTTTAGATAAATTCTGTATACCAGCTCCAGTAATTGGCGGTCTTATCTTTGCAATTGTTAATTTAATTTTGAGGCTAACTGGCACAGTAGAGTTAACTCTTGATGTAACTTTACAAAGTCCATTTATGCTTGTGTTCTTCACAACTATAGGATTAGGGGCCAGCTTTAAAATGATTAAACAAGGTGGAAAAGGTGTATTCTTTTTCTCAATTGCTGCTATTTCACTTGTAGTTTTTCAAGATATCTTTGGAGTACTTGTTGCTAAAGCTATAGGTGCTAATCCATTACTTGGTATTATCTCTGGCTCAGTTACAATGACAGGTGGCCACGCTACTGGTGCTACTTGGGGAGCTACTTTCGAAAATGCTTACGGTCTAACTGGTGCTAGTGCAACAGCTATGGCTGCTGCAACTTTTGGTTTAGTTTGTGGTAGTTTACTAGGCGGACCGATTGGTAAAAGACTAATTAAGAAAAATAACTTAACACCAGAGGCTTATGAATATGTAGCATCTACTACTGTAAAAGAAGAAGCTGTAAATTTTAAATCTTTATTCGATACCCTTTCAATTATATTTATTTGCATGGGAATTGGAACAGTTTTAGAATATTACTTTAGCAAATTAGGTGCAACATTGCCACAATACATATATCCTATGGTAGTTGCAGCAATAGTTATAAACTTTGGTGAGAAAACAAAAACATTTAAAATAAATACTACTTGTACTGATATTCTTGGAAACATTGGATTAAACGTATTTTTATCCATGGCATTAGTTAACCTTCAGTTATGGCAACTAAAAGAAACTGCAGGACCATTATTAATTTTATTATTTGTACAAGCTGTGTTAATGGCATTCTTCTCTTACTTTATTACATTTAGATTAATGGGAAAAGATTATGATGCTGCTGTTATATCTTCAGGACATTGCGGATTCGGAATGGGTGCTACCCCTAACGGAATGGCTAACATGGACGCTATAACAACAAAATTTGGAGCTTCTCCAAAAGCATTCTTTGTACTTCCTGTTGTTGGTGCATTCTTTGTTGACATTCTTAACTCCTTAATAATAGGTGGTTTTGTTAGTGTACTTTCACTTATGCATCTTATATAAAATTTAAAGAGACTGAACTAAGTTCAGTCTCTTTTTCTAATTTAACAATGCATTAAATCCTTCCCCAAAGATTTCACAAATATTATTAACAGTTATGAATGCATTTTTGTCAACTTCATATATACGTTTTCGCAATTTAGCAAAGTCTCTTCTACTTACAACAACTACTAATACATTTTTTTCCTCATTAGAAAATCCACCTTTGGCATTGTAAATAGTTGTTCCCTTAGCTAAATCCTTTAAAATGTATTCTTTTATTTCATCATATTTATCACTTATTATAGTAACTTCCTTACACATATTTATTCCATCTATTATAGCATCTATAACAAAACCATTCATTATAACACCAACCATAGCAAATAAAGCAAGTTTAGTTTCAAATGCAAATCCGGCCATTATAGTTACACTCAAGTCACACATTAATACGCCTTTTCCTAAATCTATATGAAAAAACTTATTTAAAATTTTAGCTAATATATCAGTTCCCCCAGTAGATGCATTATGATTAAACACAACTCCCATTCCAGCTCCTGAAATTAATATTCCTACTATCATTTCTAAAAATACTTCATCAGTAAATGGATGTGACATTGGCAAAAATCTTTCAAGTAAAGATATTATTCCTGATATTCCTAAACTAACATAAATAGTTTTTGCTCCAAATCCATTTCCTACAATTATAAATGCAAGTATAAATAAAACTACATTAATAATAATCATAAGCGTTCCTACTGAAAGCATAGGAAAAAACTTATTTATAACAATTCCAAGTCCATTAGCACCCCCAATTGCTAATTTATTGGGCATAAAGAAAAAATACATTCCACCAGCAACCATAAACATTCCTATAGTCATTATTATAAAATCTTTAACTTTATCTTTTAATTGTAGTTCGTTATTAACTTTCTCCATAAAAAAACCCCCTTTAAAATAAAAAATTGTATATTTATCAAATTAATTAAGCTGAAAAGGTTACTATATAGCCATTTCCGAACTTGCATTTTAAGTATATATTATTATCAGAAAATAATCAATTTTCTATTTTTTAATATTTTTATTACCATTTTTTCTTTTTTTGAATATATATTTTTTTACTTTTTCATCCTCAAAACTCTATATTTAAGTTACATAACCTTACGTAACCTTATTTTTTTATTCATGCAAATTAAAATTTATTCATTTTTTGAATGTTTTATAATTTAATATTGCATTTTTATTCATGCACTGTATTTGTTTATTTATTTTCCAATCTAAAATAAATAAACATTTTCCATTTACAATTTAATAAATAATAAAAAATTATGGTATATTATTTATATAAATATTTTTATAAAGGTGGTTAAATTATGTTTGATACACATATTCATACAACATTTTCTACTGATTCTCAAATGGGTATTAATGATGCTATAAGAAAATCAAAAGATTTAAATATAGGATTAATAATTACTGATCATATAGATTTAAATTATTATGATAAAACTAAATTTAGATTTGATATTGATGATTACTTTAAATCTTATTCTAAATACATAAGCAATAATTTTTTATTAGGCATAGAATTAGGCATGGACTTCAATTATGAAAAAAAGAATGCTGAAATTTACAATAACTATGACTTTGATATGATAATAGGCTCCCAACACTCTGTAAACGGCTTAGATATATATGAAGGTTCTTTATATAATAATAAAACTAAAGATGAGGTCTTCACTGATTACTTTAAGGATATACTAAAATCTGTACATACACATAACTATATAAACACGTTAGCTCATATTGATTATATTTGCAGATATAATCCTTATGATGATAAAGAAATATATGTTAATGAGTATTATGATTATTTAAAAGAAATATTTAATTTCTGTATTGAAAATGATATAGCTATAGAAGTAAATACTCGAAGATTTAATAATAAAAGTTGTTTACCAAACCTAAAAAACATTTATAAATTATATAAAGAAGTTGGTGGAACTTTTGTTACAATTGGTTCTGATAGTCATAACATTGATTCTATTGGAAGTAACTTTGACATTGCATCAGATTTTTGTAATGCATTGAATTTAAAACCTGTTTATTTTAAAAATAGAAAAATACAATATCTATAATTATAGATATTGTATTTTTTATTTATAATATTATTGTTCAATTCCATAATATTTTTCATAATATCCTTGTGGATAATGACAAAGTGGGCATACTTTTGGTGCTTCTTCTCCCTCATAAATATATCCACAATTTCTACATCTCCAAACCTCTTTTTCATCTCTTTTATATAATTTTCCTGATTTCATTAAATCGTATAGGTTTGTATATCTTTCATCATGTTTTTTCTCAACCTCAATTATTTTTTTAAATGCTGCCGCTACCTCTGGGTAACCTTCCTCTGTAGCTATTCTTTCAAATTCTGGGTAAGCATGAGTCCACTCATCATGTTCTCCTGCTGCTGCATATTTTAAGTTATCCATAGTTTTTCCTATAGCTACTGGATATTTTCCATCAACATCAACTTGTGCATCTTCACCTAATCCATTATTTAACAAATCAAAAAAGACTTTAGCATGAGCTTTTTCATTTTGAGCTGTTTCAGTAAAAATATGTTCTATGTACTCGTATTTTTCCTGTTTTGCTACATCTGCATAAAAAGTATATCTATTCCTTGCTTGAGATTCCCCAGCAAAAGCTCTCATTAAATTTGTTTCTGTTTTACTTCCCTTCAAACTTTTCATAAACTAAATCTCCTTCTAAATATATTTTAATAAAAAATTTCTCTTTAAAATTTAGTATTCCTAAAACTATAATATAAATTCTAATAAATGAAAAAAGTAAGATAAACTCACATAGAATTTATCTTACTTAAATAAGTTTAATCTATTTAACTATACTTCCACTTGGTAATTCACCTGGATTTACAGTATATAATTTGCTATCATCATCATTAGCTGCACATAAAATCATACCTTGAGAAAGTTCTCCTCTTAATGTTACAGGTTTTAAATTGGCAACTAAAACAACATTTTTTCCAACTAATTCTTCTGGTTTATAATGCATTGCTATTCCAGAAACAACCTGACGAATTTCTCCACCTAAATCTACTTTTAGTTTTAAAAGTTTTTTAGCTTTTTTTATTGGTTCGCATTCTAATACTTTAACAACTCTTAAATCAACCTTGTCAAAGTCATCAATTGTTATTTCTTCTTTAATAGGTTCCATTTTAACTGGATTTGCTGCTTTTTTAGCTTCTTCTGCTATTTTTTCAAGCTCAGCTATCTTTGCTTCAACATCTATTCTTGGGAATATAACATCACCTTTGCACACTTTAGTTCCTGGTTCAGTTCCATTGAACTCGCTTAAACTTTCCCAAGTTATATTTTTATCATTTAATTGTGCATTTATTTTTTCACTTGTAGTTGGCAAGAATGCTGAAACTAAAACAGATACTATTCTTAAAGATTCTGCTAAGTTATATAAAACTGTAGCAAGTCTTGGCTTCTTATCTTCCTCTTTTCCAAGTACCCAAGGTGTTGTTTCATCTATATATTTATTTGTTCTTCTTATTAATGTCCATATATTATCTAATGCTGCTGGTGCATTAAACTTATCTATAGCTTCCTCTACAAGTTTAGGTGTTTTAAGTGCTAAACTTATTAATTCATCATCTATAGCTTCTTTAACTTGTGGTGCTGGTATAACTCCATCAAAATATTTTTCTATCATTGTAACTGTTCTTGAAAGTAAATTTCCAAGATCATTTGCAAGGTCTGAATTTGTTTTCTTTATAAATATTTCATTATTAAATAATCCATCTGAACCAAATGGTATTTCATGTAATAAGTAATATCTTACTGCATCAACACCAAAGTGATTAACTAGAACTACTGGATCTACAACATTTCCTTTTGATTTAGACATTTTACCACCATCAACAAGTAGCCATCCATGTCCAAATACTTGTTTAGGAAGTGGTAAATCTAATGCCATTAACATTATAGGCCAATAAATTGTGTGGAATCTTAATATATCTTTTCCAATTAAATGTACATCTGCTGGCCAATATTTTTCTAAAAGCTCTGTGTTATCACTGTTATATCCTAGTGCAGTTATATAATTTGAAAGTGCGTCTATCCAAACATATATAACATGACCTGGATCAAACTCTACAGGAATTCCCCATGTAAATGATGTTCTTGATATACATAGGTCCTGAAGACCTGGTCTTAAGAAGTTATTAAGCATTTCATTTTTTCTTGATTCTGGTTGAATAAAATCAGGGTGTTTTTCAATATATTCTATTAATCTGTCTGCATAGTTAGACATTTTAAAGAAATATGCTTCTTCTTTAGCTTTCTCAACTGGTCTTCCACAATCAGGACATTTTCCATCAACTAATTGAGTTTCTGTCCAGAATGATTCACATGGAGTACAATATAATCCTTCATATGAACTTTTGTATATATCACCTTGATCATATAATTTTTTAAATATTTTTTGCACTGCACTTTTATGATAATCTTCAGTTGTTCTTATGAATTTATCGTATTTAATATCCATTAAACTCCAAAGTTCCTTTATTCCTGCAACAACTTCATCTATGTATTCTATTGGTTGTATACCCTTTTCTTCTGCTATTCTTTGAAGCTTTTGACCATGTTCATCTGTTCCTGTTAAGAACATTACATCATGTCCTGTTAATCTTTTAAATCTTGCTATTGCATCTGCTGCAACTGTAGTATATGTATTTCCTATATGAAGTTTCGCAGATGGATAGTATATAGGTGTTGTTATATAAAATGGTTTTTTTGTCATTTTTACTTCCTCCAAACTTTAATGTTATTTTAATTATTACACTTTTTATTAAGTAAATTCTTTAAATAAAAAAGTCTCTATACAAAGTTTACTTTGTATAGAGACGTATTATACGTGTTACCACTCTAATTTATACTTGTTTCACAACAAGTACCTTAATAAGTGACTCAACTTTTAAAGTATTTATCACCTTGCAATATATCGGTTGCTCCCGTATCTTCCTAACTAATACATAGCTCAGAAAATATGCTCCAAGACCATCTTCATAATGATTTATACCACTAGCTTTCACCTAACCTAGCTCTCTTTTAGATACTCCTTCACTATTACTCTTCTTTTCACAGCATTTCATTTATTATTTATTATTATCATATGTTAAATAAAATATTCTGTCAATATAAAACTAATTTTAAATCAATTTAAATAATTGCTAAAATAATTAAAATTGCTCCAGAACCAATAAAATATGATGTAATAGAGTCATTTTTATAAAAATATTTTGCTTCCTCATTCAGTTTATCTTCTTCATATTTTCTAGAACCTATATTAAAATATTTTCTAGTCATTCTATCACTTACAATCCTCTTTTGACCTGATGATTTTATTACTAATCCTAATAAAAAGTTTACAGTTGCTAAATATAGCATGCAAGTTTTAATAAACATAATATCTGTAAATCTGCTTTTTATCAGTGCTATGACTAATATAAGAGCTATATTAATACCAAGTAAAATTATAAGCTTTTTTATTTTATCCAATAACTTCATAACTTAGCCCCCCAAAGTTAATTGTAATATTTATTATAATTTTAATCCAATATTTTACTTTTTCAATATTCTTTTGTAATTATTTACATATTGTTAATTATTTACCACAAAATAAAAGCAAGATTAAACTTATAAAATAATTCAACCTCACCTTTTCATAAAATATACATTTAATTATAACACTTCTATAATCTATATCTTTTCCCTTTAATATAATACATTACTTCTTCTACTATGTTTGTTATATGGTCTCCAGCTCTTTCTAAGTGCTTATTAACCAGTATTCCTTGAAGATATTTATTTATTTTTTCCTTATCCTCTGTTTTTTGTATATATCCTATAAATAGCTCTAAATTTCTTCTATATATATCATCTATTTCATCATCTAAATTAACAACAACCTTAGCTTCCTCTAAACTATCATTTTTGTATGCATTCATAATTTTAGCTAGCATGCTTTTTAATATTTCAATTGCTTTTATAAATGATTTATTTAAAATTTTAAGTTCTTCAGTTTGATTTTCACTAAATGCTAAAATATAATTAGAAATATTTTTAGTGTAATCTGCAATTCTTTCTACTTCTGTAGAAATTTTTATAATAGTAATAATAGTTCTTAAATCTATTGCCACAGGACCCTGTTTTGCTATTATTATTACTGCTTCATTGTTTATTTCGTCATTTAATTCATTTATTTCATGATCTTTTTTTATTGTATCTAATGCTAATTCTTTATCATTATTTTCTAATGATTTTATAACATTACTATACATATTTATAGTTTTATCACACATTAAATCTAGCTTTTCTTCCAATTCTTTTAATTCATTTTCAAAATTTTTTCTTAAACTAGCATTCATAAATTTATCCTCCCTTTAAACTTTACTTTTAGCCGAATCTTCCTGTTATATAATCTTCTGTTCTCATGTCTTGTGGGTTAGAAAATATAATGTCTGTTTTATCAAATTCAACTACTTTTCCATTTAGAAAGAATGCAGTTTTATCTGATATACGAGCTGCTTGTTGCATATTATGAGTTACTATTACTATAGTATAATTTTCCTTTAATGATAGTATTAATTCTTCAATCTTCATTGTTGATATTGGGTCTAATGCTGATGTTGGTTCATCCATAAGTATTACTTCTGGTTTCATAGCTATTGTTCTTGCAATACATAGTCTTTGTTGTTGTCCTCCAGACATTCCTGCTGCTGGAGATTTTAATCTATCCTTTACTTCATCCCAAAGTGCTGCAGCTTTTAAACTTTCTTCTACTATTTTATCTAACTTTTTTCTATCCTTTAAACCATGTATTTTAGGTCCATATGCAACATTATCATATATACTCATTGGAAATGGATTAGGTTTTTGAAATACCATTCCAACTTTAGTTCTTAGTTTTATTACATCATCATCTTTATTTATATCATTGTCATCAATAAAAATTTCACCTGTTATCTTAACTCCATCTATTAAATCATTCATTCTATTTAAAGTTCTTAGAAATGTTGATTTACCACATCCAGAAGGTCCTATTAATGCAGTTACTTCATTTTCTTTAATATCCATATCTATATTAAACAATGCTTGCTTTTCACCATAAAATAAATTTAAATTTTTTACTGAAATTTTTTTATTTTCCATTTCATCACCTTCTCCTAGTAATTTCCCTTAGTAAATTTTCTTCCTATAAATCTTGAAAGTAAATTTAATATCAATATTATAACTATTAGAACTATACCTATTCCTGCTGCTAATTCTATGTTTCCTTGTTCTTTAGTTACTAAGTATGCATGAACAGTTAATGTTCTAGCACTATTCATAACACTTTTAGGAAGTGCAACTGCTGTTCCTGCTGTTAAAAGTATTGCTGCTGACTCTCCTATTATTCTACCGATTGACAATATTACACCTGATAATATTCCTGGCATTGCACTTGGAATTATAACTTTATAAAGTGTCTGAAACCTAGTTCCACCCAATGCTAAAGATGCTTCTTTATAACTTTCTGGCACTGTTTTTAATGCTTCTTCTGTTGTTCTAATTATTACTGGTAATATCATAATGGCAAGTGTTAAACTAGCCGCCAAAATTGAATATCCCATTTTTAACATAATTACAAAGAATATAGAGCCAAATAATCCATATATAATTGATGGAATTCCTGCTAATATTTCAGTAGAAAATCTTATAAATTTAACTATTGAACCTTGTTTTGCATATTCTTGCAAATAAATTGCAGCTAAAATTCCTATAGGTGTTCCTATAATCAATGCTAATAGAACTGTGTATAATGTCGTAATTGTCATTGGTAATATTCCACTTGTTCCAGTTGCTGAGTAACCTCCAAATAAGAAGTCAAAACTTATAACTTTCATACCTTTTATTAAAATAAATCCAAGTATTATCACTAAAATTAGTAATGTTATGGCTGCAGAAACCCACAATAAAGCATTTAGCAATATTCCCTTCACTTTTCTCATACTTATTTACCTACCTTTGAAGATAATTTTAAAATTATAAGATTTATAATCATAATAAATATAAATAATACTATTCCTGTAGCAAACAACATTTCTTGATGTACTCCAAATGCATATCCCATTTCCAATGCTATATTAGTAGTTAATGGTCTTACACTATCTGTTAATGCTTTAGGAATCATTACACTATTTCCTGCTACTAAAATTACTGCCATTGTTTCTCCAATAGCTCTTCCAACACCCAATGCTATGGCTGCTAGGATTCCTGATTTTGCTGATGGTAGTACAATTTTAAATATAGTTTCAATTTTTGATGCACCTAATGCTAAAGAAGCTTCTTTATAACTTTTAGGAACTGCTCTTATTGATGTTTCTGCAACAGTCACTATAGTTGGTAACATCATTACTGCTAAAACTATTATCACAGCCAACAATGTTTGGCCTTTTGGTAGATTAAATAACTTTTGTATGCCTGGTACTAAAACTGCTAATCCAAATATTCCATAAAGTACTGATGGAATTCCAGCTAAAAGTTGAACTGCTGTTGATATAATAGCTCCTATTTTTTTTGATGCTATTTCTGATATAAATAAAGCTGTAAAAATGCCTATTGGTGCACCTATTATTAAAGCTCCTATCGTTCCATATATTGATGCTAAAATCATAGGGAATATTCCATATTTATTGCTACTTGGAACCCATACTGTCCCTAAAATAAAATCCTTAAATGAATATCCTTTAGATATAAATGGCTGTAGACCCTTATAAAATATAAATCCTATTATTAAAAGTAAACTTATAACTGCAACTAATGCACATGTAAAAAATATTTTTTGTGTCAAACTCTCTATAAAATATTTTCTTTTGTTACTATTATTCTCTATTTTTAAATTCAAATTTTTCACCTCTTTTAATATAAGTCTTATTTAGTATATCCCTTACTTCATATCTCTATTATATAAATTTACTGTTAAGCTTATATTTAGTCCAAGTTAAACTATTGTTCACTTTATGTTAAGAATAATTAACACAAAAATAAGAGAAGATGTTTTATTTCTTCTCTTATCTACTTTAAGGGAGATCTATTTAAAATTATTGTATATACCTTAATCTACTTTTATTGATCCATTTTTATCTACTATGTTTTGACCTTCTTCACTTAGTATAAAATCTATGAATTTTTTTCCTTGTTCTGATATTTTTCCCTCATTATAAACAAGTAAAAATGGTCTTGATAATTTATATTCTTTTGATTTTACTTTCTCAGGTGTAGCCTCCGCACCATCAACTTTTTGTACTGTAATTAAATCATCTAATTGTTCAAAAGAAACATATCCAATTGCATTATCATTATTTTGAACTGTTGTTTTAATATTTCCACTTCCATCTGCTATTGTTGCATCTTGAATTAATTCTTCTGATTTAAATCCTAAGATTTCTTGGAATGCATCTCTAGTTCCTGAACCATCTTCTCTTGATACAACTACTATAGTTTTATCTTCCCCACCGACTTCTTTCCAATTTTTTATTTTTCCTGTATATATATCTTTTATTTGAGCTGATGTAAGTTCCTTTACTTTATTGTTTTTATTTGTTATAACTGCAATTCCATCATAAGCAATTGTTTGTTCTTTAAGATTTGCACTTTTTTCTTCTGATTTCAAATCACGAGAAGACATCCCTATCTCTGTTATTCCATTTATTGCATTTTGTATTCCTGATGATGATCCTACTGCTTGTATTTCTATGTTAACTCCCTCATTTTTGCTTTTATAAGTTTCTGCTTCTTTTTCCATTAAAGGTGATATTGATGTAGATCCGGATATTTTTATTGATACATCTTTTCCACTTCCACTTGTACTATCAGAATTATTTGATGACCCACATCCTACTAAAGTTAATGATGATATTAACATTGCTGTTACAATTCCTAGTAATTTTTTTTTCATTTAAACTACCTCCACACGATTATATATTTAATATTATTTTCTCTCTTTAATTTAATTTTAATTCATCAATGTTAAAGGTAGATTAAGTTAATGTTTAATCTATGTTTAAGTTATGTAAAAATAATTTAACATTTACTTAAAAAAAGTAAATGAATCAAACTAAATCATATAGATTTAGTTTGATTCCTAATTTAATACATCAATGGAATATAAATCATCAAACTTACTATTATATCAATACCAATAGCTGGAGCTATGCTAAGTGCCATTATATTGCTATCTATATCTTTAGAATAATATCTATATGAATAGATAGCTATTATTATAGATATTATTCCTAGCATTAAAAGTCCATTTTTCATTGATATATATTTTGTTATATCTTTACCTATTATATCATTATAAAATGTACCTTTTATCTCAATAGCCCTAATAACAAACATAATTATATACGAAAATACATACAATATTTTCTTAAACCTATCACTAAATTTAAACTCAAGAATGGAAAAAATAGAAACTATTGCGAGTGGAATTAACATCCACTTTAATCCTGTTAGCATTATAAAAAATATAGATGTTAATATTTTTTCTATAGCAGTTATACTAGCATCTTTCCTATTTTCATTTGTATATCCAGAATTTTTCTTAATAAATTCATTATCTTTAGAAATCAATTTCAATCCTGATTCACTTTTATTATATGAATCAACAAAGACACAATAATCATCTGAACTAGCTGGATATACTGATATGTTTCTTGTATTAGTAATAACATCCTTTACAGTTATTAGTCCCGTCTTATCTCCTAATTTAACCATATTGTCAAACTGACTCACTATAATTTGATTTTGTGTTTTCCCTTTATAATTTGTTATATTTGCATCTGAAATTATCATGTTATTATCTATATTTTGAATTAATTTTATATCTTCCATTTCATCTATATTTATGTCATATTCATTTTCTAAATTTCCAGTTTTAGGTTTAATTATTGTTAAAAATTCTCCTTTTTTAATTTGATTAATTTCTATGTTTTTTCCTATTGGAATTTCTAAACATTCATCCTCCATTTGACCATTTTTAAAAACATATCTACACATTGAATATAGATTCTCATCTTTTACAAGTATAAATGGATTTACAATTTGGCAAAAATCATCAGAAGTTCTTTGTATCTCATTTGATAAATACGTAATTTCACCGTTTTTTAAGATAGCATATTGAAATTTTCCATCTTTTTTTTGATATCCTAGAATAAATGAATCTTTATACTTTGAAACACATTGATAACTACACTTAATATCTGTTTTTATTGTACTATTCTTACCTGATTTTAAGTCCCTTACCTCAATATAGTTGTCAAAAAATAAACCATATGAATTTTCTGATATTTTAACAAGATCTTTAACATTTTCAACTTTGCTATTTGATATTATATTAAACTCTTCATCAAACTTTAATATATTTACAATTTTACCATTTTCATTTGATATACTATAACTTACAAAAATATTTTTTCCATTTTCAAATAAATTAATATTCATTGGTTCTTGATTTAATTTAGCTATCTCTATATCTTTTTTTATATTTCCTTTAAAATCAGTTCTAATTAAATTTAAAATCTTGCCATCCTGATATGCAATTATAACTTCATCATTGCTTTTAATAATATCTGGTCCTACAGTAATATTAGCAATTTTTAGTTGAATAGCATTGCTCCACTCTTTGCTATTATTTAATCCCATGGCTTTTAATTCTATTTTATAATGAAATGTAAAGATTACTAAAACTAATAATGATGCAACTAATAATATTCTCTTTTTTTTCATATCTTTCTCCTCTTATACCATTCTAATTCATTAGCACTGATTGAATTGTTCAATCCATCACCCATAAGATTGAATGATAATGAAATTAGAATTAACACAGCCATTGGTATTAAAATCGTATATGGATAAAATATAGCTAGACCTCTATTAAGTGCCATTAATTTTCCTAGTGTTAAATTAACACCTAAGCCCATAAAGCTAAAACTTGATTCTATTAAAATTGTATTTGGTATTTCTAGTGTTAAGATTACTATTATTGTACTAATCATATTTCTAAAAAAATGTCTTGTTACTATTCTAGAAACACTTGCCCCTAAAGACTTTGCTGCTAATATATACTCTTGCTCCCTAATTTCCAACAATTGCCCTCTAGTAGATGTTATTATATTACAACACCCATTTATAGCTAATGCCATAATTAATGATTCCTCATTTTGTCCTAACACTATATACAATAATACTATCCAAACTAAAACATGTATGCTGATCATAATTTCTACTATTCTCATGATTATACAATCTACTAACCCCCCATAATAGCTGCAAATACCTCCAAATATGAATCCTATACTAATATCAAAAAATATAACTTTTAAACAAATTCTAAATGTATTTTTTGCTGCAACCCATAACATAATATATAAATCATTGTAAGTTTGACTAATTCCAAACCAATGCTCTTTACTTGGAAACATATTATCACTTCTTTTAAATGCATCCGTTATTTCCCATTTCGAAAAATTAGGACAAATAGCTATTGCCATAATAATTATTATTAGCATTATAAAACCTATTTTGAACTTCTTATTATTTAAAATTCTTTTTTTTATATTAGAATTATAATAAGCAACTTCTTCAATATATTCATTATTTGTATTTACAAACTTAAACTTATTTGATTTAATTTCAATCATCATATCCCCCTTTTCATATTTTTACTACCCCTAAACTCTAACAATATAGATTGCATACATATAAAGATTATCTATATTTCATTATACTAAATATACCCTTTTTTTTTATTAATTACCAATTTTTAAATATTAACATTTTTTTAACTAAATATTATATTTATTTTTATTGTCAACTCATTCAATCAATTGTATAAAAACATTTATATAAAACCTTTTGTTAATTTGATTTTTTATACTATATTTTTTTGTTATAATTAATATTATTATTATTTTACATTTTTGTATATATATTCTTTGTTTGTTGTGATTATCATTAATATGTATACCGATATAACTTTTATAATAAAAAGGGGGCTTTTATGTTAAATAAAATTGAAGCAAAAAACGTTTTGAAAATTGCATTACCAGCTGTTGGAGAAATGGTCTTATGCACTATGATTGGAGTTTTAGACACATTAATGATTGGTAGATATGGTGGTCAACTATCTGTCAGTACTGTGGGAATCTCATGGGAAATATTAAATGCATTTGCCAATATTCTTGTTATAATGGGTATCTGTGTTGCTATTACTTCCATAGTTTCAAGACTATATGGTGCAAATAAAATTGATTTAGCTGAAGAATACGCAACCATTGGATTTGGCATAGGTGCAATAATAATTTTTACTACAATAATATTTATATTTTTATTTGCAGGAAATTTATTATCACTGGCTGGATGTGATACTAAAGTTTTGCTAACTGCAAAAAAATTTATAAGAATAGTATGTTTAGGTCTAACTTTTAATATGTTTACTAACATTTTTTCTGCAATTCAAAGAGCCTATGGAAATACTAAAGTTCCATTAATTACATATGTCATTATTATTATATTGAACTTTACTTTAGATTATAGTTTAATTTTTGGTAAGTTTGGATTACCTGAATTAGGTGTCATAGGTGCTGCAATAGCAACTATCATAGCACAATTTTGTGGCTTTTTATTTGCATTAACTTATAGTATAAAAAAATCAAAAATCAAAATTAGAGTTAAATACTTTAAAAATTTTACTGGTCATAAATTTAAAGAAATTTTAAGACTATCAATTCCTGCTTCACTTCAAGAAGGTGCTTTTAGCATAAGCAGACTTTGCACTTCTTTTATGATTATGAGACTTGGAACGCTTGCTTTCTCTGCTAATACTATTACTGGTAGTTTAGAATCTCTTTCTTATATGCCTGGATATGGATTTGCTGTTGCCTGTACTTCTATGGTTGGAAATAGATTTGGTGCTGAAGATTATGATGAGGCAAAAAAATATGCTTATAATTGTAATATCTTAGGACTTATTTCAATGATTTCAGTAGCATCATTATTTGTTTTAATACCTAAATTATTAATTATGCTTTTTATATCTCCTTCCGAAACTGAAGTTATAAACTTAGGTGCTAAATGTTTAATGGTTGCCTCACTTCAACAACCTGGCATGGCAATTTCAATGATTTATGGTGGTGCTTTAAAAGGTATCGGTGATACAAAGACCCCATTTAAAGTTTCTTTATTTACTGGATGGTGCATCCGTTTACCATTAACATTTTATTTTATATATATAAAAAAAGTGTCTGTTTTATATTTTTGGTGGATTTGTGTAATTCAATGGATAATTGATGCTCTTCTTATATTTATAGCATATAAACGTAGATTTAACACACTTCCTAAAAGCAGGTGTAAAAATCCTTAAAATAATATTATATAGAGTTCCAAGTTCAAATTTAAAGTAATGTCTTTCTCAAATGATATTATTAAGCTTACAGTTTATTTTTATATTTGGAACCAAGTAAGAGTTAAGAGTGAAAAGTGAAAAGTTATAGTTGATATTACTCACTTCGTTCCTAATATCTAAAAATGGAAATGCTTAAAAACTACGTTTTTATGTTGTTTTCAACTAATTTGCTCTGCAAATTTGATAAAAAATCATTCTTTAAAATTGGAAATCCAATTTTTACATTCATTTTCAACTTCCAATTTTCAATTTTCAATTAAATTAATTAGAATTCTCAACTGAAACATGAATAACTTAAAGTTTAAACTTGTATTCCTATATCAATAAGCAAGAATTATTTCAATAATTCTTGCTTATTGATGAAAAAAGATTTTTCCATTTTAAAATCTAACTCCTAATTTCAATACCCACACTGAACTTTCAATTAAATTAAGAACCTTGCTACATTAACTGCAATAAGTACTGCACACATATCAACAAGTAATGCTACCCATAAAGTATGTCTTATCTTTTTTATTTTTACAGCGCCAAAATAAACTGCTAATGTATAAAATATTGTTTCCGTTGATCCCATTATTATTGATGCACATATTCCAACAAATGTATCTGGTCCATATTGTTTCACTACATCAGTAAATACTCCAACTGCTCCACTTCCTGATAAAGGTTTCATCATAACTAATGGTACAACTTCTGGTGGCACTCCAACTTTATCTACCCCTGGCTTTATTATAGATATTAAAAAATCCATTGCTCCAGAAGCCCTAAAAACATTTATTGCTATAAGCATTGCTAAGAGGTACGGAAAAATTCTAAGGCATATTCCAAGGCCTTCTTTTGCTCCCTCTATAAAACATTCATATACTTTTACATTTTTCACGACACCATAAGTTACAATTAAAATTATTATTATCGGTATTATTGCTTTTATTATATATTCAAACATAATATCACCACCTTAAAAATACCTTTGCAATATTTTACACAATATAATTCCTATAATAGATGCTATAAATGTTGTTATTATAGCTGGAATTATTATCAGTCCAGGGTTTGAGGAACCTGCCGCCGCCCTAATTGATATAACCGTACTTGGTACTAATTGAACACATGCTGCATTTAAAATTAAAAATAGTATCATATCATTAGTAGCAGTACCTTTTTCATTATTGAGCCTGTCCATTTCTTCCATTGCTTTTATCCCAAAAGGTGTAGCAGCATTTCCAAGCCCAAACATATTAGCTGTTATATTCATAACAATTGCTCCCATAGCCTTCTCATCTTTTCCTGCTTCCTTAAAAATTCTTTTTAATATAGGCATAAGTAATTTTGATAATTTCCCTGTCAAACCACTCTTCTCAGCTATTTTCATAACCCCACACCACAAGCACATCATTCCAACAAGCCCTATAATAAGTTCTACTGTTGATGTTGTTGTAGAAATTATTGCATTTGATATTATTTCTCCACTACCATTAAAAAGTCCAAATATAATGCCAATAGCTAAAATTAAAAACCATACTATATTTATCATTTTTTATTTTCTCCTCTCATAGTTTCCATTTATTTAAAGTATAAATTCTAATTTCTTTGCCACATTAAATATATATGTAATATTTCTTATAAAATTTCATTTTAGAATTATTTTAACTTGAAATTATATAAACTCAATGCTAACATTTTAATAAGCATATAAAAAAGATACTATTAAAAACTTATATATTATCTTTTTTTTAAATGCATTAAGACTTAAATTTATTTAGTTTAATTAAATTAAACTAGCTTTTAAAGGAGATTTTTTATGAAAGAAAATAATTTAGAACTTGCTCAAAAAGACATTGATGCTGCATTATCTACTATTGAAAAATTAGAACAAGGAATTAGACAAAATGCTATTTCTGAAGACTTTGTAAAAAAGAATTTTGTAGAATTATCTAAAAAACTTCAAGACATAGAAAGTTTATTAAAAGAAGAAGGACTAATTTAAAGTCTTATAAAAATTTTCATTTAATTTATGAATATAAAATAATAAAAAATAGGCTTTATTTTAATAAAGCCTATTTTTTATACATATTCTACATTTCTTAATGCTAACCCCTTTGCCTTAGCAATTGGACCTGCTTCTTCTCTCTTTTTCTTATCCAATATTTTATTAACATTTTCTGATTTTAAATTTTTAGTTCCAACTTCAATTAATGTTCCAACAATAATTCTAACCATGTTCCATAAAAATCCGTCTCCATTGATTTCTATCTCTATATAATCATTATTTTCTATAAAATTTATATAATTAATTGTTCTTACTGTAGATTTCTTTTTTGATTTTAATGTAGTAAAGCTTTGAAAATCATGTGTTCCTATAAAACATTTAGATGCTTGTTTCATCTTATCTATATCTAATTTTTCTTCTATTTGATAAACATATTTTCTATTAAATACATTTCTTACTCTATTATTATTTATCTTATACACATAAGTTTTACTTTTAGCATTATATCTAGAATGAAATCTTTCATCAACTTCTTCTACTGATTTAACTACAATATCCTCTGGCAAAAATTCATATAGATAATCCATAATCATGTCTTCACTAAACATTGATGTTGTATGAAAATTAGCTACATAGTTTTCAGCATGAACACCTGCATCTGTTCTTCCACATCCAATTACATCTATTTTTTCACCACACATTTTAGATAGAACACCTTCTAATTTTCCTTGAATAGTCCATTCATTATCACCAAGTTTTTGCCAACCCTTATATCTACTTCCATCATACTCTATAACTAATTTTAAATTTCTCATGCAAATATACTCTCCTATATCTAATTTTATTTTCATTACATTATATCACTTTTTACTTAAATTAAATCTTTAATTTATAATATATAAAAAGAGGTCTATAGAAATATTCCATAGACCTCTATTATTTTTAATTAATTAACTTCACTAGCATCAAATTTAGGTTGAGTAAATCCTCTTCCAAAAACTTCTTTAGTATCTGTTATTGTTAAGAATGCTTTATCATCAATTTCTTTAACAACGTTTTGAAGTATTATAAGTTCTTTTTGATCACAAACTATAAATAATATTTGTTTTGATACTTTTGTGTACATTCCTGTACCATTTAAGCCTGTAACTCCTCTATTTAAAACTTTCATTAATTCTAATGAAATTTCTTCTGCTTTATCAGATATAATATGTACTGATTTTGATGCATTACCACCACTTACTATTCTATCTACAACTGTTGAAATTATAAATACAGATATAATTGCATATAATCCTTTTTCTATACCAAATATCATAATACCACATATGATTATACATGTGTCTAATGTAGCCATAACCTTTGCTAATGGTAATTTTTCGTTAAAATGTCTAATTATTATAGCTGCTAAATCTGTACCTCCAGTACTTGCTGGTACTCTTAACACTATACCTATTCCTGATCCTAAAATCACTGCTCCAAATATACTTACTAATATCATTTCAACATTATCAAATTTAGGTAAGAATTCAGTATACCAAAGTGCAACTGATAAATATAATGTTGCAAAAAGCGATTTACCTGCAAATGACTTTCCTTTTAATTTTATAGCTAATATGAATAGTGGTATATTAACTATTATGTTTGTAACTGACATTGGTATGTGGAATAAATAATCTATTACTATTCCTAATCCTGATATCCCCCCAATAACTAAGCTATTAGGCTTGAAAAACATATTTAATGCTGCTGCTAATAGTGTTGTCCCTAACATTATTTGTAAATAACTTAGGACTACGTGTTTTTTTGAATCTTTTCCCATAACTACTTCCTCCTTATACTCATCCTTTTGTAATAAAATTTACATATTATTTCTCATTATATTAACTTATTAGTTATATTAGTTTATATATTAACTATAAGTTTATTTATTATTTAAATCCTTGTATTTTAAGGGATTTTATTGCTTAAACCTCTAAAGCCCTCATATGTTATAACATATTTGATAACCATTGTAAACATTGACATTGAACTTTATTTTGTTTGGAAATATTCTAAATCTTTCAACTCGTTTGCATAATTTTTTTAATGAATTGCCGTTAGTTTAATATTTCATTTAATACTCAATATTATTCATATATCTTGCCTGTTCCCTCTTATTCTACTAAATCCAATGAGGTTTTTCTAAAAATTTTCACTCTATAATGAAGGATAGTTCATTATTAATTACATAAATTTATTTTTTATTGTTATCCCATATTTTTTTTATATTTTTAACATTTAACTCTATTTTGCTATTTTTATTAATTATTGATTTGCTTAGTTTTTTAATATAAAATTATGTATTATTTTTATATAGAAAATTTATGTAAGTTTTTTATTATAAAGTACTATTTTTTATTTATTAACGTTATAATGTATACATAATAAGTAAATTTAAATTAAGGAGTTTATTATGGAGTTTATATCTATTTTTAAAAATATAATTACTTTCATATTTTTAATTAATATATTTTTAGCAGTAATTGTAATTTTATTTGAAAAAAGGGATCCTACCAGTACTTGGACATGGTTAATGATTATGTTCTTTGTTCCTATTTTAGGGTTTATTCTATATTTATTTATTGGTCAAGATTTACGAAAACAAAAGTTTTTTTACTTTAAAAAGGAAGAAGAAGAGGACTTTTTATCTTCTGTTCAAGCACAGCACAATATTTTAACTAATGAGTACTTAGTACAAAATAATGAATTTTTATATGAGTATAGAGATTTTATTCACCTAAACTTAGCAACTGCTAATTCATTATTCACACATAATAATGATGTAGAAATACTCAATAATGGTTCTCAAAAGTTTCCAAAGCTTGTTAAAACATTAAAAAGTGCTACTAAATTTATTCACATTCAATATTATATTTTTAGAGATGATGACATTGGAAATGAAATTTTAAATATATTAATAGATAAAGCTAAATCTGGTGTAGAGGTAAAACTTCTATATGATGGAATGGGATGTTTAAGACTCCCTAAAACCTTTTTTAAACCACTTCAAGATGTTGGTGGAAAAGTAGTGTGTTTTTTCCCACCCTTTGTACCCTATATTAATCTTAGAGTTAATTATAGAAACCATAGGAAAATATGTGTTGTTGATGGAATCTATGGTTTTATTGGTGGATTAAATATTGGTGATGAATATTTAGGAAAAGATAAAAATTTTGGATTTTGGCGTGATATACATTTGCTAGTGCTAGGTGATGCTGTTAATTCTTTAGAAACTAGATTTTTATTAGATTGGAGATTTGCATCTAAAGAAGATTTAGGAATGCTTCCAAAATACTTTCCCCCTAAAGATAATGTAGGTAAAAAACCTATTCAAATAGTTTCTAGCGGTCCTGATTCGCAATGGTCTGCTATTAGAAACTGTTATTTAAAAATGATTAATAAGGCTGAAAAAAGTATTTATATTGAAACCCCTTATTTGATCCCTGATGATAGTATTATGACTGCACTTAAACTTGCATCTTTATCAGGAATTGATGTAAGAATAATCATACCTTGTAAGCCAGATCATATGTTTGTGTATTGGGCTACAAAATCTTATGCATGGGAACTCATGGAGGCTGGCGTGAAGTGTTATACTTACAATAATGGCTTTATACACAGCAAAATCCTTGCTATAGATGGAACTGTATGTTCTGTTGGTACTGCTAACTTAGATATGAGAAGTTTTAAACTTAACTTTGAAGTTAATGCAATGATTTACGATAAAGAAACTACTGAGAAATTGGAAAATATTTTTTTAGATGATATAAAAGAAAGCACTTTCCTTACAGAGGAACATCGTAAACAAAGACCATTTGTTATAAAAATGAAAGAAGCTATTTCACGGTTGTTATCACCAGTATTATAATAGAAAGGACACACTATATAGTGCGTCCTTTCTATTATGCATATATATATGGAGTGAACATTACAAGTGTAAGAATAGTATCAATCATTAATCCAATACCAAAATTCACTATAAACGAACTATCCTCATCATATCTATATCTATTTATACCTATTAAATAACTTATTAGAGATATTACTATACATACTAATATACCTAAACTAGGTATTGCTATTAAGTTAGGCAATATTATCCCTTTTTTATATATCAACTTATATATTTCTATTGTTTTTAGAACAGCGGCAATAACTCCAGATCCCATAAATAATATAATTTTCCCTTTTAATCTAAATTTATAATCAAAAAAGGAAATTACTGCTCCTAGAAATAATGCAGGTATAACCCATTTTGTAGCAATTATTAATATATATGATAGTGAATATGCTAACTGCTCTATAGTATGATTGAATGCTAACTTTGACTCAAATTTCATTGGTTGATTGTTTTTCTCTTTAAACTCATCATTGTCACGTGCTAGATTTATATTATAATTATAGTTTTTATCAAAACTTGCATACACTATAGTATCATCATTTATATATGGGAAAATACACATTTCTCTTAATCTACTTACATTCTCAAATGATTTAACTTCACCATTTTTAATGATATAATCAACTATTGTTTCCTGTCTATATCCATCTTTCTTTTCTATAGGTATTGTTCCTATAAATCTTGCTCCCTCTTCAGAGTATGCACCAATATTATTATGCACTTCTTTATATTCATTTACCTGAAGCTTAGAGACTTTAGGTTTTTCATTACCATTTAATTTAAATTTTATCATCTTTGTTCCTGTATATTGCCCTTTAGTGCTTTCCTCCATCATAACATATCCATATTCCCCATCACTAGAACATGCTAAGTTTCCATAATTAACCGTCAATATATTAGATGTCTTAAATATATCCTTACCGTCTTTAAATCTTCCATTTTCAACAAATACACTTCTAAAATTACACTTATCCTCAATAAATGCTATCATATATTTATTCTTCAATTTACATGAAACAATATTAGATGTATTTTTAGAGTTCATTTTTTCTGCATTTATATCATTTTCTTTTTCCGTATTTCTAATAATTAATTTGTTTTCATTTGATAGTATAACTAGATTATCATCTAATTGAACTATATTTGTTACACCATCTTCAAATTTTTCTTCTATTTTTTCAAAATTTTTATCTAAGTATATCTTTCCCATATATGGTTGACCATTCTGGGTTGAATTATATAAAAATAAATATCCATTAGATGTCTTAGTTAATGCTGTATTTAATATAAATTCTTCATTAATTTCATAAAACTTTTCTAATATTTTCTTTCCTAAATTATCAGTTACTGAAATTTTAAACTTATTTAAATTATCATAACCTATTATAATTCTATCTTCTTCTTTTATAACTTTAGGAGCATTATTTATTGTACCATTTCCTATAATAACCTCCTTGCTCCACTTGTTTGATGGCGGTTGATTATATATTTTTTTGTTTTGCTTATAGTTAAAACATACTATTCCTAAAAAGAGTATTGCTATTACTAATAAACTTATATATCTTGATTTTTTACTCTTCATTTTCTTCCCCCTTGATTTAATTATTACCTATAAATCACCATCTTTCTCATATCACAATTTAAATTTTCATAAGTTACTATGCTAAATAATCTTTACACTTAACTTATTGTTAATAAAAATAGTAGTACCTTCTCATATATTGTTCAGACAATGTATATATAACTTCTACGTCATATCCTTGGTTAATTTTCTTAAAATTCTGTATATTTATTTTTAATTATACTCTTCCTTTCCTTTTTTTTCAATTATATGATATTATATATTTAATTATTTTTTAAGAAATGAGTGATTTAACGTGAAACATACTGGTAAAGTTATAAATATAGATAAAAATAAAGTTTTTATAGTAACAAAAGATAAAGAATTCCTGACAGTTAAAAAAAATAAAATTGAACCTATAGTTGGTCAGATTTATACTGGTGAAGCAAAAAATCCTGTATCCTCTACTCTTAAATATATTATTTTTGCTATTTCTATTTTAATATTATTCTCTGCATATACACTTTTTCAAAGTTTTTCTCCCAAAGCAACAATAATAGCAGAAATGACAGATTTTAATGGAAAAGTAAAATTTGAAATAAATAAAAATAATAAAATAATAAATGTATCATCTAGAAATACTACTGGACTTGAAATTATAGATACAACAAATGTAGTAGGAAATTATTTAAATGATGGTCTTATAATTTTATTTGATAATGCAATATCTGAAAAAAAATTATCTATTCCCGATGGACATAATTTTGGTCAAATAAATATATTCATATCAAATAATAAATTTAATGATGATGTAAATCTTAATGAATTTATAGAACATAGTGAAAAAAATAAATTTATTGTTCAAATAAATAAAAATACCGGTGAATTTTAAAATAATAAAGAGAATGACATTTGTCATTCTCTTTATTATTTTATGAATCTAGGAATCTCAAAAATTAATTTTGCATTTGGTGATTCATCAATTATAGTTTTAAAATTAAATGCTTGTTTATATGCCCATGCTATATCTGTTGCATATTGCTTCCATCCATTAGGGTATTCATTAATTGCCCATCTCATTTTATATAGTGTATCTTTATCTTCAAACTTACCATCTTTAGATGCATGAATATATCCTTTTCCTATCCATTCAGCTCCACCTATAATAGCTTTATCAGGAGTTGTCCATCCTTGTTCATAGGCATACTTTGCCCCTCCATTTAATGGATCACTATCAATTGCACCAATTCCATACATATTGTACACCTTAACAATCTTTCCATCTGGTGTTTTATAATCTACACCATTAGCTAATTGAGATGTTCCATATCCAGTTTCTAATGCACAATGTGCATTTAAGTATATTGGATTTATATTATATTTCTTACCTGCTTCTATAAACACATTACCTTTATCTTTTATAATTCCCTTGTAATTTATATGTCTATTTAAAGCATCAACTGAAATTCCATCAATATACTTTAAACTTAAAAATTGATATATCTGAGTGCTATCATAAGATAATGACTCTGCATCGGCAAAGGCTTTAACATTAGCAAGACTTGCACTTGATGTAAATGGATTTAATCTATTAAACATTGGCTTTCTTTCACTTTGTGTTTGTACAAATTGTTCTAATGTAAAATTGTAATCCCTATATTTTACGTTACTTCCAGATGGTACATTAATACTTGTACTTGTTTTAGCTGTAGTAAAATCTATAACATAATTATTCTCAAGATTGCTTTGAATAGAATTACTTATTGATTTACTTACAACCAAACTATAAATAGTATTAGGCTTGTACCCTTCTTGTGGTGGATTCACGTTTATAACTTTATTGGTAGCATCATAATTAACATTAACTGCTTGAACTTGCGCTCTAGCATTTGTTACTTTAACATAGTTGCTTAAGTTATTTATTGTTGTTTGATTTAGTGAATCATTAAGATATATGCTCCAAACTTTGTTTAATGGTATATTTTCTTTATGTTCAAATACCTTTGGATCTGTAGCAGCACTAACTCTTGATGTGAATATAAATCCAGTAAACATAATTATCATGCAAAAAAGTAGTGCATATGACTTTTTACGTTTATTCATATTTCCCCTCCCAAATAAATCTAATTATTAGTATTTTATATTTTAATGTGCTTGTCCTATTTTGACTCTTAAAATATTTCTATATGATTTTTACCTTCATTAAAATAATCGAATATAATAGCAAAATCCATATACTTATTTATCTATAAATTATACATTAATATATAATTATTTTATATATTAATTTATTATTTTCATTTTATATTTTTAAATGTAATGTTTTGTATATAATATATATAGGATTTTATGTCTAAATTTTAAGTTATTCATGTTTTAATGAAAAACTTTCATGATAAGTTTTAATATAGATTTTTAAATTGACAGTGAATAAAATATTTTAAGGAAGGTGCTTATGGAAAACAATTCATTTAAAACATTAAGATTAAACAAATATATAAGTGAAAGTGGATTTTGCTCAAGAAGAGAGGCTGATCGATTAATTGACCAAGGACTTGTTTTTATAAACGGGGTTAAAGCTGAGGTTGGATCAAAAGTTGCAGTAAATGATATCGTAAAAGTAAAAAATAACATTGTAAAACCTAAATCTAACAAAGTTTATATCGCATTAAATAAACCCGTTGGAATAACCTGTACTACTGATCAAAGTATAAAAGGTAATATTGTTGATTTTATAAATTATCCTGAAAGAATTTTTCATATCGGAAGACTTGATAAACCATCACAGGGTTTAATATTTCTAACTAATGATGGTGATATAGTAAATAAAATTCTTAGGGCTGGAAATAATCATGAAAAAGAATATCTAGTTACTGTTGATAAACCAATAACTAATGAATTTATCTCTAAAATGTCAAATGGAGTTCCAATTCTAGATACAGTAACTAAAAAATGTTTTGTGAAAAAAGAAAGCAAGTTTGTTTTTAGAATAATTTTAACCCAAGGTTTAAACAGACAAATTAGACGTATGTGTCAATTTTTTGATTATGAAGTTAAAAAGTTAGAACGAATAAGGATTATGAATGTTACACTTGAGAATTTGCCTTTAGGTAAATGGAGATATTTAACTGAAAAAGAGATATATGAAATAAACTCTTTAGTAGAAAGTTCAGTAAAAACAGAGGAGGCCTCTATAATAAAGTAAAGTTATCCACATTATCAACATATAGCTTGTTTATAACTTGTTAATTTGATGTTGAAAACAGAGAGATTGTTTTTTAATCTTTCTGTTTTTTAACTTTTTGTTTATAATTCATATTTTATACTTATATATTCTCCTATTAATTTATAATTTTTTAAATTTTAAATTAGCCATTATCAACATTATACACATAGAATATGTTGTTATTTTGTTTATATCTACTGAATTTATTAATTATTTTGCTAAAAAAAACATTTATTTAATGTTTTTTATTGAGTTATTAACATTATTAACAGTTATGTTGATACATTGTTGATAACTTTTTTAATTTTATTGTATAGAAACTTAACAATTACATAATAATATTTATAAATAATTAAATTTTTTGAATATTCACTTTTTATTTTTCTTATGCTATACTTTCTTTACAAGTATACACGCTACAGTACTTTGCTAACATAAATCTAAAAGCATTGGGGGCGATTTTATGACTAGTAATGTAATTTATGTTAATTTTAAATCAAAAAAAAGAATAAAGAAAAGAAATAAACTAATAGTATTTTTCCATAAAATAAAATCATCTTTTAAAGAGAATACACGTACTGACACTGATATTGTTGAAAAAGTTAAAACTGAAGCATATAATTATAGACATCCTTTATAGTACACTTATGTGTACTTTTTTTTAGTAAAAATTTATATAAAAAACGTTAAGTATAAATTTACTTAATATTAAAATACTAAGTAATTATGTATTATTAAAATATTTAACTTTAGGAGGAAAAAATGAGAGTTGGATTAGGTTATGATGTTCATAAATTAGTTGAAAATAGAGATTTAATTTTAGGAGGAGTACATATTCCTTATGAAAAAGGGCTTTTAGGTCATTCTGATGCTGATGTCCTTATTCATGCTATAATGGATAGTTTAATTGGAGCTGCTGCATTAGGTGATATAGGAAAGCATTTTCCTGATACAGATGATAAATACAAAGGTATTTCTAGCATAAAACTATTAGAACATGTTAAGACTTTATTAGATTTAAATAATTATGCTATTGGTAATATAGATGCTACAATAATAGCTCAAAAACCTAAAATGGCACCTTATATTAATGACATGATAACAAATATATGCAAAGCACTTAATATTAATAAAAGCCAAATAAATATTAAGGCAACTACTGAAGAAGGTCTTGGATTTACTGGAAACGGTGAAGGCATTTCATCTCAAAGCATTTGTCTTCTTGTTTCAAAAAAATAATAATAAAAGAATAAAAGAACACTTTAAAAGTGTTCTTTTGCTATTTTCATTGTTGTTTTTCTTCATTAATTTCTTCTTTTCTTTCTGTGTTTCCAAGCATTACTGCAGATAATCTAACTAATGTTCTAATTTCCTCGTCAGTTAGCTTTTCCCTCAAATTCATATTTTCCATTTTTTCATTTACTAAATTTAATGCAGTATCTTCTTTTACTGTGTTAGGAATTGCTTTAAAATTATCTTCTACATATTTAACACAATTCATAATCATTCTTAATATTTCTTTTGTTTTTTCATCTGCTACTCCTGAGTTTTCTAGCATCTCCAATATTTTATAGCTATAACTTAATACTTTGTCACTACTAGTAATTTTCTTTTTCTCTAAAATAGCTAATATTATTCCCAATGCAACAACAATAGCTAATATTATTATAGTCCTTATTAAAGCATCCATACATTTTCCTCCTTAAAATACTACTTACTATCTATATATTCCTCTTTATTATTTATTGGAACTGCTTTAATAAGTTAAATTTATACAACTATATTAATTTAAAAATAAAAAACTCTACAATAAAAAAATTGTAGAGTTTTTATATGTATTACATTTTTATATCATTTAAGAAATTATCATATCCTTCTTTTAAATTTTCCCAGGTTTCTCCACTTACTAAATCATCATACATTTTTTTAATTTTTCCTGTTATGGTTTCATCATCTGATATCTTAACTGTAGTTACTTTACTATCTGTATCCTTTACCATTTTATCTATATCAGATTTTACTTTTGCTTTATCTGCACCATCATTGTATTTAACCCCAACTACTGCAGTATTATCATGAACTACTACTGAAACTTCTTTTATACCATCTACTTTAGCTAATTTATCTGCTAATGATTTAGATCTTTCTAATTCATCACCTTTTTGAGCTTCACCTGGTGTATTGTTTGTTGCACTATTATTTGCATTGTTTTTACTATTATTTGTTGTATTGTTTGTTGTGTTGTTTTTTGTATTATCGTTTGTATTGTTACCTCCACAACCAACTAATGGCATTGTTAATAATGTTGCTGCTAATATTCCTGCTAAAAATTTTTGGCTTTTTCTTTTCATATTTAAAACCTCCTTAATTTCTGTACTATCATATAGTCTATACACTTTTTCTAATTTTATTTAACATAAAAAATAGCAAATTAGAATAATACTAGTATCTTCTAATTTGCCTTTACTATAGGAACACAAGTTCAAAGCTTAAATAGCATTTTTATCAAGTGATATTATTAAACTCATATTTTATTCTATTATCATGTTGAACCCAGTTAAAAAGTAAGAGTGAAAATTTTATAAAACAACGGTTACTTCTAAAAAAATATCTCTATTGATAAAGTATTTTCCATTTTTAAATTTAAGCTCAAATTCACTTACTGTAGTTATTTTTTCTGCTTTTTCTACGTGAAAAACATATCCATATTCATTTTTATTTTTAAAAAATATTTTTGAATACTTTGCAACTTTTAATTCATTACCTTGATTATCATATATCACCTTTGGAATATCTGTATTTAACATCGTCTTCTCTCCCTTTACGCTTAAAATTCTTTTATCCTTGTAGATGATATATAATATTAAGTTTTAACTAAGTTTATGATTATTTATGTATTAAATTTCCCTTTAATTCTTATAATATATTTTTAATATTTTCATGACAATGCACTAATTCAGTATATCTCTTTTCTTTTAAATATAAATCAGCCAATTCTATATATGCTTTAATTTGTTCATCCTTATATTCATTACTGTTTGTTAATTTAATTATTTCAATTAATTTCTTTTCTACTTTTTCAGGCATTTTCATTTTTTCATAAATTTCTTTTTCTCTTTTATATCCTTTTAATATAAAGCTATAATCATTATTTTCTTTTGCTTTTTCAATTCCTAGTTCTATAATCATTAATGCTTCATCATAAAGTTCTTTAAGCACATATATTGAAGCTTTTTCAATTAGTGTATGCGATAAGTTTTTTCTATCATGACTCATTCTTATATGCTGTGATTTATTATAAAAATCTAATGCTTCTTTAATATCCCCACTGACAATATATATATCAGCTAAATCATTATATATTTCCGCTCTTACCTCATAACTCATTTCTAAGGATTCCATAGAATTGTATATTTCTACTGCTTCACATACTTTTCCTATCTTTTTATAACATTTAGCCTCAAATTGTTTAGCATAAACATATTCTTCTCTCTTTTCTTCCTCAAAAGCCATATCCCCAAATTTTTTGATTAATTCTAAAGCTTTTTCCATATTTGAATTTTTTTCATAGCATAAAGCCAAATTTAATATATTTTCCTTTACTTCATTCTTATCATTAAATTCTTCTGCTGTAATCTTTGCCTTATTAAAATATACTATTGCCTCACTATAATTAAATAAATTATACTTACATAACCCTAGTTTTTTATAAATATAAAGATTATCTTTTTTAAAAACAAAATTTCTTAAAATATCAAATGAATAAAAGTAATTTTCAAAAGCACCTATATAATCACTTTCTTCATAATTTTTATCTCCTATTCTCATATATACATTTAATTTTATAATATTCAACCTATATTGGTTGGATATTTCTAATAATTGTTCTAACTCCTTATAGCTAAGTCTTTCTTCTAATTTAGCTTTACAGTACTTTTCAGCTTCCTCTTCTTTTGATCTTAAAAAATATCCATCATCTATTTCTAATTCATAACCTCTTTGACTTAGAATATTTTTAAACTGTTCTGTTAAAATTTTTGCTGCTTCTTCAGTAATATGTCTCTTACCATTTTCTAAAAGTCCTATATATCCTCTAGTTAAATTTTTAGTTGCTAAATTTTGTTGTCTAATCATATACTTTTTTCTTAATTGAACAATTTTTTCACTTCCACTTAAAAATTCCATCTTCTGCTTTCACCCTCTATAATTTTTCCTTTTTAAAATCGTTTAATATAATTATAAATATACATATTAATATTTAATTTTCATTTATAACTTAGTTTTTTATTCTTATTATAATTTTAGCATATAAAAATTTTTTTTAAATTAAAAAGTTATAAAGTTAAAAATAATTATAATATTTTTAAAATATTATAATTATTTTTATTTTAAATAATAATTTCATAACAATTGTTTTATTAGTCTATAATATATTTCTTAAATTTGATATATAAATTTAAAAGTAAAAAAACAAGCCCTTGTTTAAAAGCTTGTTTTTTATGTTTACCATTTTTAAACTTATTAACCTTATTTTATATTTCTGCTTCCCGGCTTAACATATGGTATATTTTCTTTGCATAGTGGACATTCTTCTGTATCATAGCTCTCTACTTCTAATTTTATAGCACTATATAAAGGCAATTTTAATTCAGATGCTTCGCCTCTTCTATCTACTATACAGCACACCCCAACAACTTCTGCACCTAATGTCTCTAACAATCTACAAACTTCCATTGTTGATTTTCCTGTAGTTACAACATCTTCTGATATTATAACCTTAGTTCCTTTTTCTATTTCGAATCTAGATAAAGTCATCTCTCCATCTTTTCTTTCTGTAAATATTCCTGGTTTTCCAAGTTGTCTTGCTACCTCATATGCAACAATAACGCCTCCCATTGCAGGTCCAACTACTATATCAAAATCTAAATCCTTTATTTTATCCACTACTACACTTAAAACTTTTTCTGCTTTATCTGGATGTTGAAGCAATCTTGCACATTGACAATATCTATTGCTATGTCTTCCTGATGATAATAAAAAATGACCTTCTAAAAGTGCGCCTACCTCTTTTAATGTATTTATAACCATGTTTTCCATATTAAATTCTCCGCCTTCCTACGTTCTATTATTAAATTTTAACTAAAACTTTTATAATAATTTATTTTTAAATGCTATATGATTCCTGTTATATCTTTTATATTTTTTATATTTCTATCTTCTAAAAATTTTTCTATTCCATTTATTATGTCTAAACAGATATCTGATTTTATAAAATTTGCTGTTCCAATTTGAATTGCTGTTGCACCAGCCATTATAAATTCAATTGCATCTTGCCAAGTTCTTATGCCACCAAGTCCTATTATTGGTACATCAGTAACTTTACTAACTTCATTAACCATTCTTAACGCTATAGGTTTTATTGCTGGTCCTGATAATCCTGCGTATACATTATTAAACACAGGTTTCATATTATATATATCAATAGCCATTCCCTTAAAAGTGTTTACAAGTGACAATGCATCTGCACCTGCTTCTACACACTTAATTGCCATATCTTTTATATCCTCTGCATTTGGTGATAGCTTTACTATAAGTGGTTTTTTACATACATTCTTAACCTTCCTAACTGCATCATAGGCAACCTCAGATTTTATTCCTAATGCCATTCCACCTTGTTTTACATTAGGACAAGATATGTTAAGTTCTATTAAATCAACATCTGTATTGTTTAATTTCTCTATTCCTTTAATATAGTCCTCTATAGTTGCTCCACCCAAATTTGCAATAATTGTGGTATTCAATTCCTTCATCTTTTTTAATTCTATATTTATAAAATTATCAACACCTGGATTTTGAAGTCCAACACTATTTAACATTCCAGATGCTGTTTCTATCATTCTAATTCCATCATTTCCATCCTTAGGATTTATAGTTAGCCCCTTAGAACTAATTCCTCCTAGTTTGGAAACATCCCATAATTCCCTATATTCTTGTCCAAATCCAAACGTACCTGACGCTGCTATTACTGGATTTTTAAGTTCTACTCCACATATATTAACACCTAGCATATTTTCAACTCCTTGATTATCAATTTAAGTGCTTTTTCTAAAGTTCTATGTCATCACCTAAAAATACTGGCCCATCTTTACATGTTCTTTTATTACCTTTTTTTGTTTTACATGTACACACTAAACATGCTCCTATTCCACAAGCCATTTTTTTCTCTTCAGACACATAAATTTTTGTGTTAGAATCTCTACACATTTTTATAGCTTTATGCATCATAACTTCTGGTCCACAACATAAAACTAAGTCATAATCTTTAGGATTAAATATATCAGTAATATATCCTTTATGTCCTACATTTCCACTTTCTGTGGCTATATTAATACTTTTTACTTCTTTATCTAAATCTTTTAATCCATAAATTTCGTCTCTAAATCCTACAAATATATCTATATTTTCATTATCTAAAGATTTTGCTAGGTAATTCATTGGTGCAATTCCTATACCACCAGCTAATATTGCAACTTTTCCTTTATTTGCTTCGCTTATATCAAATCCATTTCCTAATGGTCCCATAAGATTTATCTCATCATTTTCTTTAATATTTTTTAATAGCTCTGTTCCTTGTCCTACTACTGCATATAAAAATTCTATTATTGTTCCTTCTTCATTAATATTGTGTATACTTATGGGTCTACCTAGTATTGGTTCATTTGTCCAGGACCTTAACATATAAAATTGTCCTGGATTTGCGCTAAAATTTCCTTCTACTTCTAACTTATATATTCCCTCACAAATCTTTTTGTTGCTTAAAACTTTATTTATAGTGTATTCCTTTTTAGTACTCATCTTTACCAACCCTTTTCTATGCTAGAATATTTGCCTTTTTAATTACTTTTCTAATTCTTTAATAGCATTTAATATTTCATCCCTCATTCTTATAGTTTCCTGTCTAGCATATTTACTAAAGTTTTCTTCTCCATCTTCAAACTTTTTATATGCAAGCATTATTCCCCTAGATGAATTTACCACTCCGCCATTTCCATTAGTTAAATATAATGCAACATCCTTTGCAGTACCCCCTTGTGCGCCATATCCTGGTATTAAAAAGAATGTTTTATTTAAGCTTTTTCTAAGTTCAATTCCTTCTTCTACGTGAGTGCATCCAAAAACTCCACCTATAGAACTATATCCACATGCACCAATGCATTCTTCTCCCAACTCTTGAATCATTTTTCCTACCTTCATATAAACTTTTTCATTTTCATTAGTTTCTATATACTGTATGTCTTTTGCCCCTTCATTAGATGTTCTTACAAGTACAAAAGCTCCCTTTTCTTTATTTTTTATATATGGTAGATATGGCTTTATACTATCAAGTCCCATATATGGGTTAAGTGTTACAAAGTCTACTTCAAATTCACCTTCTAAATGTGCCATTGCATACATTTCTGCTGTTTTTGAAATATCTCCTCTTTTTATATCCCCTATAACTATACCGCCTTTTTTTCTTATGTATTCTATAGTGTTTTTGTATGCAATAAGTCCTATTACACCAAAAGCTTCATAATATGCTATCTGTGGTTTATAACATGCTGCTACATCAAAAGTAGCATCTATTATTTCCTTATTAAATTCAAATATTCCCTCTGAAAGTGATGAATATTTATTTAAAAAACTTTGTGGTATATATCTTAAATCTGTATCTAATCCTACACATACATGTCCTTTTTCTTCTACAATTTTAAATAATTTATCTATAATCATAATTTTTCCCTCTCATTTGCATTAAATATTATATTTTGAACTTGAATATACTTCTTTTCCACCCTTTATAGTTTTTACAACCTTTCCATAAACATGTTGTCCATTTAAAGGTGTATTTTTACCTTTAGATTTAAATTCATCTACATTTATTTCATACTTTTTATTTAAATCTACTAATACTAAATCTCCATCATATCCAATTTCTATAGTTCCTTTTTTTACATCTAATATTTCACTAGGATTTTTACTCATAATTTCACTAAGTTTACTTAAACTTAGTCCATTTTCCTTTACTAATTTGGTGTAACAAAGACTAAATGCAGTTTCTATTCCTGATATTCCTGGTGCACCATTTTCTTTATCCTCTTCTGTGTGGGGAGCATGATCTGTAGCAATTACATCAACATATCCTTTTTTTATTGCTTCTATTAAAAATAGTACATCTTCTTCTTTTCTTATAGGTGGATTAACTCTGTATTTTACACTATCATTTAAAAATAAATGATGTGGTGCAACTTCACAGGTAACCTTAACCCCCTCATTTTTATATCTAATTATATATCTCATAGCTTCAATTGTACTTACATGTGCTATATGAATTTTACAACCTGTGATCTTAGCAAATTCTAGATTCCTAAGTGTCATTATATTTTCTGCTATTCTCATATCATATTTAGATAAACTATGTTCCTCACAGTGACACATAACAATTAAATCTTTCTGTTTTGATAATTTCATTGCCTCTAACATTGCATTTCCATCCATTACATCTTTTCCGTCTTCTGATATAATTTTTATGGAATTATCTATATCCTCTAAATGACTTATCTCTTTTCCATCAAAATTTCTTGTTATAGATAAAACCTGATGAACATCTACTAATCCCACTTTACTAGCCTTTTCTTTTACATAATTTACAACATCCATTGAGCTACATACAGGATTTGTATTAGCCATAAGGTTTACCATTGTGAATCCACCCCTTACGGCTGCCTTAGAACCTGATTCTATATCTTCTTTATAGGTGAATCCAGGATCTCTAAAATGAACATGTAAATCTACAAAAGATGGCATAAGGGTTAACCCCTTAGCATCTATTGTTTTGCAATCTTTGTTTAGATTTTTTCCAACTTCTGATATAATCCCATCATTTATATAAACATCTCCAAAGTAACTTCCACACCAATCCACTACATTTGCACTCTTTATTAATAATTCCATAAACTTACACCCCCTCTATAGTGAAGTTATATCCTTAACTTCTACTATTTCGTCACAGTATTTACATCTATATTCTTCTGTTTTTTCATCAACTAAATAGTGGACATGTTTTAAATCCTTTTCTACAGATGTTATACACCTTGGATTTTTGCACTTAATAACATTTTCAACCTTTTCAGGCAACTGTAAATCTATCTTCTCTGATATTTTTTCTTCCTTAATTATATCTATTGTAATATCCCTATCTATAAGACCTAAAACTGTATAATCAAGTTCTATTACATTTTCTATTTTTATAATATCTTTCTTTCCAAGTTTTTTACTATCAGCATTCATTATTAATGCAACTCTATACTCTGCTTTATCAAGACCTAGATAATTAAATATTTTTATTCCTTTTCCTGCTTTGATATGATCTATAACTAATCCTTCTTTTATACTATTTATAGTTAACATTTAAACCACTCCTTTAACTAAGCTAATCCTAAAAGTTTACATATAAGAGCCATTCTAACAAACATGCCATACTTAGCTTGTTTAAAATATATAGCTCTTTCATCACTATCTACTTCATATGCAATTTCATTAACTCTTGGTAGTGGGTGAAGAACAATCATATCTTTTCTACCTTTGCTCATTTTTTCGTTATCTAATATATAAGAGTCTTTTAATCTTATATAATCTTCTTCATTAAAGAATCTTTCTTTTTGAACTCTTGTCATATAAAGAATATCTAACTCTCCTATAACTTCTTCCATTCTTTCTACTTGTTTAAACTCTATGTTCTTTTCTTTTAACATTCTTATAATATATTCTGGTACCTTTAATTCTTCTGGTGATATTAATATGAATTTATTTCCTTCATATCTTGATAATGCTTTTATAAGTGAGTGTACAGTTCTTCCAAACTTTAAATCTCCACAACAACCTATTGTCATGTTAGATAATTTCTCCTTTGTTCTTCTTATAGTTAAAAGATCTGTAAGTGTTTGTGTTGGATGCTGATGACCTCCGTCACCTGCATTTACGATAGGCATATCTGTACTTTCTTTAGCAACTAATGCTGATCCTTCTTTAGGATGTCTAATTACAGCTATATCTGCATAACATGAAACTGTTCTTATTGTATCTGATAGACTTTCACCTTTTGCAACTGAACTTGAGTTGGCTTCTGAAAATCCTATTATATTTCCACCAAGTCTTAACATAGCTGCCTCAAAACTAAACCTTGTTCTTGTGCTAGGTTCATAAAATAATGTTGCTAGTAGCTTTCCATCACAGATTTTTGAGTATTTTGAAGGTTCTTCTATAATTTTATCTGCTAGTAAAAATATTTCTTCTAATTCTTCTAATGTAAAATCCATTGGTTCTATTAAATTTCTTCCTTTTAACATAAACGACATCTCCTTTTTACCTCACGGGGTTAATTTAAAGGTTATTTGATAATAAAAAAAATGCTTTCCTTAAAGGAAAGCATTTTTAATTACAACCATATAACTATAGCTATACTTATAGCTACACTTATATACCTATACTAATATTCTTCCCTTTCTGACCTCTCTGGATCAACCTTAAAAGGATAATTAAAACATATCAAATTTTATCTTATATTTATATTATATAAAGTCTCCTTTATTGTCAATACATTTTCAGATTTTTTCCATAAAATTCATGTTAATTATTATATTAATATATATGGATATATAGATTATAATATGGTATAATTTTAAAAAACAAATTTCCAAGAACTTTATAATATTATTTTTAATTTATATGAAATAATATTAATACAAATTTTATTTATTTTAAATATATTAATATTGAAATAAATAATTACTAAAGAATAAATTTATAGGAGGTTTTTTATGAATATATCATTTGATGAAAAAACTAAAAATGCTCTATTAAACAAAATTGAAGATAATAAATCTTTTAGACTAATGATTAAAGGTTTTGGTTGAGGCGGCCCTACACTTGGTGCTGTTCTGGATGAACAAAATGAAGATGATATATCTGAAAATATTAATGGTGTTAAATTTATAGTTAATAAAGATGAATCATATATATTTGATGATTGTAAAATAGTATATAAAAAAACATTTTTTGGTGAAACATTTAATGTTATCTCAAACTCATTGCCTACCGTAAGTTGTTAATGGCAAATACACTCTAATTTAAGAATTAGAGTGTATTTTTTATTAACTTCTAAATTTTATTTACTTTTTAATCTGTATACTCATTTACTATTCTTCTTATTAATTTTTTTATAGAGCTTGCTTCTGCAACCAATGTCATAACAACTAAAAAGATGATTATCCTTTCATATTCGTCTTCTTTAAATTCCTGATCTTTAAAGTATGATGATATTTTAATTTTATCATCAATTTTTTCATTGATTAATAAGTTACTTAAACTGTCCTTTTGCATATCAGAAAACACTTTATAAGTATCTTCCCATGATAATATATCATCTTCTCTATTATTAATTTCGTTAAATGCAAGTCTAAATACTTTTCTTATTTCTTCTGTACTTAAAATAGGTCTCATATAGCTCAATAAAACTAGTTGAACTATATGCAATTTAGTATAGCCTCTTTTTTTTCCATCTTCCGGCTTTGATATTACTTCACTCTTAATATAATTTTGTAAAATATTATTTGTAAAGTTGTCATCATCAAATTTATCATTTAAATAATCTTTTACTTGGGACAAGAATAAATCATACTGTGGTAACTCTTCATATAATATTATATTTTTATCTGATACTTCTTCTGCAAGTTTTGAAATTTTTTTCAAAACCTCATCTATAATTTTTATATCAACTTCAGCTTTACTTTTTTCATTATCTAGTTCTTTATTCAATTTATCACCTCATATCTTATAATAAAATGACTTAATTTAGAATTTATATTATAGAATATATCCATATTATCTTAATTAGGATGTGTTTATTTTTTCTTAAGTACATAATTTTCACATTAATCATATTATAAGTTATAATTAAACTTATTACAAATTATTTTTAACCATTATAATATGTATTTAATGGAATATAATATCTTTTTTTACATTTATATTGTTACAATTTACTACAAAAAGAATTTTAGGAAATAAAATATTTCATATTGATTTTTTTTACGTATCACTAATTCTATTTTAACTAAGTTATCCACTTTAATAAACAATTTACTAACAAAATATGTTGATAAACTTCCTTTTATATAAGCCATTTATGAAATATTGCTATTTTGCATGTTGATAACTAAATAGACTTATCCACATTATTCACATATTGCCTGTTGATAACTTGTTATATATTTGTGGAAATAAATGAATTTCATTTTAATTATTATTGTATAAATTTGTTGATATATATACTATTAAAAGATTATACGTCAAATATAATAATTCTGTATATTTTTTCTAATCTCAATTTATTACATTTTTTTCAAGTTATATTTTTTTATCATTTCTTTACATATATATATTAAATACTATTATAGTTTTGTAATATTACATTATTTTATCCATAGTCTATTATATTACTTTATATTTTTTATAATAAATTCCATATTATTTTTTTCTAATTTTTCTTAATTTTTATTTTAAATTATTTTTCGACATTTTGTTTTATAATATACAAGTACTTACAATTATTTTTTTTTTATATTTTTTTCTATTTTTTTATTATATTTCATGTGTAAAACAGTGTTTTTTTATTGATAACTGGCTATTTATATAGGGTTATCAGTATTGTAAATATATGTATTAGAGTTTCAAATATTATATTGACATTTATTCAATAAGGTAGTATATTAACTATAGATGGAAGTTAGTAGAAATTTTGTAACTTAATAATAATATATTGTCGATAAATTTTTGCTAAATATACATAAAATTAAAGTAAAATCAGTTTTTTTGTCGAATATTTTATGGTGGGAGGAATATATAATA
Organism: Clostridium ihumii AP5; assembly: GCF_000612845.1. Taxonomy (GTDB): domain Bacteria; phylum Bacillota; class Clostridia; order Clostridiales; family Clostridiaceae; genus Clostridium_J; species Clostridium_J ihumii. Next base: position 112,900 of record NZ_CCAT010000004.1, read on the forward strand.
TGAAATCAACTGGAGTAGTAAGAAGAGTAGATGAATTAGGAAGAATAGTTATACCTGTGGAGTTAAGAAGAACTTTAAATATAGGTGAAAAAGACGCTTTAGAAATATATGTTGACGGAGAGCAAATAATATTAAAAAAATATGAGCCTGCTTGCATATTCTGTGGCGATGCTAGAGATGTTATAAACTATAAATCAAAAAATATCTGTAAAAATTGTTTAAACACATTAAAAGCGGAAACATTATAATATATATAAAGAAAAAGCAAACAATCTTTAAATTGTTTGCTTTTTTTTTGTTAACAATTTTGTTACATGATTTGTAATAATTTTTTAACCTTCTTGACATATTTTATGTAGTAAACTATATACTATAGATGTAGTTAAAAAATAAAATAAGCCATTGAAATCAATGACTTATTTAATATAAAAATTAATATATTATTCTTCTTCCACCTATAAAATCTGATCTAGTTAATGGAGATACTTTTATAGATTCACCTGATTGTGGTGAGTGTATATAGCTGTTACCACCAACATATATACCAACATGATCAGGACCACCACCAAAGAATACTAAATCTCCTGGTGCTAATTGACCTCTACTTACAGGTACACCTTGTCCTATTTGAGTGTATGTTGTTCTTGTTATATCATATCCAAATTGTCTATAAACGTATTGTGTAAATCCAGAACAATCAAATCCTGCTGGAGTAGTTCCACCCCAAACATATGGAATTCCTATAAATTGATAAGCATAATCTACAATCGCTTGTCCTGTAGCACTTGCCGCTGGAGGTGCTATTGTGTTATTAGATCCACCGCCATTGCTTGAACCATTAGATGAAGATGATCCGCTACCACTAGTATAATCATCACCTCTTGATGGTCTTTCTTGTGCTGCAGCTGCTGCAGCTGCTTGTTCTGCTTCATATGAAGCCTTAGATGATTTTAATCCATCTAATTCAGCTGATAATTTTTGTTTTTCTTTATCTGCTGCTGCATATTTAGCTTTATAGTTTCCTTTTTCACTTTCTAATTTAGCCATTCTTGAATCATTATCTGACTTTAATCCTTGAAGCTCTTGCTTTTTAGATTCTAATTTGTTCTTTTGTTCTTCTAATGATGTCTTTTTAGTTGTTAACTCTGTCATAAGTTGTTTGTCATAGCTTATGATTTGTTTTATATTCTCAAGTCTAGAAACTAATTCTGAAAATCCATCAGAGTTAAGAATAACTTCTACATATGTGTCCATACCGTTCATATACATAGATCTCATTCTTTGTCTAAATAAATCTTCTTCATCCTTCATGTCATTTTCTGTTTTAACAACATTCTCAGATGTAGTTTTGATTTCGCCCTCTGTCTTTGTTATTTTATTGTTAGTTTCTTCTATTTCTACCATTAAAGTTGATATATCGTTATCTAGTTTTTGAATTTCAGCATTTACTGCATCTAGTTTTTCTTGAGCACTTTTATATTCGTTTGCCTTTTGATTTATTTGTTCATCATAAGGACTCGCATTTACTGTAAAGCCCATGCTTGATGTTGCAATAACCATTGCTGTAGCTATCGCTACTATTTTTCTATTCAAACTTAATCCCTCCCCCTTGAAATTTCTTTTTAATTATACCACTAAAGTATATATTAACTCAACATTTCTAAGTAGCTTTATTAAAATTTGTTACAAAAACTTTACTAAAATCATTAATTATATGGTATAATAAACCTCTTAAACATTTCTTTGGAACATTGTTTTACTTTATTTACTACTTTATATATCTATTGAATATTTATATATTTCAGATTTTGTCATTTTTCTATCCTTTGATACTTTTTTTATAGCATCTTTTTTTGTTAATCCTTCAGTTATATATTTTTTTATATGTTCTTCTATTGTTAAGTTAGACCACTTTTCCATTTCTTCTTCTTCTATAGCAGCCTCACTTTTTCCTTCTAATACTAAAACATATTCACCTCTTGGATTATTTTCAGAATAATATTCAATTGCTTCGCTTAACTTTAACCTTATTATTTCTTCATGCAATTTTGTTAGTTCTCTACATATACTTATATTTCTCTCTCCAAACGATTCATATAAAAATTCTAATGTATTTTTTAATCTATGTGGTGCCTCATAAAATATTAAACTTTCTTTTCTCTCCAATAATTCCTCTATAACTGGTCTTCTTTCTTTGTTTTCTCTTGGTAAAAAACCTCTAAATATAAATTTAGTTGTATCAAGTCCAGAATATACAAGTGCAGTCGTTATTGCTGTTGCACCTGGCAACACTTCAAATGATAAACCTTCTTCAATGCATTTTTTAACTATAACTGCTCCTGGGTCTGAAACACCTGGAGTTCCTGCATCACTTATAATAGCTATATTTTTATCTTCTTTTAATTCCTTTATTATATCTTCACTTTTACCATTTTCATTATGCTTATGATAACTTATCAATGTTTTTCTTATTGCAAAATGATTTAAAAGTTTTAAACTTTGTCTAGTATCTTCACATGCAATTATATCAACACTTTTTAATACTTCTAAAGCTCTCAGTGTTATATCCTTTAAGTTTCCTATTGGAGTAGGAACTAAATATAATTTTCCACTCACTTAATCACCCTCCTACTTTATTTCATTTGAATTGTACATTTCTATAATTTCTTTTGAATAACTTCCATCTTCATTATGTATAACTAATGGATCTTCCCACTTCAAAAATCTTCCCCCATCTCTTTGACCTTCAATTAATACTATGTTAGGAGCTTTATTAGGCGTAGGATGAACTAATCTTATTCTTTTAGGCTCAACTTTATGTTTTCTCATAAGAGTCATTATATCAACTAATCTATCTGGTCTATGAACCATAAACATTCTTCCATTATCCTTTAATAACATTCTTGATGCTATTATTACATCTTCTAAATTGCAACAAACTTCATGTCTTGCTATAGCCACTTTGTCACTTGGATTTACTATTCCTGAGTTACATAACTTATATGGTGGATTTACTGTTATTACATCTGCTCTTTCTATGTTCTTTAAAAAGCTTTTATCTGTCAAATTCCCACGTTTAAATTCAACTCTATTTTCTAGTTTATTATACTTAACTGAACGTTTAGCCATTTCAACAAATTCATCTTGTATTTCTATACCTAAAATGCTTTTACACTCTGTTTTTCCTGCTAATATAAATGGAATTATTCCTGTTCCACTACATAAATCTATTACCCTAAAATTTCTTTTAACCTTAGAAAAATTAGCTAAAATTACTGCATCTACACCAAATCTAAATCCATCTTTTTTCTGAATTACATGTATTCCATTAAGCTGTAAATCATCTAATGTTTCATTTGCTTTTATAATATCCATACTTTCCTCTCTTATCATTTAATGTTTGAACTATTACTTATTATATATTGAACCCATATAATCTACAATAATCTACTATTTTTATTTATATACAAAAAAAATGAACCTTTCGGTTCAAAATCGTGTAGGGGGGAGTAATGCTTCAAAATATCTTAAATATCCATAAAATTAATGTATAAAATTAATATTTCAAAGCTTTACTTGTAATACTTTCAGATTTTTTTCTAATATCACATTAGTATATTGCCCTAATCTATAATAAAATATACATATTGTTGATTTTTTATGAGATACTTTTTTATATTTTTTAAGGGAGGTTATTTTTTGAAAATATTAAAGCAGATTTTTATTATACTTATAATCACCTTTTTAGGTGAACTTATATCTAAAACTTTATCTTTACCTATACCGGGTAACGTTTTAGGAATGTTATTGCTTTTAATTGCATTATTAACTCGTGTAATTAAACCTGAACATATAGAAGAAGTTTCAAATTATTTACTTAATAACTTAGCATTTTTCTTTGTTCCTGCTAGTATTGGAATAATGGGGTGTGTTGATGTTCTAAAAGGTAATGTAACTAAACTGCTTATTATATGCTTTATTTCAACTTGTATAGTTTTAGTTGTTACCGCACATACTGTTCAATTTGTATCAAAACTTATGAATAAAAAACAAAGCTAGGAGTGATATGTATGAAGGATTTACTTTCTTCCCCACTATTTGTTTTATTGTTAACTTTAGGGATGTACCTACTTTCTCAATATATACATAAAAAAACAAAAATAGTATGGTTAAATCCACTACTATTATCTATGATATTTATAATTTTATCTTTAAATATACTTAATATTCCACTTGATAAATATAATGATGGCACTTATTTAATTTCGTTCTTTCTTACCCCATCAACTGTAATACTTGCATTACCTCTTTATAAAAAGTTTGATCTATTAAAGAAAAATGCTATTCCTATAATAATTGGTATTACCGTTGGTAGTTTTGTTGGAATGTGCTCTATTTTAATTTTATGCAAACTTTTCAATGTTGATTCTAATATAGCACTTTCATTAATACCTAAATCAGTTACAACTCCTATTGGTGTTGAAGTCGCAAAACAATTAGGTGGATTACCTCCTATAACTATTTCAGCTATTATTATAACTGGTATTATGGGTGCTATCTTCTCTCCTATCATATGCAAACTTTTCAAAATAGAACACAATATAGCTATAGGTGTTGCTATAGGAACCTCTTCTCATGCTTTAGGTACTACTAAAGCTTTAGAACTTGGTGAGACTGAAGGGGCTATGAGTAGCTTATCAATAGGTGTTGCTGGACTTATAACAGTTTTATTAAGTCCATTAGTTGTAAAACTTTTTTCTATGTTACTGTAATAACTTATAAAAACTTATAATATGAATAAAATATACTATAGTATTGGGAAGGTATATTTTATGGAGATGATATTATACCCATTTAACAATATAGACTTTACTGAAAATACTTCTATACTTTTAGATGCATCATATTTATTAAGTTTAGTTTATGATGATGATATAAAGCACTCTGAATGTATAGAAGTACTTCGTAAGCTTATGTTAAACAAATGCAAATTATATGTTACTTCAATTATTTCATGTGAAGTTCTTAATCAAATTATGTACAAAGTATTTATATTAGATATGCAATATAGAATAAATAAAAATACTCCTTTTAACAGCAGAAATAATATAAAATCTTTGCTTGGTAGTTTTAATAAATATGATCGAAAAACTTTACGTGAAAAACGTGCAGATAAAGCTAGAGAAATTCCTTATAAACGTTATTTTGATAACTTATCTAAAAATGTTTTAAAAAAAGATTTATTATCTGTGTACTATAAAACTGCTGTTAACATGCATTCTCAGTTAGAACATACAATTAAATTTAATTACCTAGATTTGACTGAACATTGTATATCAAGAACAAAAGACTTTATGATTAAACATTTAATTTCAGTAAATGATGCTACTATTTTAGCTGTTGGTGAGTGTTACAATTTGAATTATTTACTAACTTTAGATAGTGATTTTTTATATGCTGAAAGCTGTAATATTGAAGTTCTAAAAATATAAAATCCTTACTAGTAAAATGCTAGCAAGGATTTTTTTTATTTAGAAGGTATGTTTATAATATCTCCAACTTTTATTAAATTTTCATTTTTTATGTTGTTAGCTGATTTTATTTTTTCAACAGCTTCATTAACTGCAACATTTGGCATTTTTGATTTTGCAATACTAAATAGACTATCTCCAGTTTTTATTTCATATTTACCTGCAATATTTTTTCCATTGCCATTTTTTGCTTCATTTTTATTAGTTTTATTTTCTAATGCTACTTCATATGGAATTATTAACTTTTGTCCTTCTACAATGCTTTTTTCATCTTTTAAATTATTTCTTGTTATAATTTTATTTATAACTTGTTCATGATTTATATTTGGCATATATGCCATTGCAATACTATATAATGTATCATTTTTCTTTACAGTGTATATTCCTTCTGTTACATCTTTTGCTTCACTTTTAGTTTTTTCATCAGTTACTTTATTTTGATCTTGTTTTTTTTCTGTGTCAGCACTAGTTTTCTTTTCATCTTGTTTATTTTTAGTTTCTTCCTTAGTTTCTGATTTTGTAGATTTTTTGTCTTGTTTATTTTCTACAATGTTATTATTCTTTTTATCAACTGCAACATTTGAGTTTCTCTTTCCTATAAAATTAACAGTTAATAAAACAGCTACTAAAACAACTACACAAGTTGCCATAGCGATGATTTCCTTTTTAAATTTCATTTCTTACACCTCTCTAAGTTATAAATTCTATTTAAATACTTAACATTTTTAAGAATTTTATTCACTTTTTTTATTTTTTTATAAAAAAAGTAATAGATTAAAAAATCTATTACTTTTTGCTCTTGTTAATTTTGTTCTAATTGTTGCATCACTTCTTGTGGTGTCATTCCATCTGCATTTATTATTGATGAACTAATTGTTGCATCTTGCATACCTAACATATTTTCACTTTGACCTGTTACTACAATTGCATCAAAATTATTTAAATAATTTGAGTTGGATTTTTTATTGCAATCAAATTCTCTAACTTGATATCCTTGTTGATTCAAAAAACTTTTGACTGGGTTTAACCCTTTTTCTACAGCAACTTTTTTCATAAGTGATTTGCCTCCTATATGTATTTATATATTATTTATATTTTCTATTATTCTCTACTTTACTTTTATATATTCAAGTAATATTTTTTTACTTATTGGTATATACTAATTTTTAAAATTATATTATCCCTCTTTTATACTGTTACTATTCTTTTTATTTGTGGTATAATTTTATTGCATCTTTTGATGTGGGCGGGAGAGGGATATTAAAATACGAGGTAACAAATGAATAAACTCTTTAAACTGAAAGAGCATAATGTCACTTTTAAAAGTGAACTTACAGCCGGACTTACATCATTCTTTGCTGCTGTGTACATAATAATAGTTAACTCAAGTATACTTAGCGATGCTGGTATGCCTATGGAAGGACTAATAGTTGCTACTGTTTTATCTTCCTTAATTGGTACATGGCTTTTATCTTTTATGAGTAATACTCCGCTTGTAATTATGCCTGGTATGGGAATAAACGCATTATTCACATACACAATAATTAAATCTATGGGCTTATCTTTTAGCGAAGGTTTAGCTGCCGTGGTAATTGCTGGTATTATTTTTTCAATAGTAGCTTTCACTAAGCTATCTACTATAATTTCAGATGCAATACCACAATCTTTAAAGGAAGCTATTACTGTTGGAATTGGTCTATTTATAACTTTTATAGGTCTTCAAAAAAGCGGACTTGTTGTTGCAAGTGAAACAACTTTAGTTTCTCTTGGAAATTTAGCATCTCCAAGTATAATAGCATTCTTTATAATACTTATAATAACTTTATATCTTTTTGTAAAAGATGTTCCAGGTGCATTTCTTATAAGTATCATTGTAGGTACTCTTATATGCTTTGGATTTGGACTTATAGATGTTTCTGGACTTTCATTTGGTTCTGCTAACTTATCAAGTTACAAAGAATTATTTTTAAATGTTAGTTTTAGCAAAATATCTACATCTTCATTTTGGATTGCTACTTTTTCATTAGCATTAGTACTTATATTTGAAAATATAGGTCTAATACATGGTCAAGTTGGAATGCTTAATGCAGAGGAAAAATTTAAACCTGCACTTAAAGCCACAGCTCTTTCTACAATATTTTGTGGTCTTTTAGGTACTAGTCCTTCTGTTTCTACAGTAGAAGGAATTGCTGGTATTGCAGCTGGTGGTAAAACAGGTCTTTCATCTTTTATAACAGGATTGCTATTTTTATTATCATTACTATTTATACCATTTATAAAGATAATTCCAAATGCTGCTATAGCACCTATTCTTATAATACTTGGTGCCCTAATGATAAAAAATATAGAGCATATTAATTTTAATGATTTTAGTGAAGGGTTTCCTGCATTCTTAATCATAACTTTAATTCCTCTAACTTATAGTATTGTAGATGGTATAGCTTTTGGATTTATAGCATATCCCTTAGTAAAGTTATTTTCAAAGAAAAGAAATGAAATATCTATTCCAATGTATTTAGTATCATTGTTGTTTTTAGTATATTTTATACTTCATTCAATTAATATATAAAACTAGGCATCTACATTTTGTGTAGATGCCTAGTTTTTTAATTCTATTAAATAATAACTATATTCTTAATATGATATTACTAATTTAATCTTCCTTTATTAATTCCTTTATTATATCTGGATCTTCAATTTCTGCTTCAAGTTCTCTTATGTCAACATCATTTATAATATCTTCATAACTTCCACTTACTAAAGTTATTGTATCTATTTTATAATCTCTTAATTCATCTTCTGAGTCTTTAACTTTTATTTTAACTTTTACACTTTCTTTTATAACACTATTAGATATTACTTCGCCTTCACCATCTACAGTTTTTACTATAGAACCAACCTTTGGAAGTTTCTTTCTTGTTTCCTCATATGTTTCTTGTTCGTAATTTAAACAACACATAAGTCTTCCACATATTCCTGATATTTTAGTAGGATTTAATGATAAATTCTGTTCTTTAGCCATTTTTATTGATACTGGTGCAAATTCACCTAAGAATGAAGAACAACATAAAGGTCTACCACAAGGTCCTAATCCACCTTTCATTTTCGCTTCATCCCTAACTCCTATTTGTCTTAATTCTATTCTAGTTCTAAAAACAGATGCTAAATCTTTTACTAATTCTCTAAAATCTACTCTTCCATCAGCTGTAAAATAAAAAATAACTTTATTATTATCAAATGTATATTCAACATCTATAAGCTTCATATCTAGATTATGTTTTTGTATTTTTTCAAGACATATGGAAAAAGCCTCTTCTTCTTTAGCCTTATTTTCTCTATTCTTTTCGATATCTTCTTCTGTTGCTTTTCTTATAACATCTTTAAGTGGCGAAATTATATCTTCTTCTGATATATCCCTTTTACCTATAACACATCTTCCGAACTCTATACCTCTAGCTGTTTCTACAACAACGTAATTATCACTTTTTATATCTAAATCGCCAGGATTAAAATAATATATCTTCCCAGCTTTTTTAAACCTAACTCCTATAACTGTAACCATTATTACACCTCCTGCATCTTTAGTAGCATAACACTGAACGTTAATGAACTATTTGCATTAAGTGTTATGTTATCTCTTGCATCATTTATTATACTAATAATATCATTTAATTGTTTGAATGAGAATATATTAGCACATTCTTTTATATCAGAAACCCTATCCTTATTTATCACAAGACCTATATTACCTGTTTCTTTATATAAAATAGTATCTCTTACAAAAGAAATTATAATATCAATCATCACATCAAAGTCTTTTATGTATTTTGAAAATTCCTCATCCTTCTTTAAAATTTCATTAACATTCATGTTTTTTATAGTGACTAATAATTCTATGCTCTTATCTCTTATTTCCTTAAAAGTTTCATCATTTATAAGCTTTTCTCCAACACCTGGAATGCCTCTACTGAATTTAGTGATAATTTCTAAGTAATCATCATCTATTTCAGGATATCTATCCTGAAAATACTCCACTATTTCCTCATCACTAAGTGATTTTAACTTATGTATTTGGCATCTTGATTTTATTGTATCTAATATTTTTAATATATTTTCGCATAAAACAAATATAAATATATCCTTTGGCGGCTCTTCTATAGTTTTCAATAATGCATTTTGGGCTTGTGTTGTCATTTTATCCCCATTATGTATTATAACAACCTTTTTCATTGCTTCATATGGCTTTTTATTTATCTCATCTATTAATCCCCTTATATCATTTACTCCTATTGAATTTTTACTTTCCTTTATTTTAAATTGTACTATATCCACATAATCCTTAAATTCACTCTTACCTATAATTTTTATTGCAAGCTTTCTTGCAACTATACTTTTCCCTATGCCATCCTCACCATAAAATATATGTGCATGTGAAAATCTTTCACCTTCTATTATTTTATAAAAGCTGTTTATTATATCACTATGACCTATTATAGCTTTCAAAATTCACGTTCCTCCTAAAATATCAAATGTGCAGTAAAATAATTTACTGCACAAATAATAACAATTGTTATATTTAATATAAAAATAATTTTTCTAAACTCTCTATATCCTTAAAAACTGGTCTACATTTACTACAAATACTGTAGCACCTCCAATATCTACTTCGATTGGGTATGGCACATAAACACCTGTTGATCCAGCTACTGGTGAAGGTGAAGATACTATTTGCTTTCTTACTTTACAAACATCTTCTATCATTGATAATACAAAGTCTACTTTATGATCTTCTATACCAATCATCAACGTTGTGTTTCCAGCTTTTAAAAATCCACCAGTTGTAGCTAATTTTGTTACTCTTATTCCTTTTTCATTCATAACATCAATTAAATCCGGTGCATCATCATCCTGAACTATGGCAATTATCAATTTCATAACAATCTCCCCTTCTTTTTTATACTAATTTTATTAATATAATATATTTATATTCTATTTTACCACATTTGTCTAATAATTTAGAATATATTTGTATATTGTTAAATAAATTTTTCTATTTCATTAACAATTTCATTATGAACAACTTCTAATTCACGATTTCCATCCACTATAACAATATTCTCAGTATTTCTACTTAAGTGTTGATAACCATCATATACTTTTTTATGAAAATCGTCCCCGCAATTTTCTAACCTATCAAGTTTCTTTTGATTCATCTTTCTACTTAAACCTTCTTCATAAGATATATTAATCATTATTGTCAAGTCCGGCTTCATTCCATTTAATGCAATATCGTTAATATACTTTACTTTATCTTCCCCAATCCCCCTAGCTATACCTTGATAAACTATTGAAGAATATACAAATCTATCACAAAGTATTATTTCTCCATTATCAAGTGCTGGTTTTAATACTTCCTCAACAAGTTGTGCCCTAGATGCTGCATATAAAAGCGCTTCTGATATACTACACATCTCCTTATTATCATTATCTAATATAATCTTTCTTATTTTTTCACTTATTTTTGTACCACCTGGCTCTCTTGTTACCAATACTTTGTGGCCTTTCTCCTCTAAATACTTAGCTAACATTTTTATTTGTGTGCTTTTTCCACTTCCATCTGGACCTTCTAAAGCTATTAATATTCCCTTTTTCATAATTCCCTCCACCTACTGTTCAACAACATAAATATTTTCATTTTCTAATCCTAATATAGTCACATTATTATCAATATAATACTCTAGACTTTTAATTATATTCTCATCTATAACTTCACCAGGCATTAATAACGGAATTCCTGGTGGATATGGTACTATTGATTTATAACATACCATTCCTAATGCCTTTTTAAAATTAATACTTTTATATTCCATATTTATTACTTCATATGGCAATAACTTCATAGTTGGATTTACATTCTCTAAAATTTTTATATCAATATTATCTTCCAATAATTTTATATTACACTTACTTAATACTTCATATAATTTTAACACATCTTTTTCTTTATTAAACGCAGAAAATATTGCAAGCACATTTCTATTATCACTCATCTCACACTGTATATTATTTTCTCTTAAGTAATCTAATAACTTGTGTCCACTATATCCTTTATTTACATTTATAATGTATCTACTTTCATCTAAATCTATATTATTGGGCAAATCTTCTTTGTCTATTATATGAAATATACTAAGCTCATTAATTCTCTCTCTATATACTTTACATAGTCTAATTAATTCATCATAATTTCTTTGTCCTTGTTCCTCCATTAAAAATCTTCCATACTCCATTGATGCCATAAGTAAATATGATGGGCTTGTACTTAAAAATGTTGAAACATAGAAATCCACTTTATCTATATTAATATTATGATTAACATGTAAATATGCTGTCTGAGTAAAGCTAGATAACGTTTTATGTGAACTTTGAACTACTATATCTGCACCTGCTTCTAAAGCATCCTTAGGCAATTTATCATTGCATTTAAAGTGGGCCCCATGTGCTGAATCTACCAATACCTTCATTTTATATTTTCTTGCTCTTTTAACTATGTGTTCTAAATCACAGCATATACCATAATAATTTGGATATGTTATAACTATACCTTTTGCATCTTTATTTTCTTCTAAAATAGAATCAAACATATCATTATCTATTGATATAGGTAATTGATATTTATCATTAATTTTGCTGCTTATATAAATTGGTTTCAGCTTTCTAAGTATTATCGCATTGTAAATTGATCTATGACAATTTCTTTCAACAATAATCTTATCTCCTTCATTAAATACAGAAAATATCATTGCTAAGTTTCCACTAGTACTTCCATTTACTAAATAATATGATTTCTTACTACCATAAAATTCTTTTAGTAAATCTAATGATTCTTTTATAATTCCTTCTGGACTATGTAAATTATCTACTCCATCTACTTCTGTAATATCATAATCTATAATATCCTCTAAAAATTTTCTTCCTTCTTCTGTTTGTTCAAATCCTCTTCCACATTTATGTCCTGGCATAGAAAATGGAATATTATTTTCATCAATGTAATTTTTTATTCCATTAATTAATGGCAACTTATTCGTCACTAAATTTCACTCCTCTATATAAAGTGTTTACAATACTCTTTTTTATTCTATTTTTATAAACTTCATAAAAATCAGTTTGCATATTGCTATGTATAATTCTTCCCTCACAACATTTACAAATTTTTATTCCATAAATATTTATACTTTTATCTATTACTTGTTTTTTACATATGATACATTTCATAATAAACTCCTACGGTTCAAAATTTATTGACATATAAATTTTAAACACTATCTAAATAATTATATATTAATTTATTATAATTATTAACCTATTTTTTTGATTTATACTTTTATAGCTTAATTTTAAGATTTATTTATATTTATTATCATAATGGAAATACTATTAATAAGTATCTTTTAAGGAGTGACTAATGTGAAAAATTCTTTAATAAGCTTTATATCAACAATACAAGATGAAATATTATCAATTAATAAATTTTTATATGAAAATCCTGAAAGACCTTTTGAGGAGTATATTGCTTTCAATTATATAACTAAAATATTACGTAAATATAACTTTACTGTTGATAATAACTTTTTAGACACTCCTACAGCCTTTTGTGCTCACTATGGAACTACATATCCTAAAATAGCCTTATTATGCAAATACAGCTCATCTAACAGCCTACAACATATATATGGTAATAATTCTAATGCTGCTATAGCCATAGGAACTGCTATAGCCTTAACTAATGTTGTATCAAAGTTAAATGGTGAGATTGTATTATTAGGTTGTCCTGGCTTTGAAGATGCTTCTTTAGAATATCGATTAAGTAATAATTCAATACTAGAAGATATAGATTTTTTATTTGTACCTCAAGTTTATAATGATACTATTCTTGACTATACCTCTCTTGCATCTATGTCCTTAAGAATAATCTCTAAATCAATTAATCATACAATAGATGCTTGGAATTCAATTTTAAATAAACTAGATGTATTATGTGATACTTATTCAAGTAATTTATCTATAAGCACTATTAATAATCTCTGTGTAGAGTTCCAGATTAAATCTATAAATATAGCCTTATTAAGTAAAATTAAAGATTCATTAATTAAATTATTAAATAAAGATTATGATATATTTATATTAGATACTCCATTGCATGAGCTTACTTCTAATAAAACTCTCTGTAGATTGCTTGCTCACAATTTAAAGGAATGTGGAATAATACACATTTCTAATAATGTATATGTTAATCAATTAATATGTTCTGGAAATATTAGCGAAACAATTCCTACAATTGCTCCATTTATTTCAATAAGTGAAGATAATTCAGTAAAATTTCCATCAGCAAATTTTTCAAAAATAACTCAAACTAATTTTTCTAATAAATCAATTATAAATTCCATTTTAGCTTTAAGCATTACATCATTAGATATTATACAAAAAGAAAATTTGCTAATGGAAATAAAAAAAGATTTTTATAATAAATAAAAAGTGCTATAAAAACTTATTTAAATAATAAGTTTTTATAGCACTTTTCTATATTCACTATAATCTTTAATTTACCTTAATTAATTTGTCCACAAATTTATTAGAAATCTCACTATTAAATTCTTCTTTCTTTTGTCTAATAGAATTTATTCTTTCTACCATTTCTTTGCTTGGTTCAAAATAGAATCTATAATATTTACCATTGTTTTTATATACACAACAATACTTATTTGTTAAACCAAGTACTGAACAAATGTACTTTTTTGTATTAAAAATTTTAATACTCTTATTTTGCTTGTCTGATATTCCTATATTATGAATATCAACTATTCTAATATCTTCAACTAAAACTTGTGCTTTCCCAACCAACTTATGAATTATTAATTGATCAGCTATAATTGAATATTTATATCTTATCCCACATTTATACACTTCCACTATGCAACAAATTATTGTTAATGCAAGAAAAAACATGTTACAAATTACATTAATTCCTGAAATTGAATTATTTATGAAATCTGATAACAGTATAAAAATTAACATTATGCAAAAAATAAGTAGCATCGCTGGAAGTTTCTTTCTACATATAATTTCCTTATACATAGTACCCATCCCAAAAATCCTCCTAAATATATCCCTTAATTTATTTCTCATCGCCTTAAGTATTATACTAGGCTTTTTATAAATAAGCTAACCAATTTAAAGGCATTTAAAGTTGTTTTAATGTAAAATTATTAATTTAATTGAATTTACCGTTCTATATCCCAATATATCTCCTAATTGCTATAGTTTCATACCCATATCATCATAATCATTTTATGGAATAAAATAAATTTTGATACTATTTTATATTTTATTTTAACTTTATAAATCATTTTTATCAATTTAGATAATTCTTAAGAAATTATTTTTTATTAATCAAAATAATATATAAAACACAATAACTATTTTATTATGTTTTATAAGCTTATTTTCTAATTGAAATTAATATAATTTATATACTATTTTTCTAGAACTATACTACCACTTATATTTTACATAGCATAAATTCTTTTTAATTATGTTGTTAATAAAAATCAAATTTATTTATATATTAAATGTAACTCTAATGTTCTTTAATTAAAATACAAATTTAGAATAAAGTGTTAATCTTTAAAGTAATTAACTTTATAGATATTATTACAATTTTTTAACTCTAAATACAAATAAAGAGCATATAATTGCATGCTCTTATAAAAAAATATAAAATTCCATATAAACAAAAAAACTAGTAATAAAATTACTAGTTTTTCTTGGAGGCGCCACCCAGATTTGAACTGGGGGTAAAGGCTTTGCAGGCCTCTGCCTTACCACTTGGCCATAGCGCCATAACTGGTGGCTCGAGCAGGAATC
>NZ_CCAT010000005.1 GCF_000612845.1 Clostridium ihumii AP5
TTGTTCATTGGTATTTTCAAGATTAAAAATAGAATCTAGCAAGGATACAAACAAGTAAAAAGTAAACATATTAATTTGCTATTTAAGTTTTTTAGCTATAACGAAAGAGAAAGTGAATACATTAAATAATTAAATTGCTATCTAAGGTTTTTAGCCATAACAAGAGGGACAGTCAACTCAATATGTTAGATATACATTAAGAATAATCTGGAATAAATGTGCATATCCAATAGTAAGTTCATTAAAGCCAGTCCCAGCAGCTACGGAAGATAAACTTCCTTTTTATGATTGATATTTTTAAAAATTGAACCAACAAAACTAAGTAATGCTATATTGGGACTGACTTTGATTGTTAAGCTAAATATCTTATTCAAAAGGGAAAGTAAATTATGAAAAGGTAATTAACTCATGAGATGTCTGTCCCTCTTGTTCATTGGTATTTTCAACATTAAGAAATAAAATCTAGTAAGGATATAAACAAGTGAAAAAGAAATCGCTATCTAAGTTTTTAATCCATAAAGAAGTATCATAGGATTAATTTTGGATTAAAAATATATTTATAAAATTTAGTATGTGATTTGGAAATTTAAGCTATTTAAGATATTATATAATAGGATAAAGTTACGAATATAATAATGTAATACATATAAGTAATTTAATGTAATATTAAGAAAAATATAAAAAATAAAATTTTTATTATTAATAAATATTTTAAGGGGGAAGAATTTTATGAGGAGATTCTCAAAGGGCATATGCGCTTTGGTTATAGGTGCTACTCTAAGCACGTTAAGTTGTTCAGCATTTGCTGATGTTAATAGGGTAGTAGGTGGAGAAAATAGATATTCAACTGCAGCAAAGGTTGCAGAAAGTGGTTGGAAATATGGAACTAGCACAATTGTTTTAGTAAATGGTGAGGCAATAGTAGATGCACTTGCAGCAACTCCATATGCTAGATATAAAGATGCACCTATTTTATTAACGCAAAAAGATGTTATTCCAAATGAAACAAAAAACACTATTTCAAATTTAGGCGTTTATGAAGTTGTTATTGTTGGTGGAGAAGGTGTCGTATCTAACAATGTTGTTATGCAATTAGAAAATATGGGTATAAGTGTAAAAAGAATATCCGGAGTTAATAGATACGAAACAGCTTCAGAAGTTGCAAGAAATTTGGATTATGTAGATAAGGTTGCTATTGTTAATGGAATTACAGGACTTGCAGATGCACTTTCAGTAGCAGCACCGGCTGCAAGAGATAATATGGCGATAATATTAAGTGATGGTGAGAGCATTATATCAGGACGTGATATAGTAGAAAAAGCATCAGAAAAATATGTTATAGGTGGCTCAGGCGTGGTATCTGAAAGTTTAGTTAGGTCTATAAGTGCAACTAGGCTTGGTGGAGTTAATAGAGGAGCTACTAATGCAACTGTATTAGAAAGATTTTATCCAGATGAGTATTTAAGTAAAGTGTATTTAGCTAAAGATGGAAGTAAAAATCAAAGTGAACTTGTTGATGCTTTAGCAGTTGGCTCATTGGCTGGACGAGAGGGAAATCCAGTAATACTTTTAGGAAACTCAATAACAGTGGCACAAGAAAATTATTTAATGCCAAGATTAGCAAATGAAATTGTTCAGATTGGATACGGATTAAATGGAAATTCAGCAGATGAAGTTTCAGGAGATTTAAAATTTATAGGACTTCCAAAGGAAGAAAAAGATAAGACTCCAAGATTAAAGGAAGTTAAGGCTATAAATGGAGAAGTCATTGTAACGCTAACAAATCCTATAGATAAAGCAAAATTAGATGATTTTTATGTTACAAAACAAGTTGATGGTGGAAAGAAAATAAAAGTCACACCAAACAAAGTTGTTTTAGCTGATAATAAAATAGATGTAATTTTAAAAATGAATGAAGAACCAAGAGAAAATTGGAACAAGAGAATAAACTATGAAGTGAGATATAAAAATGGAGATTTAACTGGTTGTTGGTTTAAAATAATACATGAAGGTAAAGGGCCAATGTTATCAGTTAGTGAAATACCAGATATATTAAAGGTAAATGAACTTAAAATGAAAGTTACAGCACCAAAAAATGATGCAACATCATTAGTGTTATCAAATAATGGTGTTAAATATTATAAAGATAAAAAAAATGAATATACTTTAAAACTTAGTGAGGGAAATAATGATATTGTTATAATTGGAACTAATGCAAAAGGTGACGAAACTAAGATTACTAAGAGGATAGTTTGTGATACAACAACACCTACAATAAAAATGTCTAAGATTCCAGGAAGAACTTATGATAATATATTAAAAATTAGTGTAGATGTAAATGAACCATGTGATATTGTTGTTAAAAATGGTGAGTATAATGCTAGAGCATGTGGAAATAATGAATATGAAGTTGAACTAAGTGATGGGTATAATGTTATTTCAGTTCAAGCTAAAGATAGAGCTGGCAACATTGCTTTAATAAAAAATTCAATAAAAAAAGTAGTACCCATAAGACCAACTAAGTCAGAATGTATCAAAGATGTGGTTAAGTTTTATGGAGTAAAAGATACAAGTGAGTTGGATCTTATGGATAAAGAAATAACTCTAATAGAACAAGGTACTAATAAAAAGTTTATAGCTACTTATATAAACAATAGTTATAGAAATCAGAGTGCTGAATTTAAAATAAATAATAATGGCGAATTAGAAGATGCTAAAAAATATAAAATTGAAGCTGAATGGGGAGATTTTAGTAATTGTGATTTAATTGCTAAACTAAAACCTAAGGTAGTTGAAAAGTTATATGTATTAAATCAAGTGCTTACAGTTGGAGATAGAACAATAAAGACTGAGACAATTGATCAATATGGAGATAAGCTTTATTTAAATAAACATGAAAATAAAGAAGTAAAATTAAAAATTGATGGCAAATTAGTGGATATAGTACAAAGTGGTAATGATTTTAGAATAGTTAATCCATTACAAAGTGGAAAAGAAGTAAAAATACAATTTTTCAATGAGGATAAACCAATATCAGAAGTTGTAAAATTTACTGTTCGTGAAGGAGAGCCAAGTAAACAAACAAAAATAGAAAACTTAAAACTTTATAAATTTGAAAAAAATGATGATAAAGAGACAGTTGTTGAAAAAAGCTTAAATGAACAATTAATTATAGGTGATAAGATTAAACTTACTGCTGATGTAAAAGATCAGTATGGAAATACACTTACAAGTGATTTGGCTAAAATAAAATGGACAAATAAAAGTGCAAGTAATGTTATAGACATTTGCGAGGCAAGCAATTCTAAAGATAAAGTTCATGAAAGACCAGATGGACTTGTTTTTGAAGTTAAAGATATTGGGCTAATAGATATAGTTGGTGAAATAGAAAATAAAGCTAACGTAAAGTATACAAACAAAATTAATCATATAGATGTTAGAGATTTAAAGTTTAATATAGATAAATTAAATGAAGATAAAATGTATAGCAATCAAAGATGTAGGATAGGTATACTAGAAGGTAATACTGGCTCAAGAGTTATAGCATCAAGAGTTAAGTTTAGCAATACTGATGATATAAAATTTTATGCAACTCAAGGAACCGGAAATAATAGGGACAAAGTATTTATTGATGCCATAGCTAAGGCACCAGAAACTTATAAGTGTGAATTACGCTATGATAAATTACAATTAGAATCTGATAACTTTACAATTAAAATAAATCCTGAAATTAAAACTATAGAAATGAAAAATTTATCAAACAATAATGAAGTTGAAATTGGGCAAAAAATAGAAAGCGAAATAAATTTTTTAAATATAAATAAAGAAAATGTAGATGTTAAAGAAGACGATATTAAAATTAAAATAACTGATGATAAAGGTAAAGATTTAAGCGAGTTTGTTAATTGTAAATTTAATAATAATAAAAATAAATCAAGTATAGAATTTGAAGTTAGAAAAGAAGGTAAATATAATATTGTAGTTGAAAATTCTAAATTTGGAGTTTCAAAAAAAATAACACTTACAGCAAGAAAACTTAATTCAATAGAATTAAAAAATGAGATAGATGTAATACAAGGTGAAGAGGTTATAGTACCTATAGTGCTTAAAGATAATTTAAATTCAGAAATGAAAATTGATAAGTTTGATTTTAATAATTTTAAGGCTACTGGCATAAATAAAGCTGATATTATTTATTATAAAAAAGAAGGAAACTCTTATAAGGAAGTGGGTAAGGAAGAAGCTTATGGTGTTGCCTTAAAGATAAACATCCCAGTAGCTGAATTGATAAAAGATGGAAAAATTGAAGTAACTTACAGTAATGCTACTGAAGAAATTACTGCAAGTATAAATGTTATAGTAAAACAAGAAAGAACGGTCTCTGAAATTATTCCGTCACCGCTATTATTAACAATAAATAAAGGAGAATCAAAAGAGTTTACAGTAACTTTGAGGGATCAGTATAAAAAAAATATATGTGAGAAGATAACATCAACTATTAGTGAAGGTAATAAAATAAAATTAGAACAAATTGGAGATGGGAAAGATGGAGTATATAAATTTAAAGTTACAGCAAATAATGAAGGTTTAGATAAAATTACATTGAAAGCAGGAAAAAAATCTATTGAAATACCAGTAACTGTACAAGATAAAAGTAAAATTCCAAATGGAATTACTATAAGTTGTAAAGAAGACCTTAATAAGTTATATTCAACAAGAGAGGGAGAGGTAGAGTTTAACTTTTCAGCAACAGTTAAAAATTCAGATGGTATAGAAATAAATCCAAAACCATCAATAAAATGGAGTGTTAATGTTTCAAAGGAAAAGGCAGAAATAGATGAAACAACAGGCATAGTAACAGTTAAAAAAGGTACTGATGCAACAATAACTATAACAGCGACTGCTAATAATAGAAAAACTGGATATGCAACTTTAAAAGTTAGTAATAAACAATCAATAGCACAAAAAGAGACAATGAAGTTATTTTTAAATGGAAAAGAAATAGGAGAAGGAACTGAATTAAAAATAGGGAAAAATACAACATTAAAGGCAACTGCTATGGATCAATATGGTGATAATATTAATAATGTAGAATTTGGAAAAGCTATTTTCAAAAATACAGGTATATGTGAGGCTAATATAGTTAAAGAAAATGTAACAATAAAGCCAATAGCAGGTGGACAAACACAAGTTACAATTTCATCAGGCAATGCCAGTGTAAGTTTTAATATAATTGTTACATATATGCCTAGTGATGATGAAATAATGAAAGAGGCTTTAGATAGTAAAGAACTAAATATAAGGGATTATTTTCCTAAAAATAGAAAAGAGATTAACTTGACTAAAGAAATGAAAATAGATAGAGATATTGATTTCGGTGGCTTAAAAATTAGTTCTGACTGTATAATAAATATGAAAGATGGAATTGTTATACAAAATTTAGAATTTGATACTATGAAGATAATTGGAGATATAAATAATATGACTATTTTTAACTTTATAGGCAAAAATTTAGATGTGCCTAACGCATCGATAACTGTTGATAAAAATGTAAAAGTTGCAAATTTAACAATGAATAAAAAACCTGCAAAAATAGAAAATTTCAAAATAGTTATTGATAAATCGTCAAAACCACAAGTACCTAGTGATGAAGAAAAACCTAAAAGTAATAGTGAAGTATAAAAAATAAGAAAAAAGAGATTAACTTAAAAATAGAAAGTTAATCTCTTTTTTATATAATCTTTAAATATTTCAGCCATATCAAACACCACCAAGACTAAAGTCTCAGCTACGAAGGGTAAAAGAAAGTTTGTTCCAATTCTTGTAGGCGAGGTTTTAACCTTGCTATTACATGATGATATTTTGAATTTTGTACCCATATTAAAGATCGCCAAGACTAAAGTCTCAGCTACAAAGGGGTAAAAGAAAATTTGTCCCAAACTCTGTAGGCGAGGTTTTAACCTTGCTATTACATGATGATATTTTGAATTTTGTACCCATATTAAAGATCGCCAAGACTGAAGTCTCAGCTACTACAAAGGGGTAAAAGAAAAATTGTCCCAATCTTTGTAGGCGAGGTTTTAACCTTGCTGTTACACGTTGTTATTTTTATGTTTTAGCCATATCGAAGACCGCCAAGACTGAAGTCTCAGCTACTGAGGGGAAAGAGATTAATGTGCCATATATTTATTTAAATATTTTTCTGTAGGGTGGAATTCATTCCACCAATTTAAATGTGCTAATAAAAATATTATGAATGAAATGAATAATATTATAAATAACTGTCAAATGTCCATTGTCAACTGTCAATTGGCAAAGTAGGCGAGGTTTCAACCTTGTAATTACACGGTAT
This sequence comes from Clostridium ihumii AP5, assembly GCF_000612845.1. Taxonomy (GTDB): domain Bacteria; phylum Bacillota; class Clostridia; order Clostridiales; family Clostridiaceae; genus Clostridium_J; species Clostridium_J ihumii. Next base: position 6,353 of record NZ_CCAT010000005.1, read on the forward strand.
TATTTTGAATTTTGTATCCATATCAAAGACCGCCAAGACTAAAGTCTCAGCTACGAGGGAAAAAGGAGAACTTGTCCCAATTTTTGTAGGCGAGGTTTTAACCTTGCTGTTACACGTTGTTATTTTTAATGTTTTAGCCATATCGAAGACCGCCAAGACTGAAGTCTCAGCTACGTAGGGGTAAAAGAAAACTTGTCCCAAACTCTGTAGGTGAGGTTTTAACCTTGCAATTACATGGTGTTATTTTTAATGCTGTAGCCATATCGAAGACCGCCAAGATTGAAATCTAAGCTACGAAGGAGGAAAAGAGAAGTTGTCCCAAACTCTGTAGGTGAGGTTTTAACCTTGCTATTACACGGTGTTATTTTTAATTTTGTAGCCATATTAAAGACCGCTAAGACTAAAGTCTCAGCTACGAAGGGGCAAAAGAAAACTTGGACGAATCATTGTAGGCGAGGTTTTAACATTGCAAAACGATATTATATATTAGAAATTTAAATTTTGTTATAAATATGTTTTAAGTGGAAAGTACTTAGATTAAGAATATAATTTTGAAGGGAGCAATTTAAGTGCATTTACAACATTATGATGAGAAGAATAATGTTTATTTTATTACCACTGTAACAAAGGATAGAGAACCTATTTTTAATGATGAATTGGCATGTCAATTATTTATTAATTTACTTACATATTATAAAATCAAATATTCTATTAATATAAAGGCGTTTGTTATTATGCCAGATCATATTCATTTAATTATTCAATCATTAGGAGAACAATCAATATCAGATTTTATGAAGATGTTAAAAGGAAATTTCACAAGATATTATAATGAAATTATCAATAAAAATTGTCATTCAAAATTTCAAAGAGGATTTTATGACAAAATTATAAGAAATGAAATTCAATTAAATGAGATTTTTCATTATATACATAATAATCCTGTTAAACGAGGATTGGTATGTGATCCTCAAAATTATCATTATTCTAGTTATAAATTTTATTATGAAAATGATAGTAGATTTAAATTGTTGTTAATGTAACTTTAAAATTCTTGTAGGTAAAGTTCATTTGAAAAGGTCAAATTAAATATACATATCGAAGACCGCCAAGACTAAAGTCTCAGCTACTACATAGGGGAAAGAGGTTAATGTGGCATATATTTATTAAAAATTTTTTCAGTAGGGTGGAATTCATTCCACCCATTTAAATATGCAAATAAAGGTATTATTTTTGACATTGTATCCGTATCAAACACCGCTAAGACTGAAGTCTCAGCTACGAGGGGGTGAAAGAAAACTTGTCCCAATCATTGTAAGCGAGGTTTCAACCTTGCGATTACACGGTAGTATTTTGAATATTGTAGCCATATCAAACACCGCCAAGACTAAAGTCTC
>NZ_CCAT010000006.1 GCF_000612845.1 Clostridium ihumii AP5
GGTAGGTTGTCGCCAGGTAATAAACTAGGTATTAAACCTAGTTTTTTTTATGCAAAAAAACAATATATGGTAGAATATTTACATTGGCTATATATAAATTACTTTAATTCATACTATATCTAAGAATAAATTAGCAATATATCTAATATAATTAATATGGACAAAAATGAAATGTAAATATATTTTTAATATTTAGAAAATTATAAATATTAAAAGGATAAATCATTAAAAATAGAGAATAGTAAATATAAAGTATAGTCTCAAAATAGTGGGAGGTATAGCGATATGAAAGTTTATAAAGTCAATAACCTTAGAAACATTGGTATAATAGGACATAGTGATGCAGGAAAGACTAGTTTAATGGAAGCTTTATTATATTATACTGGAGCAACTGATAGATTAGGAAAAATAGAAGATGGCACAACTATAAGTGATTATGATCAAGAAGAAAAAAGGAGAAAAGTATCTATATCAACATCTGTAGGCTTATGCGAGTGGGGAGATGTTAAAATAAATTTAGTTGATACACCAGGATATTTTGACTTTGTAGGGGAAATGATTGAAGGATTAAGTGCTGTTGATTTAGCAATGATTGTGGTTTGTGGAGTTTCTGGCATACAAGTTGGAACTGAAAAAGCATTTGATTATGCTAGTGAACATAGACTTCCGAAGGCATTTTTCATAAATAAACTAGATAGAGAAAATAGCAACTTTGAGAAAGTGTTGAATCAGATTAAAGAGCGATTTGGAATTTCTGCTGTGCCTATACAATATCCAATAGGGTCAGAAGATAATTTTAGAGGAGTAATAAATGTAATATCTAGAAGAGCAAGAATATTTAATCCTAAAACTAAGAAAATGGAGGATGCAGATATTCCAGAAGAACTACTAGATAAAGTAGAAGAATGCAAACAAATGGTAATGGAATCTGTTGCAGAGATAGATGAAACTTTATTAGATAAGTATTTCAATGAAGGTGAACTAAGTGAAGAAGAAATATATAATGGTTTAATAAAAGGAGCATCTCAAGGGGAGATTACACCTATAATGTGTGGATCTTCAACAACAAGCATAGGTTTGCATACTTTACTTGAGGATATAGTAGAATGCTTCCCATCACCAATAGATACAACACTATATATGGCAAAGGATGTTAAAAATAACAGCTATACTAATATAAAAATAGAGGAAAAAGCACCATTTTCAGCATTGGTATTTAAAACAATAGCAGACCCCTTTGTAGGTAAATTATCAATGTTTAGAGTTATTACAGGAAGTGCAAAATCAGATACAGTTGTATTAAATCCAAATAAGGAAAAAGAAGAGAAGATAGGAACATTATATTTCTTAAAAGGAAAACAACAATATGCAACACCGGAAGTAAAAGCAGGAGATATAGGAGCGGTTGCTAAATTGAATTATACAAATACAGGAGACACATTATGTAGTAGTGAAAGACCATTAATTTTTGACAGAATGGAATTTCCAAGTCCAGTTTATTCAAGGGCAATAGTAACTAAAGCAAAAGGTGATGAAGATAAAATCTCAATAGGTTTAAATAAATTGTTAGATGAAGACCCTACATTTATGACAGAGAGAGATGTTGAAAATGCAGAAAATATCATATCAGGCATGGGAACCACCCATTTAGATGTTATAGTTAGCAAACTAAAATCTAAATTTGGTATAGATGTATCATTAGAGCTACCAAAGACCCCATATAGAGAGACAATTAAAAAAGTATCAGATGTTCAAGGTAAGCACAAAAAACAATCAGGTGGACATGGACAATATGGAGATGTAAAAATAAAATTTGAACCTAGATCAGATGGTGAAGATGAGTTAGAATTTGTTGACAAAGTTGTCGGAGGGGTAGTGCCAAGACAGTATATACCAGCAGTGGAAAAAGGTTTAAGAGATTGTATACAACATGGAGTTTTAGGTGGATATCCAGTAATAAGATTAAGGGCAACTTTACATGATGGTTCTTATCATCCTGTTGACTCATCAGAAATGTCATTTAAAATGGCAGCGTCATTAGCATATAAAAAGGGAATTAAAGATGCAGAACCTATTTTACTAGAACCTATAATGAAAGTAGAAATAATTGTGCCTGATGAATTCATGGGTGATGTTATAGCAGATATAAATAAGAAAAGAGGAAGAATCTTAGGTATGGAGCCAATACAAAAGAAGGGACAAAAAATATTAGGTGAAGTTCCACAGGCTGAATTATATGATTATGCTACAGATTTGAGATCAATTACCGGAGCAAGAGGAACATTTAGAACTAAATTTGAAAGATATGAAGAAGTTCCTCGTGAGATGGTAGAAAAGATAGTTAATGCTTAATAGAAAAATTTAAAAATAGATTATGATATGAATATAAATGTTCCCCTTAATCCATAATATATATAAAATATAATTGGTTAAGGGGAATTTTATGTCATACTATAAAATGAATATAAACGGAAATATTAATTTAGGAGATTACACAAATATACATGATTATATGGAAATAGTAAAACCAGAAGATGATTTTATTATTACACTTCAATCATCAAATGATGAAAATGCAGCAATACTATGTAATATATTAGAGAGTGATAAATTTAATATTTTATCTAGGGAATCTTGTAATGATGGATGCTATCAAATAGAAGCAGTAAAGAAAAGATAATTACAAAATAAGGCATATTGAGAATATGCTTTATTTTTTTCATTTTTAGATATTTTAATAAACATAATAATAGAAGAATAAAATAAATATAAAAACATAACAAAATTGTGGTAAAATATAACAATGACTTTAATTTTTTATAGGGGGATGATAATTTGGTAAGAAGATTTATTTCATATTATAAAAAGCACAAGGTTTTATTTACTATTGATATGATATGTGCATTTTTAGTTGCAACATTGGATTTGGTATTTCCAATGTTAACAAAGCAAGTATTGGATGAAGGAATACCAAATAAAGATATTAAAATGATAGTGACTTTTGCAATAGTATTAATTGTTTTATATTCTATAAAATTAGTAGCCAATTATGTGATTGCATATTGGGGACATGTTATGGGTGTAAGAATGCAATATGATATGAGAAAAGATATATTTTCTCATTTACAAACATTATCATTTAGTTACTTTGACAATAATAAGACTGGACAATTAATGTCTAGAATAGTTAATGATTTAATGGAAATTTCGGAGCTAGCACACCATGGGCCAGAAGACTTATTTATTTCTATAATTATGTTATTAGGTTCATTTATTTTATTATGTAAAATTAATGTAAAGCTTACATTAATAATATTTGCTTTTATACCACTTATAGCATGGTTTGCAATGGCTAAAAGAGTGAAAATGTCAAAATCTTTTGATAACGTTAGGGTTAAAATAGCAGAAGTAAATGGACGACTTGAAAATAGTATTTCAGGGATAAGAGTTGCAAAGGCATTTACTAATGAAGAGTATGAAATGGAAAAATTTGATGAGGACAATGTGAAGTATAAAAAAGCTAGAAGTTATGCATATAAATATATGGCAGAATTTATATCTGGAATGACTTTTATGGTGGATATACTTAATGTTGTAGTTATTGGATTTGGGGGATATTTTGCGTATAAGGAATATATAACTCCATCAGAATTAGTGGTTTATCTTATGTATATATCATATTTTATGCAACCAATAAAAAGGTTAGCATCATTTATTGAACAATATCAAAGTGGAATGTCTGGATTTAAAAGATTTGTAGAGATTATGGATACAAAGCCAGATATAAAAGAATGTGAGAATGCAATAGATTTAGATACTTTAAGAGGTGATATAGAATTTAAAAATGTTAACTTTAAATATAGTACAGGAAAGGATATTCTTAAAGATTTAAACTTAACTATAAATGATGGTGAAACTGTAGCATTAGTTGGACCTTCGGGTGGTGGTAAAACTACTATATGTCATTTAATACCTAGATTTTATGAGTTAAACGAAGGAAGTATAAAAATAGATGGTAAAAATATAAAAGATTTAAAATTGAAATCATTAAGACAAAACATAGGAATAGTTCAGCAAGAAGTATTTTTATTTACGGGAACAGTAAAAGAAAATATTTTATATGGAAATCCAATGGCATCAGATGAAGATATAGTAAAAGCAGCAAAAGAAGCTAATATACATGAATATATAGAATCATTACCTGATGGATATGATACTTTTATTGGCGAAAGAGGAATTAAGTTGTCAGGAGGACAAAAGCAGAGAATATCAATAGCAAGAATTTTTCTTAAAAATCCACCTATTCTTATACTTGATGAAGCTACATCAGCTTTAGATAATACTACTGAAATTATGATACAAAATTCTTTAGAAAAATTATCTGAAGGAAGAACAAGTATAGTAGTTGCACACAGGTTATCCACAATAAAAAATGCAGATAGAATAATCGTTATAACAAACAATGGAATATTGGAAGAGGGAAGTCATGAAGAGTTATTAGAAAACAAAGGTGCATATTATAAATTGTATAATGCACAATTTAATGGAATAATTCCTGAAAATATAGAAGTTTAACATAAATATATAATTTAAAATCTAAATTTAAATATACAAAAAATCCCCACCAAATGTAGATTAATGTATTGAAATGAAAGAAATTAGGGAAAAAATATTAAAATATATTATATGTAAAAAAAAGGAAATATAAAAGTGTTGTAGAAAATATAAATATAGAAAAAAATGGTAAAAAGGTGGGGGTAGTATGATAAAAAGCAAAGATAATGTATGTGAATTAATAAATGAGATGGGAAATTTCTCATATGAAAAGGATAATTCTATTGTAGATGTAGTATTAATGCCTCATCAATGTGTTCACATAAGATGTTATGAAGAAAGTTGTATAAAGATAAATTACTATGATTATAATAAAGGCGTATCTAAATTATATAGAGATAGAAAATATATTAATAAAGAGTTTTCCTAATTTAGGGAAACTCCTTTTCAGTTGATAAAAAAGTCTAGTTATACATTTGTTTAATAAGGATAGATATTAAGTTTTTAAGTTGATGAATGATTCTGAATATAAGAGCATTTGAATATATGGAAATAAATTCAAAAATACAATTATTTTTATTTTATTTGGGAATTCTAATTAATTTAATTGAAAATTGAAAGTTGAAAGTGAATGTAAAAATTGAATTTCCAATTTTAAAGAATGATTTTTTATTAAATTTGCAAAGCAAATTAATTGAAAACAATATAAAAACTGAATTTTATAAAATAGCCAAAGTAATAGTGATAGTTACCATTGAAACTGTGATTAGTAAGAACATTATGATGGGGAATTTATTCTCCAAAATGAACTTTTTATGGATAAATATTATACTGATTTTATTTGAAGTACAAATAAAACATTGTAGAGGGGATTTAAATCCCCGGGATATTTACCATCACTTTTTACTCTTACTTTTTACTTGGTTCCAAATATGAAAGTAGGAATAACAAGTAATTTAAGTATTATCATTTGATAAAGATATTATTTAAAATTTGAACTTGGAACCCTATAATATTAAATAATTTGATTATAAAGAATAAATTAGGGATATACTTTTTATAGGATTGTAAGTTTATCTTTAAGATCATTAATATTTATAGTGTAGTTTATAACAAGCTAACACATTTTCAAATGGCATAGAATTTGTAAGAAAAGTAGTTAGTTTTATAGATGGATTGAGATAAATTTAAAAATTCATTAAAGAAAGTTTAAAACTTTGTTTGAATTATATATAAAAGAGATATAATATTTATATAAGGTCAAAGAAAGTCAAAGTAAATAAATTGGAATAGGTGATAACTATGGCAAAGCTATCAGATTTAATAGAAGAGTTTATAAAAGAAATATTAGATGATTCACAAAATAATGTTGTTGAAATTCAAAGAAATGAATTAGCAAATTATTTTAGTTGTGCACCATCTCAGATAAATTATGTTTTAACAACAAGATTTACAAAGGAAAAAGGATATTATATCGAAAGTAGACGTGGTGGTGGTGGGTGTATAAAAATAAATAAAATAGAATACCGCTATCATAGGGGATTTTTAGATATACTAAATGAAAAAATTGGAGATTCTATAACTTATGATTCAGCAATAAGTGTGGTTGAGTCTTTAAGAGAAGCTGGAATTATAACAGTTAGTGAAGAAAATATAATAAATATAGTTTTAAATGATAGGACTTTAAATGCGGCAGGAATAAATAAGAATAACTTAAGAGCAGATATATTAAAATCAGTAATTTTCAACATACTAAATTAGGTTTATAAAAAATAAGGGAGTGAGGGTTATGCTTTGTAACAGATGTAATAAAAAAGAGGCCACTTTTCATATAAGCAGAGTTATTAATGGTGTAAAGCATGAGGAACATTTATGTGATGAGTGTGCAAGAGAAGATGATGCTTTAAATTTAATTCAAGATATGAAGTTGCCATCAGGCTTTTCATTTCAAAATATACTAAGTGGATTTATGGATTATATGAATAGCACAACAGAAACTAATTTGCCAAGTGAAGTGATTTGCAACAAATGTGGGAAAACTTATACAGAGTTTAAAAATACAGGACTTTTAGGATGTGAGAATTGTTATAGGGTATTTAAAACTACAATAGTTCCCATTATAAAAAGAGTTCAACTAAGTAATAATCACACAGGTAAAGTACCTAAAAGATCAGGAGCAGAAATAGTAAAAGTAAAACAAATAACTGAACTTAAGGAAGAACTTCAAAAAGCAATAGCCATAGAAGAATATGAAAGAGCAGCTGAAATAAGAGATAAAATCAGAATGCTTGAAAAGGAAAGTTAGGGGGTGGATAGTATGGAGAACTGGATAATATGTGAAAATGAAGATAGTAATATTATTTTAAGTACTAGAGTTAGACTTGCAAGAAATTTGAAAGGATATCCATTTCCTAATAAAATTTCTAAAGAGAAGGCAGAAGAAGTAATTGCTAAAGTTAAAGAAGTTTTATTAACAAATGATTATTTAAAAGGCAAAATTAATATATCAAATTTAAGTGATATTAATGATATTGAAAAGGATATATATTTTGAAAACCACTTAATAAGCAAAAAGCTTATAGAAAACAAAGAAATTTCAGCATTGGCTATTGATGATAAAGAAATTATGAGCATTATGATAAATGAGGAAGATCATGTAAGATTACAACTTATATGTGGTGGACTTCATTTAAAAGAATTATATGAAGAAGTAAATAAGCTAGATGACATTTTAGAAGAAAAGTTAGATTTTGCATATGATGCTAATTTAGGATATTTAACAGCATGTCCAACTAACACAGGAACAGGATTAAGAGCATCAGTAATGCTTCATTTACCAGCTTTATGCATGACAAAAGAAATAGACAATATATTTGCGGCAATAGGAAAAGTTGGAATAACTATTAGGGGAATGTATGGGGAAGGTTCCAAGGGATATGGAAGTATTTTTCAAATATCAAATCAAATAACTCTTGGACAAAGTGAAGATGAAATTATAAATGGGTTAACTGCTATGATTTATCAAATAATTGAAAAAGAAAATCTAGCAAGGAAGCAATTAAAGGAACAATATAATTATGAAATACAAAATAAAGTTATGAGAGCACTTGGAATATTAAAATCTGCAATAATTTTAGATTATAGGGAATGTATGGAGCTATTATCATTAGTTAGACTAGGAAATGATTTAGGATTTATAGAAAATGTTAATAAAGAGCTTTTAAATAGACTGATGATACAAGCTAGTGTACCTGTTATAAAATCAAAATTTAATGAAGATGTTAGAAGTAGAGAGATAAATATATATAGAGCAAAGATATTTAGAGAACAATTAAAGGATATGTAAAGGAGGAGAATGTATGTTTAATAGATTTACTGAAAGAGCTAGAAATATACTTATGTATGCTAATGATGAATCAAAGAAGTTTAAACATGGATATGTAGGAACGGAGCATATTTTATTAGGAATTTTACTAGAGGAAGATAGTATTGCTAAAAACTTATTAAATGATTTTGGTGTAAGATATGATAATTCAAAGGAATTATTAGAAACGTATATAGGATATGGAACTACTGAAATACAAATAGCACCAAATGAAATAGCATTGACACCTAGAACGAAAAGATTGTTTGAAATTAGTTTAGTGGAAGCTAGGGCATTAAATCAAAATTATATAACTCCAGAGCATATGTTATTAGCTATTATTAGAGAAGCAGAAGGTGTAGCATATACAATTTTAGCTAATTTAGGTGTAGATTTTTCTAAACTTTATAAGGAAGTTATTAATAGTATTAAAGGCGAAGAAGTTAATAATAATACAGTAAATAAGAGTAAAACTAAAACTAAAAACCTAGATAAGTATGGAAAAGATTTAACACAGTTAGCTTATGAAGGAAAGATAGATCCAATTATAGGTAGAGATAAAGAGACTGAAAGAGTTCTTGAGATATTATGTAGAAGAATGAAAAATAATCCTTGCTTAATAGGAGATCCCGGAGTAGGTAAAACAGCTATTGCGGAAGGACTAGCACAAAAGATTGTAGAGGGTAATATACCAGAAATATTAAAAGATAAAAGAGTAGTTTCCCTTGATTTATCATCAATGCTTGCAGGATCTAAATACAGAGGTGAATTTGAGGAAAGATTAAAAAATGTTATAGATGAAATATCTAAAGCTAAAGATGTAATATTATTTATAGATGAAATTCATAATATTGTTGGAGCTGGTGGAGCGGAAGGTGCAATTGATGCAGCTAACATATTAAAACCAGTATTAGCTAGAGGAGAACTTCAATGTATAGGAGCAACAACAATAGATGAATATAGAAAATATATAGAAAGAGATTCAGCATTAGAAAGAAGATTCCAATCTGTTATGGTAGAGGAACCAAGCAAGGAAGAAGCTATAGAAATTTTAAAGGGATTAAGAGATAAGTATGAAGCTCATCATAGGGTAAAAATATCAGATGAGGCAATTGAATCGTCAGTAATTTGGTCAGATAGATATATAACAGATAGGTTTTTACCAGATAAAGCAATAGACTTAATTGATGAGGCTGGAGCAAAAATGAGGATTCAAAGTTTGACTACACCAAGTAGTATTAAAGAGCTTGAAAATGATTTAGAAAAAATATCAAAGGAAAAATCAGATGCGATAACAATGCAGGATTTTGAGAAGGCTGCTAATTTAAGAGATAAGGAAAAACAATTAAAGACTCAAATAGAGACAGAAAAGAAGAATTGGACAACTAATGCAAAGGGTAGTAATTCTGTAGTAGATAAAAAAATTATAGCTAATGTAATATCTAAGTGGACTAATATTCCAGTAGAGAAACTAACAGAGACAGAAGCAGAAAGACTTTTAAAACTTGAGGATATACTTCATAAAAGAGTTATTGGACAAGAAGAAGCTGTAAGTGCAATAGCAAGGTCAGTAAGAAGAGCAAGGGTTGGACTTAAGGATTCAAAAAGACCAATAGGATCATTTATATTTTTAGGACCTACAGGAGTTGGAAAAACAGAACTTACTAAAGCATTAGCAGAAGCTATGTTTGGCGATGAAAACAATATGATAAGAATAGATATGTCTGAATATATGGAGAAGCATACTGTAGCAAAACTTATAGGAGCGCCCCCAGGATATGTGGGATTTGATGAGGGTGGACAATTAACAGAAAAGGTTAGAAGACATCCATATTCAGTAGTTTTATTTGATGAAATAGAAAAGGCGCATGTTGATGTATTTAATATATTACTTCAAATTTTAGAAGATGGAAGACTAACTGATGGTAAAGGAAAAACTGTAGATTTTAAAAATACAATAATAATAATGACATCTAACTTAGGTGCATCAACAATAAAGAAGCAAAAGAGAATAGGATTTACTAAGAGTGATTTAGAGAGAAATAGTGAACATGAGAATATGAAAGAAAATATTCTAAGTGAACTTAAAAATAATTTTAGACCAGAGTTTTTAAATAGAATAGATGATATAATAGTGTTCCATCAATTAGATGAGGAAGATTTATTAAAAATAGTAGATTTAATGTTATATACTCTTTCACAAAAATTAAAGGAACAAAATATAAATATAGAATTCGCAGATGAAGCAAAAAAATACTTAGCAAAAGAAGGATTTGATCCAACGTATGGAGCAAGACCACTAAGAAGAGCTATAACTAAAACAGTAGAAGATAATTTATCAGAAGAGATATTACTAGGTAATGTTAAATCAGGTGATAGTGTTATAGTTACAGTAGAAAATGACAAATTAAAATTTAATAAAGGAAATCTATAAAAGTTTTTAAATAAAAATATAATTTGAATGTAAAATAATCTGCATTCAAATTATATTTTTTTATATATTAACAATGTAAAATAAATCTTAACTTATTGTATAATATATTTAAAACAGGATTAAACTTAAACTATATAAAGCATTTAAATATAGAAGTAAGATTTAGAAGGAGAAATTTATGGCGAAGAGTAAAACAGTATATGTTTGTAGTCAATGTGGGCATGAATCACCTAAATGGTCAGGGAAATGCTTAAATTGCAATAGTTGGAATACAATGAGTGAAGAAATTAAAGCACCAGAAAAAAGTGTTAGTTTTAATAGAGCAGTAACAACAAGTGGAAGTAGTAAACCACAAAATGTTAAGGATATAAAATCTAGTAAACAAGAAAGATTAGATACTGGAATAAATGAACTTAATAGAGTTTTAGGGGGAGGCCTAGTTAAAGGATCATTAACATTAATTTCGGGTGATCCGGGAATAGGAAAATCTACTATACTGTTGCAAGCCGCAAAAAAAATAGCAGATAAGTACGGAAAAGTATTGTATGTTTCTGGTGAGGAATCAGAAGAACAAATAAAAATGAGAGCTGAGAGATTAGACTGTGTAGCTGAAAAATTATATATAGTATCTGAAACTAATATCTCATCTATTGAAGAACATATAAAAGATATTGAACCAGCATTTGTTATAATAGACTCAATTCAGACCTTATATAAAATGGAAATATCATCAGCGCCAGGAAGTGTTTCACAAGTAAGGGAATGTAGTAATGATCTTATGAGAATAGGAAAAACTAAGAATATTCCACTTTTCATAGTAGCACATGTAACTAAACAAGGAGAATTAGCAGGACCTAGAGTTTTAGAACATATGGTTGATACTGTTTTATATTTTGAAGGTGAGAGAACACAAGAGTTTAGGATATTAAGAACTATAAAAAATCGTTTTGGAGCAACTAGTGAAATTGGGGTTTTTGAGATGCGAGAAAGTGGACTAGAGGAGATTGTTGATGCTTCAAGTGTATTTCTACAAGAAACATCTTTTGGACAAGAAGGAGCAACTATAATTGCAACTATGGAGGGTACAAGACCACTTTTAGTTGAGATTCAAGCATTAGTTAGTGAAACAAAAGCAGTTATGCCAAGAAGGACAACAGTAGGTGTTGATGTTCAAAGAATGAACTTAATATTAGCTGTTTTAGAAAAAAAATTAAAAATACCATTTTACAGTAGCGATGTATATGTTAATGTAGTAGGTGGGTTAACATTAGATGGAACTTTTGGGGACTTAGGAATAGCAGTGGCATTAATGTCTAGTGCAAAGGGAAAAGTAATAAAAATAGAAAGACCATTATTTGTTGGAGAAATTGGACTAACAGGGGAAGTTAGGCCAGTATCAAGTATAGAAAAAATAACAAATGAGGCTATAAAAATGGGATTTAAAAATATAATTTTACCTCACAGAAATAAAGAAAAATTAAATATAAAAAATAGTGATGTAAATATTATAGGAATAAGCACTTTAAAAGATGTAGTTCAAAAAGTATTTTAATATATAACAAATTAAAAATGATAAAAATAAAATTGCGTATTAGGAGTAGTATATTTTATGAAAGAGGAAAGAAAAAATAAATTAATAGAAGTACTTAAAATGATGGCTCCCGGAACCTTGCTTAGAGAAGGTCTTGATAATATACTAAGGGCGAAAACAGGGGGACTTGTGGTTCTAGATGATAGTAAAGAAATTCTAAGTATAACAGATGGTGGATTTAAAATAAATGCAGAATATACACCTTCTTATTTATATGAACTAGCTAAAATGGATGGTGCTATTATAGTAAGCAAAAATTTGAAAACAATATTATTAGCAAATACACAATTACTACCTAGCTCTTCAATAAATACTTATGAAACAGGCACAAGACATAGAACAGCACAAAGGGTAGCAAGACAAACAGGAACTACAGTTATAGCTATATCTCAAAGAAGAAACATAATAAGTGTATATAAAGGCGATTTTAAATACATATTAAGAGAGAGTGCCGAAGTATTAGCAAAAGCTAATCAAGCATTACATACACTAGAAAAATATACATCAGTGTTTGATAGATCATTAACAAATTTAAATATTATAGAGATTAGTGGAACAGTAACGTTATTTGATATTACAGTTATAGTTCAAAAAATTGAACTTATGAAAAGAATCATAAAAGAGATTGAAATATATATATATGAGCTAGGAAATGAAGGTAGACTTTTAGAAATGCAGCTAAATGAGCTTGTAAAAGATACTGAGGAAGAAGCTGATTATATTTTAAAAGATTACTGTGAAACAGAAGATAATTATAAGAATGTTTATAAAAACTTATCAAAGCTCACAGAAAAAGAACTTGTGGAGCTTAATAATATAGCAAAAATATTAGGATATAGTAATCAGTCATTAACTGAAAAAATAGTATATCCAAAAGGTTATAGAGTTTTAAACAAGATATATAGAATTCCAGCATCAGTGATTGACAATATAATAAAGGATTTTAAGGAATTAAGATTTGTATTAGATGCAACAGTAGAAGATTTAGATTCTGTAGAAGGAATTGGAGAAGTAAGAGCTAAATTTATAAGAGAATGGCTTAATAAATTTAAAGAACAATATCATATTGAAAAGGAAATATAGCACAATAAAATTGTGCTATATAATTATTATTTCAATGTGTACTTTCCAAGAGTAGATATATTTTTATATTCTTTTAATAAAATATCATATAAATTCAAATCTAAAGAATTACAAATGGAAGCCAAGTAAAATAAGTGATTGCCGAGTTCTTTCTCCAACACATCTTTACAATTAGAACATGGCTCACCAACTATATGATTACTATATGACTCTGATAAGCAGTCATATAAAGCATCATCTAAATTTTCCGGTAGTGATTGTTTGCTAGCTTCAACCTGTAAACAACCACATGATGTAACACATTTAACGACAGATCTATTAATTCTAGATTGAGACTCATCTAATTTAGTAAGAATATCTAGAATGCTTTTATGTCTCAATAAACATTCATCAACACAATTTTGAAATTCGTCAACAATTAAATCTTTCATTATCTTTCAACTCCTTATGAAAACAAAAATATATTTCAGTTAAAAAATAAAACAATAGATGGAATGTCTATATAATATATCAGGAAAAAAGAAAATGATAGGGGGTCATAAAAGTAACATTTTAACAATGTTAAAAACATGTAATATATAAAATTTTATATCAAAATTTATAGGAATTTAGTGGTATAATATAATAATTAATAAATAACAAGATAATTTATTGAAATAATAGATTTAATAATATATATTATTATAAATGGATATTATTATTAAATTTTGTCAATAATTAAATAGGAGGTGAATAGCTTGTTAAAAAGAATATTACGTTTGCTTATAACTTTAGGGGGAGGTAGCCTAGGCTATATAATTGGCAAAATAACAGTAGATTCTAATCTACTATCAAAGGTAGGTATAAATACAGGGTCATCTGTAAAATCAATCTTAGTTATTATATTTTCTATATTATTGTTTATGGTATTATTTTATTTTATATCTTCTTATGTCACTAAATTAATCATTAAATCAATTGATTATTTAGAGAAAAGAATACAAAAGCTACCTACTGCAGATATGGTTTTAGGAATAATTGGAGGAGTTTTAGGTCTCATAGTAGCATCATTGCTTTCAAGTTTAGTAAAAACAGCATCAGCTTTATCGACAATAGTAACATTTATTATGACTTTAGTATTTGTTGTAGTATGTGCAGATGTTGCTGTAAGAAAGAAAGATGATATACTTGCAATGTTTTCAAATTTTAAAAGACCATCAACTACTAAAGAAGGAAAAACAAAAAATATACCAAAAGGAACAGCTAAAGTTTTAGATACTTCTGTAATAATTGATGGTAGAATATTTGATCTTTGTCAAACTGGATTTATAGAAGGTACTTTGGTTATACCAAATTTTGTATTAGACGAATTAAGACATATAGCTGATTCAGGTGATGGTTTAAAAAGAAATAGAGGACGAAGAGGTTTAGACATATTAAATAAAATTCAAAAAGAATTAAGTATAAAAGTTCAAATTTGGGAAGGGGATTTCAAAGAAATACCTGAAGTTGATACCAAGCTATTGAAATTGGCACAAGTATTAAATGGAAAAGTAATTACAAATGATTATAACCTTAATAAAGTTGCAGAATTTCAAGGTGTACCTGTTTTAAATATAAATGAACTTGCAAATGCTATTAAACCGGTTGTATTACCGGGAGAAGATATGAAAATACAAATAGTTAAGGATGGAAAAGAGGCAGGACAAGGCCTTGCATATTTAGATGATGGAACTATGATTGTTGTTGAAGATGGAAGAGGACATATTGGTGAAAATATATCTGTAACTGTTACATCTGTACTTCAAACATCAGCAGGAAGAATGATTTTTGCAAAAACTAAATTAGGAGCTTAAATTTCATATGAAAATTAGTGTTATAATATTAGCTGCTGGAAAAGGTAAAAGAATGGGAGCTAATAAAAATAAACAATTTATCGAAATAATGAATAAACCAATCTTATATTACACAATAAAGGCTTTTGAAAACAATGATTCTATTGATGAAATAGTACTAGTTGCATCTAAAGAAGAAATTAGTTACTGTAAAGCGCAAATAGTAGAAAAATACAGTTTTAAAAAAGTTCTTAAAATAATAGAGGGTGGAAAAGAAAGACAAAACTCAGTTCTAAATGGATTAAAATCTATGGATGATACTGATATAGTACTTATACATGACGGAGCAAGACCTTTTGTATCAGATGATATAATAAATAATTGTATTAAATATGCAAATATTTATGGGGCAACTGCATGTGGTGTATTGCCTAAGGATACTATAAAAATTAGAGATGATAGTAGTTTTAGTTTAAGCACACCTAAGAGAGAAAATTTATTTGCAGTGCAAACTCCGCAAGGATTTAAATATGATTTAATATTACAGTGTCATAAAAAGGTTGAAAATGATAATAAGATTGTAACGGATGACACTATGGTTGTTGAAAGTTACGGCAATAAAGTATATCTATATGATGGTAGTTACAATAACATAAAGATAACAACACCAGAAGATTTGATTATGGCAGAAAAGTTTATTAATACTTTAAAATGATTATTTAAAGACATAGTAGTTCTCTTGACAGAAAAAATGTAAATGTGGTATATTCATTTTAATTCGAAAAATATTATAGTAAAGAGTGCGATGATGAAGACTAGTAGAAATTACTATACAGAGAGAAAATTCTAGGCTGAAAGATTTTCAACAATTTTGAACCTACTTCTGAGCTGTAGATAAAAACTACCGGTATATATACCGTTATAAATTATTAGAGTACAAATTTAGGTGGTACCGCGATATAACTCGCCCTAAAACAGGGCGAGTTTTTTTATTGTTTAAATTTAATTGTAAAATAGCAATATGTGTATGTAAATTTTAATTTTGCACATATATTGGAAAATATATGAAGGAGAGTGGCGATATGAAATTATCAAATATGTTTTTAGGAACTTTAAGAGAAGTTCCAGCAGAAGCAGAAATATTAAGTCATCAGTTAATGCTTAGAGCAGGAATGATGAGAAAGTTAGCATCAGGAGTATATAACTATCTTCCAATAGGCTTAAGAGTATTAAAAAATGTTGAAAATATAGTTAGAGAAGAAATGGATAATGCTGGTGCGCAAGAATTTTTATGTTCTGCATTATTACCATCTGAACTTTGGAAAGAGTCAGGAAGATGGGATGTAATGGGTGAAGAAATGTTTAGGTTACAGGATAGAAATGAGAGAGAATTTTGTCTTGGACCAACACATGAGGAAATATTCACTGATTTTGCAAGAAATGAAATTAAATCATATAAACAATTACCAATAAATCTATATCAAATTCAAACTAAATATAGAGATGAAAGAAGACCAAGATTTGGAGTTATGAGATCAAGAGAGTTTGTTATGAAAGATGCATATTCTTTTGATAGAAATGAAGAAGGTTTAGATATTTCATATAACAAAATGTATGATGCATATCACAATATATTCAATAGATGTAAATTAGATTTTAGTCCTGTAGAAGCAGATTCAGGAGCAATGGGCGGATCTGGTTCAGCTGAATTTATGGTTAAATCAGAAGTTGGAGAAGATGAATTAGTATTCTGTACTTGTTGTAATTATGCAGCTAATGTAGAGAAAGCTCCAGCAATTCCAGAAGAAATGGCAAAAGAAGAAATGAAGGAATTAAACAAAATACACACTCCAAATATAAAAACTATAGATGAATTAGTATCTTCATTGAAAATAGATAAGAAAAAGCTAGCAAAAACACTTCTTGTTAAGGCTGATGATAAAATAGTAGCCATAATGATAAGAGGCGACAGAGAAATGAATGAAATAAAAGTTGCAAACGCATTAGGTGGTGTGGTAGAATTCAGAATGTGTGATAGCGAAGAAGTTATGAAAGCGACTAATGCACAAGTTGGTTTTGCAGGACCAATAGGAATAAAAGTGGATAAACTTTTCATAGATGAAGAAGTTACAAAAATGTATAACTTCGTAGTTGGTGCTAACGAAACTGATTATCATTTTGAAAACGTTAATTTTAACAAAGACTTCAATGGTATAGTTGGAGATTTTAGAAAAATAACTATCGAAGATAAATGCCCAAAATGCGGTAAAGAAATAACTATCGCTAGAGGAGTTGAAGTTGGACACATCTTTAAATTAGGAACTAAATATTCAGAATCAATGAATGCTAATTTTATAGATGAAGACGGAAAAAATAAACCACTTATTATGGGATGTTATGGTATAGGTATAAATAGAACTATGGCAGCTATAATAGAACAACATCACGATGAAAATGGAATAGTATGGCCAATGGAAATTGCTCCATATCATGTAGTTGTAGTTCCAGCAGTTATGAAAAATGAAGCACAAGTTAAAGCTGCAGAAGAATTATATGATAAATTAAGAGGGTTAGGAATACAAGCTCTTCTAGATGACAGAAATGAAAGAGTTGGAGTTAAGTTTAAGGATTCAGAACTTATAGGAATACCAATGAGAATTACTGTAGGTAAAAAAATAGAAGATGGAATTGTAGAATTTAAGCTTAGAAATAATGGAGAATTAGAAGAAATTAAGTTATCAGAGGTCATAGAAAGAGTTTCCAAAGAAATTAATAAAAAAAATTAAAATAAAATAAAAAAATAATTTGAACAACTGTTCAAATTATTTTATAATAGACATGTAAAGATTTACGAAAGCAAAAAAGTGAATCTTTACATGTTAAATAAATAGGTACATATAAAATTTACTTAACTTTATGAACATAAAAAATATTAGGGTTTAATTGTCAGGAATGTGTTAGTGGTATGATAATAAGTTTTTTAAGCAACAATATATAATAAGTTTCAAAGAATTACAAATAATGTGATAAAGAAGGAGAGAATTATCATGATAACATTAGCTGACGTAAAAAAAGCGCAAGAAAATTTAAAGGGAGTAGCAAGAAGAACTCCATTATTCGTTTCTTCAACATTTTCTAAACAAACAGGATACGAAGTATATTTAAAATGTGAAAATAAACAAAAAACTGGTTCTTTCAAGTTAAGAGGAGCATACAATAAGGTTGCATCTTTAACTGATGAAGAAAGAGCAAGAGGAGTTGTTGCTTCATCAGCAGGAAATCATGCTCAAGGAGTTGCTTATGCTGCTACAGCATTCGGAATAAAATCAACAATCTGTATGCCAGTAACTGCACCACTTGCAAAAGTTCAAGCAACTAAGAACTATGGTGCTACAGTTATACAACACGGGGAAGTTTATGATGATTGTTATGCAAAAGCTGTAGAAGTACAAAAAGAAACAGGTGCTACATTCTTACACCCATTCGATGATGAATATGTAATGGCAGGACAAGGAACAATTGCACTTGAAATATTAGAAGATTTACCAGAAGTTGATACTATAATAGTACCAATCGGTGGAGGTGGAATTATTTCTGGAATAGCTGTTGCTGCTAAAGCAATAAAACCAGAAGTAAAAATAATCGGTGTTCAAGCAGAAGTAATAGCATCAAGTAAAGCATCACTTGAAAAAGGTGAAATAGTTACAGTTAATGGATCAAAATCATTAGCAGATGGTATATCAGTTAAAACACCAGGAACTAAAACATTTGAAGTTATTAAAAAATATGTAGATGAAATAGTTACAGTTACTGAAGATGAAATAGCAAATGCAATATTTTCACTAGTTGAAAGAAATAAAGTTGTTGCAGAAGGTGCTGGAGCTACTCCATTAGCAGCGTTATTATCTGGAAAGATAAAAAATGCTGGAGAAAAAGTTGTTGCAGTTGTTAGTGGTGGAAACATCGATATAGCTACAGTTGCAAAAATCATCGACAGACAATTAGTATTAAATGAAAGAAGAATAAGCATTCAATTTGAAATAAAAGATAAAATAGGACAATTAGGAACATTAATTTCTGATATAGCTGATTTAGGTGGAAACGTTTCTAAAGTTAAACATGATAGAAACTGGAATCCAAAAGGATTAGACTATTCTAACATAGAAATAGAAATAGAAACTGAATCAAAAGAACATGCTAATATGATAAGAAAATCATTAGGAGCAAAAGGATATTCATTCGAAGATTCAAGAAAATAGAATTTTGATATAAGTTAAAAGCGATTACATTTTTAATGTAATCGCTTTTGTCTTATAATAAAATAATTATGTTCTCATAATTATTTTATATTGAAAAAAGATTTTTTTTTGTTAAGCTTATAATATAGAAATTAATTGTGTAAAGTTAGAAGTATATACATAAAATTAAGAATTAGAAATTCAAATAATAACAAAAATCTTATTATAAAAGATATAATTTAAATAATTATGGAAAATAGTAATTTAGAATGAGGAGTGTAATATGGAATTTGACTTAATAAAGAATAAATTCTCAAAAGAAGAGATTACTCAATTAAATCCTTTAGTTTTGGCATTGATAGGAGATGCTGTTTATGAAGTTGTTGTAAGAACATACTTAACATCCAAACATAGGGGGATGAACGTAAATAAGTTACATAATAAAACTGTGGGTTATGTAAAGGCTACATCTCAGTGTAAATATATGAAGCTAATTATCGATGATTTAGAAGATGATGAAATGGCTATATTTAAAAGAGGTAGAAATACAAAATCACATACACCCAAAAATAGTGATGTAGTTGAATATAAATGGGCAACAGGCTTTGAAGCATTAGTAGGATATCTTTACTTAAATAATAAAGAAGAAAGATTAAACTTTCTATTAGGTAAAGTACTTAACGAGGAAGGTGAAGATAAAAATGTTGAAAGTTAAATTAATAGAACATACACCTAATCCAGAGAAGGTTGTAGCAGCATCAGCAAAATTATGTTATAGCCAAGTTGGAGTAGATGAAATAT
The DNA here is from genome assembly GCF_000612845.1 of Clostridium ihumii AP5. Lineage (GTDB taxonomy): Bacteria > Bacillota > Clostridia > Clostridiales > Clostridiaceae > Clostridium_J > Clostridium_J ihumii. Next base: position 19,880 of record NZ_CCAT010000006.1, read on the forward strand.
TAGAAGGATTAGATGGTGAAAAAACTGAGAAATTTGTAAATATGCTTATGAGTTATGGACATTTTTCGACAATTGAGCATATAAGCTTTACATTTGCAATAGAGGGAGTTTCAAGAACGTTAACTCATCAATTAGTTAGACATAGATTAGCTTCTTATTCTCAGCAAAGTCAAAGATATGTAAAATTAAATGCATTTGAGTACATAACACCTCCTAGTATAGAAAATAATGAAGAAGCAAAGAAAATATTTACTGAGGCAATGAAAAAAGATCAAGAAGACTATGATAAAATTGTAGAAATATTATTTAATGAAAGTTTTAACAACAAGATTGAAAATTATATGAATGACAATAATATTAACAATGTAAATGAAATAGATGAAAAAGTAAAAAAAGCATTTAAAAGAGATTGTGAAAAAAGAGCTATAGAAGATGCAAGGTATGTATTCCCTAATGCTTGTGAAACTAAAATAATGGTTACTATGAATGCAAGGACTCTAATGAACTTTTTTGCACATAGATGTTGTGAGAGAGCGCAATGGGAAATAAGACAAATGGCTGATTTAATGCTTAAAGAAGTTAAAAAAGTAGCACCAACTATATTTAAATATGCTGGGCCATCTTGTTTAAAGGGAGCATGTCCAGAAGGAACAATGACATGTGGAAATATAAAAATAATAAAGGAAAAATACAGTAAATTTTAAAACGAAAGAGGTTATCTTATGGGTAAAGAAAAAAGAAAAAATATAGAAAAAAACATTTCAAAAAAGCAAATTGTAAAAGATGTAATGAGAGAAGATATAATAGAGGGAAGAAATGCTGTAATTGAAGCATTAAAATCAGATAGAACTGTAGAGCAAATATTAGTTGCTAAGGGAGAAATGAAAGGTTCTATAAATGTAGTATTAGGACTTGCAAAAGAAAAGGGAATAGTTGTAAAAAATGTAGAAAAAGCAAAACTTGATGATATGTCATTAACTGCTTCTCATCAAGGTGTAATTGCAAAGGTAACGCCTTATAATTACTTTGAAGTGAAAGATATTATTGATTATGCAAAATCAAAAGATGAAAAGCCTTTTATTATAATTTTAGATGAAATAGAAGATCCTCATAATTTTGGTTCAATAATAAGAACGGCAGAAGTTTGTGGAGCACATGGTATAATAATACCTAAGAGGAAAAATGTAGGGGTAACACCAACGGTTTACAAAACTTCAGCTGGAGCAACTGAACACATGAGGATTGCAAAAGTAACTAATATAAATAGTACAATAGATGAATTAAAAGAATTAGGCCTTTGGGTTTATGGTGCAGATATGTCAGGTGAAGTTTGTTACAATGTTGATTTTAGTGGAGCTGTAGCATTAGTAATAGGTAGTGAAGGAAGAGGAATATCAAAATTAACAAAGGAAAAATGTGATGTATTAATTAAAATTCCTATGGTTGGTAAAATAACTTCTTTAAATGCCTCTGTTGCTGGCGGAATGTTAATGTACGAGGTGTTAAAGCAAAAACTAAAATAGTTTTTGTTGTTAAACGTGAAAAGAATATTTGTTGATGGATATAATGTAATAAATAGTTGGCCAGAACTTAGAAATATTAAAGACTATAGCTATGAATCGGCTAGGGCGAAACTACTTGATATAATGCTTAATTATGCAGCGTTTTGTGGGTGCAAAATAGAAATTGTTTATGACGCGCATTTAGTTAAAGGAGCATGTGAGAAAAAAGAAAAAAGAGATAAGGTTACAGTAATATTCACTAAAGAGGGCGAAACAGCCGATATGTATATAGAAAAGAAAGTGAATATGATAGGAAAAAAATTTGAAGTATATGTAGTTACGTCTGATTCGATAGAACAACAAATTACATTTCAAAGAGGTGCTAATAGAGTGTCTTCTTTGGAATTCTATCATCAGGTAACTGACATAGATAAAAAAATTAATAAAAAGTATGAAAAAAATTATTCTGAAAATAGAAATTTATTTTCTGATATGTTAGATAATGACATTCTAGAGATTTTTGAGAAGATGAGACGGGGAAAATAATCAAACTTGACACAACTGGATAATAATGTATAATTCAATTTGAGGTCATATTTGTTTTGGAGGGGATGCTGTTGGAGAAAAGGGGTTGTGAAGAAGGAATTAAATCTCAATTTTCAGGAAAAACTGATGAAGAAGTAGTGGAATTAGCTAGAAATGGGGATAAACAAGCATTGGAGTATTTGTTATCAAAATATGAAAATTTTGTAAGAGGCAAAGCTAAGTCATACTTTTTAATAGGAGCAGATAGGGAAGATATATATCAAGAAGGGATGATTGGTCTATTTAAATCTATAAGAGATTTTAGAGAGGATAAACTATCATCTTTTAAAGCATTTGCTGAATTGTGTGTGACAAGGCAGATTATAACGGCGGTT
>NZ_CCAT010000007.1 GCF_000612845.1 Clostridium ihumii AP5
GAAAGCATTTCTTGTTTTGCTTTTAACCTATCTAATCCTTTTCCATGGTCTTTAAGTCCAGCCGTAGCATTCTTAAACTCAGATTGAATTTCTTTTAATGACCTATTTAAATTTTTAACGCCTTGGTCAAAACTACTATTTTCCATTGCTACTCGAACAACTAAACTTCCTACATCTTCTGCTATATAAATCTCCTCCTTTCCCTAAAAATAAAAAGAGATTAATGAATAAACACTAATCTCTTATAACCACCCACATTGATCTATATATATTTCTTTTTCTTTTTCTTCTTTGTTATTTTTTGATGTATATGCTAAAACATCAATATAATAAAATATATCCATATCATCTATATCATTCATAGTCCACTTTTCTTGTTTTAATAGGTTACTATAAATATCCAACATAAAATCCTCTGTAGTAAGTGTACAAGCACTTTCACCTTCCACTTTCTCAGAGGAATTTAGTTTTTTAATTTTTTTTCAAAACTACCTATAACTTTTTCCATATCTTCAACTACTTTATCTATAAACTCATTTGCTGGAAATCCATCCAATAATTCATCTATAGTGAATTGCTTTCCATAAACAGCAACCATATATTCTCCTAATGTATCTATTGAATCTGAATTAACCCCTTTCTCCATTAATTTGCTTAAAGCTAATGTTTCCTTTAATCTTCTAGTACTCACAAAAGGTGCTATAAAAGTTTTTTCTTTTCCACCTATTAACAATGTAATTTTCATCTTATTCACTCCTAATTTTAATTAATTTTTAATTACTTTTTACTACTGTTGTTTTTTTACAGCTTTTTAAAAATTCTTGTTTAAAAAATTCCTCTTGAGTTGGTGCCCCAGTTAAATCTGTATCAGCTGTAAGTTTGTAAACACCATCATTTATACGCGGCATAAATTTAAATTTAACCTTTTGAGTTTGAAGTTCTATTTTATCCTCTCCAGTTTTACCCTCTTCTTCTAATGGCTCTGCTTTACCCTTTGTTAGCCACACCATTCTAAAGGCTTCCTGTTCATTATCACTTTTTGATTTTGGTGCTTCAAAACCAAAAGCTATTTCTGTTGCCGTAGCATCTTTATTTTCTACAAGTACACCATTTTCTATTTTATAACCTAACAAATCAGCTCTCTCTTCTAGTTTTAACTCTGCAACATCTATTTCAACCTCAATTGCTCCAAGTGCAGTTACTGTTTCTAGTAACTGGTCATCTCCATACAATTCAGCTGAATTTGTTTTAGGTGAAATTTTTATACTCTGAGCACCTACAAGTTGTTTTATTTTTGTATCATATTCTAATTCATCTTTAGTATCCTTTGTTAACTTTACATATCTAAAATTTCTTAATCCTTTAATTGCCATAATTATTCCTCCTAATTTTTTATATAATAAAAGAACCTCAATACTTTATGGAATAATCCTGTATCGGGTTCATATGCTGCATCATGTATTGTTCTCTTAATGAATCCATTCTTCTTTAATAAATCTACTGTTATTTCTTTTAATTGTTCTAAGTTTTTTTTGCTCCAAATATCTATTTGCACATAAAATCCTGTGATGCCTTCTACATCATCATAATAACTCTCACCCTGCTCTAAGTAAGTAAAAAAAGTAATATATGTTTCACTATTACCTGTGTATGTTCTGAATTCTACTGGAACATCTAATTCTTTAAGTGTATCTATTATTATTCTATTTATACTGATAATACATCACCTACTTTAAATTTAAAGCACTTTTTAATTCTAACTTTATAACTTCTTGTGCTTCTTTCTTTTTACTCTCATAAGCTGGAGACATAAAAGGCTTTGCTGGCATTTTACTAGTTCCAAATTCTAAAAATTTACCATAAAATATACTACTATTATCTCCTTTTTGAATTCCTACAAGTACATATTTACTAGTACCTTTTTCCCTAATCCCAGATAATTTCAACCCTTTTTTTAACTTTCCTGTTTTTTTAGGTGTATTTATTCTAGCTTCTTCTAAAATTATTTGACCTGCTTTTTTAAGTGCTCTATTTTCTGCTTTAACCCCTTGTTTCCCCATCTCCTCTATCTTTTCTATCAAATCTCCTATACCTTCCAACTCCATATTAGCCACTTTTTCTCACTTCCTTTGCATGTATCTCATATTCAATGTGTTTTTCCTCTAAATCATTTATAGAATAAATATTAAATTTTCTATTGTTATACAAAATGTTCATTTTAGTTGTAATTCCTTCAAAATATCTACAATTGAATATTTTATCTTCTTGTGATTGTATTGATGCTGCATTGTAAAATTCTCTTCCTCTTAATCCTCTAACACTCGCCCAACATTCTCTAATAACTTTAGTACCTTCAATTTTATATCCATCTTCATCAACACCATTTTCACCTATTATAGATATGAATTTTATTCTTTTGTCTAATTTAGAAAAATTCATATTTCACCTCTTAATAAGCTAATTGAATTAATATCATTGTAACTATCTCTCTAACTTTGACACCTACTTTTTCAGTTGTCATTGTTCTATTTTCGTGCATATCACCAATTAGAAATAATGCTACAATTTTAGCTAACTTATTATTTGAATCAAATTTTTTACCAGTTCCATTCATTATAAATTCTTCTGCTGCATTTATTAATATTTCTAAGTATTTATTTTCTTCATCACCGTCTATTTTTAAATATTCCTTAACTTCTTCAACAGAAACTATCATTTTATCACCTTTTTAAAAGCACCAGTTTTAAACTGATGCTTTTTTCTTTAAGTAGATTAATCCTTGTGCTCCAACTAATTTATTATTACTATCCTTTCCGACTGCCATTTTACCATCTGCAATCATTAAAGCCTTATGAATCCATTTATTTTTATCATCATTAAAGTACTTTTTATAATACATATTTAAGTTTGAATTTAGCATGTAATTATTTAGGTCTATTACAGCACCAAATATATCTCCTGCCTTAGCAGTATCAAAGCTTGGAAGTTTATCTACTGTTAATACTTCTCTACCATTTAATATTTTTTGTCCTTTTTCATTTATCTTTCCTAATCCTATTTTTTGTCCGTTTTTATCAGTCATTCCATTTAGATACTTCTCCCATGTTGCTTTACTCATAACATATATAACACTATCTTCACTTACTTCTGGAATACTTGCTTCAACTTCTGCCCACTTTGCTACTGTTCCTATGTCTTCTACTGTCATATCAATTTGTTGTTCTTTAGGCACTTCGACTTTTGTAAATCCTAATGGTTTTCCACTTCCATCACCACTTACAATTGCAGTTTCTATTGCCCTTATCATTGCCTTTTTTAACTGCTTAACTACAGTAGCTTCAAATATTGGTAGTGATACTGTTGATGTTAATAATCCTATAGCAACCTTTGCTTCTAACACATGATATGAAAAAGTTACTTTTGCCTCCATTTTTGATTTTTGTTCATCTGACACTGTACTTTCATCTGCTAACCATGTTGCTTCTGGATTCACTTCTGAAATAGGTATCGCTACTCCACCTTGATATGATGTTTGAGTAACTCTATTTAATATTTTACCTTCTATTGTCATATCTTCTATAACTTTATTCATTATTGTTGTTGGTATTACAGCTCCTATATCTGCTACTGTTGTCAATGAATCTGCTCTTTCTTCTTGTATAAATTTTTCAGGTATTGGTGTTCCATCTACAACATAATTTCTAAATGCTTGTCTATATTCCAATGATCCATATAAATCTACCTCTGTTCTTGTTTCTGTATTTGTTCTATATGTTGCTAAAGGTTCAAATCCTCCAACTGGATCATTACCTAAACTTCTTTTAGCTGGGTCTTGTTCCTCTTCTTCCCTTATTTTAGATTTTAATTCTTCTATGTCTATATCAATTTTTCTTATATCTAATTCTATTTTATCTAATGCTTCTCTTGTTTCTGCACCTTCTATACTTTTTAAAAAATTTGCCCTTTGTTCTTGTTTTTGTTGTAATAATTTTTTTAAATCCATTTGTGTTACCTCTTTCTTTCATTTATTTATATTTATACTTAATTTCTAACTTCCTTTTTTGTAAGTCTAAGCCATCCAGCTGTTTTAAATTATTCTCCAACAATTCAAAACTCCTTGCATAAACAGAAGTTGTATCATAAAATGGAGTATCCACTACACTTACATCAAATAATTTATTAATGTTTGTAACTTCCCTTAATGTTTCATCCTTACCATAAGTCCAAGTATCACCACTTTCGCCTACAGTGAAAGCAAAAGACATCTTATCAATCAATCCTTCTTGAATTGATTTATAGATGTCTCTGTTACTTTGTGTATCTATTAATTCAGCTTTTATTTTAAGTCCTATATCATCTTTTATTAACTGTAAGCTATTATTTCTAGTCCTTGCCATTATGCAAAATGTATCATTATGATTATATCTTAATGGTACATCCTTCATATCTGTATTGTCTAAAGCACCTCTTTTTATAGTTTCAGTGAATTTATAACCACCATATTCATGTGTTGCTGGTTGGTCATACTTAATAGCATAACCCTCAATAAGCATTTTATTTTCATCATTATCTACAGCTCTAAATTCAACTAGCCTTTTTTCTCTTTCATCATTCATTTTTAGTCTCCTTTACAACGTTACCCTTACTCATTTGATATGCATCCGCTATATCTCTATTTATATAGTTTAAAGACATATGTCTAATATCTCCGCCCTCAAAAGGTGGAAATCCAAATATACCTAATATTTGATTATCTGTAAGAGTTCCTCTACTGCTTAATACATCTACTGCTGATATTTTATTTTTCATATTAGTAAACATTAACCCTTGTGAATAAAAAATAATTTCATTTCCAAAATCTAACTCTCTTACTGTAAATAGTACCTTTGAGAACACTCTTCCTAAACTTATAATCATTGGTTCTAATGTTTTTTCATAAAAAGCCTGGTATTGTTCCTCTGTAAAATCTCCATTTAATACTGCTAAAGATACCCCGTAATTGTTTAAAATTTTCTTATCTATAAATTCCATTGTATCTTTATCTATAAACTTAGGATTTACATTTAATGGTGTATATTCTGATTTTAAATCTATTGGCAATATACCACTACTTGCATCTAAAATTTTTTTTTCAAATTCTTCTCTTTCTTTAATTTGTTTATCATCTGATAACATTGTATTTATCTTTAATAATCCTCTAATTGACAATGATGATTTTATTCCCTTATCAATACCTTGAATTATAGTATCATTAGTTTTTAATAACTTTAATAATGCTTCATTGTTTGGTTCTCCATTTATATCCCCACCCATTAAATCATTAGCTCCAAAATCTTTTCTCCAATGAATTATCTCATCATAAGGTAGTGTAACATCACTCCCACCTTTAAATGTAAATTTTACAAATATTCTATTTGTAGTATCCTCTAAAAATTCAACTAAGGTTGGATTTAATGGATATAACCCTATATATTCTCTTTTATATGTTCCTTGTCCTAAATCTATTTTTTTATATTTAGGATATATAAAACAGTTTTTATTTACTTCTCTAAGATAAGTTATTTTTTCTAAAAAATCTGTAGTTGTCATTACTTCATTAGGACCATATTTCAATAGTCTATTAATGCTGCCATTAATAATATTTTGTTTTCCATCATATACACGAATATGTTTAGGTTGTAACTTACTTATTTCATTTACAATACACCTAATACAATTTTGTACAATGTCACTTGCATATATATCCGAACCGAATTGAGAAAAGATAGGTGTTGAACCATTAAGCATTTTTGCATATTCTCTTTGTATTTTTGTTTCTTTAAATAATTTAAATATATTTTTAAAAGCCATAAGTCACCTCCTATCTAACTATTTCTAAATATTCTCTCCTGTATCTGTCATATACTGCATATAAAATTATTAAAGTTACTGCTCCATCAATTCTTTGTGTTCCTGTATCATTATGTTTCATTGGCATTATCTGTCCATATTGATTAACTTTTGCAACTGTATTTTTTAAACACCATATATCTATAGGATTTTTATTATAATTTATTAACTTGCTTTTTAAGTCTGCTTCAACTAACTTCATGGGTGTTGATAAATTATTATAATCTTGTCCTATTTTTTCTAATTCAAATCCATAGTCCTCCATTTCTTTTACAAATGATTTTGCATTCCACCTATCATAACCAATTTTAAATAATCTTATATTATATTTTTTATATAAGCTTACAAACCACATTACTATATCACTATAATCAACTTCATTCCCTCTACAAACATGAATTAATCCTTGTTTTGCCCACTCTAAATAATTTTTTTTATCTTCTTCTGACCCTTCTTCAACCTTCGTTTCTGGAATAAAATATTTTTGTAAAATATATTTTCTATTATCATTGGGTCTCTTTATAAGTACTTTTGCACTAGATAAGTCTGTTGTTTCTGATAAATCAACTGCTCCTAAACCTATTGATCCAACAAAATCCTCAATATTATAAGTTAGATCATTAACTATATCTTTTTCCATTAACCATGCTTCACTACTATTTTGTTTAAAATTAAAATCTTTAGATAGTGTAAATACCCTTTCTGCCTTATCATGTTGAGCTTTTCTTAATTGGTCTCTTAGATACTGAATTTTTTTAACAGTTCCTAAGCTTGGATTAGCTTTAAACCAACTTTGTTCATCTTGATACACTTCTGTTTCACTGTCTTGTGTATATAACCAAGGTAGTAATGTATCATCCTCTATTTCTCTTTTTAATACTTTTCTAGCATAAATAAGTTCTTTATCTAAATATCCATCATCAACAAAACCCTCTGTAGTTATATTTATAAACATTGGTTCATCTTTAATACTTTGTGATTGCTCTATAGACTTTGCTATTACATTATCTTTCATTTCATGGCTTTCATCTAATATTGCAAGTTCTATATTTCTTCCTTCTTTATTTCTTGTTTTATCACTAAGCTTTTTGATAGTTGATTTATTTTTTAGATTAAATATACCCTTTAAATTTTTATGAGTTCTTTTGCTTTTCTTATCAAACATTTCTCTCATATTATTAATTTCATCAAATATGAGATTAGCCTGTGCATCATCATTACTACTACATATAATATCTGAACCTGCATTGCCTATCATAAATTCAGTAAAACATAATGCTGCACAAAACGTACTTTTGCCATTTTTTCTAGCGACTAATAAAATTAACTTTTTAAATCTTCTTAGTCCTGTATCTTTCCATTTAAAAGAATAGAACGCTTCTATTACTGCCTTTTCCCATAATTCTAATAAGAAAGGCATTCCGTTAAATGGAGATTTTGTATGCTTGCAAAATGTTTCTATAAACTCAATTCTTAAATCTGCACCACTTGTATCATATATAAATCTATCATCAGCTAAATCCTCTATTAGATTTTTAAGGCAAGTTTTTAACTCATTGCCTAGAACAATTTCTCCTGTTATCGATTTATTGTAATACTCTAATAACCATGAATGTTTACCATTAATTTCACTATTGGCTAATTTAACAATTGTTTTTAAATTTTTGCTACTCATTTATACTCATCTTATCTTTAATCCACTTATCAAAATCATCATCTTCTTCAATCACATTTTTCTGTAATATACTATTTAATGTTTTTATAACTATAGAATAACTATTGACATTCTTTAAATATTGTTTTCCTGCTTCTGTTGACTTCTGTAATGCTTTATTTACAGGATTTATTTTAATCGTACCAACTTCCATTATTAATTCTCTTAAAACATAATTTTCAGCATATAAAAAAGAAGCATCTTGAATTAATCCTTCAACAAGCTCCTTCTTATTATCTTCTACATCATTAAATATTTTTTTTATTTTTTCATATTCTCTTTTATATACTAACGTTTTTTCCATTTTTCTGAAAACCTCTTTCAATTTTCAAATTTTTCGGTTTGTGTGTTCCTGATGTGTACCTCCACCGGTCCTTTGAGTTCTCACTCAAAATTAATTATGGGGGGTTACTTAGTGTATTCACTAAACCATTTCTCTATATATTTAATCCATTCATCTTCATACTTTTGTTGTCTATAATCATTACAGTACTTCAACCTATATAAACATTCTTCTTTATCTACATCTATGAAGATAAGTTCTGCCCCTAACTCTTTTGCTAATTGCTCTCTTGAATACTTATCTGCATATCCACCAATTATCCAAGCACTTTTAAATCCTCCATATCTTGTTTTTATATTATCTAATATAGTATTTCTAATTGACAATACATTGTACTTTAAATTGTCTGGCTTATCATATCTAGGTAATAATGTAACGGCTTCATACAATCTGTCCATATCAACTACTATGTCACCTTTATTCATATTCTCTTTAACATAAGATGTCTTCCCTGATAATGGTGGACCATATACAATATATATTCCTCTTTCCTTTTTCTTTTTTATTTGACCTTTACACCATCTTCCATGTAGTTTATTGTGGCACTCTTGACAAAGTACTTCTATATTATCTGGATTAAGAGTTATATTAACATCTGTTATATTTGTTGGTGTAAGTTCCTCTTTATGATGTAATTGTATATGTCGTGATTCTCTAATTATCTTCTTACACTGCTGACATATTGGACCTCTTTCAGCTAATATTATCTTTCTAAAGTCAATCCATTCTTTTGATTTGTAAAACTTTCTTGAAAACTCCTGTGCCATTTAATCACCATACTTTCATTGCATCCATAGTTTTTATATGTTCAAACCTCTCTCTTTCTAACTCCAACTTCTTAATATCATGTTCTTTTCTATGTCTTAACTCTGGATTATCTATTTGTACTTTTAATCTTTCTACCCTAAGCTTTTGCTCCTCTGTTACTATATCCCAATTAGCATTTAACATTTCATCATATTGTTTAATTAACTTTGCTAATGTATTAAATGCTTTAGACTGTGTATTGATAAGGTTAGCTTCCTTATCCCAAGCAAATTGTATTTCATACTCTTGACTCTGCATCTTATCACCATATGTTGTTTTCTTTAGTTCTTTAGTTATATCTTCTTTGCTTTCAACATGCATTATGTCTTGCATATTAATTATTCTTGCCTCTTGTAAACAAATACTTCTCCATAGCTTTTCTAATGGATCTTCTACGTTTAACTCTTCCATTATATTTTTTACTGCTAAAGGAATCCTTGAACTATAGTTACCATACTTATAACTATTTGTGTTTCCCTTTGGAGCTCCGCCTTTGTTTCCTACTGCATTTGTATTTCCTAATGGAGCACCACCTTGTGGCTTATATAATTTTTTCCACTTGTCTACTCTCCTCCAATAGTTTATATTCGATTCTTTTTCATTAAGCAATTTAGCAATTTCTTTTGAAGTTATTTTTCCTTTAAATTTCTTATAAATTTTAAAGGCTTTTTCTCGATTATTGCTTTTATGTTTGCTCATTTCTCATATATTTCTCCTTTCTAATTTTCAAACTCATAAATGTTAGTTTGAAATTGATATATAATCAAAGTTATTTACTATGTTTATTACGAATTTTAGTTGTGTTGTTTTCCGTTGTTTTTTACATTTTATTCCTTGAATTGTAACACACTCTTCCTTGTATCTTTTATAAGTGATATTTTAAGGGATTAAATACCTTACTTTGCTCCATTGTGAGGTATTATATTTTTTATAACTCTACTTATATATGCATTGTTTTTTATACCATTAATAACTATTAGCTTAAAAATGAGGTATTCTAGTGTAAAAAAAATGAATATATCAATATTTTAGAACACATACTTATCTGCTTTTTTAGCTGAATCTTGAAGTATATCATTGTCTAATCCTATATACTCCATTGTTATACTTGGCTTACTATGCCCAAACAACTTTTGTACATAATTAATATCCTTATCATGCTCTAAATACTGAAAATATCCATATGTTTTTCTTGGTGTATGAACACCTATAGAATTTTTAGCAATACCCAATTCTATAATGACCTCTCTAAATATTTTTCCTAAACTATCTCTTCTTATATGTTCTTTAAATGGTGCAATTCCTTTTCCCTTCTGTGACCAATACAAATACTCTGAATCATGTTTACTTTCAATATAATCTTTCAAAATAATTAAAAGCTTACTACTTAAAACAACTACTCTTTCAAATTGTATTTTACGAGTCTTTTTAGTTTTTTCTTCTAAAATTACTAATTCACCTGTTTCAAGTGATTTTCTTATATCTCCTACAGTTAATTCAACTAAATCACATCCCCTATATCCTGTATTAACACCTATGCTCCATAAAATATAAGCTGGATAATTATATTCTTTTAACCTATTGGATATTCTTTGTAAGTCCTTTACATCTTTTATTGTTACTGATGCATTTTTACCTTTCTTTCTCATTTTTGACTTACCTGCCTTATTGCTCCATGAACTTTCTTGTATACTCTTTCATTCATACATTCTTTTAAGCTATCTTCAACTTTCAAACTTTTTATATTTCTATTATTGCAGTAAGGACATGCTAAATAGCCCTTAAATTTTTCTATATCCTCTGTTAATAACACAAATTCTTTCTTACAACCTGTACACTTATAGGAACTATATATCTTACCCATATCCTCACCTACTTTCTTTGTTCGCATAAAAAAAGACTAAGTACAAAATACCTAGTCTTTTAACAGCTATAACTTTTTAATCCCTGAGTGCAATTTACCGTTATATAATTATTTCATGATATCATTATATAACATTTAAACTACCATTAAAACTCCATCTTTTTACCATTGTTACACCACTTCAAATTTTATTCCTTCTACTCCAAACAGCAATATTCCTAACTCTTTAATCATTTCATTAATCCACCTTCTTGGAGTATTGATTCCACAATTTATTTTTTTTACTATATCATCATATGGTACTTTTTGAAAATAAAACATTTCTAAAACATTATATTTCTCAATTGTGCCTAATTTTTTTTGCTTTTTTTTCAATATATTCATTGCCATATCTATATGAGCTATCATTATCAAAGTTTTACTTTTACTTCTCTTTATACTTAGTATATATATTTCATCTTTTTGTGATGTATCTAATTCCATTAAATACTCTTCCTTTAATTTTCCTGCATCATCTATTGCATTATTGACATGTTCTTTCAACTCATTATAATTCTCTAATAATAATTTTGTGTTATGGAAAATTTTATCTTTTGAATCTTGTATCCTCTCTTTATTAAATTCTTTTATTGCCTTTTTTGTTGCTTTTTCTATTATTTCATCTATATTTTCATTATTCATCTCCATATTGTATCCCACCCTTAACCTAATATATTTTTATTAAAATATTCTATACTATAAAACATAATACTATCTCTTCCAACACCTATAATAAATTTTTCACCTTTACCTATTTTTTCAAAGCTATCATTTATAAATTCTACAGCGCCCTTACTAATTTCCCATGCTTTCATTCCAGCTAATCTATATCTTTTGTAATCATCTTTTGTGAATATCCTATATTCCTCTACTCTTTTTATATCTTTACTCCTTCTTGCTGTACCTTTCGTTAATGCTTTAAGTTTAAGTATTTCTCCTTGAAGTAATTTTATTTTATTCTCATAATGACAAACACTTATATTTAATAATGCTATAATTATCATTATTAAATATAATTCTGTTACTTTGCCATTCAATAACTGTACTAAACTCAAAGCTATTGAAAAAATTACTATCACTTTAGTACATCTATCTAAATTACCATATATCTTCTTTAAAAAATTCATAATTTCACCCTCTTTATCTCCAATTTTAATTATTTATTTAATAACCTTCAACATTGGTTTACTGTTAGATTCTCTAAAGTTTTCATTAAATTCATTTACATAATAATCACAATTACAATATAAAAGTAAATATCCTTTTTTATTGTCCCATTTAACTCCTTGAATCCTTTTTATTTTTATTCTTGTATCTTCACCATTAAGTGTCCAATCATCACACCATGTGTCAAACGGTTGTAGTTCTTGATATAATGGAATTGGTATCATGAAATCCTTATTTCTTATACACCCTAAAGGATTTTTTTTAAATATCAAGCATCCTTTCTCATTGTTTTTCTTTCCACTACATTCGCCACCTTGTTTATAGCTTCTTACACAATAAGCACATTCTAATCTACAAGGTATGTTTTCCATTTACTCACCTTCTTCTCTCTAATTTTGAACTTCTAAATATTTTGTTTTTATAATTAATATCCAATATTTACATTTGTATCAATAGTAATATAATGTTATATATAACAAATAAAGGAGCTGAATTAGATGTATTACTACTATAGATATATTTTTACTAATAAAGATTTAAAAATTTATAATGTTTGGGCTTATTCACAAAAAATTATAAATGCTTTAGAACTTACTTATAAAAACAACTTAATTTCAGTTGATTTTTCTTATGAATACTATGGCTTTTGGTTGAATAGGGAAAAAGGACAACATGAACATAGTAAAGCTGGCAAAATTATAGCATCATCAATTAGTGATTTTAATAAAAAAAAATCTACTTACACATATACTTGTTCCGATGGAACGCCTGGAATTTCCACTCAAATATTCCATGAAGATAAATCTAAAAGAAAAATCCAAGCAACTATATAAATCTTTTATATAAAGGACTACTTTTAAATTAGTCCTTTATTTTTTTAAATATTACTAATTACTCTAATTCGTAATATATTTGTATTGTGAATTATAACTTAGTTAAAGAATTTTTTTCTTCTTCTGTTGCGCAGTACTCACAGATTTTTTCTCCAGCTTCAGTAATATACCAATCACAATCTTCTATTGTCATTGAATCTTCACATCTACTACAATCATGCTCAATATAATTTAAAGGGTTATAGCCACTTATAGTAGTACCTATAACTTCTTCCATTTCCTTTATAGTTGTGTCTGATACCTTTACTTCGGTAATTTCGCCTTTTTCTAAAGTCCCATAAACTTCACTATGTTTTCCAAGTATCTCGCCAAAATATATCTCTTGACCTATAGCTTCTTGAACTTCTTTTTCTTCTGCTATGAACATTCCTTTTACATCACCTCGTCTACCACAATCCCAATAAAATTTATATAATTTTTTCATTAAATTTACCTCACTCTCATTTTTTATTTAAGTCACATAATAATCAAAATATTTATTTATCGTTATATATAGATAATAAAATATTTATATTACTTCTTTTAATGGTTCTTTATACTGTAAATTAGCTTGTACTAATACTTTTGCTAATGTTGGCACTACTGCATTCCCACACCTTGCTTTTTGCTGTGTTGTTGGATATTTCTTTCCTGTGTAATCTCTTTCTATAATATAATCTTTAGGAAATCCCATACCATTGAATAGCTCCCTAGCTGTAAGCATTCTTAATCCTATATCTGCTATTCTATAATCTTTGCTTTTTACAGTAATTAATCCAAATCTATCTTTAGTGGTTATAGTGTGTATTGGCCCATTTAAACTTTGACCAGTATCACATCCATAATACTTAGTAAGGAATGCTGCTACACCATCTTTTATTGGTAACTTAATATCTTGTAACTTAACTGATACTAATCCAAATCTGTTTTGAGTTGGTATTGTTGCTATTGGCTCTCTTAAGCTACTACACCTCGTTTCTTTTCCTTGATGTGTATAATAATGACTTAAAAAATATGCAATATTATCTATGATATATGGTTTATCTTCTATTACATATTTCTGTATTCCCCTTGCAATTCTTATTAATGTATTTTCTGCTAAAGGCTTTTTTCTTTCAAATATACTTGGTACTTCTAAATTCCAATTTATTATTGAACTTGCTGCTACATAAGGATTTTTACCTGGACCATGTGTAGCTTCTGGCCATACTATCGGCTTGTCATCACACCTAGCAATTAAGAAAAATCTTTTTCTCGTAGTTGGTGCTCCATAATCTGCAGCTACTAACTCTTTATATTCTGTTTTATATCCTAAATACTTAAATGCATTTAAGAAACTTCTAAATGTTCTTCCTTTTTCTTTAGCTATAGGTTTCCCATTCTTATCTATAGGACCCCAGGTCTGAAATTCTTCTACATTTTCTAAAATAATAACTTTTGGTCTTACTGTGCCGGCCCACTTAATAGCTACCCAAGCCAACCCCCTTATATTTTTATTTACTGGCTTCCCTCCCTTAGCCTTACTAAAATGCTTACAGTCAGGACTACACCAAACTAAATCTACTTTCTTTCCTTTTGTTATTTCTCTAATATCAACATCCCAAACACTTTCTTGATAATGCTTTGTTTGTGGATGATTAGTTTTATGCATTAGTATTGCTGCTGGATCATGATTAATTGCTATATCTACTGGTCTGTTTAATGCCATTTCTATTCCTGTACTAGCTCCACCACCACCCGCAAAGTTATCTACTATTAATCCCATATTTTCACCTACTTTAGTCAATTATGATTTCCTGTTATAACAAGTCCTAACCATAGTAAAATAAATATTCCTATCATAACCCACATTCTATTTACTTCACCTCGTAATCATTTTGTGTATGTTTTAATTATTTTCTGTTGTTCTTTCAAAACGCTGTATGGTATGGCTCTTACTACTTTCCTTAGTTCCACACTCCTTTATAAAATTAAGCTGATCTACTTTCTCTTCTAACTTAATTTTTAATTCTCTATATCTCCATCCCAGTGAACTCTTTATTTCACTCTCTACTATTTTCATTTTTACTACCTGCTTTTTTTAATTTAATGTTGGCATCTTCTAAAAGTTCTATAATATTTCCATTATCAAAATATCCTTTAACTACGTCTTCTGCTAATTTCTTAATTAAATTTTTTTTCATATTTCTTTTGCTCCTTAGATATAAGCTTGTCCAATTCTGTGCTAATACATATGGTTCTCGGATCTAGTAATCCATAAAGATTTATTGCTTTATGCATTTTTTCTCTTAATTCTTCCATCCATATCAACTCCTTCAATTTCTATTGTTAAAATCTCTCCTGTTTTCCTGTTAAAAAATTCTTGAAAAGTGCTTGTATTCTTGATGCAAAGGTAATCTTTAAAATTATATCCTTTGCTTAATAAAAATGTTTTTTGCTTTCTTGTTAGACTCTTACCATTTTTCATTTTTTCCCCACCTTATATTTAAACTTGACCCCTTCTTCTCAAATTTCTTCTTCTTGATGAATTCATGTTTTTTTCTATGCTCTTATCAAAATATGCATTAATTAATTTTTCCTTTTCTTTTTTCTTTTTCATATTTTTATTCTGTATTGCCTTATAAGTTTTTTCTGCTACTTCGCTCCAATCCATTTAGCACACCTCCACTTGGCTAATATGAAATGTTGTATTACACATTTTCTCTTGTTTTTCAAAATCAATGCTATAAGCTTCATAAATCGAATGTTTTGACCTTACTACACCCTTGCACTTGCAATTATCATAAAATACAACAACTTTATCATCTTTTTTTAATTCTTTTCTATTAATCTTATCTTTTCCCAAATTTTCAAAGATTATTTCGTTTTCTTCGTAAACAGCTTTGCTCTTGAATTCTAGTACCCATCCTTTGTTATTTATGCTTAATACTTGTCCATCTTTTAAGATTAAAATAATGTTTCCATCACCTTTTCTCTTAATAATTTTTTTAGCAATATTTTTATATTTTTTTAATACTTCTTCTTGGGTTTTGTTGTAATTTAATGCTTCTGCTGTAAATAGTATCTTGTCCATTGGCAATACTGGACACCTATTATTTATTTCAAATTCCTTTTCTCCTACTCTGTTAATATATAAAGTAATGTATTTCCTTTCCTTATATATTTCAATGCCATATCCACCGCCACAATAAGATATAATCCTATTCAAGTTTTCTATGTTTCTATATCTACTTAATACTTCTGTATCATTAAGTTCTATTTCTTCTTTATTTATTTCCACTACTTTCAAGTTTAATATTGGGTTATTCAAATTATTGTTAGCAACTTTGGGTATATTTGTATCTAAATCGAATAAGCTTAATTGACCTTCTAACTCAACTCTTCTCAATTCAGATCACTTCCTCCATTATTATTTATATCTTCCCTGTCATTCCAACCCAATAAGTCTTTTTCTAATTCATCATAGTTATAATTTCTTTGTTCAAAATTATTAAAGCTATCTACCTTTTTTGATTTGTTTTTTAACTGTTCTGCTTGTAGTATATCTTTTGTTTTACCATCATCATTCCAATTTCTAAGTATTCCATACACATAAGCTAAATTGAAATTTGAGTTAAATACTGCAATTTTTAATGCGTCTTTAATCCACCAACTAGGAAATTGCTTAATAATAGCCTTTATATTTTGATCTGTAGCTCTTATAAATCCATTTTTTAGAAGATATACTTTTAATTTTTCAAATTTAATTTCATCACTACTACTACCACAAATTTTTTCTATCTCTATAGTTGTAGTCTCTATCTCTTTATCTCTAGTTCTATCTCTAAACTCTATCTCTGTCTCTATCTCTATCTCTGTCGGACAATTAGTAGACAGTTGAGGGACATTGTCCCCATCTTTATTTTTTAATCTTTGCTCCCTTTTTTTCTTTGCCCACTGAGTTTCACTACCAACCATATTATCTAATTGTGATAAATAAATTTCTCCATTTTCTAAAATTTGAACTAATCCAATATTTTTAAATACCTCCATAGCAATACGTACTGTATCTGGATTAGTATTAGTCATAGATGCTAATTTTTTAACATCATATGGCACTAATATCTGTCCTACATTTCTTATAAGAATGCCATTTGTTTTTAATGACTTTAAGCATAACTTTAAATAAAATAAACAATATTCTTTGCCATTTTCCTGTTCTTCCAACCACTGAATAGTATCTTCTTCGAAAAAATCTTCCTTCATTTTTAGCCAATAATATTTCTTATCTTTAGCCATTACCCATTTCCCCCTTGCCAACTATAGAAACACTATGCTACAATTTACTTGGTTATTTTTTAGAATTATAGCGTAGTGCTTAGATTGCTTTGCAGAGCAATCTTTTTTTATATTTGTCATTTTTAACCTCACACTTAAATTTTTATAATTCAATACCTAAATGTCCTTCTAGCCAATCATCCAACTTAGATATAACTGTCAATCTTTTCTTTCCTAACACAATAACAGGAAAATCTTTAGCATGTGTTAGCTCTCTTGCCTTATTTTCGCTAACCCCTAAGATCATAGCTAACTCTTTAACTGTATATGTTTTTCTTTTAATATTCTCTTTATGTTTTCTAATTTCTTCAGTCAAATCTATAGAATTTACCATATTCCTCACCTACACCCTTTCTATTCTTGAACACCTTAATAATAGATAAAAACTATTTTATTTAATGATTCTTGAATAAGTTTTTCTAATGCCTCTGAATTGAAAAACTTAATCCTATATTCTTTTTCTAAAATATCTTTGATTTTATATACGTCTACTTCCTTAATTTCTTCTAAAACTACTTCTGTTACTTTTAAAACTGCTTCCTTTACATTTCCTGGTATTATTTTTTTCATGTCATACTCTCCTAACTTATCTAAATAACTTCTTCCAATCTTATTTGTACATTGAATTGTAATATCTTTAAAATTGCATTTCTTTTTCTAATCTAGAAATTACATATACTTGTCCTTTCCCAGTAATACGTGTAGTTTGATAAGTGAATGTTCCTTTTGAATTTTCCCTAGTTCCCTCTATCACTTCAAAATACCCTCTATCTATTCCATATTGTTTAGGTTCTCTACTATTTTTAAATATTAAATTCCAATCTCTAAGTTTTTGCCAAAGTCTTTTTTCACCTATAGATATTCCTTTTTTACTTGCCAATTTAGCAACTTCTCTAACTAATAAGCTATTTTGTGATTCTGATACTTTGTTTGCAAAATTAACTAGTGGCTTTTGTTCTTCTATTATTTTATTTTTCTTCTCTATAGTTTTTTGTGCTATCAATACTGCCTTTGCCAAAATATCATTTTCGCTATCTTCTTCATTATGTGGAATATATCCACCTGTTTGTCTTATCTGTGGTAAAACTTCTGATGTTATCCATCTTTTAAATTTCTTTGAATTTGGAATTTTTGAAGAAAGTATTAAGCTATAAAACCCACTTTCATTAATTAACCAAGTACCCCTTTGACCAAGCTCAGGGGCAAATTGCCCTTGAGTTTTAGAATTAATTCTATCTTCTTCATCAACATGGTCTAATACTGCATGTCCTAAATCTGCATATCCTAAAACTTTTGCAACATCTTTTCCTATAAAATAAGGTTCATTATTAATGACTAATGTCCTTACTTCTCCAAACTCATCATTCTTAAAAATTAAAATTTCTTTACTCATAGTTTCCCTCCCTTGTTTTGCACTATGCAATATTTGAAGTAAAAAAATATTCACCAAATTGCATAGTGTCTATTTTCAACATATCTGCTAATATATCAGCTTCATTCAAATACATTGGTCTGACATTGTTTAACTTTTGGCTTACTGTTGAATTTGCTAACTTTAAAGCTTTAGCTACATCTTTTTGTGTAAAACCAAATTCAACCATTCTAGCTTTTACTTTTAATGTATTTACCATTTGGTTCTCCTCCTTTTGCATTATGCAATTTCTATGTTTTTATATTATCACCTTGAAAATTCAGTGTCAATAGCATTATGCAATTTTTGTTAGTACTTTTTATTTATTATGTTGCAGTATGCAAATTTTTGTTATATAATGTATTTATAAATTTAAATGCGGAAAGGATTTCATTATGGATAATAAAGAAATAGGGAAAAGGATTAAATCTAGAAGGAAAGAATTAAAATTTACGCTTAAAGAAATTGCAGATATTGTTGGAGTTGCTAGTTCTACTATTCAAAGATATGAAAGTGGTTTTATTTCTCAATATAAATTACCAGTATTACAATCAATTGCAAAAGCTATAAATGTAAATCCTACTTGGTTAGTAAAAGAAGATGCTCCAATGGAAACTGGAATTCCTGATGACCAATTTATAAAAGCAAATAAAGAGATTATAAAAAATATGAAACCAATATCTTTTACAATGGACATAAGTGACCTTTATACTCCTTCTGATGAGGATAGATCTTATACTTTATCTAAAGAAGAAACAACATTATTAGAAAACTACAATAAATTAAATAACTTAGGTAAAGATAAATTAATTGAATATAGTAATGATTTAACTGAAACACCTAAATACATAGAAAATACTATAAATAACAATACCAATGATTTAATTACAGCTACTAAAGTAGAATATAGAAATTCATGCGATAATATTCCCAAACTAGAAGTAGCTGAAAGAAAAGAATCTTATGTTCCTACGACACTGGCTGCACATGCTAAGGATAATCAAAATGATGAAGCAAATAAAAGAGATATTGAAAAAATTAAATCCCTTATGGCTAAAAATAAAAAATTCTAATTATTACTTGGGGTGATTATATGACTAAATATGAAAAAGCTATTACTAAAATTAATGATATTAATATTGATGTTATTGAAACAACTTTAGAAGCTAATGATGGACTTTATTGTGATAACACAATTTTTATTAATGAGAATATAGATACTGATGTTAAAAAATGCTGTATATTAGCAGAAGAGCTAGGTCATCATTTTACTACATTTGGTGATATATCTGACCAAGAAAAATTAGAAAATAGAAAACAAGAGTTAATTGCTCGTAGATGGGGATATGAATATCTTATTAAAATTTCAAACTTGCTAAATGTATGTAATTTAGGTTTAAAATACAGGTTTGAAACATCCGAATTTTTAGAAGTTACAGAAGATTTTTTAGCAGGCGCAATTCAACATTATAAAAATAAATATGGTGCTAAATTAGAAACAGAGAATTATATAATTACTTTTGAACCAACAATTGATATTATACCTAAAACTAAATTAAAAGAAAGTGTTTAGACTATGAGTAAAAATAGAACTTTTATTTTTTATTAACTGTGAGGTGACTTTTAAATGACACGAAAATCTAGAACTAAAGCTAATGGTGAAGGTACAATTTTTAAGGAAATAAAGAATGGTAAAACATATTATAGAGGTATGTTAACTATAGGCTATGATGAAGATGGGAAACTTAAGAGAAAATCTTTTACTAGTACAAAGAAACAAATAGTTATCGATAAAATGGCTGATTACAAATCACAATATAATGCTGGTATTTTGCCACAAAATGATAAGATTACACTTCAACAATGGTTTTATACTTGGTTATTTGATTTTAGAATAAATGATTTAAAACCTTCTTCTTTAGAGAGATATGAAGGCATTTACAGAAATTATATTGAGGGTTCTCCAATAGGTCAAAAAAAACTTTCTAATCTTAGAGCCGCCGATATACAAAATTATTATAACGCTCTTATAGCATCTGGTAAAACGGGTAATGTAGTTAAAAGTTTAAATAAATGTTTAAAAGCTTGTATAAATGAAGCAGTAAAACAAAGTTATATAATGAAAAATTATTGTAATTCTGTAACTCTACCAAGAATTCAAAAGAGTAATGATATAACTGTATTCACTAAGGAAGAGCAAAATATTCTATTGAATTCATTGAAAAATAATGAATTAGAAATGCTAATAACATTTGATTTAGGAACAGGTTTAAGACAAGGTGAACTTTTAGCTTTAGAATGGTCTGATATAAATTTCAAAGATAATACTGTTTCTGTAGATAAGTCTATTAAATTAGTTTACATAGTTGGCAAGGATAAAAAGAGAAAAAGCAGTATTTTAAAACAAACTCCTAAAACTAAAAGCAGTATAAGAACTATTCCAGTACCATCAATAATTATGGAAAATCTAAAAACTTATAAAGATAATCAACAAAAGATAAAAAATGAATTATATGAAGATAAGAATATTGTGTTCGCAAATACTACTGGAAGTTATTTAGATAGTAGATATTTATCAAAACGATATGCTAAATTATTAAAAGATGCTAATATACCACATAAAAAATTTCATGCCTTACGGCATACTTATGCAACAAGATTATTTGAAGCAGATATACCTATAAAAACTGTTCAAGTTTTAATGGGGCATAGTGATATTAAAACTACAATGAATATTTACACACATGTAATGCCCGAACAAAAAATTAAAGCTGTCGAAAAAATAAATAATTTATTCAAACTTTAAACAACTAATTCTATCTATATTTTTTTACTGCACTACTATTGCACTAAATTTATTAAATTAATATAAAAAAATAAGGTTTGAAATTTAGCAATCCATTCAAATCACTACCTTTCAAACCATTCTATCTAATTGGCGGGAATATGTGAGAATCGAACTCACCCGTCGTGGTCTTAGCACGGCAACACGGTTTTGAAGACCGGCAGGCACACCAGCACCTATCTACTCCCAAATTTGCTACTATTTTTTTATGCTTTTAAGCACATTTATTATTATAACAAATTTCTTATATTTTTCAACAGTTTTTTTTAAATTCTTTAAATTTTCTTTACTATTTTACATATATTGAATTATTTTAATACAAAATTCTATCGTTTTCTACTCTTTTAGTAACTTTTATAGCATCTAAATGTTCTAATAATGCTACAGCATATTTTCTATTAGTTTCTAATAATTCTCTTGTTTTACTAGCATTTATAGAATTATTATCCTTTATATAATTTACTATAAGTTCTTTTCCTCTTTTGTAATTTTCAATTTCTAATATGCAATCTTCTGAAAGTTTTATTAAAGCTTCTTGATCTAATAAAGATTCAAATACCATTTTAAATGCACTCTTATCTTTTTCCTTTGCACTTAAGTCACTAACTTTAGGGCAATTATATTTTGAAACTTTATATTCTTCTAATATAAAATTTTTAATTCTCTCTTGCTCTTTATTGTAAGCAATTTCAAAAATGTATAGTGATATAAACTTTGATGTAACTTTAATAATTTTTCTTTCTTCTAATACCATTAAAATTTCATCATAATTTTTTTGCTTTAAAGATTTTCCAAATACTTTGTTTTTAACTTCTTCTTTTGACATACCAAATTTCAATGGATTTTTTTTATGATATTCAGTTAAAAGTTCTTCTATTTGATTTATTTTTTCTTTTACAAAATCTTTATGAACATATATATTATTCTCAGAAGCTGTAAGCTTTACTATAATACTATCTTTTAATAAATTTTCAAGTTCTTCATCAATATTCTCTAAATTTTTACCAAGTGATTTTATTATAGTTTGTTTATCTGGATAAGTGCTGCTTAATTTTTTAACTATGTTTTCAAGTATACTATGTGATTTCCCACTTTCTTTTACTTTTAGTTCTTCAATATATTTTTCATCAAATCTTTTTGCTTTTTTAGCTACTGGTTCTATAATTGTTCCACCAGCAATAGTTATCATTGGAGAGTAACTCCTTAATACATATCTATCATTTCTTTGTGCTGTTATTTGCTTTTCTAATCTTAGTTGTACATACGCACTTTCACCTGGCTTTAGTTCTTCCTTATCTAATATAACAACTCTAGCTATTACTTCTTCTGTTCCATGATAAACCCTAACTCTTTGTCTATTTACTAATGGTTTATCTGCACTTTTTAAATAATATAAATTACAATCTATATTATATGATGGTTCCATTATATTTTCTCTGGCTATTACATTTCCCCTATTAACTTCATCAACTTTTACATTTGCTAAATTTATAGCACATCTTTGACCAGCTTCACCTACTTCACAAGGTTCATCGTGTATTCTTATTCCTCTTACTTTTGTTACAGTTTTAGATGGATATATTTCTATATTGTCACCAACAGTGACCCTTCCACTTATTATTGTTCCTGTGACAACTGTACCAAATCCTTTTATGGTAAAAACTCTATCTACAGGCAATCTAAAATGTCCTTCTGTATCTTTAGGCTCTACTTCATTTGTAAGCTTCTCAATGTCATCTATTAAACTTTCAAAGCCTTTCTTTGTTTTAGATGAAACTTCATGTATTGGTGCATCACTTAAAAAAGTTTCTTTAAATTCTTCTTTAATATCATTTTTTATCATTTCAACCCATTCATCATCTACTAAATCACATTTTGTAAGAACTATTATACCTTTTTTTACATTTAAAAGTTGTAATATTTCAAAATGCTCTCTAGTTTGAGGCATTATTCCCTCATCAGCTGCTATTACTAATAAAACTACATCTATACTACTTATTCCAGCAAGCATGTTTTTAACGAACTTTTCATGACCTGGAACATCTATTATTCCCGCTCTTTTTCCTGATGGCAAGTCAAAGTATGTAAAACCTAGGTTTATTGATATTCCTCTATCTTTTTCTTCTTTAAGAGTATCTGTTTCTTTTCCTGTTAATGTTTTAATAAGTGTAGTTTTTCCATGGTCTATATGTCCTGCTGTACCTATAATAATATGCTTCATATATCAATTAACACCCTTTCAATAATAACTTTTAGCTTAAATACATATAGTGAAATAAACTAATAATCTTTTAGTCTACTTCACTATATATTTTAATATTAGTTTATTTTGCTTAATGCTTTTATTATTTCTTCAATATCTTCATCAAAAATTGTTCTAACATCCAATATAAGTTCATTATTAAATACTCTAGTTATAATAGCAGTTTCATTTAACCTTAATATTTTTTCCATTTCATTTACTGAAATATTTTCACTACTAATTTTTATAACATAAGTAGGTATTTTTTCAGTAGGCATAGATCCGCCACCAACCATTGAGTAATCTTCATCAATTTTGAATTCAAAGTTATCTAAAGCATGTCTAAATTTTTTTCTGAATTTTATTGCTTTTTTCTTCATATCTTCTTTAGATGATAATATCATATTTAAAGTTGGTATATTTTCTATAGCTTCTTTCTCATCTAAATAATATCTTAAAGTACTTTCTAATGCACTTAATGTCATCTTATCAATTCTTAAAGCCCTTGTAAGCTGATTTTTCTTCATCAATTCAACATATTTCTTTTTACCTATTATAATTCCTGCTTGAGGTCCACCAAGCATTTTATCTCCACTAAAGGTTACTACATCAACACCCTTTTTTATACTTTCTTGTACAGTAGGCTCATGAGTAAATCCATATTTAGAAAAATCCACTAAAACTCCACTACCTATGTCTTCTACTACTGGTATATTTCGTTCATTTCCCAATTTAACAAGACTTTCTAATTCAACTTCTTCAGTAAATCCACAAATTTTAAAATTTGATGTGTGAACTTTTAAAAGCATTCCCGTATTATCATTTATATTATTTTCATAATCATATAAATGAGTTCTATTAGTTGTTCCTACTTCTACTAATTTTGCGCCACTAAATTTCATAACATCTGGAACTCTAAATGATCCACCTATTTCAACAAGTTGTCCCCTAGATACTATAGCTTCTTTTTCCTTACATAAACTATCTAAAACTAGCATTATTGCTGCTGCATTATTATTAACTACTAGTGCTGCTTCTGCACCTGTTATTTTTGTTATAAGCTTTTCAATATGACTATATCTAGAGCCTCTTTTTCCACTTTCTATATCATACTCTAAATTATTATATCTTCCTGCTATTTCTATAGCATTCTCCACAGCTTTTTTACTTAAAATAGAACGTCCTAAATTTGTATGTATGACTGTTCCTGTAGCATTAATTACTCTTCTTAAATTATTTTTCTTTTTCTTTAAAAGTAATCCTAATGCATAATTTAAAACATCATCTTCTTCAAAATCTTGTATTTTATCTTCTAATATGTACTTTCTATATTTTTCAATAGATTCTCTTAAAGACTCAACTATTAGCACTCTTTGAGTTTCCTTTAACTCATTTTGTATAACATCATTTTTAAGCAATTCATCAATTTTAGGTAATTTTCTCAATAATTCTTTATTCATAATATAACCCCTTTCTAATCCCCTAAGATTAGTCACATTTAAAAAGAAAATAATTCAATGTAATTTTATTAATTATTTTCTTTTATATGTATTATTGAACAATTATATTTTTTTCCTCTAGTTCAACTACTTCTCCTATAATAGAAGATTTAAGTTCTAACTTATTTAATTCATCTATTAATTGTTTACTTTCTTCTTTAGGTATAGATACCAAAAGTCCTCCTGATGTTTGAGGATCAAATAGTATATCTTCTACTACTTCATCTACATCTATAAGTTTATATTTTCCATCAAGATATGCTCTATTGTTATAACTACCTGCTGGCACTAATCCCATTTTGGCATATTCAGTAGTCCCATCTATTATTGGTAATTTATCCTTAAATATTTTAAATGTTACATTAGATGCACTTGCCATTTCATATCCATGACCCATTAGGCTAAATCCTGTAACATCTGTACACGCTGTAATATTATGATTTATAATAATTTCTCCTGAATATTTATTAAGTGTACTCATAACCTTAACAGCTTCATCATAATGCTCCTTAGATGCCATTTGAGCTTTTATGGCTGTATTTAAAATTCCTGTACCTATAGGTTTTGTTAAAATCAACACATCTCCAACTTTTGAACCATAGTTTTTTAAGACTTTATCTGGGTGTACAAGTCCAGTTACTGAAAGACCATATTTGGGTTCATCATCTGATACTGTATGACCACCTATTATTACAGCTCCAGCTTCTATTACTTTATCTGCTCCACCTTTTAATATCTCACCTAATATATCTATATTAAGACAATTTGGAAAACAAACAATATTTAATGCTACTACTGGTTTTCCTCCCATTGCATATACATCACTCAAAGAATTTGCTGCCGCTATTTGACCAAACATATATGGATCATCTACTACTGGAGTAAAAAAATCTAAAGTTTGTATAGTTGCTACATCATCGTTTATTTTGTATACCGCTGCATCATCTGAAGTTTCTATTCCAACAATTAAGTTTTCATCATGCATTTTAGGAATTTTATCTAATATTTTTGAAAGGGTCTCCGGCCCTATTTTAGCTGCTCAACCAGAAGTTTTTGAAAGTTCAGTTAGTCTTTTATCCAATGCCAATACCTCCCAAATTAATATACTTAAGATATATTTTTATAGTTCACCTAATATATCTTAAATGAAATTTTTTGATTAATACAAATACATTTCACCTTAATAATTCTATAATATTAACTATCTAATGTCTATATTATCTCTTAATTTCTCCAAAGTCTTACTCCCTATACCATCTACATTTAGAAGTTCATCTACATTTTTAAAAGAACCATTCTTCTCTCTATATTCAATAATTAGCTTAGCCTTTGAGTCTCCTATTCCTTGTAATGTCTTTAATTTTTCTACATCAGCAGTATTTATATTCACTTTCCCATTTTTATTTTCTTTTAATGTATTTTCTTTTACAACTGGATTTTCAACCCCTTCTGTACTTTCCCCATTTTTATAAATTACAATACAATCTTCATCTTTCAAAACTTTAGAAAAATGGATTAAATTCTCATTGGCATCATTAGTAAGTCCACCAGCCTTTTCTATTAAATCTCTAACTCTACTTCCCTCTTGCAATTTATATTCTCTAGGATTTTTCACTTCCCCTTTAACATCAACAATAATTTCATCTATGTCTTGATTGCAATCTCTTATATTTGATTCTTTATTTGATTGATTTTTATCATTTCTTTTCTGTGATTCTTTATGTGATTTTTCCTCGATATTTTCCTTTTTATTAGGTTCTGAAAAAACTTCTTCCACTTCTACAAATTTCTTATTATCTCTTGACATTATATATCCAGAAAATACAAATATAATCGATAATATAATTATTATTATTCCCCCAATAATTTTTTCTTTATTCTTCATATTTTTATACCTCCTTTTGTTAAATTATTTCCAATTTTCTTTTTTTTATCGTATTTTTTTAACTTTTCTGCTATAATAATTATGAATTAGCAATTAATTTCATTTTTCTTGGTAATATGTTATAATTTTAAGGTATATAATTTTTTGTTAATTAGACTTTTACAATTAGGAGATAAATATGAAAAAAATAAATAAAATTTTAATTTCAGCAGGCTTGCTTTTGACCTTAAACACTCCAAGTGTCTTAGCAGCATCAGAGCCTCCAACCGCAAGTGCTAAAGGTGTTGTAGTTTTAAATGCTCAAACTGGTGAAGTATTATATGATAAAAACAAGGATACTGCTTATGCACCAGCGTCTCCAACAAAACTAATGACAGCACTTCTTACTTTAGAAAATTGCAATTTAGATGAAAAAGTAACTGTTGGTGAGATTCCCCCAACAATTGAAGGTTCTAAAATATATATTGATACTGGTGAAATTCTAACTGTTAGAGAACTTTTATATTCATTGATTATGGTTTCTGCAAATGACTGTGCAGCTGCTCTTGCTGAACATATGGGTGGAAATATAGAAGGTTTTGCTAAAATGATGAATGATCGTGCAAAAAAACTTGGATGTAAAAATACCAATTTTACAAATCCACATGGCCTTTATGAAGCAAACCATAAAACTACAGCTTATGATTTAGCTCTTATAGAAAATGAACTTTTAAAAAATCCTACATATCTAGAAATATCAAAAACTAAGAGTATGTTATTACAACCAACAAATAAGTTCAAAGAAAAGAGACCTCTTTGGAATGATAATAGATTAGTCCAATCTGGTGATGATTATTATTATAAATACTGTTTAGCTGGTAAAACTGGTTATACAGATGAAGCATTGCATTCTTATGTGGGTTCAGCTAGAAAAGATAATGAAACATTTGTTGTAGCATTTTTACGTGACCAAGATAAGACTTATTTTGGTGATAGTAGAAATTTCTTTGATTGGGCATTTAATAACTTTGAGACTGTTAAATGTTTTACTAAAAATTCAGAAGTAACAAATTATACAACTTCTGATGGAACTAAAATTCCTATTTTAGCTTCTAATGATGCATATTATACTAAGGATAAAACATTAAATGAGGAACCTATTATATCATATGATATTAACAAAATAGACAAATGTACTATTTTATCTGGTCAAACCATTGGTACTGCTACTTTTAAGTATAATAATACAGAGA
Organism: Clostridium ihumii AP5; assembly: GCF_000612845.1. Lineage (GTDB taxonomy): Bacteria > Bacillota > Clostridia > Clostridiales > Clostridiaceae > Clostridium_J > Clostridium_J ihumii. The sequence goes on from NZ_CCAT010000007.1 coordinate 28,127, forward strand.
AGAAAGTTGATCTTATAAGTGGCGTAGATTATGAGCCTAAAAATTCTAATTTTTTAACTAAAATATTTAAGAGCAATTCTAAAATGTTAAACATAGGTTTAATTGTAGTTGGAATTTTTAGTAGCTTATTAATATTAACTTTGTTCATTGTTAAAAAGAAAAAACACAATAAAAATTATTTTAGAAGATAGAACATTAGAGAGTTCTCTAATGTTCTTTTTTTAAGATTTCAATTAACTCTTCCATATCTTGAGGAATTTCACTTTTTATCTCTAGCAAATCATTGCTTCTAGGATGAGGTAATATTAATTTATATGCATGTAATGCTTGCCTTTTTATGTATTGAGGTTCTTGCTTTCCATATAATGAGTCACCATATATAGGATGACCAATAGAGCTTAAATGTACTCTAATTTGATGTGTTCTACCTGTTTCTAACTTAAGCTCTACTAATGTTGCATTGTTAAATCTCTTTATTACATTATAATGAGTTATGCTTCTTTGACCATTCTTCATAACAGCTCTTTTTATACTATCATCACTTGGTCTACCAATTGCTGCATTAATAGTTCCTGAATCTTTCTCTATTATTCCATGTACTATTGCTAAGTATTTCTTCTCTATAAGATTATTTTCCATACTTTTTGCTAGTGTCATATGTGCAAATTGATTTTTAGCTATCATTATAAGTCCTGACGTATCCATATCTAATCTACTTACTAATCTTACTATACAATTTTGATTACTACACTTAAAATAGTTTAAAACACCATTTGAAAGTGTTCCTGTAGGATAACTTTTAGTTGGATGAACAACCATATTACATGGTTTATTAGCAATTAATAAATCCATATCTTCATATTTTATATCTAACTCCATCTCTTCTGGAATTATATTTTGACTTTCATCTTTTTTTTCAACTTGAATTTCTAAAAAGTCTCCTTCACACAATTTATGATTTAATCTTACTACATTTCCATTAACTTTAATTCTATTACTTAATCCTACTTTTTTTATAAATCTTCCTGAAAGATTTAATACTTCTTTCATATAATCTCTTACTTTAACATCATTGCCTTCATTAGTAACTGTATATTTTAAATTACTTTCCATTAATTCACCACCAATTTAATGTTATATCTCATAATAACATAATATAATTAATTCATAAAATAAAAACTCCAGATTTTACACTGGAGTTTTATTTTTATTATTCAGCTATTGCTACTACTTCTATTTCAACTAAAGCATCTTTTGGTAATGCTCCAACTTGGAAACAAGATCTTGCTGGTGGGTTTGATGTGAAGAATGTTGCATAAACTTCATTCATAGCTGCAAAATCATTAATGTCTTTTAATAAAACTAATGTTTTAACAACTTTATCCATTGATGTTCCAGCTTCTTCTAATATAGCTTTAACATTGTTTAAAGATTGCTCTGTAGCTTTTCTTATATCATCGTTTACTAATTCTCCAGTAGCTGAGTTTATTGCTAATTGTCCTGAAGTGTAAACCATATTTCCAACTTTAACTGCTTGTGAGTATGGTCCTAAAGCTGCAGGTGCTTTTTCTGTGTGTATTATTTTCTTTTCCATAATTAAAATTCCTCCTAGAAACTTTTATTTATTTATATAAAAATTACTTTATAAAAGTAATTTTTTTATCTTAATCTTTTGCTTTGTCATCACCTAAAATAATTTCCATCTCATAATTAGGATTTACTTCATTCATTACTTCAACATTTTTTATGCCAAATTCTTTTTTTAATATTTTTGCATCATCACTAGTTAATCCATATAACTTTATTTCTGAAACTTTTACTGGTTTTAAATTAGCATCATAATTTCCAAAGTCACAATTATTATATCCTAATTTCATAACTTTATTTGCAAATTCTCCAGCTAATCCTTCCTTGTTAGTTCCATTAAGAACATTTACTCTTATGCTTTCTTTACTCATTGAAAGTCCACTTCCACTATTAGAAATACTTGAATCACTAGTTTGATTTGGCTCAGAATTTTTTAAAATATTTAATATATCTTCATTCATTTCCGGTTCATACTTGTAGTATGAAGTACCATCAATATATGTTGATTCTCCTTGTAATGTATGAAATCTGATATTTTCTTTTGATGCTGTTACAACACTAATTCCATATTTCATAATGTCTGTAGCATCTAAGTTAGTTTCCATATACTTAGGAAAAATGCTTAAAATCTTAGGTGCTTTAAATATCATAGATGGACTTTTTAATTTTTGTAAAACATTGCTATAAAAACTTTGTTGTTGTTTTATTCTTCCAATGTCTCCATCAGCAAATCCTGTACCATCATTATTTTTTCTCCATCTAATAAACTCTTCTGCTTTCTTACCATCTAAATGTTGCATCTTATTACTTGCTTTAAAGTCTATCTTTAAATCTTGTGATTCATCTTCATATTGCATATCTTGCTCTATCAGTACATCAACACCACCTAAAGCATCTATAAACTCTCTAAAAGCTTTAGTATCTACTTTTAAATAGTAATCTATATTTACATTTAATAGTTCTTCTACTTTATCTACAGATTGTTGTACTCCACCTAAAGCATGTGCTGCATTTATTTTTCCAAGTTCCCCATCAAAATAAACCATTGTATCTCTAGGAATGGATATAACATCATAAGTGTGTTGTTTTTTATCATAATGAACTAACATTATAGTATCTGTTCTTTTAGGATAACTTTCATCTTCACCTATATCAACACCCATAACTAAAAAGTTTACAATGTTAGAATTTTTATTTCCACCTAAATCTATATTTACTGAATTACTACTAAGTCTAGATAAATATAAAAATGATGCAAAAAATAAAATTATTATAATTAAAGGAACAATTAAAAGTATCTTTTTTAATCTTGATGACTTTTTTTTCTTTTTTCTTTTTCTATTTTTTACTTCTTCACCCATATTTAAACCCTCTATTACTTGTTAATTAATAAGTAATTTCTAGCTTCTACTGTTTTAGGATATAACAGTAATCCCTTTGATATTACATAATTTATAGTATCATTATATCCTTTTAACAATGCTAAATTCAAGTTTGAAAAAGCTAATTCTCTCATTTCTTCTATTCCTTCAAAACATCTTGACGGTTCTATATAATCTGCTATATACAATATTTTTTCTAAAAGAGTCATGTTTTCTCTTCCAGTAGTATGATATCTTATTGCCTCAAGTATTTCCTCATCATTTACATTAAACATTTCTTTCGCCAAATATGCTCCAACAAATCCATGTAATAATCCTGGAGATTGTATAAAAATTTCATTTAGCTCTATCAAATTTTTTTCTTTAGTAACTTTTATCAATTCTTCATTTTTCATATTTTTAGCACAGTCATGTAATAGTGCAGCAATTTTAGCTTTTTCAACATTACAATTGTACACTTTTGCCATTTTTTCTGCTACTTCAACTACGCCTAAAGTGTGATTGTATCTTTCAGTTTTTAAATTTTCTTTAATATACTCTCTCATCTTTGTTTCATTATACATTTCTACACTTCCTTTACTATATAAGTTAAGCTTATTTATTTCATTATAAGCTTCATAAGGCACTAAATACTTAATTTCTTCGCCTTTTCTTATTTTCGTTTTTATATTAGTTGAAGAAACATCTATTAATGGTACATCTAAAACTATAATTTCTTTATTATATTTAGCTTTTATATATTTCTTAGATTTAATAAATTCATCTAACCTATATCCCGGTCTACCAAAAACTATAAGTTTACATTTTTCAAGTATAACTTCTGGTTTTCTCCATTTTTTAAAATTTATTAAACTATCTGCACCTATTATAAAATACCATTCAGTGCATGGTTCTAATCTTTTAAAATATTCTAAGGTTTTATATGTATAACTACTTTCTTTTTTAGACACTTCATAATCACTTACTTCAAACTTATCTTCATTTTTAATCACATTTTTAACTATATCTAACCTTATTTTAGCATCTGTTACTCTACTATTTTTCTTATGTGGTGGATTTCCACTAGGTATGAAAATCACTTTATCTAGCTTCATTTTATATAAAGCTTCATATGCAATATTCATGTGACCATTGTGTATAGGATCAAAAGTTCCTCCAAATATAGCTTTTCTCATCACAAAACCTTCTCTTTAAAATATATAATTATCTTACCATATAAAAGTAGATTTTACCAAATGTAAAATCTATTTATACTTTTATTTATTTTAAACAATCTTATTCATGCTATGGTTTTCGACAATTTTTATTATCTTGGTAATTCTATTTTAGGCTTTTTACTTGATTTTCTGTATAGAACTAATTTACTTCCTATAGCTTGAATACCTTCACAATTTAATTTTTCACATAAATATTCTGATGCTTCTCTTGGAGTTATACCACTATTATTAAGAGTTTTTATTTTAATTAATTCTCTTGCTTCTAATGCATCATCTACTTGTTTTATAAAATTTTCTTCTATTCCACCTTTACCAACTTGAAATATAGGTGTTATATCGTTTGCTAAACCTCTTAAATAACTTCTTTGCTTAGTTGTTATCATATTCCATCCTCCTAAAGTAAAAATTCAAACTCAAAATCATTAAGTCTTATTGTGTCACCATCTTGTACTCCCATTTCTTTTAATTCATCAAATATTCCTTTGTTTCTTAATACTTTATGGAAATATCTTAATGAATCTGGATCATTTACATTTACACTATTTAATAATCTATCAACGAAACTTCCTTCAACAACAAAAGTATCTTCGCCTTGCTTTTGTATTGTATATGTAAATCTCTTTTCTTCTTGTATAAATAATTCATCTGAACTTATTTCAAGGTCTTTTACAGGAATTTCAGTTAACATTTTAGCAGCTTCCTTCATAAGTTCTTCTACTCCTTGATTAGTAGCTGCAGATATTTTAAATATTTTATCATATCCCATTTTATTTAATTCTTTTTTAAAGTTTTCAAAAACTTCTTCATCAAATAACATATCACATTTATTAGCTGCAACTATTTGAGGTCTATCCCATAATTTTATACTATAATTCTTTAACTCTTCATTAATTCTTTTAAAGTCTTCTAATGGGTCTCTTCCCTCTATTCCAGATATATCTACTACATGTATAAGTAATCTTGTTCTTTCTATATGTCTTAAAAAGTCTAATCCTAAGCCTACACCTTCTGATGCGCCTTCTATAATTCCCGGAATATCTGCAATTACAAAATTTTGAATTCCATTTAAACTTACAACACCTAAATTAGGTTTTAAAGTTGTAAAATGATAATTAGCTATTTTAGGTCTTGCTTTTGATACCACTGAAAGAAGTGTTGACTTTCCTACATTAGGGAATCCTAAAAGACCTACATCTGCCAATAATTTTAATTCAAGTTTTATAAATCTTTCTTCTCCTGGCATTCCTGGTTCTGCAAAATCTGGTGCCTGTCTTGTTGGTGTACAGAATTTACAATTACCTTTTCCACCTTTTCCACCTCTACAAACTATGTATGTGTCTCCATCATGAGCTAAATCACACATAATTTTATTGCTCTCAAAATCTCTAACAATAGTTCCCATTGGAACTTTTATAATAAGATTTTCACCATCTTTTCCATAACATTTAGATCCTTCACCTTTACCACCGTTATCTGCAACGAATTTTCTATGATATGAAAAATCTAATAAAGTAGTCATATTTTTATCTGCTTTTAATACTATACTACCACCATTACCGCCATCTCCACCATCTGGTCCTCCTAATGGTACATATTTTTCTCTTCTAAATGAAATAGCACCATTACCACCATCTCCTGATTTAACAAATATCTTGGCTGTATCTATAAACATACACTTCACCTTACTTTCTAAACTAAGTTATTGTCATATTATATTTTCACTTTTAGTTTTAATTATATCATAATATAATTATAAAAAAATAAATTATATTATCATTTATTTTTTATTTTATATATTAAAGTTTTGCCTATAAAATTTATATAATACCTATATAAATTTATAACAATGTACTTTATATTTTAAACTCAAATCTTAATTTATATAATGTTATTTATAAAAAAGATTAAATTCTTAATGCTAAGTTCCAAGTTTTATAATTAATAGATTTAAGTATAAACTTAAAACCAATAAAATTTGTATAAATTAAAATTTAAGTTTATCTCATATAATTATAAGTTTAAAGTTTAATATTTTTTAATTTATACATTTAACTATGCTATATTTAAATAAAAAAGCACCCTTAAAGGGTGCTTATTAACTATTCAGCTATTGCAACTTCTACATCAACTGGATAAATACTAGCTTTTTTCTTGTTTTTACCCATTCTCTCGTATCTTACAACTCCATCTACTTTAGCGAAAAGAGTATCATCTCCACCTATTCCAACATTTGTTCCTGGGTGGATTTTTGTTCCTCTTTGTCTAACTAAGATGTTTCCAGCAAGTACAAATTGTCCATCTGCACGCTTAACACCAAGTCTCTTAGATTCACTATCTCTTCCGTTTTTTGAGCTACCTACTCCTTTTTTATGAGCACATAGCTGAAGGTTTATTAGTAACATATCACTGCACCTCCTCTACTAACACTTTAATATATTTTCTATAACTTATTTCTAAATTTTGCAATCCTAGCAGCATCGTTTCAAGTAAAACTTGTGCTTTATCTATTTCTATATCAGACAGGTTAGATAAATCCAAACCTATATTTCCTTCTTCTGCAACATATGTAGCTTTTAACTTCAACACTTCTAACGCTCCTAAGATAGTTACTTGTGCCAAGTTGCTTACGCATCCACATACAACATCATCATATATGTTGACTTTTTCTTCTGCATCAAAGTACTCAGCATGACCATCTACATGAAATGATACAAGCATACTAGATTTTCTTGTAAAATTTATTGTAATCATAATTAAGCTTCTATCTTCTCAACTACGATTTTAGTGAAAGGTTGTCTGTGTCCTTGTTTCTTTCTGTAGTCTTTTTTAGGCTTATATTTGAATACTATAACCTTTTTAGCTTTTCCTTGCTCAACAACTTTAGCAACTACTTTAGCTCCTTCAACTACAGGTTTTCCTACTACTAAACCTTCCTCTTTTCCAACTGCTAAAATTTCAGTGAATTCTACAGTTGAATCAACTTCAGCTTCAAGTTTTTCAACGAATAAAACGTCTCCCTCTTGAACTCTGTATTGTTTTCCTCCAGTAAGTAAAACTGCGTACATTAAAATACACCTCCTCAATCCAGTCTCGCCAATTAAGGTTATCCACCTAAAAGATGAATATTTAAACCTATTCTGTGCGGTCTACAAAAGCCATTATATCATTTAAAAATAACTTTGTAAAGAAATTTAAAATGTTTTATTAAAATATTTTATAAACCTCTGCATTTCTTATTTGATTTGCAAAGATTAGCGGCTCTAATTTAAATGATTCCATATCATGAACATAGTTTAAATATATACTTTTATCTAATCCATTTATATTTTTTATAAATGATATTAAATCTTTTTGAATTTGATTTTTATAACTTTCATCTATTTCTATATATATATCTTTTACATTTTGTTCTAAATTTAATCTTTCTAAAGAATCTTTTATCATATTTTCTAAATATGATAGTTTTACTTTTACACCTTTACCATGGCAAGTACTACAGCTTTCAAATATATATTCATAAATAGATTTTCCACTACGTCTTCTTGCAATTTGAACTAAATTTAATTCTGTAAAATCATAAATTACAGTTTTATTTTTGTCATCTAAAAAACTTTCCTTTAGAACTTTTAATATTTTTTCTTTTTCATCTTTTTTATACAAATCAATAAAGTCTATAATTATTATTCCACTCATATTTCTAAGTCTTATTTGACTTGCTACTAATTTTGCAGCTTCTACATTAGTTTGAAAAATATTATTTTTTATGTCTTTAGCCGAATTTACATCCACAACATACATAGCCTCAGTCTTTTCAATAACTATATTTCCTCCACTAGGCAAATTAATCTTATTGCTTCTAAGACTTAAAATTTCTTTTTCTATACCAAAGTTATTAAATAAACTTATATTTTCGTCATATAATTTTATATCTATATCTATATTTTTAAATTCCAATATTTCTTTGCAATAATTAAAATCTTCTTCTGTGTTTACTATAACATTACAATTACTTGAACTTAAACTTCTTATGGTGTTTCCTAAAATACCATCATTATCATATAAAAGTCCGCACTTATTAGAATATGTAAACTTTCTTTTTATATTTTCATATATGCCATATAACACCTTAATTTCAGAATTAATAACTTCTACATCCACATCAGATGCACTAGTTCTTAGTGTTACCCCAATGCCTTTAGGTTTTTCTATGTTTTCTTTTACTAATTCTTTAAAGTCTTTATCTTTTATTTTATAAGAAAATCTTATATCTTCATTTTCATTAGTTATAACTACATAATTTCCTGGTAAATTTATATTATTTACAACTTTAGGACCTTTCTTGCCTATAGATTCTTTTATTACTTCAACAAGTACTTCATCACCTTTTTTTAAGTTTTCTTTTAAATAAATATATGCATTTTTATTAGTGCCTATATCTATAAATGCTGATTTTATTGATGGAACAATATTTTTAACTACACCCTTATATATATTTGAAACCTTGGGTTCATCATTTTTTTCTTCTATATAGCACTCAGTTAAAATTCCATTTTCCTTTATTGCAATTCTTAAAAACATTTCTTGTCTTTCAACAAATACTTCCTTCACCTTAAACACCTCATACTCTTTTTCTTGTAACAATGAGATTACATACTTTATTATAAACAATTTTTTTATTTATTGATATATAATAATAAATTTTTATAAATTTAAAATACTAGCTCATTAAGTATTTTTTATACCTTTGAGCTAGTATATATTTTACATATTATAAATATTCATTAAGAGGCACTAAAGTATTATCTTTATTGGCATACATATCTATTCTTTCTATGTCAACAAAGGCATCTTTATCTAAAGAACTTACATGTTCCTCTATGTATTCTATTAGTAATTTAGCTGATACATTTTCCCTACTTCCACAAGCAAGCATTGTATCTATTAATATATTGTTATTATCATTCACATACTCTATTTTCTTAATCAAAGGTTTTATATCTATATCTTTATCACCTTTTTTACTTTTTCTAACAGTCATCCAAGAACTTTCATTACTTAATTCTCGTATTTCATTTAATGCTTTTTCTCCATCTATAGCTTTAACTTTTATTTTATATAAAGCTGCATCTATAATTGCCATTGATTGAGGTGTTTTTTTATTTTCTTCTACTTCAACTCTTTTTGCATCTAAAAACTTAATTCCCATTGGAGAATTTTCATTTAATCTTTTTACAATCTCTTCACAACATACTTCTTCTTTAAATACTGTATCTAGATACTCTCCTCTAGAATACACTCCTACTGATAAAGGCTGTGCTATTGATATTGTCATATGTGGATTAAATCCCTTAGAATAATCTATTGGAAGTCCAGCTCTTTTAACTGTTCTTTGAATAGTCCTCATTAAATCTAAATGAGATATAAATTTTATTTCACTTTCTTTAGTGTATTTTATTAAGTATCGCACCTTCAAAGCATTTACCCTCCTTAAAGCATACATTTACTCCACAACCAGTACATTTTTCTCTACAATCTGGTGTAAGAACTTCACTTTTAGCTTTTTCATTTTCGCTCATTAAGTATCTTTTGCTTACTCCTATATCTATAAAATCCCATGGAAGTATTTCTTCATAACTTCTTTCTCTATATGTATAGAAGTCTCCATCTACATTGCACTCTTTTAGTGATTCTTGCCATCTTTCAAAGTCAAAATATTCACCCCAACCATCAAATCTAGCGCCTTTTTCAAATGCTTTTATTAAAACATCACAAAGTCTTCTATCACCTCTAGCAAATACTGCTTCCATATAGCTAACTGGAGATTCATGCCAATTATAAACAATTGCTTTACTCTTTATAGAATCTCTTAAATTGCTAATTTTTCCTTTAACATTATCCATTCTGTCCATTGGTGCCCATTGGAATGGAGTAAATGCCTTAGGTACAAATATTGATGTACTAAGTGTTACTCTTAGCCCTCTTTTTCTTACATTTTTAGGAACCTTAAAATATTCTTCTACTACTTTTTCTCCTAGTTCTCCAATTCCTAAAACATCATCCATTGTTTCATATGGAAGACCTATCATAAAGTATAATTTTAAAGTTGACCAACCAGCTTCAAAAGCACTTCTGCTAGAATCTAATAAATTTTGTTCATTTACACCTTTATTTATTATATCTCTCATTCTTTGACTACCTGCTTCTGGAGCAAAGGTTAAGCCTGTTTTTCTAACTTTTTGTATTTCTTTTATTAAATCTACTGAAAATGAATCAATTCTAATTGACGGAAGTGACACACCAATTTTTTCATCTTTATACTTTTCTATTAAAGAAAAAACTAGATTTTGTATATCTGAATAATCACATATACTTAAAGATGTTAATGAAACTTCCTCATATCCTGTTTTCTTAATAATATCATCCGCTTGTTTTACTAATGTTTCTGTTTTCTTTTCTCTTACTGGCCTATATATCATACCAGCTTGACAAAATCTACAACCTCTTGTACATCCTCTAAATGTTTCAAGTGTTATTCTGTCATGTACAATTTCCGTATAAGGAACTATAAGCTTATCTGGATATACATTTTCATCAAAATTGCTTATTATTCTCTTTTTTACAACCTTAGGAACATCATCATACAATTGTTTAAATTCTTTTATAGTGTTGTCTTCATTGTATGTAACCTCATAAAGACTAGGTACATATACCCCCTCTATCTTTGATACAGCTCTTAAATATTCCTCTTTAGTTTTATCTTTGTACTCAGTATACAAATCTAAAACCTCATTCATAACCACTTCCCCTTCTCCTAAAAGAAAGAAATCTGCTATATCATAAAGTGGTTCTGGATTATATGCACAAGGACCGCCCATCATAATTATTGGGTATTCCTCACCTCTTTGAGATGCTCTAAGTGGTATATTAGACATATCTAACATATTTAATATATTAGTATAACTCATCTCATATTGAAGTGTAAAACCTAGAAAATTAAATTTTCTTAATGAATCTTTTGTTTCTAATGTAAATAATTCTATGTTATTTTCTCTTAACTCCTTCTCCATATCTGGCCAAGGTGCATATGCTCTTTCGCAAAATGTATCTTCTCTTTCGTTAATTACATGATAAAGTATTTTACTTCCTAAATGAGACATACCTACTTCGTATACATCGGGAAAACAAAATGCATATCTAATTGATACATCATTTTTATCTTTATTGTAAGAATTAAATTCTCCACCTATATATCTAGCTGGTTTTTCAACTTTACATAATATATCATCGGAAATTTTATTCATTTAAATTCCTCCTTAAGTTAATTGCAATACTTTATTTTATCATAAGCTAATAATATGTCAAAACATATTATCAATTTTTTTGTTCATTTTTACACAATTCCTCTAAAGATATGTTTCCATCATTTTTTAATAAATTTATTATTTCTTCTTCCCCTAATGTTTTTATTATATTCATATTATCATCTAAAATAGTAAATATATGATAATGGGTTTTATCTATAAAGTCTAGTAATTCTAATAAATTAAGTTTATAATATACCGAAATGCTTTTGTTTTCTATGTATCCCCTCTTAGTGAGTTTTTCCTTCTTTCTTATTGTGTATCCCATAATTACATAGACTATCCTTTCTCTTTCTTTTTTACTCATTATTAAAATGAAAATAGCTATTAATACTAAAGTAATGTTTGATATATCACAAAACATAGAGAATGTACTTAATATTAGTAAACTATATCCTAAAATCATACTTATTCTTAATGCTATTTCATTTGCCTTTTTATATAAAAATTTTTTTCTTAATAAATCCCTAAGAACCCTACCTCCATCTAAAGGAAATGCAGGAAATAAATTAAATGCTCCCAATACTAAATTATATTCATAGAACAGTTGTAAAACATCATTGGTATATTTCAGAAGTATTACTTTACTTATGAATGCTAATATAAAATTCCCTACAGGACCACTAATAGATATTAATATATCCTCTCTTACTGTTGCCTCATCTAAATCTTTTAATTTTATTGATGCTCCTATAGGCAGTATCTCTATACAAAAGCCTTTAAATCCTAGACTCCTTGCCATTAAATAGTGTATAAACTCATGTATAACTACTATAATAAAGCCTAGTATTAATCTTCTATTTAATCCTAAGACAATTAAAAATATAAGATAAGGTATGGAATATTTATTAAATTTTATTGATTTCATTTCTTTCTTATTTTTCAAATTGCCATATATTCATACACATCTTGTGCTTTGCCCATATACAATATTTCAAAATAAAAATTACTTTCCTTATCTTTTCCATTTACCTCACCTATTACATCACCTTTTTTTATCTTTTCTCCTTGTTTTACAAATATATCAGTCATGTTATAATACTTGCTTTCTATGCCTTTTCCATGATCTATAACAATGTACTTTCCTAGTTTTTCATCAACATCTATTTTTTTAACTTTCCCATCATTACAATTTTTAATTTTTTGTACATCATTAACTTTTACCTTAAGAATTTTGTTTTTATCTTTTTCAAACTCATCTAAATTATTTGACTTACTTGCCATTACCGGTATTGAATATTCCGTCCTAAGTTCTTCTAATATAGTTTTTCCACCTATAATTTTTGATTTTACTTTATCTATAAAATTTACACTTATGTTTTCCATATCATCAAGACTTAAATTTTTTATATAATTTAATGCCTTTTTATAGTCATATGTCTTTGTCATTTGTGTTTTTGCTAAAGAAAAAATTTCCTTTGTATAGTTGTTATTAACAACTCTACATCCCATAAAAATAACAATCAACATTACAGATATAGCTAATTGAATAATAAATTTATTTACCAGTTTTTCAACCTTTTTATTTGAGGCTTTATCCATAACAGTTGATTTTTTATTTTTAGATTTAATATTATAACTACCATTATTTCTTTTTAAATTGTTATAATATTTTTCATACAAATTCCTATATTCGCTCATAACAATCCCCTACTTCTACTTATATTCCTACTTTAATATATACTCATTTATTTTTTAATTATGAATAACTAAACATATAAATCTTATAAATTTTATTTAACATTTAAACTTTAAATTATTCATGTTTCAGTTGAGAAATTTAACTCCAAGTTTTAATCCATATTTTTTAAAATTGACAATGAACAATTAAAAGTGAACAGTGAAGGTGAAAATTGGATTTGCAAAGCAAATTAGTTGAAAACAATATAAAACGTAGTTTTTATGTATTTCTATTTTAAATATTAGGAATGAAATGAGTAATATTCACCATAACTATTCACTTTTCACTCTTACTTATTAACTTAGCTTCAAATATACAAATAGGAATAACTTTAAATTTTTAATTGTAAACTGCTTCCATATATAGTATTAGGAATGTACTATAATTTTCTTATAAGAATTTTAATTTTAAATAAAAAGAAGCACTTTAGAATATTTTTTATTCTAAAGTGCTTTAATTTGATAATTATCTATTTTTCAATGATGTCATCATAGATTCTGCTGTTCCTATATTAGTAGCTAATGGAATACAATGAACATCACATAATCTTATAAGTGCATTTACATCTGGCTCATGTGGTTGAGCAGTCAATGGATCTCTAAAGAAAAATACTAAATCTATTTCTCCTTCTGCAAGCTTTGCTCCTATTTGCTGACCACCACCCATTGGTCCTGACAAATATTTATGTACCTCTAAATTTGCAAGTTTACTTATAAATGTTCCTGTATTTCCAGTAGCATATAATTCATGTTTTTTTAATATCTCTCTATACCTTCTAACAAATTCAATCATATCATCTTTTTTCTTATCATGAGCTATAAACGCAATCTTCATAAAGTACCTCCTAAAAGTTTATTTTCTTTCTCCTCATACCAACATTTAATATAAGTCCTAAAGAAATAAAGTTTGTAAGCATAGAACTACCTCCATAACTTACAAATGGAAGTGTGATTCCAGTAATAGGCATTATTCCTATAGTCATTCCTATGTTTTGAATTATAGAAAAAATCATTCCTCCTATTATTCCTATACACAAAATACTTCCAGCCATATCTTTAGATGTCCTAGCAATTTTTATAAGTTTATAAAGAAGTATTCCATAAAGTGTTAACAGAAGTATTCCTCCCATTAACCCCCATTCTTCTCCAATAACTGCAAAAATAAAATCTGTATGATTTTCTGGAACAAATTTATATTGTTTTCCATTAAATAATCCTAATCCAAAAATTCCACCTGAACCTATTGCAAGTTTAGATTGTATAAGTTGTAGACCTTCATTAAGTTCATATTTCTCTGGATTTAAAAATGCCAAAAATCTAGCTTTTTGATATGTTTTTATTATATTTGTATTCCATACCAACACAATTGCTGTAGTTAAAAACGCAAGTCCTCCGCCTATTATTTTCCAATCTATATTAGCAACTATAACTATTGCAAGTACAATAAAAAATGATACCATAGTCATTCCCATATCTGGTTGTGTAACTATTAAAACCATTGGTATAGCTGCATAAATGCCTATTGTAAGTATGCTTTTTAAATTATTCACATTTCCATCCATATCTTGAATAACTTTAGCAAGCATAATTATCATACCTATTTTTGCAAATTCTGATGGTTGTATTGCTCTACTACCTATACTGATCCATCCTGTAGCACCATTTATATTACTTCCTAATACATAGTTATTTAAAACTAAGAGTATTACTCCACCCCAATAAATAACAGATGCATAATTTAAAATCAAATTATAATCTATTAGTAATATGCAGTACATAGCTACAAGCCCTACACCTAACCACATAAATTGAAGTTTTGCATAATATATGCCACCGGTGGTATGCGTCGCACTATATATATTAATTATAGAAAAAGCTACTATTAAAATCACTGTTATAATTATGCTATAATCTAGTCTCTTACCTAATTTATTATTTAATTTTAATTTACTAAGCATTATTTATACCTCCAACATAAATATGATTATAACATATTTAATATTATAACAAAAGATTTTATAGGGCTATAAAATTTTTATCATTTTTTAGGTTTTTTTATAAAAAATAAAGCCACAGATATTATTAAAATTAATATCTATAGCAATAAAATTATCTATTTTTTATTTTTTTTATAGGTATACTTGCTATTAACGCAGGTGATGTTCCTTCTATTTGTTCTGTACTTGTAATTTTAACATCTACCTCAGTATCATCTATCTCAACATAATTTGATATTACTTTTAATAAATCACCTTTTATAAGTTCTAGCAAATCTGGAGAAAAATTTGCTCTATCATGAATTAATATAAGTTTCAACCTATCTGTTGCTATACTCTTAGAAGATGCCTTATTTGAAAATAATTTAAACAAATCCATCTAAATTCACCTCCTATTTTTTATTACCACTGAACATTTTTTTTATAGCTGCTAAAAATCCGCCTTTGCTTATAGTTGAATTTAAATCTAAAAATTCAACTTCTTCACCAATTATTCTTTTCGCAATATTCTTAAAAGCTTGACCTGCATAAGCTTCAGTATCTAAAACTATAGGTTCTCCCTTATTAGTAGAAACAGTAACTTTTCTATCATCTGGAACAACACCTATAAGTTTTATTGCCAAATTCTCTTTTATATCCTCAACATCTAACATTTCACCATTTTTAGTCATCTGAAAATTAATTCTATTAACTATAAGTTGAACATCTTCTAATCCTTTAGCACATAATTTACCTATAACTCTATCAGCATCTCTAACTGATGTTATTTCTGGATTGACTACTACTATAGCTCTATCCGCTCCAACTATGGCATTTTCAAACCCTTGCTCTATCCCTGCCGGACAATCAATTATTACATAATCAAAGCTTTCTTTTAACTCATTTACAACTTTAAGCATAGATTCTATATCTACATCATTCTTATCTCTTGTTTGTGCTGTTGGAAGCAAACATAATTTATTAAATCTTTTATCTTTGATTAAAGCTTGTTTTAATCTGCATCTATCTTCTATTACATCTATAAGTGTAAATACAACTCTATTTTCAAGACCCATAAGCACATCTAAATTTCTTAATCCAGTGTCTCCATCTATCACTACTACTTTTTTATCCATTGCAGCTAATGCTGTTCCTATATTGGCTGTGGCTGTTGTTTTACCAACACCGCCTTTTCCTGATGTTATAACTATTGATTCTCCCATCTATTTACCTCCATTAAATATATTTATTGACTAAATATGGTTCTATAACTATATTTCCATTTCTTATTCTTGCAACCTCTGGGTAACTCGGTTTTATATCATCATCTGGTGATATTGTCATAAGATTGGCTATTTTCATAATCTGTGGTTCTAAGTAAAATGCTGCAATTATTGCCTTATCATTTCCTGTCGATCCTGCATGAACACATCCTCTTACACTTCCTAAAACTATAATATTTCCTGCTGCTGAAACTTCAGCACCATTATTTACATCTCCTATTACAACTAGATTTCCTGAATACTCATAAGTTTGTCCACTTCTAATAGTTTTTCTTAAATACTTAGTCCTACCTTCATTTATTCCATTAAAAATTTTACTAGTACTTTTTTCTTCTGAATCTATAAATATACAATCCTTAATTTGAAACTCTTGAAATAATATATCTTTTATAGTGTTCAATTCTCTATTAGTAAACTCTTTCAATTGCATAGTCATTCTAACAATACAACCTTTATAAAAGTTTTTTCCTTTTGAGAGCTTTTCTATAAGAGCATTTATCATTTCTTCAAAGCCCCTAAATTTTTGAAAATCTATAATTATGTTTAATCCTTCTCTATTACCCTTTAGTATAATATTATCTTTTTGCATACATATCCTCCAACACTACACTACTTGATATATTTCAACATGTTTTAATAAAAATCCTTCTTTGCTAGAAAATTTTTACTTTTCCCAGGAAATATGCTTATTTTTCTCATTATTTCATAAAATTTTATCTGACTAAAAAAAATATAACATAAAATCAAATTAAAATCCATTATGTAGAAGTATTTTAATTAATAAATTCTACTATATATGTAACTTTGATTTAGTTTATCATATAATAAATAATAATTTTTCAAAACAAAATTCATTTTATAAAAGAAATTTTACTTTAATTATTTATACATACATATACTATATCGGTCTATAAAAATCATGTTTTCACATTTTATTTTTTACAAATACATATTGCTAATTAATTTCCATATTATATTTAAACAAATGAACTTTAACATAATTCATTAATGATTTCTTGATAATAAAAAATGACATTATAAAGTAAATTTTATAATGTCATTTATTATTATTATTCTTCCTCAACGATTAAATTTGTTTCAGCTTTATTTTCTATTTTTTCACCATTTTCATTTATAGTCTTTTTTTCAGTTTCACTTTTATCTATTTTACCTTCACTTTTTATTAATTCTGGATATCTAAACTGATAATTGGGATTTATTCTTAATATTTCTTTACTAAAGTACTGTTCATATACATTTCTAGCTACTTCTGCAACATTTCCTCCATGTCCACCATCAAATACTATTACTGAAACTACAATTTCAGGGTCATTATATGGTGCAAATCCAACATAAGTTGCATAGGACGTTCTACCTAATGCATCTTGCTTTTCTTGATTAAATGTAGATGAACCTGTTTTACCAGCAATTCCTATTTCTGTTGGAAAACCTTCAAATGCAGTAGCACCTGTTCCTTGTTCTCCTCTTGTAGCTCTGAACATACCTTCTTTTATAGCCTCTACATTTTCATCATTCATTTCAATTTTTTCTAAAAGCTTTGGCTTACTAACGGTTTCTTCCCCTGTAACTGAATCTACTATTTTGTTCACTAACTGCATCTCATATCTATTCCCTCCATTAACTAAAGTTGCTACATAATTAGTTAATTGAAGTGGTGTAAAGTTATTCATACCTTGTCCTATGGATGCATCATATGCATTAGCTGCTGATTTTCTATTTGATATACAATCGGTAATGGAATAATTTATTGCCACTGTCATTCCGTTTATATCTTTTTCAGTATAACCTTTTTGTTTTAATTCTGTTGAATCATTTATCATATTTTTTAATAAACCTTCAGTAGTTTTAGCAATTTCTTCTTCTGGTGATTTTTTTTCTTTTTTCATCTCTTCTTTTATGTAATCTATTAAATCTGTTTTCTTTTTATTTAACATAGAAATTTTTTCTTTGTCTATACCTATTTCTTTTTTTCTAGTTATATCAATTCCTTTATATTGCATATCACCTAATGAATTATTACCATTATTCATTAGTGTAGCCAATTTATCTATATTTTCATTTGCAAATTTATTTTTACTTGATTCATAGTTGTAAACTTGACCAAAGTGTTCATCTATTTCTATTCCAGTAGATGCTTCCTTGCCAGAACCTGGTTCTACCCCCAATCCAAATTTCCATCCATATTTAGCTATATAATCAAGACCTTCTGAAACTTTATTACCTCTTTCAAATAATCTATCTGCAACGTCATAAAAGAAGTAGTTGCAAGAAACTTCAAGTGCTTTTTTAACATCTACATCTCCATGAGTTCCATGATTATCTTTATAAATCCAACAAGAACCTTTATATGTGTCATATCTTTTATTATATTCACCATTATCATAAATTGTAGTGTATGGGTCAATTACGCCTTCTTCTAATCCAGCAACGGCAACTAATGGTTTAAAAATTGATCCTGGCGGAGTTAATGTGAGTGTTGCATAGTTATAAAGTGGTTTTGGAAATATATCATATTTATCTTCCCTATTTCCATTATCATCTTTAGGAAATATTCTTTCCATAAGAATATTAACTCTATCATCATAAGATAAAGTTATAACTTCTTCATCACTTAAAACACCACTAACATTAGCTAATTCAAATTTTTCTATATATTCTCTTCCTTTTTTCTCTAAATTAGGATTGAAATATTCACTTGATAATTCATCCGTTAATAAACCTGGCGTAACAAATATGTTAGGATCATATCCTGGTCTACTTGCTAATGCTAAAATTTTTCCTGTTTTAGCTTCCATAACTACTGCAGCACCTCTTGTTGCATTTCTAGGGTTTGTAAGACCACCACCACCTGCATGTTCTCCAGATAATCTTAATTTTTCCATAGTGTCATCTAATGATTTTTCTGTAACTGCTTGCACTTTGTTATCTATATTAAGATATATATCTTTTCCTGGATAAGCTTCCACTTCTCCAAGTGTTTTTACTTTTCTTCCTTGTTTATTTACTTCTATACTTTCTTGTCCTTTAGTGCCCTTTAATTCACTTTCAAGGCTAGATTCAATACCTGCAGTACCAATAATATCAGTGCTTACATCATAGCCCCTTTCTTCATATTTATCTTTTTGCCATGACGCTATTTTAGATGTATATCCTAAAAACGCAGAGCCCAGTTCTTTATTTGGGTAATATCTCATTGGCTTAGTTTCTACTATTATTCCTGGTAAATCTGGTTGCAATTGTTCAAATATAAAAGCAACTTCTTTTGATAAATTTGTGGCTATCTCTACAGGTTTATATCCAGAGTAACTTTGCATTTTCATAGCATCTAAAACAACAAGAAACTTTCTCTTTTCAATTAAATTGTATTTGTCATATTCCTTCTTATCTAATTGATATTGTTTTAATAGCTCCTTTAATACATCTTCAGCTGATATTTTTAAAATAGCATCATCTATTTCTTTTTTCTCTGAATCTTTAAGTTCTTCATCATTTTTATCTTTATACAATTTTTTTCTTACTATTTCATCAAACCCTCTGTCTTTTTTAAATCTAAGTTCCATCCATAGCCTATCCTTATTTGTACCTTTAAACTTAAAATTTATATTATATATTTCTTCATGTCCATTTTTCTCTTTTAAATCCACAGATATAGGAAACTCATCTTCTATTGGAACTTTATTTTCATCTAGCTTTTTAAAAACTTTATTCATTGTGTTTTCAAACTTTTCTTTGCTTTCTGTTGTTTCAGAAAACATTAAAGTATAACATTGAATACTTGTAGCTAGAGTTTCACCATTTTTATCTTTAATATCTCCCCTTGGTGCAACTTTGGCTACATTTTTAAAATGCTTTTGGCTAGCTTCTTCTCTATACTCATCAGCCATTACAACTTGTAAATACAACAATCTGCTTACTATAGCTGAAAATATTGCTATCATAGCAATAAAAAATATTGTATATCTTGAAAACTTTTTATCTCTTTTTTTCTTAATCATAACACTCCCACTCCACTTACTCTCTCAAATCCTCATAAACACTTATTAGTATAATAATATTTTTTTAATATATCACCTTATATAATTCAACATATATTTCTCAACTCCTTCAATATTGCTATTTTTAATGCTTTTATAATTATAAATATGTCTTAAAACATTTTTCCTATATATCTTTTACCTAAATAAAAATAGTACTATGAAAATCATAGTACTATTTCTTTTAATTTTGTTCTTCATTTAAAATATCTGCTTCAGAATTGTTTTCTGTATTTTCACCATCTTCACTTATGTTCTTTTGTTCATTTTTAGTGCCATTATTCGCTTTATTATCAGTTTTTTCTCCATTTTTTATTAGTTCTGGATATGCAAATTGATAATTTGAATTTATTTTCAATAACTCATCACTAAAATATTGTTCATACACAGCTCTTGCTACTGGAGCAACACTTCCTCCATGTCCTCCATCAAATACTATTACTGTAACCACAATTTCCGGATCATCATATGGCGCAAATCCAACATAAGTTGCATAAGATGTTCTTCCTAATGCATCTTGCTTTTCTTGGTTAAATGTAGAGGAACCTGTTTTACCTGCAATATCTATAGGGAATCCTTCAAATGCAGTAGCACCTGTTCCTTGTTCACCTCTTGTAGCTCTGAACATACCTTCTTTTATTGCATCAACATTTTCCTTTTTCATTTCAATTTTTTCTAAAAGTTTTGGTTCAATAACAGTTTCTTCTCCAGTTACTGGATCTATTATCTTATTTACCAATTGCATTTCATGCCTATTTCCTCCATTAACTAAAGTTGCTACATAATTAGTTAATTGAAGTGGTGTAAAGTTATTCATACCTTGACCTATAGATGCATCATATGCGTTTGCTGCAGATTTTCTATTTGATATACAGTCTGCAATAGAGTAATTTATTGCTACTGTCATTCCATTTATATCTTTTTCAGTATAACCTTTTTGTTTTAATTCTGATGAAGCATTTATAATATTTTTCAATAGACCTTCAGTAGTCTTTGCAATTTCTTCTTCTGGAGATTTTTTTTCTTTTTTCATCTCTTCTTTTATGTAATCTATTAAAGCTGTCTTCTTTTCATTCAACTTAGCAATTTCTGCTTTTTCTTTATCTGTACCTTTTTCTTTTTTTCTAGTTATATCAATTCCTTTATAATTTCCAGTACTTAAAGAGTTGTTACCAGCTTGCATGAATTCTGCTAATAAATTTACATATTCATTAGCAAATTTATTTTTACTTGACTCATAGTTATAAACTTGACCAAAGTTTTCAGATATTTCTATTCCTGTAGATGCTTCTTTACCTGAACCCGGTTCCACACCTAATCCAAATTTCCATCCATATTTAGCTATATAATCAAGTCCCTCTGAACTTTCATTTCCTTTTGCAAACAATCTATCTGCAACATCATAGAAGAAATAGTTACAAGAAACCTCCAATGCCTTTTTAACATCTACATCTCCATGACTACCATGACTATCATTATAAATCCAACATGCACCATTATATGTGTCATATCTTTTATTATATTCGCCATTATCATAAACTGTAGTATATGGATCAATTACTCCTTCTTCTAACCCAGCAATTGCAACTAACGGTTTAAAAATTGATCCAGGAGGAGTTAATGTAAGTGTTGCATAATTATAAAATGGCTTTGGAAATATATCATATTTATCTTCTCTATTTCCATTATCATCTTTTGGAAACATTCTATCCATAAGAGTATTAACTCTATCATTATAAGATAATGTACCAACCTCTTGTTCAGTTAAAACACCACTAACATTTGCTAATCCAAATTTTTCAATATACTCTCTTCCTTTTTTCTCTAAATTTGGACTAAAGTATTCATTAGATAATTCATCAGTTAATAATCCTGGAACAGTAAATATGTTTGGATCATATCCTGGTCTACTTGCCAATGCCAAAATCTTTCCTGTCTTAGCTTCCATAACTACAGCTGCACCTCTTGTTGCATTTCTAGGGTTAGTTATATTTCCACCACTACCATGCTGGCCCATGCCTCTTAATGTAGTCATAGTGTCATCCAAAGACTTTTCTGCTACAGCTTGTATATTCTTATCTATATTAAGTTGTATAGTTTTCCCTGGATAAGCTTCCACTTCTCCAAGTGTTTTTACTTTTCTTCCTTGTTTATTTACTTCTATACTTTCTTGTCCCTTAGTACCTTTTAATATACTTTCAAAACTAGACTCTATTCCAGCAATACCTATACTATCAGTACTTACATCATAACCTTTTTCCTCATATTTATCTTTTTGCCATGATGCTATTTTAGATGTATATCCTAAAAATGCAGAACCCAAATCTTTATTTGGATAATATCTCATAGGTTTAGTTTCTACTATTATACCTGGTAAATCTGGCTGCAATTGTTCAAATATGAAAGCAACATCCTTTGATAAATTAGTAGCTATTTCTACAGGTTTATATCCAGAATAACTTTGCATTTTCATTGAATCTAAAACAACAAGGAATCTTCTTTTTTCAATCAAATTATATTTTTCATATTCCTTCTCATCTAATTTATATTGCTTTAATAATTCATTTAATACATCTTCAGCTGATATAGCTAAAATGGCATCATCTATTTCCTTTTTTTGAGAATCTGTAAGTTCTTCATCATTTTTATCTTTATACAATGTTTTTCTTACTATTTCATCAAATCCTCTATCTTTTTTAAATCTAAGTTCCATCCATCTTCTATTTTCTTCATTTGTAGCTTTAAATTTAAAAGCTATATTATAAGATTCCTTATCATTAGTTTTTTCTTTTAAACTTACCGATATAGGAAATTCATCTACTATTGGAACTTTATTTTGATCTAACTTTTGAAAAACTTTTTCCATTGTAGTTGCAAATTCTTCTTTACTTTCCGTTGTTTCAGAAAACATTAAAGTATAACTTTGAATACTAGTTGCTAAAACTTCTCCATTTTTATCTTTAATATCTCCTCTTGGTGCAACTTTAGAGACATTTTTATAATGCTTTTGGCTAGCTTCTTCTCTATATTCATCAGCCATTACAATTTGTAAGTATAAAAGTCTAAACATTATAGCTGAAAATATCACCGCCATAGCAATAAAAAATACTGTATATCTAGAAACTTTTTTATCCTTCTTTTTGTTTTTCATCATAATATCACTTTCCTAAAATTTCCATTCTTTTTTCATAAATTTTGTTTCTGAAAGTTTGTAAACATATCTATATGCTATAGCTGATAAAACCATATTATATATACTCACTAATAATACATTATAAGTATTCATTTTAATTTTTAATAAATAAAAAATTCCTAATATAAGAATTCCTTTAAATAAACTAAGTAGTAATGTCATTATTATTGGCACAAATGATTTTTCCTTAAATATACTTTTTCCTATTATTGCAGCAATATAACATACTAGCATATTTACTAACATGTTTATTCCAAAACCGTGAAAAAAATAAATATCCTGAAGAAACCCCGAAAACACACCTAACATAATAGCTTCTACTTCACCATTTATAATAGAATAACATATCACAAATATAAATAATAAACTTGGATAAACAGATTTTATTGCAAAAAATGTAACAAAAGAATTATCCAATATAGTAAGTAATAATGTTATTCCTATTAACGTTAATACTTTTTTCATATCACTCACCTAATATTTAACTTCCGTTGAATCTTTTGTATCTACTTTTTCTTGTGTATTTATTTTTTCTTTAGGTAGAACTATTAACACTTGTTCTAAGGAATTAAAATCTATGTTAGGTTTTATGATAGCACTTTTCATAACAGCCGCTTTATCTTCCCTAACCTCTAAAACTTTTCCAATTTCTATTCCTTTTGGATATACTCCACCTAATCCAGAAGTTAAAATAGTATCCCCTTCTTTTATATTAGAGTTAATAGAAAGTCCTGTTATTTCCGCTAAGAATTTGTCTTCACTACTTTTATATCCTTTTACTATTCCATCACTTTCTTTGGTAGATAAAACATGTCCTGCTACTGCTATATTTTCATTACATAAAGTTTGAACTATACACCAATTACTTCCAACTGATGTAACTTGACCTACAAGTCCTGCTGATGTAACTACAACCATTTTTGTTGCTATTCCATCCTTGCTTCCCCTGTTTAATCTAAATCCATCTAAGAAATTTTGCCCACTCATGCCTACTATATCAGCACCAACATATTCATATTCAGATTTTGTATTTTTAAAATTCAACTCTTTTCTAAGTCTTGCATTTTCATCTATTAGCATTTTATTTTGGGCTATAAGTCTATTAGCTTTATCACTTTCTTCTCTAAGTTTATCATTTTCTTTTTTAATATCTTTTATATTAAATATAAAGCTAAAAGAATCTTTAATCTTATTTCCTACATTATAAATAACACCTTCAACACTATTTAATGCCACTCCAACACCATTTTCCACGAAAGACATATGTTCTCTTTGAACAGTATATCCAATAAGAAATAAAAAGCATACTGACAGTATTATTACTACTACTGCCAGTTTGTTTTTGAATTTATTCACTTTTAGCCTCTTTTATCCATTATATCTAAATTATCTAAGGCTTTACCAGCTCCTATAGCTACACAATCAAGTGGTATCTCAGCTATATTCACAGGCATATGAGTTTCGTGGTTTATTAATGCATCAAGTCCTTTTAATAATGCTCCCCCACCTGTTAGCATTATTCCTTTATCCATTATATCTGCTGCAAGTTCTGGTGGTGTTTTTTCAAGAGTTGTTTTTATTGAATCTATTATAGATGCTACTGGTTCACTTAAAGCTTCTCTAACTTCGCCTTCATTTATTTCTATAACCTTTGGCAATCCAGAAATTAAATCTCTTCCCTTAATTTCCATAGTTCTTTCTTCATCACCTATGTCGAAAGCTGAGCCTAATTCTATTTTTATAGCTTCTGCTGTACGCTCACCTATCATTAAATTATATTGTTTTTTTATGTAAGCTATTATAGATTTATCTAATTCATCACCAGCAACTCTTAATGATTTGCTAGTTACTATACCACCTAAAGATATTATAGCAACTTCTGTTGTTCCTCCTCCAATATCTACAACCATACTACCTGTTGGTTCATTTACTGGAAGACCTGCTCCAATTGCTGCAGCCATAGGTTCTTCTAATAGAAATGCAAATCTTGCTCCTGCACTTTTAGTTGCTTCTTCTATAGCTCTTTTTTCAACTTCTGTTACGCCTGATGGAAAGCAAACTACTATTCTAGGACTTTTAAATCCATTTTTAGCACCAGCTTTTTCAATAAAGCTTCTTAACATTTTTTCAGTAACATCAAAATCAGCAATAACTCCATCTCTCATTGGTCTTATAGCTACAATGTTTCCTGGTGTTCTTCCTATCATTTGTTTAGCTTCATCACCTACTGCTAATACTTTGTTAGTTTTCTTATTTATAGCCACTACTGATGGTTCTCTCAGTACTATTCCTTTTCCTTTTACATAAACTAATGTGTTTGCGGTACCCAAATCTATACCCATATCTCTTGATTTTGCAAAAAATCTCATCATATTTTCTCCTTCCGTTTCTATAAAAATGCTTTTTCTTTAAAGCTAACATAAATACCATTTCCTATAATAATATGATCTAAAAGTTCAATCCCTATTATCTTACTACACTCTTTGAGTCTATTAGTAATATTAATATCTTCTCTACTAGGAGTTGGATCTCCTGACGGATGATTATGACAAATTATTATAGAAGCACTACTATTTTTTATAGCTTCTACAAAAACTTCTCTAGGATGGACAATTGAACTATTCAAACTTCCTATTGATATATTTTTAATAGATATAACAACATTTTTTGTGTTGAGCATTATAAGTCTTAGATATTCCTTTTTTAAGTATCTCATATCTTCCATCATATATTCTACAACATTTTTAGGACTTATAATTTTAAGTTCTTCTCCTGACTTAAAAGTTCTAAATCTTTTAGATAGTTCAGCTAAAGCTATAAGTTGAGTTGCTTTTGCCTCACCAACGCCATTTATTTTCAAAAACTCTTTAGCATCTTTTTCTAAGATTCCATTTAAGCCATTGCATATTGAAAGTATTCTATTAGATAGTGCTAATACATCTTCACCTTTAATACCTGTTCTAAGTATTAGAGCTAGTAGTTCTGAGTTAGATAAATTTTCAGCACCATATCTTAAAAGTTTTTCTCTTGGTTTTTCATTTGTAGGTAAATCTTGAATTTTAAAGTTGTTCAAAAACTCACTCCCTTTTAAAGATTTACCCCCATCTCCTTCAAAGCTATGTTTAATCTATTTAAAGGCAATCCTACAACACTATAGTAATCACCTTTAATTTCTTCTACAAATATTGCTGCTTTACCTTGTATGCCATAAGCTCCTGCTTTATCCATTGGTTCTTTTGTATCTATATATTTTTGTATTTCAACATCTGTTAAATTAGAAAATTTAACTTTTGTACAAACTGCATCAGTTTTAATTTCTTTAGTTTTAGAATTTAAAACAACTATTCCAGAATAAACCTCATGAACTTTTCCACTCAATTTTTTTATCATATTAAATGCATCTTCTTCATCTTTAGGCTTTAATAAGATTTCACCATTAAAATACACAATAGTATCACTTGCTATTATTATACTTTCTTTAGAAATTTTATTACAAACATCCATTGCTTTTCCCTTAGATATATCAATTACATAACTATTACAGTTACCATTGAAAGATATTGAACTTTCATCAAAATCGCTAGTTATAATTTCAAACTCATCTGTGATAAGTTTTAAAAGTTCTTGTCTTCTTTGTGATGAAGATGCTAATATTAAATCCATTCAAGCTCACTCCTAATACTTTCTAAATAATATTATTGCCATTATTACGCATATTATAGACATTAGATTTAAGTTGAAGTTTAGTCCTAAAACTATGTTTATGACTTTTAAGTCCAAAACTATAGGTTCTTTAAGTCCTATAAAATACGACTTTCCTAAAAAATCTAAAAAGCCTACACTTTTACATAATACCTCCCCAATAAAGCTTCCAGAAATAGCTGCCAATAGTATAACAAATACATAATCTTTGGCCTTCTTATCTGAACTTTTCAAGTTTTAATCCCCCATTTATAACTTTATCTTATATAGTTTATCATTTAATAGTATTATAAACAAGTATATAACAGTTATTTATAATTTTTTTGTACTTTTTGAAATATGTAGTTGAATCCTGTAAAACTTGATTTATTATATTGTATTAAAATAGATTTTCACCCTGTAAATATAATTTTTTCTTTATAATTTAAATTAATTTATAAATTTATTTTAAATTATAAATTAATACTTCATTTTAGTTACTTATATAGAATTCTAATCTAATATCTTATATTTTATAGTTTATACATTTATTAATCTGTACAATAAATTTTAAAAATAAAAACTGAAAACGATAAAATAATTTTATCACTATTTTATAGCAATTAAAGTATTTTATCGTTTTTCAGTTTATTTTAAAATATTGAAATTATTACTTAATTTTAAATTGTTCTATTTATTTTCTATATCCTTAATTAAATTATATATAAATTTGCTCATTTCTCCGCCTTCATTTTTAGATACTTCTTCTGGCAAAGAATTTATATGCTCTTCTATCTTCTTTACTTCATTATAGCATAGAGATTTTTCATCTACTTTTTCCAATTGACTTACCCACTTTTTTAATTCTCCTGTTTTTACTGATTTTATATTTGGTGCTTTCACATTACTAATTATTTCTATTTCAGCTTCTATAATTTTGCCAAGTTCCGCCATAGATAAATCTTTGTATTTTATTTCTTTTGTATTTTTACTGTGTTCTATTTTCATATCTGAAAGTTTTTTTGATTCCTTTTCATACTCTTCATTATTTTTTGATACACCATAATACACCTTAGTTATATCACCCTCATTAAGAATAAATGGGCAGCCTATACTCTGCAAATTTTTAACTACTTTATCTGCATTCTCCTTTACTTTAAATACTCCACATGGTATAAAAACAATTTCACTTTTTTCACTTTGTGTTACTTTTTCATTACTCTCTTCTTTTTTCTCAACATTTTCTTTTTTATTTTTAACATCCTTTTGATTTTCTACACTTTCAATGTTAACTTTCTGATTATCTTTAACTTGAAGTTTTTTAAAGTCAAATTTATTCATAACTAAATAAGTAAACAACAAAGCTATTATTATAACTACAATTAGATAAACCATTTTGGATTTTTTCTTATTTTTAGGTTTTACATTATATCTTGTGTACTTCATTTTTTCTCCCCCCTCTTTTATTTTGTTTATTAAATTTATATTTTATTTTTTTTATATTATTACATTTTTAAATAAAAAAGCAGAAATAAAGTATTTCTTTATTTCTGCTTTTGCTCTACTTATTTAAAAATCTTTTAGCTCCAACATATGCTCTTTTATAGTGTACATCTTCTAATGAAGTTATTACTATTCTTCCACTTTCTTTTTCAGCATGAATAAATTTATTATCTCCTATATATATCCCAACATGCGATGCTTTATCATTCTTTTCTCTAAAAAAAACTAAATCGCCATCTTCTATTTCTTCTTTTTTGACAGTGATACCATTTTCCATTTGTGCTTTAATTGTATTTTCTATTTTTATTCCTGACTTATCATAAACATTAACAACAAATCCTATATCATCAAAACTATTAGGTCCACACCCACCTATCATATACGGTAATCCTAATTTTGAAATTGCATTTTTTACAACTTCATTACTTTGTGAATTTTCATCTTCAGAAATTCCCCTAGAATAATTATTTATCTTCGTATATTTATCCAAAACTTTTATTGTTTTATCTGTAGTTATTGTTATTGTTTTTATATTTGTAACTTTTTTACTATCTGTCCATGTGTATGCATAAGTTTTTTCACTCAAAAATGCAGTCATAATTAAAAGTATCATAAATAAAGACGTTAAATATCTTTCCATACTTTTCCTCAACTTCATATTTTACCTCCTAATATAAAATAAAACCATTTTATATTTCTAATTTAAAAACATTATAATTTATAAATAAAATCTAGTCAAATTCTATTTATTACTTTTTTTTTAATTTTTTCCGCAAAATACTAATTTGCAAATTTTTTTCCCTACTTAACTGCTACATTACTAAGCATCCAACATGAACTTGATTTATATATTTTTTCACAAAAATTTAACTATAAATTATACTTAGCCTTATAATTTTTTTTACTACTTCCCTAGATTTAAGATAATTTATACCACTACACTCTAAAAATGAAAATATTTCAGGATTATTCTTACTTATTCTATATTGAATTTTATCAACTTTTGAGAAATTCAAATTATCATCATAGTAATCATCAGAACTTTTAAATTCATTTTCAATAACTCCAGTTGATATTAACTTTGGTGCTCTTATATCATTTATAACAAAATTATTTATATCTATTTTTACAAGTCCATTAATATAATATAGTAACCATATATTTTCCATTTGATCTAATAATTTTCTCTTATCATTTATATAATATGGTACAAATTCTATTTGATTAAAATTATCTAATTTCATAACATATCCTCCATATTTAACATTTTAAACTTTATTTTCATATTTTAATGTTATGATTATAAAATTAAATTTATGATAATATGAAGTATTATTATTTAATCATTTCTCTTATTAAAATATATCTATTGAATCTCCTGCATTATCCTTTATTTTATCTATAGAGTGAATATATCTATTAGTTGTAGCTATATTCTTATGGCCTGCAAATTCTCTAACTTTTTCTATAGTTACTCCATTAGTTATAGCAATTGTTATAGCTGTATGCCTAGTTGAGTGAACTTTTAGCTTTTTATTTATTTTAGCATTAGAACATATTTTTTTTATTATATAATTAAAGCTACTTGGATCTAATGGATTATCTTCATTGCTATTTTTAGAATGCCCTAAAAATAAATATTTTTCTCCATCATTTTCAAAACTTCTATTTGTTTTTCCAATATATTCATTTATATATTGATATACTTCTGGCTGAATTTTCACTAAATCTTTTTTATTTCCTTTTCTTGTTATGTGAATTACATCATATTCCCCATATTTATCTATATCTTTTATTTTTATATTTGTTATTTCTGATTTTCTTAATGCAGTAGTAAGTGCTAATGCAATCATTGCTCTATTCCTTAAACCTATTATATTATCCACTTCTATACTACTAATTAATATCCTGCATTCTTCTTTTGTTAAAAATTCTGTTTCTTTATTGTTTACAACTGGTTTTTCTTCCTTTAATGATGCAAATGGATTATATTTTATAATTTCAGTATTAGTATAATTATCTTTAAACTTTAAAAGCCATTTATATAATGAACTAAGAGATGATATTTTTCTATTGATGGTAGCAGAGGACATACCTATATTAGATAGATATACTATATATTTTTCAGCATCAAATATGTTTACTCTACGTATATCTTCTAAAGATATATCTTCAATATAACTAACATTAAAAAAATCCTTAATATCTCTTTCATAACTAATAGACGTATTCTTACTTCTATTAGCTTTTATTTCTAGAAAAGCTCTTATAAAATGTTTATTATCTAAACCTCTATTTGGTAAATTGGGATTTTTATACAAGTCTATTTTATTCATTTTATCAACCTTTCTAATATAAATTTACAATTTAATCCTTGAAATTGTAAATTCTATATAAAATTCTAAATTTGCATTATATTTAATTCTTCTAATTCAAAATTAGTATAACATTTATATTTATTTTTTTAAATAAAAAAGCTGCTAATAAAATTAGCAGCTTTTTTATTATTCCAAGCTTTGTAATAACTCGCAAATTTCTTCTAATGCTTTATTTTCATCACTACCATTAGCTGTAATAATAACTTTTGAGTCCCTATTTACTCCTAATGATAATATTCCTATTAAACTTTTAGCATTAGCAGCTTTCCCATTATGTTCAATATCTACGTATGATTTAAATGACGAAGCTGTTCTAACTAACAATGTAGCTGGTCTGGCATGTAATCCTTGAGAGTTTTTTATGTCTATCTCTCTTGATACCACAAGCGTCACCTCTTAACTATTTTAAATTTTTAACAAAATTCTCTATTCTATCTAATCCTGCTTTTATATTTTCCATTGATGTAGCATAAGATAATCTTATAAAGTCATCTACACCAAAAGCAATTCCTGGTACAACTGCTACTTTTTCTGAAGATAATAATGCTTCTGAGAATGCTAGAGAATCTTTTATATTATTTCCTTCGAAAGTTTTTCCTAAAACTTTAGTTATATTTACCATTACATAAAAAGCACCTTCTGGTTTAACGCAAGATAAATTTTCAATAGAGTTAATTCTTTCTACCATGAAGTCTCTTCTATTTTTAAATTCTTTTATCATAGCTTCTACATCTGATTGATCTCCATTTAAAGCTTCCACTGCAGCATATTGAGTGATTGAGCATGGATTTGATGTAGTATGACTTTGTATATTAGACATAAGTTTTGCTATTGGTTCTGGTGCTGCAACATAACCAAGTCTCCAGCCTGTCATTGCATATGCTTTAGATACTCCATTTATAACTATTGTTCTATTATAAGCATCTTCTGAAAGACTAGCTATAGAGATATGTCCTTCTACTCCATATAATAGTTTTTCATATATTTCATCTGATATTATTAATAAATCATGTTCTTTTGCAAAACTTGCTATTTCTTCTAATTCATTTTTTGTATAAGCTGTTCCAGTTGGATTATTAGGACTATTTAATATTATTGCCTTAGTTTTTTCTGAAACTGCCTTTTTTAATGCTTCTAAAGTTAATTTAAAAGAATTAGACTCTTCTGTATCTACAAAAACTGGTTTTCCATCAGCTAATTGTACAAGTTCAGGATAACTTACCCAATATGGAGCTCCTATTAATACTTCATCTCCTGGATTTAATATTGCTTGGAAAGCATTTGCTAAACATTGTTTAGCTCCAGTAGAAATAACAATTTGAGATGTTTTATAAGTTAAATTATTATCATTTTTAAACTTATTAACTACAGCTTCTTTTAATTCTATTATTCCTGATGCTGCTGTATATCTTGTTAAACCTTTTTGAATAGCTGCAATTGCTGCATCTTGTATATTTTTTGGAGTATTAAAATCTGGCTCACCAGCTCCAAATCCTATTACATCTATACCTTCTGCTTTCATTTGTTTAGCTTTAGCAGTTATAGCTAAAGTTAATGATGGTGAAATTTGTAATGCTTTATTTGATAATTTCATAATTACAACCCCCGCTATTATATTTTATGTATAAAAAAATGAATTGTTTATTTCATTTTTTTTATTTTTGAAAGATAAACTTCATTCTTTTATAATATAACATTTATTGTAGTAAGTGTAAACAAGTTTTGCAGTCAATTAAGTTCATTTATATCCCAATATTCTTAATATCTTATATATTCCTGAAAAATATAGGAAATCGCTTACATTATCTATATTTTTGCTTAAGTTTAATGTATATATATTTTAAGCATTTATATTATATTAATACTATTTAATTTTTTCCATATAATTATAAAAGAATTTTACTTTTTTGTTTATATTTTTTTATTTTAATAAAATTAAAAAAAGGCATTTTATATGCCTTTTATCATAACAAGAAATATTATCTAGGCTGAACAATTAATCTTATAGCTGTTCTTTCTTCTCCGTCTATTTCTATATCTGTGAAAGCTGGAATACAAACTAAATCTATTCCACTTGGTGCCACAAATCCTCTTGCTATTGCAACCGATTTCACAGCTTGGTTAAGAGCCCCAGCACCTATTGCTTGAATTTCTGCTGCGCCTCTTTCTCTTAAGACTCCTGCTAAAGCCCCTGCTACTGAATTTGGATTTGATTTTGCTGAAACTTTTAATACTTCCATGATAAACCTCCTAGTAAATATATTATTCTGTATCTCTTTTATAATAATTCCACATAAATTAAAAAAATCCTCCTAAATTTTGAAAAAAAATTTAATTTTTCCAAAATTTAAGAAGATTATTTTTATCAAATTTATTTTGCATACTCAATTGCACGAGTTTCTCTGATTACATTTACTTTAATTTGACCTGGATATTCAAGTTCATCTTCTATTTTTTTCACTATATCCCTTGCCACTTCAATAGCTCCTGCATCATCAATTTCTTCTGGTTTAATCATAATTCTAACTTCTCTACCAGCCTGAATAGCATATGACTTTTCTACACCTTCATATGAATTTGCAATTTCTTCAAGCTTTTCTAGTCGTTTAATATAAGCTTCTAATGTTTCTCTTCTAGCACCTGGTCTTGCTGCTGAAATTGCATCAGCTGCTTGAACTAGTATAGCTTCTAATGATTGATATTCAACATCACCATGATGAGCCGCTATAGCATTTACTACTATTGGAGATTCGTGATACTTTTTAGCAAGTTCAGCTCCTATTAACGCATGTGGACCTTCTACTTCATGATCTACAGCTTTACCTATGTCATGTAACAATCCTGCTCTTTTAGCAATAGTTGGATCAATGCCTAATTCTGATGCCATTAAACCTGCTAAATATGCTACTTCAATGGAATGTTTTAAAACATTTTGACCATAGCTTGTTCTGTACTTCAGTCTTCCTAGTAATTTTAACACTTCTATATGTAGACCGTGTATTCCTGTTTCAAAGGTTGCTTGTTCTCCTTCTTCTCTAATATCATTTTCTACATCCTTTTTGGCCTTTTCAACCATTTCTTCTATTCTAGCCGGATGTATTCTTCCATCAACAATAAGCTTTTCTAAGGCTATTCTAGCAACTTCTCTTCTAATTGGATCAAATCCTGAAAGAATTACTGCCTCTGGAGTATCATCTATTATTAAATCAACACCAGTTAACGTTTCAAGGGCTCTTATATTTCTACCCTCTCTACCTATTATTCTTCCCTTCATTTCATCGTTTGGAAGGGAAACTACATGAACTGTAGATTCAGCAACATGATCTGCTGCACATCTTTGAATAGCATAAGTTATGATTTCTCTCGCCTTCTTATCAGCTTCCTCTTTTGCCTTTTGCTCAACTTCTTTAATCATTATAGCAGTTTCATGTCTTATTTCCTTTTTCACTTCATCCAATAACACTTGTTTAGCTTCTTCAGATGTAAGATTTGATAATCTTTCTAATTCTTGTCTTTCTTGTGTATACAACTCTTGTATGCTTTGTTCTAAGCTTTCAACTTCTTGTTGTTTTTTATTAATACCGTCTTCTTTTTTTTCTAATATAGAACTCTTTTTATCCAAAGATTCCTCTCTTTGAATTATTCTTCTTTCTAGTCTTTGAACTTCATTTCTTCTTTCCCTAGATTCCTTCTCAAAATCTGTTCTTAATCTATGAACTTCTTCTTTAGCTTCTAATATAGATTCCTTTTTTGTGGATTCGGCCTCTCTTTTAGCTTCTTCTACAATCCTTTTAGCCTCTTCCTCTGACTTAGAAATATTAGCTTGAGATATATTTTTTCTAGTATAAATAATAACAAAAGCTCCAATGAACATAGCAATTACTAATATTCCTATTCCTATTAGCAAACCTCCACTAATCATTGTATATAAACACCTCCTTATTCATTCTTTAGTATCTATTTACTTGAAAATGAAAGCTAGAAAAGGTGTCACATTTTATTCAATTGGTTGCAATTAATTTGGTTGCAATTAAATTATGCTAAACCAGTATTTGTATTTATTTTATATTACTTTCTATCCAATGTCAAGATATGTAGTATGTACTAAAACACCTGCATAGTTGAGATTTTCTTTTATTTTATATACAAATATTATTTATATGTATATAAAATTTTTTATTTTGCATTTTTTATTATTATTTTAATTATATCCATTTTTTAAAGTTGATATACTTTATTTTATATTTTAAAATATTTTAATTTATTATTTTATTAAAATAAAAAAATAGCAAGTAAACTTGCTATTTTTTATCTTTAATTTCTTTTTTTTCTATATTCTTAGTTTCTTTATATAATGGGAGATTATGCTTTTCTCTGATTTTATTTTCTATTTCTAATCTTATTTCTGGATTTTCTTTAAAATATGCTTTCGCATTTTCTCTTCCTTGTCCTAATCTTACATCACCATAAGAGAACCATGCTCCACTTTTTTGAACAATCTCTTCTTTAACTGCAATATCTAATACATCACCTTCTCTAGATATACCTTGACCATACATTATATCGAATTCCGCTTGTTTAAATGGTGGTGCTACTTTATTTTTAGTGATTTTAACTCTTGTTCTAGATCCTAAGAATTCATCACCTTGTTTTATAGTATCTACTTTTCTTACATCCATTCTTACTGATGAATAGAATTTAAGAGCTCTTCCGCCTGGAGTTGTTTCTGGATTTCCAAACATAATTCCAACTTTTTCTCTTAATTGATTGATAAAAATTGCAACACATTGAGATTTATTTATTGAACCTGTTAATTTTCTTAACGCTTGGGACATAAGTCTAGCTTGAAGACCAACATGTGAGTCTCCCATTTCACCTTCTATCTCTGCTTTTGGTACTAATGCTGCTACAGAGTCAACTACTACAATATCTACAGCACCTGATCTTACTAATGCTTCAACAATTTCTAACCCTTGTTCTCCTGTATCTGGTTGTGATACTAACAAATTATCTATGTCTACTCCTAATGCTTTTGCATAAACTGGATCTAATGCATGTTCAGCATCTACGAATGCAGCTACTCCACCAGCTTTTTGAGCTTCTGCTACAATATGTAATGCTACAGTTGTCTTACCAGAAGATTCTGGTCCAAATATTTCAATTACTCTACCTCTTGGAACCCCACCTATTCCAAGTCCTATATCTAATCCTAGACATCCTGTAGATATTGCATCTAAATTTAAACCACTATTTTCTCCCAATTTCATTATAGAACCCTTACCAAATTGTTTTTCAATTTGTGACATGGCAGATTCTAATGCTTTTAACTTTTCGCTATCCATACTTTTCATCCTTTCTACTATTAATTATTATATAAACAATTAATAAATTTATGACAGATTAATATTATTCCCAATATAAAATGAATGTATTAAATATTTTTTAGAGTCTTTTCATATAAAACTAAGAATTGAATGCTTATTTTTATATACTCTTTTTATTTACTATTTATATATTCATTATATAGATTATACTATATTTAAGATTTGAAACAACATTGAAATTTAATTTAAATAAAAACATTTTAAATTAAATTTTTTTATAATAAATACTAAGGCTTTATTTATTAGTATTTATTACACTTTTATTTTTCACAAAATAATCTATTCCAGATACTATAGTTATAACAACTGCTAAAATCATAAATATATCAGTCACTGTATTTAATATTGATACATTGACATTTAAAGTAATTAATCCAGCTATTATAGCAACCATTTGAACTACTGTTTTAGCTTTACCCCAATTACTTGCTGCTATAACAATCCCTTCTGAAGCCGCTATTGTTCTTAATCCCGAAACTGCAAATTCTCTTGCTATTATAACCATAGCCACCCATGAAGGTATCATTCCAAATTCAACCATTACAATTAATGCTGATGTAACTAAAAGTTTATCTGCTAAAGGATCCATAAATTTCCCAAAATTAGTTACTTGATTTCTGCTTCTTGCTATATAACCATCTAGTTTATCCGTGATTGATGCAACTATAAATATAATTGTTGCAATAAATATTCCCATTTTAGTACCTATTGCCATACACAACAAGAAAAATGGTACTAAAATCATTCTTATAACTGTAAGCTTATTTGCTAAATTCATACAACACAACTCCCATTTACTATTTTTAATAGTAAGGTATACTTACTTTTATTTAAATATATTTTATAGAATTTCTTAATCCTAACTTTATCTAGGTTTCAAAAGTCTATTTCAACCTTTTATATTTGTTTATAAAAAAAACATAAAATTTAATACAATACTTCACCTATTAAATCATATTCAAGCGCCTTTATAATTTTAACATTTACAAATTGACCTATTTTTAAGTCTTTACTTCCTTCTACAAATACTTCTCCATCTATTTCTGGAGCCATTTCATAGTTTCTTCCAATGTATACTTCTCCATCTTTATTCTCTATCAACACTTTATATGTTCTTCCAACTTTACTTCTATTCACACCTTTAGACACTTTTTGTTGAAGTTCCATAAGCTCATGATATCTAAGTTCCTTTACTTCTTCTTCTATTTGATTTGGCATATCAGCTGCAACTGTACCTTCTTCTTGTGAGTATGTGAATACTCCTAATTTATCAAATTTTATTTCCTCTATAAATTCTTTTAACTCCTCAAAATCTTCTTCTGTCTCACCTGGAAAACCAACTATAATAGCTGTTCTTAATACCACATTAGGAATATTTTCTCTTAGCTTTAATATGTTTTCTTTTATTATCCTTTTTCTTCCTTTTCTTCTCATAGATTTTAAAACATTGTCACTTATATGTTGTATTGGAATATCTATATATTTACATACTTTTTCATTTTCTTTAAATTCTTTTATTATGTCATCTGTAAGCTCTTCTGCATAACAATATAAAACTCTTATCCATTCAATACTTTTTATTTTTGATAGTTCTCTTAAAAGTATGTGCAATGTTTTCTCTTTATATAAATCAATTCCATAGCTAGTTGTATCTTGTGCAACTAATATTATTTCTTTATATCCATTAATTGCAAGTTCTTTAGCTTCCATTATTATATCTTCCATTTTTCTACTTCTGTATCTACCTCTTATTTTAGGTATAGCACAATAAGCACAAGCATTGTTACATCCTTCTGAAATTCTTAAATATGCTGTTTTATTTCCAGTTGTTACAACTCTTTTTCCTGTGTTTATATTAGAATCACTATAATTTGTATATGCTATTTTTTTATTTGTCTTTAAAACTTCTTCTATGCTTTCTGTAAGTTTATCATAATCATTAACACCTAAAATAATATCTAACTCAGGAATAAGTTCTAAAAGCTCACTACCATATCTCTGAGTTAAACATCCTGTTGCTATTAATACCTTACAATTATTTTCATCTTTGTATTTAGCCATACTAAGTATTGTATCTATTGATTCTTGCTTTGAACTTTCAATAAAGCCACATGTGTTTATAATTATAACATCTGCATTTTCAGGCTCATTAATTAATTCAAATTTCTCCTTTACTGTTGCAACTATAATTTCAGAATCTATTCTATTTTTATCACAACCTAAGTTTATTACTCCTATTTTTAATTTTTCCATTCGTTACCTCCTATTTAGAATGTAATATATTTATATTCCATCCTAATGATAATCTTATCCTATTATTGAAATTCTAATCTACTTTATGATATATATTTTAATCTTTAACTATTAAACTCCTCTTTGCTTATTAAGACTTGTCTAGGTTTGCTTCCATTTTTTCCAGATATTATTCCTCTCTCCTCCATTTCATCTATAATTCTTGCCGCTCTATTATATCCTATTTTTAATCTTCTCTGCAATAATGATGTAGATGCAGCATCTTCATCTATTACTATTCTTATAGCTTCATTTAATAATTCATCACATTCATTATCTCCATTAGAAGGTTTTGCACCTTCCTCGATTTCTTCTATTATTTCTTCTGAATATATATGTTCTTCGATTTGAGATTTTATAAACCCAACAACTCTTTCAACTTCTTCTTCAGATACAAATGCTCCTTGTATTCTTATTGGTTTTGATTCTCCTACTGGATAAAATAGCATGTCTCCCTTTCCTAAAAGTTTTTCAGCTCCTGAGGAATCTAATATAGTTCTAGAATCTATCTGACTTGAAACAGCAAAAGATATTCTTGATGGTATATTCGCTTTTATAACTCCAGTTATTACATCTACAGATGGCCTTTGAGTTGCTATAACAAGATGCATACCTGCCGCTCTCGCCATTTGTGCTAGTCTTCCAATATAATCTTCTATGTCATTTGGACATACCATCATTAAATCAGCAAGCTCATCTATTATTATAACAATCCATGGAAGTTTTTCTTCTACTATACCTTTAGTAGCCAGTTCATTATATCCTTCAATATTTCTAACATTATTATCTGCAAATATTTTATATCTTCTAGTCATTTCATTTACTGCCCAATTTAAAGCACCTGCAGCTTTTTTAGGTTCAGTTACAACTGGTATTAAAAGATGAGGTATCCCATTATATATATTTAATTCTACAACCTTTGGATCTATCAGTAATAATTTAACCTCATCAGGAGAATATTTATAAAGTAAACTCATAAGTAAAGTGTTAATACACACACTTTTTCCTGAACCGGTAGCCCCTGCTACAAGTAAGTGTGGCATTTTAGTAAGATCTGATACTATTGAATGTCCACCTATATCTTTGCCTAAACAAAAAGCTAAATTTTTATTAAAATTCATAAATTCATCTGACTCAATAACTTCCCTTAAGTATACTGCTGTAAGTTCTCTATTAGGAACCTCTATACCTACAGCTGCTTTTCCTGGAATAGGAGCTTCAATTCTAACTCCTGACGCGGCCAAGTTTAATGCTATGTCATCAGCTAAATTAACTATTTTACTTACTTTAACACCTGCACTTGGTTGCAATTCAAATCTTGTTACTGATGGACCTTTTGTAACTTGTGTAACTTTTGCTTCTACTCCAAAACTAGCAAGAGTTTCTTGAAGCTTACTTGCACTGTTTAATAATTCTTTTTTATCACCTTTTTTTAATTGGCTATTTTCATTTTTAGAAAGCAATTCCATGTTAGGCTTATCATAATTTATTATAGTATTTCTATTTACAATACCAATGTTTACTTCTGAAGCATCATCATCTTCTTTTTCAATTTTGTAACTACGTTTTTTTATGGCACTTAAATCACTTTGAACTGTATCTCCAAAAATAAAATCTGTATCTGTACTTTCTTTATTTTTATCATCTTTTAGAAATTCAACAATTTTAATTTTACTATCATCTTCTTTATTGCTAAGATCAAAAAATGGATTATCTAATGAAACTTCTTCTGTAACAGCAATACTTTCATTTACATTCATTGGTTCATCTATTTTTATTTCTTTACCTTCTTTATTTTTAGAATTACTTTTTAGGTCTTGTCCTTTTTTCTTGATGCTGTCTACAATATCTTTAAGTGTAATATCTTTTATCATTACAATAGATATTATATATAAAGATATAAATATTACATAGCTTCCTATGCTACCAAATAATTTATAAACCGGTAATATTATTAAATAACCTATTACCCCGCTATGTATAATATTTGATGAATTATAAATATTGCTCATACTTAATAAAATATCACCTTCAATATGGTAGTTAAATAATACTATCATTTGTATAAGTAATAATGTATTTGTTATAAATAACATTATTCCATAAAATTTTTTAGTAAACTTTATTTTTCCATTTCTATATATATAGTTAAATCCTATAAATATAAATAACAGTGGTAACACATATGCACCTAAGCCTAATATTCCAATTAATATATTATATATAAATATTCCCATGACACCTGTTAACGATGTTTTTTCAGAAATAACACTTGCTATAAGACTAAATAATGTTATGATTCCTAAAATAATTAATATAACACCTTTAAGCTCTGGTCTGATTTCTGTATTTTTTTTATCTTTTGTTGTTTTCTTTTTTACTTTAGTGTTTTTCTTTGCCACCATCTCACCTCCACATATTATTTCTATAAAAAACTCTTAGAACCTTCTTTAATATCTGTATATAAATAATTTTGTTTTATATTAAGCAATATAAAAATAGGTCTATATAGACCTATTTTTATCAATAAGTTCATTTAACTTATTAAGCGCTTGAGATATTCCTCCAACTTCATCTATAAGACCACATTGAACAGCTTGTTTTCCTATCAATATAGTCCCCATATCATTTAACAATTCATCAGTTCTAGCCATCATTTTGTTTAATTCATCTATAGATATCTTAGATGTTCTTACTATAAATTCTGTTATTCTCTCTTGCATCTTTCTAAAATATTCAAATGTTTGAGGTACTCCTATAATAAGTCCATTCATTCTAATAGGATGAATTATCATTGTTGCACTAGGTGATATATATGAATAATCTGATGATGTAGCTAATGGAACTCCTATTGAATGACCTCCACCTATAACTAATGATACAGTAGGTTTAGTTAAACTTCTTATCATTTCAGCTATAGCTAGACCAGCTTCTACATCTCCACCTACAGTATTAAGTACAACTAATATACCTTCAACATTTTTATCCCTTTCCATTGCTATAAGTTGTGGTATAACATGTTCATATTTAGTAGTTTTAGTTTGTGGCGCACCAATATTATGACCTTCTATCTGTCCAATTATAGGTAAAATTTGTATGCTAGAATCTCCGTCTTTAGCTACTTTTGACACACCTAATTCTTTAATATTTTGAACTTTTTCTGTTTGATTTGGATTGTTACTTTCAGGTTCTTTATTAGGTTCATTATTTACATTACCATCTAGTATATTGCCATTTTCATTATATATCATCTTTTTCCTCCTTAAGCAAACAAATTATATAAAATAATAATTATTTTATAATCTTATCTTTTAATAGTCTGTTCATTTAAAGATTCACTTATACTTAATGAGCTAAATTAAATTCTCCATGAAGTACATTTATAGCTATATCTGTATCTTTTTCTTCAACAAGACACCATATAGTCATATGAGAGTCTGCTGTTTGTAATACTTCTATATTCTGTTTTGTAAGAGCTTTTAAAATTCTTGCCATAACTCCAGGCACACCTTTCATTTTTGTTCCTATTATGGCTATTTTACTACAATTTTCAATATATGAGTAAGATAAATTTAATTTGCTAACTATATCTTTAAATTTTTCTAAATCATTATCTGCAATTGTAAATATTTTTTGTTTTGGAAATACACTTATAAGATCTATACTTATATTGTTTTGTGCTAATATATCTAATAAATTAACATATTCATCTGTTCCATTGTAATTTGCAGTTATTTGAACTCTACCTTTAACATGAGTTATTCCTGTTATAATTTTATTTGATTCTCCACACGTATCATTAGATATTATAGTTCCTATACAATCATTTAATGTATTTTTTATAACTAACGGTATATTGTATTTTTTAGATATTTCTACTGCTAATGGATGAATAACTTTAGCTCCTTGATCTGCAAATTGGAATACTTCTTCATATCCAATTTGTTTTATAAGCATTGCATCTGAAACTATTCGTGGATCAGCTGTCATTATACCATCAACATCAGTATATATATGCACTTCTTCTGCCTTTAATGCTGCTCCTAGTATTGCACCTGTTACATCACTACCGCCTCTTCCAAACGTAGTTAAAAAGCCATTATTTTCAACACCTTGAAAACCAGCTACAACTGGTACTTTTCCATCTTTAATTAAATCTAATATTCTATTAGTTTCTACATCTAATATTGATGCAGATCCATAATTACTATCAGTTTTTATACCTGCTAACCCTCCAGTTAATGGAATAGAATCTATTTCTTCTTTATAAAGCTCATTACACATAACAACTGTGCTTATTATTTCTCCGCATCCTAATAATACATCTGTAGCTAATAAATTAGATTTTTTAAAATCGTCACTTACTAACTGAAGTAATGTATCTGTTGCATAGTTATCACCTTTTCTTCCCATTGCTGATACAACAACAACAGGTGAATATCCTTCACTAATTGCATTCTTTACTTTTTTTACTACTAATTTTCTATTCTTTTCAGTTGAAACAGACGTTCCTCCAAATTTTTGAACTAGTATTTTCATTAATTACTCCCCCAAACTTAGTCATTTTATTATGTTCTAGGTTTCCAAACTTATATTACATATTGTTTTTTAAATTTGGATATATTTTAAAAACTAGTATGTGCTCACTTTTTTTAATTTAATAATCTTTTTAATAAAATTTAACTAAACGAGCTTATTTTTGAATTAGTTTATACACGATTAACTCTCAATGTTTCATCATCTATATCTATTATAATAGTTTTAGATCCTATTTTTTTCACATATTCCCAAGGTACTTCCATGAATCCATTACTTTTAAATAGGCTAAAACTTGATTTATTATCATTTAATAAAAGTAATTTTAATACTCCATTTTCATCTATTACTATATCATTGTTAGCTAATAAATTGTATTTATCACCATCATTTATATTTATAATTTCGTATTTTCCCATTTCACTTAGATATTTAATATTATCTTCCATAAAAACTCACCTCATATTATATTTCTTTATATAGAACAATTACACAGTAAATATTTTTTACCTATATAAAGAATAGTTATGAGTCACACTATATTTTTATGATAATAAAACATCTTTTATATTATAATCATTTTTTAACACATCTACATTCTTACCTACAAATGCAGAGTTTATAATTCCCTTTTTAAAAGTATTTTCCATTACTCTATCTATACTTTCCATATCTATTTTATCTATTTTCTTTATAACATCTTGAGGTGTATTAATTTTATTTAAAAACAGTACAGCCTTTCCATTACTAAACATTCTACTGCTAGTGCTTTCTAAACCTAATATATAATTTCCTTTTAGTTGCTCTTTAGTTTTATACAATTTTTCTTTACTTATTTTATATTTAACAAAATTTTTAGTCTCATTTTCTATAGCTTCTATAGCTTCTTTTGCATACTGTGGGTTTATCCCTGCATATATATTTATTAATCCATTATTTACATGTGATGACATATACATATATATTGAATAACATACAGCTAACTCTTCCCTTATTTTTTGAAATAGTATGGAAGAAGCTCCACCACCTAGTATGTTAGATAATAATATAGATGTATACAAATCATCATGTCCAAGAGCCATACCTTGGATTCCTAAATTTATATGTAATTGCTCTATATCTTTTTTTACAAAATAATTATTAGTTGTTATTTTAGGTGTAGAATATACTGTTATATTTTTATTTTCAGTTTTCCATTTTCCAAAATATTTCTCTAATAATTTTTCTATATTTTTCATATTAATATTTCCACATATAGATAAAACACAATTTTCTGGTATGTAATTCATTTTTAAATAATTTATTAATAAATTTCTATCAAAAGACTTAACAGTGTTTTCTGTACCTA
Source organism: Clostridium ihumii AP5 (assembly GCF_000612845.1). Taxonomy (GTDB): domain Bacteria; phylum Bacillota; class Clostridia; order Clostridiales; family Clostridiaceae; genus Clostridium_J; species Clostridium_J ihumii. The sequence continues at coordinate 72,983 of NZ_CCAT010000007.1, forward strand.
GTATTGGAAGTGATAGTCCATCATTTTCCCATGCAGCTTTAGCATGTACATCCATCAATACATCTTCTGGATTATCTTTACTCATATTTATTTCTTCTATTACTACACCTTTTTCTTTTTCTATGTCTTCTTCACTAAATAAACTATTAAATAACATATCTGATAGTATTTCTAGACTTAATTCTAAATGTGTATCTAATGTTTTTATGTAATAACATGTTGATTCTTTTCCTGTGAAGGCATTTATTTGTCCTCCTACATCTTCAATTTGTTCTACTATTTCTTTTGATGTTCTATTGGAAGTTCCCTTAAATAGCATATGTTCTATGAAATGCGATACTCCATTATTATAAAAATTTTCTTTTCTTGAACCATTTTCAACCCATAATCCAATTGACACAGAATTGAAATGTTCTATGTTTTCAACTACAACTTTTAAACCATTATTTAAAGTAAATAAATTATACATCTCGATTCTCCTCATTGAAGATATATTATTAAAAATTTATTTCTAATATAATCTATATTGTTATAAAAATCAATAAAAAATTCTTTATAAATTTAAGTATTAACTAATTCTTATATTATATTACTACTTATTATAAATTTTAATTTTACAACTTAATAAATTATAAAAAAATAAAAAGGCATTATGCCCTTCTATTTGTTTACTTCTCAACGTTGTTGTCAGTTTCTTTATTATCTGTATCTTTTATTGCATCTTTTCTTGAAAGATTTATTCTTCCTTGTTGATCTATTTCAGTAACTTTTACTAAAATTTCGTCTCCAACTGATACTATATCTTCTACTTTGTTTACTCTTTCAACATCTAATTTAGATATGTGAACTAATCCTTCTTTTTTAGGCATTATTTCAACAAATGCTCCAAATGTAGTTATTTTAGTAACCTTACCTAAATAAATTTCTCCAACTTCTACTTCTTTAGTTATTTCTTTTATTATTCTTAAAGCTTCATTTGCGCTAACACTATCATTAGACATTATTACTACTTTACCATCATCACTAGTATCTATTTTAACACCAGTATCTGCTATGATTTGTTTTATTACTTTACCACCTGGTCCTATAATATCTCTAATTTTATCTGGTTTTACAGTCATAGTATACATTCTAGGTGCATAAGGTGACAATTCTTCTCTAGCTTCAGGTATACATGCTTTTATTTTGTATAATATAAACATTCTTGCATCTCTAGCTTTTTCTATAGATTGTCTTATGCAGTTTTCTGAAAGACCTTTTATTTTAGTATCAACTTGAATTGATGTAATTCCTTTTTCTGTACCTGCAACTTTAAAGTCCATGTCACCAAAGAAATCTTCTATTCCTTGTATATCTGTTAATACTTCTTCTTCACTTAAATCTTCACTTGTTATTAATCCCATTGCAATTCCTGCTGCTGGTCTCTTTATTGGAACACCTGCATCTAATAAGGCAAGAGTACTTCCACATACACTAGCTTGTGATGTAGATCCATTAGAACTTAATACCTCTGATACTAGTCTAATAGTATATGGGAATTCTTCTATTGATGGTATAAGTGGCTCTAAAGCTCTTTCTGCTAAAGCTCCATGACCAATTTCTCTTCTTCCTGGTCCTCTTAATGGTCTAACTTCTCCTACACTGTATGCTGGGAAATTATAGTGGTGCATATATCTTTTAGATTCTTCTTCACCTAATCCATCAATAATTTGAACATCACCTAAAGCTCCTAAAGTTGCAACAGTCATAACTTGAGTTAATCCTCTTGTGAAAAGTCCTGTTCCATGAGTTCTAGGAAGTATAGATGTTTCACAACCTATAGGTCTTATTTGATCAAATGCTCTTCCATCTGGTCTTCTTTGTTCTTTTAATAGCATATATCTTACTATTTCTTTTTGAATTCCATAGATAACTTCAGCTACATCAGCCATATTATCTTCATATTTTTCTCCAAAAGCTTCATTTATTTTTTCTTTAACTTCAGAAACTTTTGCATTTCGTTCATCCTTATCTGTTATATACATAGCTTCTTTTAACATATCAAAAGAAAATTCTCTAATTTCCTTTTCTAACTCTGCATCAACTTTATGAAGTTCTGGAGTTATTTTTTCTTTTCCAAATTTAGCCATAGCTTCTTCTTGGAATTTAACTATTTTTTGACATTCATTAAATCCAAATGATATTGCTTGAATCATAGTTTCTTCTGGTATTTCATCACCACCAGCTTCTATCATCATAACTCTATCTTTTGTTGCACAAACTGTTAACGATAATGAACTCTCTTCTCTTTCCTTAACTGTTGGATTTAATATAAATTCTCCATTTATAAGACCAACTGAAACTGTTCCTACTGGATCTACAAATGGTATACTTGATAAAGATAATGCCATTGATGCAGCATTCATTGCTAATATATCTGGAACATTATCTTGTTCTACAGAAACCACTGTACAAACAACCTGCACATCATTTCTATACCCCTTAGGAAATAATGGTCTAATTGGTCTGTCTATAGCTCTTCCATTTAGTATAGCTTTTTCTGAAGGTTTCCCTTCTCTTTTTATAAATCCTCCTGGGATTTTTCCTACTGCGTATAATCTCTCTTCATACTCAACACTTAGAGGGAAAAAGTCTATACCTTCTCTAGGTGATTCTGATGCATTTACATTAACAAGTACTACTGTTTCTCCATAACTCATGAATAAAGCACAGTTAGATAACATTCCTACTTTGCCGTTTTCAACTTTCATTTCTCTACCGGCTATAGTGGTTTTTAATGTATTAATCATATATTTTCCTCCTTTCAATCACTATTATTTGTATTTTTGTAAAATTTAATAACTTTATAATTAAATTTTACTTACAAATAAATTTGTATTTAAACACACAATTTAAATATTGTAATGCCTAAAATAATAGAGCGGCATAGCCGCTCTTAATTATTTTCTTATTCCTAACTCAGCTATTAGAGCACGGTATCTTTCGATATCTTGCTTCTTTAAGTAGTTTAAAAGACCTTTTCTTTGTCCAACCATCATTAGAAGACCTCTTCTTGAGTGGTGATCTTTTTTGTGAACTTTTAAGTGCTCAGTTAACTCTTTTATTCTGAAAGTTAATAAAGCAACTTGAACTTCTGGTGATCCTGTATCTCCTTCAGTTCTTGCAAATTTTTCCATTATTTCTTGTTTTCTAGCCTTATCCATGTGTAAAACACCTCCGATTGTAATATCCCCTTATTCCAAGTACGCCGTCGGCAATTCGATTAACTTAGCATAAGGTTCAAGAAGAATTATATCAAATAAACTCCTCTTTGTAAATTATTTATTTTTAGTTTATTGCTATTTCTATATTTTGATTTTTGACAAAATTTCTATCTTTATTCAATTGTTTCATTAAATTTTCTATATTTGAGAATTTTTGTTCTTCCCTTATCTTGTTAATAAAGTAAATTTCAACAAACTCTCCATAAATAGTATCATCAAAATCTAATATATTAGTTTCTACACTAAGTTTTTCTCCATTAACAGTAGGATTCATTCCTATATTAGTCATAGATTTATATATATCATTTTTATATTTAACTAAAGTATAATATACCCCTCTTTTAGGTAATATAAACTCCTTATTATATTCTAAGTTTATTGTTGGAAAACCCATAGTCCTACCTAACTGTCTGCCTTTAACTATAGTTCCTGACATTGTATATAAACTTCCTAACATATTATTAGCTCTTACTATATTACCTTCTGATATATATTTTCTAATTTTACTACTACTTATTATTTCGTTATCCATTTTTATTGGGGGAACTACATATAATTTGAAACCTAACTTATCACTATATTGTTGTAGTAATTTTATATCTCCCAAGTTTTTATAACCAAATCTAAAATTAAATCCTACTACTATTCCTTTTACATTATAACAATTGACTAACTTTTCAATAAATTCTTTAGGACTTATTTCCATAAAGTCCTTGTTAAAAGTCATAAAGTTTACTATATCTATACCCATTCTATTTAACACTTCAACTTTTTTATCATTATCCATTATAAGTTTAGGTGCTATCTCATTATTTATAACCGTTAGTGGATGATTATAAAAAGTACACACCATTGATTTACTTTCTAATCCTTGATTTGAAAATTTCTTAGATATTTCTATAGTTTTTTCTATTAAGCTTTGATGACCCTTATGTATTCCGTCAAAACTCCCTAATGCCACAACTGTATTTTCCCTTAATTTTTCTGAAAAATTATCCCTCATTATTTTCATACCTAAATACCTCTAAATTAAAATTTTAATTAATTTAAAGCCTACATCAGTTTTCTCACCTATAGCTATGAAGTTGTCTAACTCATCATAAACCCTATATAACTTAAACTTTTCTATATTTCCAGAAAAGTTTCTATCCATAACTACAACTCCATTTAGTAATAATTTCTTAAATTTATCATTTGCTATAACTTTAGGACATTCTAAGAAAGCCTGTTCCACAGGTATTACATTTTCTTCTATATTTTCCTTTGTTAAATCTTTTATATTTATAGAATTTTCTTTATTAAATTTTCCTGTAGATAATCTTTCCAAGCTTGTCATCATAGCTCCACAACCTAATTTTTCACCTATATCATAACATAAACTTCTAATATAAGTTCCTTTTGAGCAATTAACTTTAATTTTAACATAAGGTATATCTATTTCTAGAATATCTATATTATATATTTTTATCGGTCTTGCTTCTCTTTCAATTTCTATACCTTGTCTTGCTAATTCATAAAGTTTTTTACCATTAACTTTTAATGCAGAATACATTGGTGGAACTTGATTTATATTCCCTATAAATGAATTTACAACACCTTTAATTTCGACTTCGTTTACATTGACTTCTGAAGTTCTTATAGTCTTACCTTCTATATCATAAGTATCAGTAACCTCACCTAGCTTTAAAACTGCAACATATTCCTTTTCATCATCCATTATATAATCTATGATTTTAGTTGCTTTTCCTATACATACCGGCAAAACTCCACATGCTTCTGGGTCTAAAGTTCCACAATGTCCTACTTTTTTCTCACCAGCAATTTTTCTTACTTCTCTAACCACATCAAATGAAGTCATTTTTGTTGGTTTGTAAATATTTAATATACCAAAATTTACATTACTTGATTTCATATTATATCAACTCTTTTTCTAACATATCTATTAACTGTTTTTTACATTCCATAGAATTTTTCTCTATAAAACATCCTGCCGCTCTTATATGTCCACCACCATCGAACTTTTCTGCAACTTTTCTAACGTCCACTTTTTCTTTAGATCTAAGACTAACTTTTACTCCGCCTTCTGCTTCTTTTATTAAAACAGTAACATCTGCACTTGCAACTTTAGTTCCAAACATTAAAAGATCTGACGTATCTGTATTTTCCAAGTTTAGCTCTTCCAACATAGATTGCTCCAATATCATAAAAACAGCCTTGCTATTACATTCTAAAGTCATAGTTTCTATAACTTTTCCATAAAGCTTTATTCTATTAAATTCTTTATTATCAAATATTTTTCTATGTATTTCACTAAAATTAATGCCAGTATCTATTATTTTTCCTGCCACTTCATGAGTACTTTTAGTAGTATTGCTATGTCTAAAAGATCCAGTATCTGTAAGTAACGAAGTATATACACCTTCTGCCATATCATTGTCTATTAATATATTAAGTTTTTCAATAACTTTATATATAATTTCTCCTACAGCAGCAGCTTTTGTATCAACATAATTTAAATCTCCATACATCTCATTTGACATATGATGGTCTATATTTATTACTTCATAATTTCTATTTTGTAAATTTATATTTGCATTAATTCTTTTAACATCTCCACAATCCAAAACTATTAGTAATTCAGTTTCATTTGGAATTTCAAAATTTTCACCATTAACTTCATCAAATATTTTTATATAAGAAAATGTATTGGATAATTTTTCCTTGCTTAATATATTGCATTTTTTTCCCAATTTTCTTAATGCTAAAGTTAAAGCTGTAGCACTACCAATAGAATCTCCATCTGGTGATGAATGAAAAGTAATAGCAATGCTATTACTTTTCATAATTTTATTTATTACTTTATCTAAATCCATAATCATTTACTCCTTTATTTTATTAAATAATGATTGTAAATGCATAGCTTTATCTAAAGTTTCATCAAGTTGTATTATAACTTCCGGTACATGTCTTAATTTTACATTTTTACCTATTTCTCTTCTTATAAATCCAACTGAATTTTTTAGTATTAAAAGTGCATCAGATTTTTCTTTTTCACTTCCAAATATACTTACATAAATTTTGGCATAGCTTAAATCTCTACTTACATCTACATCAGTTACGCTAACCATAGCAGTTAATCTAGGATCTTTGATTTTATTTTGTATAGTATTACTTACATCCTTTTTTATTTCTTCATTTATTCTACCGCCTCTATAATTTGCCACGTAACTCACTCCTTAAACTATATTTGTTTTGGCTTAATTTCTTCCATAGTATAAGCTTCAATAATATCGCCTTCTTTTATGTCATTGAATTTTTCTATACTTATACCGCATTCAAAACCTGTTGCTGCTTCTTTAACATCATCTTTAAATCTCTTTAATGAAGCTAAAGCAGATTCAAATACAACAACACCATTTCTTATAACTCTAACACTTGCATTTCTTACTATTTTTCCTGTTAATACATAACAACCTGCAATTGTTCCTACATTTGATATTTTATATACCTGTCTAGCTTCTGCTGTTCCTAATACAACTTCTTTATATTCAGGATCAAGCATTCCAAGCATTGCAGATTTAATATCTTCAATAGCATCATAAATTATTCTATAAGTTTTTATTTCAACATTTTCTTTTTCACCAACTGCTACAGCATTATTATCTGGTCTTACATTAAATCCTATTATAATAGCATTTGATGCTGATGCTAAAGTAACATCTGTTTCTGTTATAGCACCAACTCCACCATGTATTACTCTTACTTTTACATTATCTGTAGATAATTTTTCTAAAGATTGTTTTACAGCTTCTGTTGAACCTTGAACGTCAGCTTTTACTATAACACTAAGTTCTTTAACTTTTCCTTCTTGGATTTGGCTATATAAGTTTTCCATAGAAACTTTATTTGAAGCTGTAAAGCTTTCTTCTCTTATTTTGCTTTTTCTACTTTCTGCCATGTTTCTAGCAGTTTTTTCATCTTTTACTACATTAAATCTATCTCCAGCTGCTGGAACTTCTGATAAACCTAATATTTCAACTGGTATAGATGGACCTGCTGATTTAATTTTCTTTCCTTTATCATCATTCATTGCTCTTATTCTTCCATAAGTAGTTCCAACTATGATTGAATCTCCTACATTTAAAGTTCCATTTTGAACAAGTAATGATGCAACTGGTCCTCTTCCTTTATCAAGCTTAGCTTCTATTACTGTACCTTTTGCTCTTCTATCTGGATTTGCTTCTAATTCTAACATTTCAGAAGTTATTACTATCATTTCTAATAATGTATCTAATCCTTCTTTAGTATGAGCTGATACAGGTACACATATAGTGTCTCCGCCCCAATCTTCTGCTATTAATCCATATTCAGTTAATTCTTGTTTAACTTTATCTGGGTTAGCTGCTGGTCTATCCATTTTATTTATAGCAACTATCATTGGAACTTCTGCTGCTTTACAGTGGTTTATTGCTTCTATAGTTTGTGGCATTATACCATCATCTGCTGCAACTACTAATACAACTAAATCTGTAATTTTAGCACCTCTAGCTCTCATTGCAGTAAAGGCTTCGTGTCCTGGAGTATCTAAAAATGTTATTTTTTCTCCATTTACATTTACTGTGTAAGCTCCTATATGTTGAGTTATTCCACCTGCTTCTGTAGCTGTTACTTTAGAATGCTTTATAGCATCTAGTACTGAAGTTTTACCATGGTCAACGTGACCCATTATTGTAACAACTGGTGGTCTTTTAACTTTATTATCATCTTCTGATTCGAAGCTTTCCATTTCAACTTCTTCACCTAGTTTGCCTTCTTCTTCTTCTTTTAAAACAGCAATTGTTCCGAATTTTTCTGCTACCTTTTCAGCTATATTAAAATCTATTTCTTGGTTCATGTTTGCCATTACACCAATGAACATTAATTGTTTGATTACTTCAACTGAAGATTTCTTTAATTTTTCAGCTAGATCCTTAACAATTATAGTTTTTTCCATTTCTATAACTTCTTCACTTGATTGTTCTACTGGATCATTCTTACCTTCTACAGTTCTATCTCTTCTATTTTTTGCTTTTTTCTTGACAACTACCTTATTAGCATTTTCATTTTCTATTTCTTCATAGTGTTTTACTATTTCTGAGCCATTAGATTTTTGATCTGCAAAAAGTTCTTTAATTAAATCTGCATCCTCTTCATCTATAACGCTCATGTGATTTTTAGCATCTACGCCAAACTCTTCGAAAAGAACTGTTATTAGTTCTTTACTTGAAACTTCTAATTCTTTAGCTAATTCATATATTCTTACTTTTGCCAAAGTATTCACCTCCAAATTTATATAACTTCACATTCATTCCATAAATTCAAAAGTCTATCACTCATATTTCTATCTTTTACACATAGTACATTAATCTCATTTCTTCCTAAAGCTTTTCCTAATTCCTCCTTAGGAATATCATCTATTATTTTAATGGATTTATCATCGCAATATTTAATAAATTTCTTTTTAGTATTATGTGCACATTCTTTAGATAATAAAAGCAGATAAACATTTTGTCTTTTTATTGTTTCTTCACATTTGTTGTATCCTTCAATAAGGTTACCTGATCTTTTTACAAGTCCTAAAAATTGATAAAATTTATTGTGCATTCTTTATTTCTTCCTTTAACTTCTCAATAATTTCTTCATCAATTTTCCCTTCAAGATTTCTCTCTAGTCTTCTTGCTTTAATTGATTTTTCTAAGCATTCGATACTCTTGCAAATATATGCACCTCTACCAGCTTTTTTACCTGTTAAGTCTATAGAAACTTCGCCTTCTTTACTTCTTACGACTCTTATAAGATCTTTCTTATTTTTCATTTCCATACAGCCAGTGCACATTCTTTGAGGTATTTTTTTTGCCTTCATTAAATATCACCTACTCTTGAACTTCATTAATATCTAAATTTCCAGAATTCACATCTTCTAAATTTAATTCATTAGCTTGTTCTGCTTGTGATTTACTTTTTATATCTATTTTCCATCCAGTTAATCTTGCCGCTAATCTTACATTTTGTCCCTCTTTACCAATTGCAAGTGATAATTGATTATCATCTACTACAACTTTTGCGCTCTTATTTTCTTCATCAACTTTAACATCTAGTATTTTTGCTGGACTTAATGCATTTGCTATATATTCAGCTGGTTCTTTGCTATATTTTATTATATCAATTTTTTCATTTTTAAGCTCATTTACTATATTTTGAACTCTTGTTCCTTTTGGTCCAACACAAGCACCCATAGCTTCTACATTCTCATCATTTGAGTACACAGCTATTTTTGTTCTTGATCCGGCTTCTCTTGCTATACTTTTTATTTCTACTATACCATTGTATATCTCTGGAACTTCTCTTTCAAATAATCTTTTTACTAAACCTGGATGAGTTCTTGAAACTATTATTTGTGGTCCTTTTGTACCATTTTTTACTTCAACTATATATAAGCTTAATTTTTCATTAAATTTATATATTTCACCTGGCATTTGTTCATTAGGTCCAAGTACTGTTTCTATTTTTCCTAAGTTTATGAATATATTATTTCTATCTCTTCTTATAACTGTAGCATTAATTATGTCGAATTCTTTTTCTTTGAACTCATCATATATTATACTTCTTTCAGCTTCTTTAATTCTTTGAATAACTACTTGCTTTGCTGATTGTGCTGCTATTCTACCAAAAGATCTTGGTGTTACTTCAATTTCAGCCATATCTCCTACAGCATATCTTGGGTTTATTTCTTTTGCTTCTTCTAAAGATATTTCACAAGCCTCATCATAAACTTCATCAACAACTTCTTTTTGAGCAAAAACATGAGTTTCCCCTGTTTCTCTGTTCATAGTAACTTTTACATTTTGGCTATTTACTGAAGAATTTGCATAGTTCTTTTTATATGCAGCTACTAGTGCGTCTTCTATTGTCGTAAATAATAAATCTTCACTTATTCCTTTTTCCTTCACAATTTCTCTAAGTGCATCTATAAACTCTTCATTCATTTTTAATTATCCTCCTACAACGCAGGGTTCAAAGTAACTTCTGATACTTTTTCTCTAGGAATAGAGATTTCCACATTTTCACTTTCTATAGTTATGTTTAAAGTATCAAAGCTTTTTAAAACACCCTCAATTTTCTTTTTTCCATTTAATAAGCTTTTTAAATTTACTTTTACATCATATCCTATATATTTCTTAAGATGTTTATCGTTAAATAATGTTCTGAATACACCTGGTGATTGTACCTCTAGTATGTATTCCTCACTTATTGGGTCTTCTACATCCAATAAATCACTTAACTCTCTGCTAACTTTTTCACAGTCTGACAGTGCTATTCCATTGTCATTATCTATATAAACTCTAAATATATATTCACCAGATTCTTTAATATATTCTAAATGATATAATTCACAATTGTTTTTTGTTACAATTGGTTCTGTTAATGTTTGAAGTTTATCAATTAAAACTTTATTCTCCATTTACTAACCTCCTTATTTAGTTTTTAGTTTATTGTAAAGTATACAATAAAACGCAACTAGTGAACGTTGCGTCTTTAACAAATAGAGAGTAGGCATAACCTACTCTCCCAAAACTTAATTCGTCATAATTTACTAAACTATAACTTAGTATATCATAGAACTAATATTTATTCAAGGGAATTTGCTTTACATATATGAATGAACTAAAGTTATATTTAACATTTAAATTTATCCCTTTATAGTTTTCCAAATTTACATTTAAAATTATACATACTTTTATTTTTTATAGCTTAAAATAAACTTAATTGATTTGTTTCTGGTAAATCCCCTAATGCTCCATGATTACTTAATGCTTCTATTACGGTTTTAGAAACCGAACTTCTATCTTTCATATCTTGCTTAGATATAAATTCTCCATTTTTTCTAGCTTCCATAATACTTTTAGCAGCATTTACTCCAACACCTTGCAATCCACTTAAAGGAATCCTTATAGATTCTCCTTCTATTAAAAATTTAGTTGCGTGAGACTTATATAAGTCTACTGGCAAAAATTTTATTCCCCTTTTGTACATCTCATAAGAAAGTTCTAGTATAGTAAGTAATCCTTTTTCTTTTGGTCCAACTTTATTACCAAGTTCACTTATTTCATCCATTTTTACCTTAATTGCATCTTCACCTTTTATAACAATATCTCCATCAAAGTCATCTGCTCTTACCGTAAAATACGTTGCATAATAAGCTTTAGGATAATATACTTTGTAATATGCTATTCTTACAGCCATCATTACATAAGCTGCAGCGTGTCCTTTAGGGAACATATATTTTATCTTTTTACAAGATCCTATATACCAATCCGGAACATTATTTTCCCTCATTATCTTTTCATGCTCTTCTGATAATCCCTTTCCTTTTCTAACTTTTTCCATTATATTGAAGGCAATTTTAGGTGGTAGCCCTTTATATATTAAATAAACCATTATATCGTCTCTTGTGGCGATACAATCTTTAAGTGTTGTATAACCTTCTTTTATATAATACTGAGCATTATTAAGCCAAACATCAGTACCATGAGATAATCCAGATATTCTAACTAAATCTGAAAAAGTTTTAGGTTTAGTATCTAAAAGCATTTGTCTTACAAATTTCGTCCCAAACTCTGGTATACCATAGCTTCCTACTTCACACCCTAATTCTTCTACTGTAACGCCTAATGCCTCTGGTGATGTAAATATGCTAAGTACTTTAGGATCTGAAAGTGGAATATCATGAGGATCTAATCCCGTTATATCTTGAAGCATTCTTAATACAGTGGGATCGTCATGACCTAATATATCTAGTTTTAAAAGTCTACCACTTATTGAGTGATAATCAAAGTGAGTAGTTATAATATCAGAATTAGGGTCATCTGCAGGATGCTGTATTGGACAAAAATTGTATATTTCATTATCATTTGGTACAACCATTATTCCTCCTGGATGTTGCCCTGTTGTTCTTTTTACTCCTGTACAACCTATTGTAAGTCTATCTATTTCTGCTGATGGAACATTTACTCCTCGTTCATCTAAATACTTCTTTACAAATCCATAAGCTGTTTTTTCTGCTATTGTTCCTATAGTTCCAGCTTTAAATGTATGACCCTCTCCAAATAAAACTTCTGTATATTTGTGTATATCACCTTGGTTATCTCCTGAGAAGTTAAGGTCAATATCTGGTTCTTTATCACCTTCAAACCCTAAGAATGTTTCAAATGGTATATCATGACCATCTCTTATATATGGTGTTCCACATTTTTCACAATTTTTTTCTGGTAAATCTACCCCAGACGCAACAGAACCATCCATAAAAAATTCACTATGTTTGCATTTTGGACACACATAATGAGGTGGAAGTCCATTAACTTCTGTAATATCAGTCATTGTTGCAACAAAAGAAGAACCAACTGATCCCCTTGATCCAACTAAATAACCATCTGATATTGATTTTGCAACAAGTTTGTGCGCTATAAGATATAAAACCGCATATCCATTATTTATTATAGAATTTAATTCTTTATCTAATCTCTGTTGTATAACTTCTGGCAATTTTTCTCCATATATTCTATGAACTTTTTCCATAGTCATATTTCTTATATCATCATCCGCACCCTCTATTTTAGGTGGAAATGTCTCATCGGGTATAGGCTTTACAAATTCCACTTCATCTGCTATTTTGTTTGGATTTACAATCACTACTTCTCTAGCCTTCTCTTCTCCTAAATAAGAAAATTCCTTTAACATTTCTGTTGTAGTTTTAAAATATAATGGAGGTTGATTATCTGCATCCGAAAACCCTTGACCAGCCATTAATATTCTTCTAAAAACCTCATCTTTTGGATCCAAAAAATGTACATCACCTGTAGCAACAACAGGTTTTCCATATTTATTAGCCAAATCACATATTTTCTTATTTATCTCTCTTAATTCATCTTCATCCTTTACATTACCTTTTTCGATTAGAAATTTATTGTTCCCTATAGGTTGTATTTCTAAATAATCATAAAAATTAACCAAATTCTCAAGTTCTTCAAAACTTTTCCCTTGTAAAACTTCTTTAAATACCTGACCTGCTTCACATGCAGACCCTATTATTAATCCTTCTCTATATTCCTGTATAAGACTTTTAGGCAATCTTGGTCGTCTATGAAAGTATTCAAGATTAGATTTGGATATAATTTTGTATAGATTCTTTATTCCTGCTTGATTTTTTGCTAACACTATAACATGGTATGTCATAGCTTTTTTTATATCAAAATTTCTTATATACTCAGCATTCAAAGTATTTACATCTTCTATGTTATATTCTTTTTTTAATTTTTCAAAACAGTGTAATGCTATTTCCGCCGTAGCTCTAGCATCATCTACAGCTCTATGATGATTTTCTAATGATATACCTATATGATTACAAATTGTATTTAACTTATACCTTTTTAAATCGGGAAATAAAAATTTAGATAATGGTATAGTATCCATTATAGCGCTTGTAAAGTTTAACCCCATTCTTTTACAATTTGCTTTTATAAAAGAAGTATCAAAAGGTGCATTATGAGCTGCTACCATAGAATCTCCAATAAAATTCATAAACTTTGGTAAAATTTCCTTTATTGTTTCTGCATTTCTTACCATTTCATTTGTTATACTAGTCAATTCTGTTATTTTATATGGTATATTCCTTTCAGGATTTACAAATTCATTAAAACTCTCAATCACTTCGCCATTTCTAATTTTAACTGCTCCAATTTCTATAATACTATCATTTTCACTAGAAAAACCTGTTGTTTCTAAGTCAAATACGACAATATCATCATTTAACCTTCTATCTTTACCACCAATTACAATAGGTTCTCCATCATCAACTAAGTAGCCTTCCATTCCATATATAATTTTTATGTCTTTTCCCTTTGATGCATTCATAGCTTCTGGAAATGCTTGTGCAACACCATGATCAGTTATAGCTATTGCTTTATGCCCCCATTTTGCAGCCATATTTATAAGACTAGTAGCTGATGACATTCCGTCCATAGAACTCATAGTAGTATGAGCATGAAGTTCTACTCTTTTTTCTTCATTACTATCATTTCTCTCAGTTTTAGGGATTTTATACATATGTTTTCCCATTATTACTATTTCCCTTGCATATGTATCATATATAACTTCACCACTTATTTTACAATGTAAACCAACCTTTAAGTTTTCCTGCATTTTTTCAATTTCTTGATTTTTAAGGAAACACTTAACTGTTATAGAGCTTGTATAATCTGTTATGCAAAAAGTTGGTATTATTCTTCCTGTTTTAGTTTCTATTATTTCAACTTTAAATACATCCCCCATAACAGAAACAAATCCCGATGTCTGATCTAATTCAATTATAGGTGTTATATCTCCTGTTATATGTCTACCTATAATTAGATTTTCATCATTTGCATCTTTAGTATTGTCATATTTTGTTTTCTTATATCCACCATTACTTCCACTATTATAGTTATTATTATTTGATTTTGGCTTAGGTGATGACTCTTTTGGAGTTGTCTGCACTGGCTTATTTTTCATAACTTCTTGAATTATATTTAAATTTTCTTTTTCTTTTTCTTCAAAATAATCCTGTTTAGTATTTTCATCATATTCTATATTAAAATTTGTTGTTAATCCATATACTCTTTTTAAAGTATTTTTCATAACTTGATCCATTTTTTTATTTTTTAAAACATCTAGTATAAATTTATTGTTTACATCTATTTTAATTTCATCATTTACAATTGATTTCCCACAATTTAAAAGTGCAGTTTTCACTGTAGGAGTCTTCATTGTTACATCATGCACAAAATCTACCCAATACATAGTTAATACTTCTTCTATGTTTGCATTTTTAATATCCACATACCATATAAATTCAATATCTTTAAACACATCCAAGATATTGAATAAAGTCTTTTCTACTTTATCTTTTATATCTTCATTTAATCTACTTTCACCTTTTAAATAAATTATCAATTTTTCGCTTTTTTTAAGGTACTGAATTCTCAGTACCTTAATATCATAGTCACAAATATCTTTATTCTCATCTAAATGACCTTTTAATAATTCAACTAGGCTTTTATTCATCTGTAATCCCTCCTAGTCTTATAATTTGTCTATCTCTTTCATAAGTTCAGATACAAGTTCTTCTTCTTTTACTTTTTTTATTATCTGACCTTTTTTAAATATTATTCCACAACCTTTTCCCCCAGCAATTCCAATATCCGCCTCTTTAGCTTCACCGGGTCCATTAACAACACATCCCATAACCGCTACTTTTATGTTTTTATTCACACTTGAAAGTTTTTCTTCTACCTCATTAGCTATATCTATTAAATTTATTTCAGTTCTTCCACAAGTTGGACAAGATACAAATTTAATACCATCATCTATATAACCTAAAGACTTTAAAATTTCCCTTCCAACTTTAACCTCTTCTTCAACATCACCAGTTATAGACACTCTTAAAGTATCACCTATTCCTTCTGAAAGAACACTTCCTATTCCTACACTTGATTTAACTGTGGCTTGAAATATTGTTCCTGCTTCAGTTACACCTAAATGTAGAGGATAGTCTACTTTACTTGACATAAGCCTGTAACTTTCTATCATTTCATTTACGTTTGAAGATTTTATCGAAATAACTATATCATGAAAATCTAAGCTTTCTAAAATTTTAACATGTTCTAGTGCACTTTCAACCAAAGCTTCTGGACAAGGTCTACCATACTTTTCTAATATTCCTTTTTCTAAAGAACCTGCATTCACACCAATTCTTATAGGAATGTTTTTTTCTTTTGCTATTTCAACTACTTTTTCAACTCTATCTCTACTTCCTATGTTGCCTGGATTGATTCTTAGTTTAGATATACCATTTTCCATAGCTTTTATTGCTAATCTATAATCAAAATGTATATCAGCAACAACAGGTATATTTACTCTTTTTACAATTTCTTTTATAGCTTCTGCTGCTTCCATATCTGGAACAGCGCACCTTACTATGTCACACCCTGCTTTCTCAAGTCTTAATATTTGATTAACAGTAGCTTCTATATCTCTTGTATCTGTATTTGTCATTGATTGAACCGCAATTTTAGAATCTCCACCTATATATATATTGCCAACTTTTATTTTTCTTGTGTCACGTCTTTTCATAATTGCTCCTTCCTAGAACTTAATAGGTCTAACTATATCCTTAACTAAAACCACTACCATAAGCGCCATTAACACCATAAATCCATAATAATTTAACTTTGCTATTTTTTCTTTATTAAATTCTCTTCTTGTTATTATTTGCAGTATTAGTATTAATGTCCATCCTCCATCTAATGCAGGGAATGGAATTATGTTGAATATAGCTAACTGCACACTTAAATACGCTGCTAAAAACATTAATGTAGTAAGCCCCTGTCTTGCTGCTTCACCAGAAATTCTAATTATAGTTATAGGACCACCTACATCATCCGCTGATAGCTGTCCTTTAAATAACTGTCCAAAAAAACCAAAAGTTTGTTTTGTAAGACTTACAGTTTCACCAAACCCATGTTTAACTGCTTCTAATATATTAGGTGTTTTTATACTACCATAAATGCCAACTAAATATTGTTTTTTACTTTCATCAAGTTCTGGTTTTATAGTAAATTCTTTTGTTTCATTTTCTCTTTTTACTTCTATATTAACTTCTTTGCCTTCACTTAGCATAATTCCTGTCACAAAATCTTCCCAAGAAACTACTTCATTTCCATTTACTTTTTTTATTTCATCTCCAGCCTTAATACCAACTTGTTGTGCTGGTGAATTATCAATTAATTGACTTACTATTGGAATTTTAATTCCCTCTACTCTTCCAACAATAGCAAAAAGTAAAATTGCAAGTACTATATTCATTATTGGACCTGCTAAAACTATAGATAATTTTTGCCATGATGACTTATTTGCATATGCTCTAGGATCCGAACTTGTAACTTCATCATCCTCTCCATACATTTTTACATATCCACCTATAGGTAATAAACAAATCTTATATTCAGTTTCTTTTCCTTTTATTCCAAATAATTTAGGTCCCATTCCTATTGAAAATTCATCTACTCGAACATCATTTATTTTAGCTAAAATAAAATGTCCAAATTCATGTACTATAACTAAAATTCCAAATGCAATTATAGCCATAAGTATATGTCCTATATTTTGAAAAACAGCTCCCATATCAATTCATCTCCCTACATATTAAATTTTTTTCTTACATAATTTCTAACTTTTTCATCTGTTGATATTATCTCTTCTAATGTTGGATTTTCTATATATTCTAATGTATTCATACATTCTCTTATTATATCTTCAATTTGAAGATATGATATTTTATTTTCTAAAAATAATTCTACTGCAATTTCATTTGCTCCATTCATTATAGCTGGTAAATTACCACCTTTTCTGCCTGCTATATAAGCAAGTTTTAAACATCCAAAAGTTTCTATATCAGGTTTTTCAAAAGTTAATTTACCTATTTCAGCAAAATTTAATTTTTCAACTACACACTTTTCTCTTTTAGGATAATTTAATGCATATTGTATAGGCAACTTCATATCAGTACTACCTAGTTGAGCAATAACACTACCATCTATGTACTCTACCATTGAATGTACTATACTTTGAGGATGTACTACAACCTCTATATCATCATAATTAGCATTAAATAAATGGTGTGCCTCTATTACTTCTAATCCTTTATTTACCAAAGTCGATGAGTCAATAGAAATTTTTTTCCCCATTGACCACTTAGGATGATTAAGTGCCTCCTCAGCTTCTATTTTAGAAAGTTGTTCCCTTTTTTTTCCTCTAAAAGGTCCCCCTGATGCTGTTAATATTATCTTATTAACACTTTCTTTATCATTTCCCTGTAAACTTTGAAAAATAGCTCCATGTTCTGAATCCACTGGTAATATTCTTATATTATTTTCCCTAGCTTCTCTCATAACTATATCACCAGCAACTACTAATGTTTCCTTATTTGCAAGGGCTATATCCTTTTTAGCTCTAATAGCATTTATTGTTGGAGTAAGTCCAATCATCCCTACAACAGAAGTAACAACCATCTCTATTTCGTCTAATGTCGCTATTTTGTTAAGCCCATCTAATCCTTTATATACTTCTATATCTAAGCTATTATCTTCACAATAATTTTTAACCTTTTCAAAAGATTTTTCATCCATCATAGCAACATATTTAGGATCAAATTCTTTAATAATATCTATTACTTTTTCGTAGCTTGTATTAGCAGACACCCCTACAATATTAAAATTTTCTTTTTCATTTCTTACAACATCTAATGTTTGTGTTCCAATTGACCCTGTAACACCTAATATACTTATATTTTTCAAAAAAATCGCTCCTTCTAATTTATAACTTCAATCTTCAAAGTTATAATAATATTAAGTTGAATTACCTCTATGTTATTTTGATTTTATCTTAATATGGAGGAAATTTAACTTTTACTTTTTCTTAAGTTTAAATTAGTTAACAAATATCTGTATTAAATAATTTATATTATACTTATCTATTATTTAATGTATTTATTCACACTATAAATTTTATCAAATTCACAACTATTTTTAAATATAAATTCATCACAAGTTACAACATATAATATTCCCATAACCATTCCAACTACTCCAAAATTTTTCATACCTATATACATAGATAAAATCATAGCTAATGGGGATATGTTCATTTTATAACTCATAAACTTTGTTTGAATAATTTGACTATTGAAAACTAATATTATATATAATATTACTAAAGCTAAAGATATTATTTTATTTCCCATACACCAATAGTATATAATAAGCGGTATAAAAACTATAACTGTACCAACATAGGGTACAAAATCTAAGACACCACAAATAACCCCTAAGCTTATAGGTTTTTTTATTCTGAGAATTACAAATCCAATAATTGTTATTATCATATTAATAAAAGCAGAGTAGAATAATACTCTAATTAAATTTTTTAAATCGCATATTTTTTTACATATCTTTATATAATTATCTTTGCCAATTATTCTGATAATGAAACACCCTATAGATTTTGTATCTGATAATATAAAATAAGCTGTTATATTTCCTATAAAATACGTAAAAATATGTCCTGTCGTATATATTGCACCCTTAGTAATAATCCCACTATTAATTACATAATATATTTTTTCTATAATAACATTCTTTAAAGTGTTCATATTTATATTGTTAAATGGTAAAAAGCTATTATATATTTCAATTAAATATTCTAATACTCCTTCTAATTGATTCTTAAAAAAAGTAATTCCAAATGTAAATACAAAATTTCCTAAAGCAAATAAAATAATAAAGAAAAGGCTGTTTATAAAAACTATACTAATTATAGCACTTGCCTTTTCTCCAAATGTATTGTTTCTCTTTAACATTCTATATAGCGGCAATGAAAGTAAGATTATAATTATTGTCACTATTATAGGTCTTATATACTTAGTAATTACAACAGTAAAAATTATAAATGATATTAATAATAATATACTATAAACAAGTTCTTTATATTTCACCCCTACATCCCCATAAAAATTGTTATATAATAGTATACTACTACCGATACAAAAAGTATGCTATCAAATCTATCTAATATTCCTCCATGTCCTGGTATAAGATTACTATAATCTTTTATTTCTGCATGTCTTTTTATAGATGATGCCACTAAATCTCCTATTTGTCCAAATACCCCACCTAAAATACCTATTATTACATAGTTATATAATGAAATTTCAACACCAAATTTAGAAATTACATAACCATATATAGTACATCCAATTACACTTCCTATCAATCCACCTATTGAACCTTCCAAAGTTTTATTAGGACTGACTTTAGGACTTATCTTATGTTTTCCTAAAAATCTACCAGTATAATAAGCAAAAGTATCACATACCCATGATGATATAAATACTATCCATATTAAATAATTTCCATTAACTTTTCGTTCTATAAGAACTAATAAACTAAAAAAAACTGTTACATATAAAAAGGGTAGAATAGTAACTGCTATATCTATAAAATTGTACTTAGTATTTATTATAGGTATTATCAACGAAACAAATACAAAGCCCACTATTATATAAGAAAATACTTCAAAATTAAATTTTTCTCCTAAAGTTACAAAATATATAATAGTCATTAAATACCCTATATACGGTACTGGATTTAATTTGCTACTTTTTGATGCATTATTAAACTCATAGATACCACATAAGGCTAAAATCATTACAAAATATTTTAACCAAATACCACCTATTAAGAAAAATATTAAAGCTGGTGCTATCATTGCAGCACCAATATATCTCTTATTTACCACTTTTATTCTCTCCTTTATTGTTTAACTTTGCCAAATCTTCTATCTCTGTTTTGATAGTCATATATAGCTTTTTCTAAATTTCTTTCACTAAAATCTGGCCACTTTATATTTGAATACCAAAATTCAGAATATGCACTTTGCCATAATAAATAATTACTAAGCCTTTGTTCTCCACTAGGTCTTATTATTAAATCTGGATCAGGCATTCCTTTTGTATATAAATTCATAGACATTAAATTTTCATTAATATCCTCTATATTAATGTCACCTTTACAAACTTTTTCACAAATTTTCTTTGTTGCATAAACTATTTCATTTCTTCCGCCATAGTTCAAAGCTATATTAAGAACTATTCCTTCATTGTTTTTTGTAAGTTCCTTCAAATCCTTTATTGCTTTCAAACTATTAGATGGTAATTTTGAAATGTCACCTATAGTATTAAATTTCACATTGTTTTTATGTAGGTTTTCACCTTCTTTTTGTGCGAATTCTATTATTAAATTCATAAGTGCATTAACTTCATCTTTAGGTCTATTCCAATTTTCTGTTGAAAATGCATATAAAGTTAAATATTTTACACCTAAATGTGCACTTCTATCTAATATTTTTTTTATTGTTTTCATACCTTCCCTATGTCCCATCATTCTTGGAAGACCTCTTTCTTTAGCCCATCTTCCATTTCCATCCATTATTATAGCTATATGTTTAGGCATTCTATCATAATCTAATTCTATAATTTCTTTATCATCATTATTTCTATTTCTTTTAATAAATTTAAACACTATTTTCTCTCCATTCCATAAAGTCATATATTTTCTTTTGTATTTGTTTATATTACTAATTTTATCAAATATTTTATAATAATTATACAATATAATAAACATTTTATATCTATTATATTGTAAAAGATTTTATATAATATACCTATTTTCATAATTTCATATTATTAATAAAACCTGCAAAACTGCAGGTTTTATTAATAATATGAAATTAAATTGACATAACGTCTTTTTCTTTATCAGCAATAATAGTATCAACTTGTTTTACAAATTTATCAGTTTCTTTTTGGATGTTTTCTTCTGCTTTTTTAACTTCATCCTCACTAATTTCCCCATCTTTTTTCAATGATTTTATTTTATCATTAGCATCTCTTCTTATTGATCTTATTGCAACTTTTGCATCTTCTCCAACTTTTTTTATGTTTTTAACAAGATTCTTTCTTGTTTCTTCTGTAAGTTCAGCTATTATTAATCTTATAACTGATCCATCACTTGTTGGATTTAACCCTAAATCAGACTTTAATATAGCTTTTTCTATATCTTTTAAAGAACTTTTATCCCATGGTTGAATTAAAAGCACTCTTGGTTCTGGTGCAGATACATTAGCCACTTGGTTTAAAGGTACCATACTTCCGTAGCACTCAACCTCTATTCTATCAAGCATTTTAGGGTTAGCTCTTCCAGCTTTCATTGTTGATAATTCATTTTTTAAAACTGATATTGTTTTGTTCATTTTTTCATCAGCGGTTTTAATTACTTCTTTCATCATATAAAAACTACCTCCAATTATTTTTTACAAATATCTCTAGATACTAGAGTACCAATTTTTTCACCTTTAATTGCCTTTATTATATTTTTAGGCTCATCTAAAGCAAAAACCAATATTGGAATATTATTGTCCATACATAATGATGTAGCCGTAGAATCCATAACTTGTAGTCCTTTTTCAAGTACATCAATATAATTTAAACTATCAAATTTAACAGCATCATCATATTTATGCGGATCCTTATCATATACTCCATCAACTTTTTTTGCTAATAATATTACTTCTGCCTCTATTTCAGCTGCTCTTAAAGCTGCTGTTGTATCAGTGGAGAAATATGGATTTCCAGTACCTGCTGCAAATATTACTACTCTTCCTTTTTCAAGGTGTCTCATTGCTCTTCTTCTTATATAAGGTTCAGCAATTTCTCTCATTTCAATAGCAGTTTGTACTCTTGTGTGAACACCTACACTTTCTAAAGAATCTTGAAGAGCTAGTGCATTTATACAAGTTGCTAACATCCCCATATAATCTGCAGTAGTTCTGTCCATATCTTCTCCATTTCTGCCTCTCCAGATATTTCCGCCACCTACTACAGCACCAACTTCTACACCCATATCTACTAATTCTTTTATTTGTAATGCTATTTTATTAGCCACATCAAAATCTATTCCGTATCCTTTTTCAGCAGCTAATGCCTCACCTGAAAGTTTAAGCATAACCCTTTTATATTTTGCAGCTTCCATATATATTTTACCTCCAAATTATTATTATTATATCAAAGATTTGTAAATTTATATGTCTATTTTAAAAAAAGAGAACACAGGGTTCTCTTTAATTTTATTATTTTCCTTGCATTTTTTTGATTTCTTCTGCAAAGTTTTCTTCTTTTTTCTCGATTCCTTCTCCTCTTTCGAATCTAGCGAATCTTGTTATTTTTATATCAGCTCCAGCTTTTTTAGATTCTTCTTGAAGGTATTTAGCTATTGTATAGTCTCCATTTTTTACCCAAATTTGGTCTACTAAACAAACTTCTTTTAAGTATTTTTTAGCTCTTCCTAAAACCATTTTTTCAACTATGTTTTCTGGTTTTCCTTCATTTAAAGCTTGAACTCTATAGATTTCTTTTTCTTTTTCTAAAGTTTCATGATCTACTTTGCTTTCATCTAAGAATAATGGATTAGCTGCTGCAACTTGCATAGCAACATCTTTTCCTACTACTTCTAAGAATTCTCCTTGTTTTTCACAAGCTAATTCAACCATAACAGCAATTCTTCCGCCACCATGGATATAACTTTGAAGCATTCCATTTTCTATTGAGAATCTTTCAAATCTTCTTATAGACATATTTTCACCAATTTTAGCAATTAATGCTGTTAATACGTCTTTAATTGTAGAATTTTCATCAGCTATGTATTTTTCTTCTACTAACTCTTCTACTGTAGTTACATTTGATAATGTAACTTGTTTAGCAACATTGTTTGCTAAAGCTGCAAACTCTTCATTCGCAGCAACGAAGTCAGTTTCACAGTTAACTTCTACTACTGCACCTTTTTTGTGATCTTCACTAATATAAGTTACTACTAGACCCTCAGCCGCAATTCTTCCAGCTTTTTTAGCTGCTGCCGCTAGACCCTTTTCTCTTAAAGTTTCTATAGCTTTATCCATGTCTCCATTTGTTTCATTTAAAGCCTTTTTGCAGTCCATCATTCCTGCACCAGTTCTTTCTCTAAGCTCTTTTACCATGCTTGCAGTTATCATTGATAAATTCCTCCTATTCTTAACTAATTTAAAAGGTAAATGAAAGACACCGCCTTCACTTACCTTAAAAATTTATATCCTATAACATTTTTTTAAATGTTAATTATTCAAGGTAAAATAAAATTACTCAGCTAATTGTTCACCTTGTCTTGCTTCGATTATAGCATCTGCTAATCTTTCAGTTATTAGTTTTACTGCTCTGATTGCATCATCGTTTCCTGGTATTACATAGTCAACTTCATCTGGATCACAGTTTGTGTCAACTATTGCTATAACTGGTATTCCTAATATTTTAGCTTCTGATATAGCATTTTTTTCTTTTCTTGGATCTACAACAAATAATGCTCCAATTTTGTTAGCATCCATGTTTCTGATTCCGCCTAAGTTCTTTTCAAGTTTTTCTCTTTCATTTTTTAATTGAGAAACTTCTTTCTTTGGTAGAACTTCGAATATTCCATCTTCTTCCATCTTATCTAATTCTTCTAGTCTTGCTATTCTAGTTTTGATAGTAGTGAAGTTTGTTAACATTCCACCTAACCATCTGTTGTTTACGAAGTGCATTCCAGATCTGATTGCTTCTTCTTGAATAGCTTCTTGAGCTTGTTTTTTAGTTCCAACGAAAAGAATATCTTTTCCTTCTTCTGATACAGATTTTAAGAAATCATATGCTTCATCGATTTTCTTTACTGTTTTTTGTAAATCTATTATATAGATTCCGTTTCTCTCAGTGAATATGTATGGAGCCATTTTAGGGTTCCATCTTCTTGTTTGGTGTCCAAAATGTACACCAGCTTCTAATAATTGTTTCATTGATATTACTGCCATTTTAAATTCCTCCTGGTTATTCCTCCATTGCTATCATTTTCCTAAAAAACCCTTTTAGAAAGGCACCTTTTTAGTGAATCAGCAATGTGTGTATTTCTTACCTGTGTTAGTATATCATAATCATTATAACTATTCAACATAAATTTAACACTTATAATAACTATTTTTTCAACTTTAAAATTTGTAATAACTTCATTAATATTATATCCAAATAAAATGCCCGTAAACATTTTGAGTAAATTCTTTATTTAAGTTAAAACTTGAAAAAAAATAGAGCATAAGCTCTATTTTAATTTATCTAGTTCTTCCATTAATTTATCATTAAGAATTTTTATATGTGTACCTTTCATTCCTAAAGATCTTGACTCAATAACTCCAGCACTTTCGAATTTTCTTAATGCATTAACTATAACTGATCTTGTTATTCCAACTTTATCAGCAATCTTAGATGCAACTAATAATCCTTCTGTTCCTTCTAATTCATTAAATATATGTTCTACAGCTTCTAATTCTGAATAAGAAAGTGTTCCTATTGCTAATTGAACTATAGCTTTCTTTCTTGCTTCTTCTTCTATTTGTTCATTTTTTGATCTTAGTATTTCTGAACCAACTATTGTAGCACTGTATTCAGCAATAACTAAATCTTCTTCTGTGAACTCTTTGTTAAATCTTGCTAAAACTAAAGTACCTAATCTTTCTCTGTTTCCATTTATAGGAACTATAGTTGTTAACTTTCCTTCAACTTCACATTCTTTTTCATTTTCAAATACGCAGAAACCTTTGCTTGAAAGATTTTCTCTTGTTTCATCTATAGTTAAAAGTTTTTCATTGTAATGATCTGGGAATCTCATATTTTTTATAACTTCTGTTTTAACTATTTCACATTCAAATCCACCAGCAAAGTTATATCCTAAAACCTTACCTCTTCTACTTATCACATATACGTTACACTCAAGTACCTCACTTAATAAGTTACATATTTCATCGAATACAACTGGTTCTGTTCCTGATTTTTGTAATATTTTATTTAATCTTCTAGTTTTATCTAATAATGACACTCTAGTTCTCCTCCTTCAATTTGCTATAATTTATTTTTTCTACATTTTCAACATATCATCCACTCTATATAAAGTTGTCATACTAAACAGTTCTTGCATTTTTTATGTAATTTAAAATTTTTAGAATTGTTTATTTCAGTTATATAATAACATATATATTTTTGCTTTTCAATATATTTTTACCTATTTCGACATGTTTCTTATTTTTTTATTATTTTTTTTGTATTTAAAGTATTTTACTCAGATATTGATTTTACTAGCATTTATTTTTCACTTAACATTTCGTTAATACTTTATTAATTATTTATACATCTTTTATACATACTTTGTCAACTTAAAGTGTTATCTTATTACATTTTTTTTTACTTAAAGTAAATTTTATTTTAATTATCGTAAAAGAAAAACATTAATTGAACACAAAATTTAATCAAGCAATACTATTAATATTGCTTGATTACTTGTGTGTTTTATATAAAAAAAACAATTACAACTATTGTTCTTTATTTAAGTACTTTTTATATTTACACTCTTTGTTAGAACACTCTAAATAATCGCCCTTTGCTTTGCTATATCTTTTTAACATTATTTCATTGCATTCAGGGCATTTTTCATTAGCAGGTTCAAACCAACTCACAAAGTCGCATTCTGGATATCCACTACATCCATAAAAAGTTCTTCCCTTTTTACTTCTTTTCTCTAAAATAGCTTTGCCACATTTAGGACAAGGTGCTTCTACTTCTCTAGATATAGGTTTTGTATTTTCACACTCCGGATATCCTGGACAAGCCAAGAAATCTCCAAATCTTCCATGTTTTATAACCATAAATCTTCCACACTTATCACAAACTATATCAGTAACTTCATCTTCTATAGTAATTTTGGCTATTTCTTTTTCTGCTATTTCAATAGATTCTTTTAATGGAGCAAAGAATTCTTCAACTATCTTTTTCCATTCAACAGTTCCTTCTTCTACTCTATCTAGTTTGTTTTCCATTTCTGCTGTAAATTCAATATTAACTATCTCTTTAAAATACTCACACATTAGGTTATTTACTATTTTTCCAAGCTCTGTAGGTTCTAATATTTTTTTATTTCTTTCAACATATTTTCTACTCAATAATGTGGATATTGTAGGTGCATAAGTACTAGGTCTACCTATTCCATTTTCCTCTAAATTTTTTACAAGTGAAGCTTCTGAAAATTTAGCTGGTGGTTGAGTAAAATGCTGCTTACCTTCTGTAAAATTACTACAAAGTTTATCTTTTTCTTCTATTTTAGGTATTTTTACAACCTTATCCTCATCTTCGTTATCATTTTTATAAAGTTTAGTAAATCCCTCAAATTTAGTAGTTGATCCTGTGGCTTTAAATAAATAATCAATATTTATTACTTCTACGGTAGTACTATCTAATAAACATGATGCCATCTGACTTGCCATAAACCTATTCCAGATTAAACTATATAACTTGTATTGAGGATCTTTTAAATTTTCCTTAGCAATTTCTGGCGTTATATTTATATTACTTGGTCTTATTGCTTCATGTGCATCTTGACTATTTTTCTTTCCTTTATATACTCTTTTTGTCTTTGGTACATATAAATCACCAAAGTTCTCTAGAATATATTGTTTTGCACTTTCTTGAGCTTCTTCTGATATTCTTACAGAATCCGTTCTCATATAAGTTATTAATCCTACTGTTCCAAATCCTTTTATTTCAATACCTTCATAAAGTTCCTGTGCTACTGACATTGTTTTTTTAGTTGAAAAATTAAGTTTTCTATATGCATCTTGTTGAAGAGTACTTGTCGTAAATGGTGGTAATGGATTTTTAGTCTTTTCTGTATTTTTAATAGTTTTTACTTCAAACTGACCTTTTTTAAGCTCTTCAATTATAAAGTCGCTTTCTTCTTTTGATGTTATTTCTATTTTTTGTTTGTTTTTACTATGAAGTTTTACTAAAAATTTTTCTTTTTTATTTTCCTTGTAGACTTCACTTTCAATAGTCCAATATTCCTTAGCCTCAAACTTATCTATTTCATTTTCTCTATCACAAATAATTTTTAATGCTACTGATTGAACTCTTCCTGCACTAAGTCCCCATTTAACTTTCTTCCATAATATAGGACTTATTTCATATCCAACCAATCTATCTAAAACTCTTCTTGCCTGTTGTGCATCAAATATGTTTTCATTAATTAACCTCGGTTCTTTTATAGCTGCTTTTACAGCATTTTTTGTTACTTCATTAAATTCTATTCTGCACTTTTCACTTTCATCAATTTTTAATATTTTTGCTAAATGCCATGATATCGCTTCACCCTCACGATCAGGGTCAGTTGCGAGATAAATTTTATCGCTTTTTTTAGCTTCTTTTTTCAATTTTTTTATTAAGTCGCCTTTTCCCCTAATTGTTATATATTTAGGTTCATAATTGTTATCTATATCAACACCTAATTGACTTTTAGGTAAATCTCTAACATGCCCCATTGAAGCTTCAACTACATAATTTTTTCCTAAATACTTCTTTATGGTCTTAGCTTTAGCTGGTGACTCAACTATAACTAGTTTTTGACCCATCGTATCCCCTCCAGTAACTTTCTCTTAATTTTGTATAACTTTTCGTCTTAATATTGTATTCAGATTTTAATATACTATTTTAAAAGTAATTTTTATTAAATGTTTTTCACTTGCTCTGAAACTTTAATCTTTAAATTTTCAACTACATATATATTGTATAATATCATTTTATATTACTAATGCAAAATCTACATTTACTATATACTCTTTTCTACCTTAACATAATAATTACCATTTAAACAATATATTTCTTTCCTTAGCTGCATTTCAAATAATAACCTATATAATTGTTTTATGTCAACATTAGTATTTCTACTAATATCATCAATATGCATTGGTTCTGTTGTCAAAATACTATATATTCTGTCAGTTTCTTCATTATAAGCTATAGATATTTTTTTATTTTTATGTCGAATTTTTTCCAGTCCCAAAACTTCAATTATATCATCAATCTTAGTAAAAACATGTGCTCCATCTTTTATTAATTTATTTGTTCCCTTATTTCCTTCTAAAAATACTGATGCCGGTACAGCCATTACATCCTTTCCTTGTTCTAACGCCCAATTAGCAGTTATTAACGAGCCACTTTTTTCCCCTGCTTCAATTACAACAATCAGATCTGAAATTCCACTTATAATTCTATTTCTTAATGGAAACCTAAATTTCTCCGGCCCTGCTAAAGGTTCATATTCTGATATTATACACCCATCTTTATCTAAAATATCATAATATAATTTTTCATTTTCTTTAGGATATATTATATTTATACCACATCCTAAAACTGCACAAGTATAAATATTATTCTTTATAGCACCTTTATGAGCTTCTCCATCTATACCTTTTGCAAGCCCACTTATTATTTGAACATCGTATTCTTTTAATTCATTTGAAATAATTTGTACAATATTTTTACCATAACAACTTGATTTTCTAGAACCTACAATTGCTATTTTTTTACTATTTTTGTTTAATGTAGTTATATTTCCTTTATAAAATAACCCATATGGTGGATTACTGATTTCCCTTAAATTTTCAGGATATTCCTTTGAATTTATTGTACAGAATTTAATATTACTTTCTTCACATATACTTTTTATTTTATTAAGGTTATACTCATCATAATACTTTAAAAACTTATTTACAATTCTATTATTAACATTTTTATTAAACATCATATAGTTATATACATCTTCTTCACTGCCAAGTTCACTTATAAGTTCTAATTTTATTTCTGTTGGAACTTGCGTTATTGTATACCAAAGCTTAAATTTATTATACATCCCTAACTCCTTAAATAATTTCATTGTTTATAAATTTTCTATAATTTAATGCTTCTATTATATGATGTTCTTCAATCTTCTCACTAGATTCTATATCTGCAATAGTTCTAGCAACTTTTAAAATTCTACTATAACCTCTTGTGCTTAAATGAAACTTTTCAAAAGCTAATTCTAATACTTTACTGGTTTTGTTGTCAATAGCACAATACTCTTTTATATGTTTTTGGGACATTTCTGCATTACATCTTATTTTTTCATTTTCAAACCTTTTACTTTGTATTTCTCTTGCATTTTCAACTCTTTTTCTAATTTCACTAGAACTCTCTTTTTTTATGTTGGAATTTATCTCTCCATATGATAATGGATTTACATATGTAAATATGTCTATTCTATCTAAAAGCGGACCAGAAAGTTTTCCAATATATCTTTTTATCTCATAATCACTACATCTACAAGGTTTTATATTTGTACCATAAAATCCACACGGACATGGATTTAGTGCTGCAACTAACATAAAACTACATGGATATTCAACAGTCCCTGAATTCCTTGTAATTTTTATTTTTCTATCTTCTAATGGTTGCCTTAATAATTGTATAATATTTTTTTTAAATTCTAAAATTTCATCTAAGAATAGAACACCATTATGAGCTAAAGATATTTCACCTGGCAAAAGATTTCTTCCTCCCCCACATAATGCAATCTCTGTAGTTGTATTATGTGGACTTCTGAATGGTCTTTCATCTATTAAACCACCTTTATAATTCGATGTTCCATATACACTATATATTTTAGTAACTTCCAACGACTCTTCATAAGTTAATTTAGGAAGTATAGAAACTATTCTTTGAGCTAGCATAGTTTTTCCTGATCCAGGTGCACCAAACATTAATATATTATGTCCACCGGCTGCTGATACTTCTAAAGCTCTTTTAGTAGCTTCCTGCCCTATCACATCTTCAAAATCTAAATTACTTTCACTATTTTCCTTTTTTTCTTCTACAGGAAAATAATATTTAGGCATATCCTTATAAATTAAAAACTTCACTGTTTGTTTTAAATTGCTTAAAGGATATACATTTATATCTTTTATCATTGAACAATCTTTGTAATTATTATAAGGTATTAAAAATTTATTAAAACCTTTCTTATGTCCTTCTATTACAATAGGTAATACACCTCTAACTTTCTTTAAATTTCCTGATAAAGATAATTCACCCATTATTAAATACTGATTTATGTCTTCAACTTCTATTTGTTCACTTTCAATTAGCAATCCTATTGCTATAGGTAAATCAAACATTGTCCCTTCTTTTTTCAAATCTGCTGGTGCTAGATTTATAGTTATTTTATTGTTGGGAAATTCATATCCAGAATTTATTATTGCTGCTCTCACTCTATCTTTTGCTTCTTTTACTGAAGTATCAGCCATTCCAACTATATTAAAAGAAGGTATTCCACGAGATATATCTATTTCTACTGATATAATAACACCTTCTACGCCTAAAAAACTAGCGCATGATAATTGTATAGCCATAATTTAATCATCCTCCTTACACTCAAGTTAATTGTTGACACTTATACAATAAAATAATCTATTTTTCAAATATAAGTTTATTTTATTGAATTTTGTCAAGTATTTAAAAAAAGATATTTTTAGAAAGGATGTATTTTATGAAATTTGATAATAAATCTATAGGCACTATTGGTGAAAATATTGCGGCAGAATATTTGAAAAATCATAATTATAAAATACTTGAAAGAAACTTTTCTTGTAAAATTGGCGAAATTGATATAATTGCAAAAAATGAAAATAATATTTGTTTTATAGAAGTAAAATCTAGAACTTCAGATTATTTTGGCATGCCAAGTGAAGCTGTTAATTACTATAAAGAGCAAAAAATATGTAAGGTAGCTCAATACTATATACTAAAAAAGGATTTGCATAAGTATAACTTAAGATTTGATGTAGTTGAAATAATTTTTAGTTCAACTACATCAAAACTCAACCTGATAAAAAATGCATTCATTATAGATGGTTATATATAACTTACATAAAAATAGATCATGATTTAAATATTTTAAATCATGATCTATTTTTATCTATTATTTTCTAATATATTTTTTAAAAAGCTTAATCTATGTATAGGTGTTAAACCAAATTCTTTTATAGCCCTTACATGCTCCTCAGTTCCATATCCTACATTTTTTTTAAAATTATATTGAGGATATTTTTCACCATATACTTCCATCAACTTATCTCTATAAACTTTAGCTATTATGGATGCACATGCAATATTAGCACTTTTAGTGTCACCTTTTATCAGATATTCATTTTTCATATCAAATTCTTTTATTAAGTAACCATCAGATAAAACTAAATCTGGTACTGTTTTAAGCCCCTTACATGCACGTCTAAAGACTTCATGATTGCAATACCCTATTCCATTTAAATCTATCTCTAAATTGTCCATAACAGCTATATTATATGCAATTGCTCTATTCTTAATCTCTTCACTAAGTTGTTCTCTCAAGTTGTGTGAAAGCTTTTTGGAGTCATTTATATATAATATTAAATCCTTATCCTTTGAATAATCTAAATCTATTATTACAGCTGCTGATACTATAGGACCTGCCAAAGGCCCCCTTCCTACTTCATCTACACCAGCTATATAATAGCCATTATATCCTTTGTCAAAATCATACATATTCTTAACTCTTAAAACTTCTTTATCATATTTTTCAACATTTTTTAAAAGCTTTTCTGATAATTTTTTTACATTTTTTCTTTCATCTTTAGAAAGTTGATGACTTAATTCTAAGTATCTTTTCTTATTATCACCTACAGAATTATTATTAATAAAATCATCTATATAAGTTTTAATATCAGAAAATTTCTTAGAATCTGATATAAAATTATTCATATGTAACACCTACTCTATATTTTCTGATATTTCTTGTGTTTCTGGCTTTTCTAATGATATATTGCCTAATTTTCCGCCTCTAAATTCATCAAGCAACATTGTTGATACTCTATTATAATCTATATTTCCTCCAGATATAACTGCCCCTCTTTTCTTGCCTATGTTATCCATATTTTCGAGTGCAGACTCACTTAACTCTGTAAGTTTGTATCTTTCTTTTAATCTTTCCGGATAATACTCTTGAAGTCTCTCTATTAGTTTTAAAGCTAATTCTTCAGTATCCATAATTTCATCTTTTATCGCACCAGTAAATGCTAAATTAAGTCCTACAGTTTCGTCTTCAAATTTAGGCCATAAAACTCCTGGTGTATCCATAAGTTCTATACCTATTTTAGTTTTTATCCATTGTTTACTTTTTGTAACACCAGGTCTATCTCCTGTTTTAGCAATATTATTCTTCGCTAATTTGTTTATAAATGTTGACTTTCCTACATTAGGTATCCCTACAACCATTACTCTCGTAACAATATTAACTAAACCTTTATTTCTTAATCTATCATGTTTTTCTTTTAAAATTTGATCTAATGCAGGTTTTATATTTTTAAGTCCATTTCCATTCAAACAATTTACAGTTAAAACTTTTGTATATTCATTAGATAAACTTTTTATCCATTCTTTTGTAACTTTGTCTTCACTTAAATCACTTTTATTTAGTAATATTATTCTAGGCTTTCCTTTACATATTTCTTCTATATCTGGATTTGCACTTGATTTTACTATTCTTGCATCTCTTATTTCTATTACAGCATCTACTAGCTTTAAACTTTCTTTTATTTGTCTTCTAGTCTTTGCCATATGCCCTGGAAACCAATTTATACTCATAAAAAACACCTTCTTTTTATATTATTTTATTTAATATTTAAACACTTATTAAAATTTTATCAAGTTTCAAATTCTTCTCTTAAAAAATTAAATAAAAAAAGGGACTTTATAGCCCCATTTTTTACAAATTACTAAATTAACTCTTTAACTTTAGCAGCTTTTCCTACTCTATTTCTTAAGTAGAATAATTTAGCTCTTCTTACTTTACCTCTTCTTACAACATCAACTTTTTCTATAACAGGTGAGTTAATTGGGAAAGTTTTTTCAACTCCTACTCCAGATGCAACTCTTCTTACAGTGAAAGTTTCTCTTGATCCACCATTTTGTATTTTAAGAACTGTTCCTTCAAAAACTTGGATTCTTTCCTTGTTTCCTTCGCTAATTCTTATGTGAACTTTAACAGTATCTCCAACGTTGAATTCTGGTAAATCTGTTCTTATTTGTTCTGCTTCAATTTCTCTTATTATGTCTAACATGTGTATTCCTCCTAAAATTTTTTTTTGACGTTCATAATCACACAATCTGCGACAGAGGACCGCCGGTACTAACACAAGCTTGATTGTATCATATTGCTTTAATTTTATCAATACTCTTTTTTATCTTTATAGTAATTTTCAAGTAATTTTTTATCTTCTTTTGTCAGTTGTATATCATTATATAAGTCTTTTCTTCGTTCTTTAGTAATTAGTAGAGATTTTAATCTTCTATATTTTCTTATATTATCATGATGTCCAGATAATAATATTTCAGGAACTTTGTTTCCACAAAAATCATAAGGCCTTGTATATTGTGGATATTCCAATACACCGTCGTAGAAAGATTCTTCCATAAAACTTTCATCACAAGAAAGCACTTTAGGAATCATTCTACTTATGCTATCTATAACAGGAATGCACGCCATTTCTCCACCAGTTAAAACAAAATCACCTAGTGATATCTCCATATCTATATAATCGTATACTCTTTCATCTATTCCTTCATAATGACCACATAAAAATATTAATTCTTTTTCTTTACTAAGTTGTTTTGCCATATCTTGATTAAAAGTTTTTCCACGTGGCCCTAAAAATATAACCTTACCACTATTTTTCTTTTTTACTTCTTTTATGCAATCAACTATAGGCTGTGGCATCATAACCATACCTGCACCACCACCATATGGATAATCATCAACTTTTTTATGTTTATTTAATGTATAATCCCTTATGTTTACTGTCTCAATTTTTAGAATATCATCATTTTGAGCTCTGCCTATTATGCTATGATTAAAAACATCAAACATTTCTGGGAAAAGAGTTAATATATGAATATTCATTATTCACTCCAAACATTAACAGGTTTTATAAGAACTTTATTTTCTTCTATATTAACCTCTAGAACAATATCTTTTAATGCAGGTATTAAAACTTCTTTTTTTCCACCTTTTACCCAATAAACATCATTGCTTCCTGTTTCTATAACATCGTAAATTTTTCCTAACTTTTCTCCATCTGTATCAAAAACTTCACAATCAAGTAAATCAGCAATATAATATGTATCTTCTTCTAAAATTCTTGCATCTTCTCTATGAATCTTTAAATATTTATTTCTATACTTTTCAGCATCATTCATAGACTCAATACCATCTATTTTTAATATAACTCTATCATTTTGTAGTTTGCAAGATGTTATTCTTCTCTCAACATTATCTATATACACTTTCTTCAGCGTTTTAAATTCTTCTAAACTATCTGTTAAAGAAAAAACTTTTACTTCACCTTTAACGCCATGTGGCTTAGTTATTTGTCCTATGCTCATAAACTCTTTCATTTTTAAGCCTCCTCACAACATATTATAACTAAATATATAATAAATTATATATTAATTATTATCAATATAAATATAAATTTATACACTATATTTTTAATTTCACTTTATGTTTTTTATTTAAAGTTTAATATGTATTCATATAAAATAGAATACTTTATTTTTATATTAAAATAAGAGTTAGGTCATATCCTAACTCTTATGATTCTATAATTTCTACAACAACTCTTTTATTTTCTTTTATAGCTGCTGCTTTTACAACAGTTCTAATAGCCTTAGCTATTCTTCCCTGTTTACCAATCACTTTTCCCATATCCGATTTATCAACTTTTAATTCTAAAATTATAGAATGTTCACTACAAACTTCATTGATTTCAACTGATTCTGGGTTGTCAACTAAAGACTTAGCTATTACCTCTAGTAATGTTTTCATGGAATGCGCCTCCATTCATTTCAACATCAATTATTTTATTCCTGCATTGTTGAAAAGTCTTTTTACTGTTTCAGTAGGTTGTGCACCATTTTTTACCCATTGGTTAGCTTTTTCTTCGTCGATTTTTACTGTAACTGGCTCTGTTGTAGGATTGTAGTATCCTATTTCATCTATAAATCTTCCATCTCTTGGAGATCTTGAATCAGCTACTATTATTCTGTAGAAAGGAGCTTTTTTAGCACCCATTCTTCTTAATCTTATTTTTACTGCCATTTTTAAATTCACCTCCTTTAAAGAATAAAATATTTTATGTTAAAAAGGTAATTTTCCAAATAACCCTTTTTTCATCTTCTTTTGCATACCTTTTTGCATGCCCTTCATATTTTTCATAGTCTTTTTCATTAGTTCATAATGTTTTAAAATTTTATTAACTTCTTGTATTGATGTACCAGATCCATTAGCTATTCTCTTTTTCCTTGATGGTGATGCTATAATTATGCTAGGCTTTCTTCTTTCTTCTAAAGTCATAGAATGAATTATAGACTCTATTTTAGACATTTCTTTTTCACCTTGAGATAAATCTAAATCTTTAAGTTCCTTTGCATTAGCTCCAGGCATCATTTCTAAAATTTTACCTAATGGTCCTAAATTTTTCATTTGCTCTAACATACTTAAAAAATCTTCGAAGTTAAATTCTTGATTTAACATTCTATTTCCAAGTTCTTGAGCTTTTTCTTCATCAATAGCTTCTTGAGCTTTTTCTATTAAAGAAAGTACATCTCCCATACCAAGTATTCTTGATGCCATTCTTTCTGGATAAAAAGTCTCTAAGTCAGACATTTTTTCACCCATACCAACAAATTTAATTGGCTTTTCAGTCATTGCTCTTATTGAAAGGGCAGCACCACCTCTGGTATCACCATCCAACTTTGTTAATATTACACCTGATAATTCTAATTTTGAATTAAAACTCTCAGCCACATTAACAGCATCTTGACCAGTCATAGAATCTACAACTAATAAAATCTCATTTGGATTTACATATTCTTTTATATCCTTTAATTCATCCATAAGTTCTTCATCTATGTGTAATCTACCAGCTGTATCTACTATAACTACATTACATCCTATGCTTTTAGCATGTTCTATAGATGCCTTAGCTATATCTACAGGACTTGTTTGATCTCCCATAGTAAACACTGGTATATCTATTGACTTTCCTACAACTTGCAATTGTTTTATAGCCGCTGGTCTATAAACATCACAAGCTACTAAAAGTGGTTTTTTATTATCTTTTCTAAGTTTAAGTGCTAGCTTTCCCGCCATAGTTGTTTTACC
>NZ_CCAT010000008.1 GCF_000612845.1 Clostridium ihumii AP5
AGTTAAAAGAGCAAATAGAAAACACTAAAGAGGACTTAAATTCTAAGTTGAATTTCAAAGGGTGTTTTGTAACTCAGTATGCGAGGAATGAAGTAAACAAGCAAGGAGAGGAATGGCTAAAGGCTCAAAAGGAATATCCAATTTTTACAACACATATTAGGAGAACAGAAAAAGTAGATGAAAGTACATTTGCTAAAATGCCAATAATTCTATATTCAAGAAGGTGTGGAGCTGCAAGAGATTATTTAAAGCTGGTAGAGGAATATTTAGAAAGTTAATTTTAAAATGTGTCCAAATTGGACACATTTGGAGGTGTTAAAGTGTCAAAGTTCAGTTTAACAGACATATTAAATCAACATTCAAAGGAAAGCATTAAAGAGGAAATAGAGGAAGATACAGAGGAAGATACATTTGATATAAGATTAATAAATGTTTTTGACTTAGAACCATCAAAGGAAAATTTTTACGATATAAAAGATATTGAAAAAATGAAACAATCTATAGAGCTGTTAGGGATAGAACAAAACTTAATAGTAAAAGAATTGGCACAAGGTAAATACAAAGTACTTGCAGGGCATAGAAGAAGATTAGCATCTATAGAATTGGTCAAAGAAGGAAAAGAAGAATATAAGTTTGTACCATGTAGAGTTAAAAATAAAACTAATGAAATATTAGATAAATTAACGATAATAATGACCAATTCAACTCAAAGGGAATTGAGTGATTATGAAAAAATGAGACAAGTAATAGAAATAGAAGAGTTGGTATTGGAACTAAAGAAAGAATCGGGTATTAAAGGAAGAACTAGAGATTTACTTTCAGAAATAACTAGTATTTCAGCAACAAAATTAGCTAGGTATAAGGCTGTTAAAAATAATCTTAATGAAAAGTTAATTGATGCATTAAAAGATAATAGAATTAATTTTTCAGTTGCATATGAAGCATCTCAACTTTCGGAATCTATGCAAGACAAATTAGAGGATTTATTAAATAACAATGATGTTTCATTAGAGGATGTAAGGGAACTAAAAAGACAAGCAGAAGAGTGTAAACAAATACCAGGTCAAATAGATATTTTAAGAAATGAAAGTGAAGTAGAAGGACATAAGGAAGATATACACCAAGAGGAACAAAAGGAAGAAGAATTTATAAAAGAGACTATTATAGAAGAAAATCAAGCAGAAACGATTAATGAAATAGATGATATAGAAAACCAAGAGCAAATAACAGTAGAAGAAAGCAATGAAAAAGAAAGCATTATTATAGAAAAAACAAAGATAGAACAAAAGAAAGGATGTAGTTTTTGTAGAGGAGAAACTTCAATATCATCTAAAGGTGGAAATTTTTCATTTTACATTGAATCAACATCACGTAAATCTTTTATTGTAGACAACAATACTGGAGTGGTTGATGAAATTGAATATATAAGTTGTCCTATATGTGGATTTAGGATATAGAGGAGGTAAATTTATGTTAGTTGTTACTTATAAAGGTTATGGTGGCGGAATTGTCCATATACCTTCTAAAAGATTAGACGCAGCAAAGATAAAAGCTAATAACTTATATAAAAAAGGTAAAAAGGATGTAATGGTGTTAGAAGTGAGTGAAACTATAATTTATATTCCAAATACAAATATAAAATAATTTAAAAGTTAGAAAATGAATGATTTGATTATTAAACGAATAAAGGAAGTGTTTAAAGTTGGCTAAGAGAACTTTAAAAAATTGTAGTGTGATTAAAGAAGGCATATCTTTAGGAATCGGAACACCTAAGCAATATGATAGCCTATGCGAAGGATATGCAAATAAAGATGGAGATGAACCTTGCGAAACATGTAGAATGTGTAAGCTGAATACAACATATGAGATTAATTAAGAGGTGAGAATAATGAAAATACATGAATTAAAAATATTACCACAATACTTTAATGCAATTAAAGAAGAAAAAAAGAACTTTGAATTAAGAAAAGATGATAGAGATTTTCAAGTTGGAGACGTTCTAATGCTTAAAGAATTTAACTTGAAAGAAAAATATGAAACCATTGAAGGGGCTGAAACTTACTTTAGTGGGAATAAGATATTAAGGCAAATAACTTATATATTTAAAGATGAAACAGAAAGTATGGGATTAATTAAAGACTACGCTATATTAGGAATTAAACCTATAGATGAAGATGTAGAGTTAGAGTGGAAATCAAACATGAATGAGTGGGGAGAGATATATTGTCCATTCTTGAATAAAGAAGTTATGACATATTATCCAGTAGGAGTACCAGCATATGATACTATAACTAACCCTTTAATAAATGAGGATGGAGAAGTTTATTATTATAAATATGACCATGATGAAGATGGTTGGCACGAAGATACGTTCAGTATGTGTGATGCAGAAGAATATATAAATTTGAAAGAAGTTTTATTCTATTAGTTCTGTCAAATTTTGATTATATTGCAACTTAATTAACTAGAAAAATGTTCTTTGAAATTTGAATAGTACGGTGTTAAAAATATATGTAATAATATGTTATACTTATAAATGAAATATTGGTGAGAATTAAATTAACAAATATATTTATTTTTTATATTTCTTAGTTAATATTATCTTTCATATAAAAAGGTGAAGAGTAATGAATTTTAAAGATTGGAAAAAAAGAATAGCTGAACGAAATGATATAACTTCACAATTGGTTCATCTAACTAAGCCAAGTGCATCAATGAATGCTTTAGATGTGCTTATAAAAATTTTAAATGACGAGTGTATAGAGGGTAGTACAACTGAATCTGGTTTTATTTGTGGGAATAAAAGAGCCGTATGTCTACAAGATACCCCATTATATTCACTTACTCAAAATATATACTATGAACAAAAATTACGCGAAAATGATGAAAATAGGAAAATTCGTTACTTAGGGTTTGGATTGTTATTCTCAAAATCATATGTTTATAAAAATAACGGAAGACCAGTAATTTATGATAGAACTGAAGATGCAAAAATGTATCTTCCACATAATGAATGGTGGAGAATAGTTAATCTGGATTTAAGTGACGAGAAGAATTTTATCGATTGGACTCATGAGAGAGAATGGCGAGTTCCAGATAAACTTAAATTTGATTTATCACAAGTATCAATATTAGTTCCAAATGCCAAAGTTTATAAAAAGTTTCTTAAAAAATGTAAAGATAATAATATAGATATTCTTAATAAGGTTGAATCAGTTATAAATCTAGGAGCACTATTTTACTAGAAACAATGTATAAGATTGTTTCTAGTTTTATATTGTTAAAATACCGTATTATTCAGAAATGAATCTGCGGTATTTTTTTATGTCAAAATGCAAAAATAAGGTGAGGTTATGAATGAAATTCAATATGATAAGTGGGGCAGGATGAAATATAATCCTGCTTACCATAGTAATAATGGGAAAAGATGGTCAAAAGATGAATTAGATTATTTGATTAATTGGTATGACAAAATTGGTCCAGAGGAAATAAGTTATGCTCTTGAGAGAACCATACAAACAGTAATGTCTAAAGCAAATATTTTAAGAAAAAAAGGAGTTATGCAAAAAGAGAAGAGGAAAAAACATAATAAAAGATTAAAGAGTTTGAAGTAAGGGTGGGAAACAAATTGAATAAGGAATTGGAAATTGAATATCAAAATCAAGTTGAAAGTATTTTAAGAGAATATGATATGGAAAATGCAACAATAACTAATTTAGAGTTAGAAATAGAGTATTTTAAGAATTTGCAAGAAGGATATAAAAGTATAGATTATTCTTCAGAAAGTGGAGGAAGAACTAATAAAGTTAATAATCCAGTAGAAAGAGCAGTAGTACAAAACAGTGATAAAATAAAAGAATTACAAGTTATATTAAGTGAAAAAAAACTAATTATGACAAAGCTTAATAATGCACTAGAGGCATTAGAATTGCAAGAAAGAGATATAATAGAAAGTATTTATAGAAAAAAAATATCATTTAAAAATGTTGCAAACCAAATGAACTTGAGCAAAAGTGCATTAAGTAAAATGAAAAAGAATACAATGAAGAGGATAGCACAAGCAGTTTTCTTATAAATATATATAATTTAAAAAACAAATGAATTAAAAATAATTATCATCATAATATATAGTATTTGTAATTGATAAAAAAACTAAAAAATATGTATTTACTTGATGAAAATATTGAAATATACAAAAATGAGTGATAATATTACAGATATAATATATAAAAAAAGGGTGATGGGTATGAAAACAAATTTTGCGGTAGAGTCTTTAATAAAAAAGGAT
Organism: Clostridium ihumii AP5; assembly: GCF_000612845.1. Taxonomy (GTDB): domain Bacteria; phylum Bacillota; class Clostridia; order Clostridiales; family Clostridiaceae; genus Clostridium_J; species Clostridium_J ihumii. The sequence goes on from NZ_CCAT010000008.1 coordinate 4,289, forward strand.
GATAGGGAAAAAATATACAAAGTAATTTATATTGGAGTTTCGGTATATAATAGGCTATTGAAAGATAATCCACAACTAGAAGATTCTGAGTTTTTCTCTGAAATAAGATCAAGAGTTCTAAATTTTTTTGTAAAGAGGCAATTTGAAGAAGACATATTATCAAAAGATTTTCCTTTTAAAATTGAAATAAAGAAAATAAATGGATTTGGAAACAAGGCTTTATTTTTACAAAATGATTTCGCAAGAATGAAAATAAGTAAAAATAAATCTAATAAATTATATAATGGTAATAAAATTTCTAAATATATGCTTGATGAAGCAAAGATAAACTCAAAACATGAAAAACAAATTAAATTAGTTATACTTGATAATAGGGAGTTAGAAGTACAACAAGAAAAAAGAACATTTGTAATTCTGAGTTATGGAATTAATGGAAAAGAATTTGATCATATAGATTTTATAATTCCAAATTCTGATATGAAATCTTCAATAGAAACTTTTAATGCACTAGATGAATTTAATGAAACAGTTAAAATTAGTGCACAGGATGAAAATGTAGAGAAGAGAATAGTTGAACTTAAGGATAAGGCAAAGAAGGTTATATATGGAAACTAGAAAGGTGAAATGATGGCTATGAAAGTTATCGAATTTGGTTCTATTAAAAACAATAAAATAGTTCCAAAAAAATTGAAGGAAGCAAGAATTGCAAGAGGATTATCACAAGCTGAATTATCAAGGATTATAGGTGTATCAAGTCAAGCGGTATCACAATATGAACAAGGGAAAACAAGTCCTAGTCCAGTAATACTTATGAAAATAATGGATAAATTAGATTTTCCAATTAAATTTTTCTGTAATGATGAAAGCATAGAAGAAAAAGATAATATAATCTATTTTAGAAGCAATAAAAATATAACAAATAAGCTTAAAGATGCATGCAAAGTAAAAATAAAGTGGATAAAAAATACTTATGAATTCTTAAATGAATATTTTAGACTTCCAAGCATAAATATACCTAATTTTGGTGAACTAGATGTTGATAGTATAACAGAAATAGATATAGAAGACATGGTGTTAAAACTAAGGAACTTTTGGAGAATAGGGCAGGCACCAATAGGAAATCTAGTAGAATTATTGCAAGATAATGGATTTATTATAACAAGAATAAAAATAGGAAATAAGAAAATAGATGCATTTTCAACTTGGGATAATGAGTATCCATATATATTTTTAGGAAATGATAAGGAATCAGCATGTAGATCAAGATTTGATTTAGCACATGAATTAGGTCATTTATTGATGCATAGAGAAATAGATAAAGAAGAATTAAAAAATGACAAAGATTTAGCAGCTAGAATAGAATATCAAGCTAACTATTTTGCATCAGCATTCTTGTTACCATTAGAAGAATTTAATAGAGAAGTGATATCATCATCTATAGATAGTTTTATATTACTGAAAGGCAAATGGAATGTATCTATAAGTGCAATGATAAAAAGGTGTCAAATGGCTAATATATTAACAGATAATCAGATAAGATATTTAAATTCTCAGATGATAAAATATGGTTACTATAAAAATGAGCCATTAGATAAAGAGATTAATAAAGAAAAACCATATCTATTCAAACAGGCATTCGAGGTACTATTAGATAACAATATTTTTACTAAAGAATCTTTGTTAGATAAATTAAAATTAAATCCAAATGAAGCAATAGAACTGTATTCATTGGAAAAAAATTTCTTTGAGAAATCTAATAATATTCTACAGTTAATTAAATAGGAACATTAGCTAAAAATAAAATTAATATAGATATAGTGACTTTATTTTTTATAAGTTTTAATAAAACTTTAAGAAACAAATAAAGTTAAAAATGAAACAAATGAACAACAATAAGAAAAAAATAGAAACAAAATTATATGAAACTTGTGTTATGATATAGATAGTAAAAAAAATAAAACGGCAAGCACTCAGGGAAAAATATAGCTGTTCTAAAAGACTAGGAGAAATCTTAGTCTTTTTTATATGCAAAAGAAAGTAGGTGAGGATGTGGTAAAGATATATAGTTCCTATAAGTGTACAGGTTGTAAGAAAGAATTTGTATTATTAACAGAAGATGTAGAAAAATTTAAAGGATATATAGCATGTCCTTACTGCAACAATAGAAAAGTAAAAAGCTTGAAAATTGAAGATAGTTTAAAAGAGTGTATGAATGAAAGAGTATATAAAAAGATACATGGAGCTATAAGGCAGGTGACAAAATGAATTTTGTTGAGCCTATTAGAGATAATCAAAAGGTTAGAGATATACAGGATTATTTAAAAAGAACAAATGAAAGAGATTATATTCTTTTTATTACAGGAGTTTATACAGGTTTAAGAATATCAGATATACTAAGGCTTAAAGTTCAAGATGTTAAAGAAAAAAGATTTATATATCTTAGGGAGAAAAAGACTTCAAAACAAAACATAATAGAAATTAATAAGCTTTTAGAAAAAGAATACAAATGGTATTGCTCAGATAAACAATTAGATGAATACTTAATTAGAAGTAGAGAAGGAGTTAATAAACCATTATCAAGAGTAAGAGCTTATGAAATAATTAAACAAGTTGGAGAAGATTTTGGAATAGAAAACTTAGGAACTCACACACTTAGAAAAACTTTCGGTTATCACTATTATAGGCAAACCAAAGATGTAGGAACATTAATGAAGATGTTTAACCATAGTGATCCATCAATAACATTAAGATATATTGGAATTATTCAAGATGAAATGAATAAGGCTAGAAGGAATTTTAGTATCTAAATATTTTTTAAAACAGTAAAGCTTAACATAATGAGACTATGTTAAACTGATTTTTAAGAAATGATATTAAAGTATTGAAAAATAAATACTTAAGATATGTTGAATGAGTTTAACAGAATATTAGATATGTTTGATTTAAAAAGGATTTTAGATATTTTTATAGAATTAGAATTTTAAAAGGGGATGATATAAAATGAAAGTTATATTTTGTGATGAAGATGGAGGAAATGAGTTAATATCTAAAGAATTAGAAGAACTAAAAGATATACTTCCAATAATTTCACGAAAGGGAAGTGAAATACAAGTAAATTTTAGTGGAGAGGATTCATTTTGGGGATATGTAACAGGAACACATTTAAATGTGAGTGATGAAGAAATTGAATTTCAGATACTTTTAAAAGAAAATTCAGTAGATTAAAATGAAATATTTTGATAAAAGGAACTCATTAATATGGGTTCTTTTTATTTTAAAATTAGTGAAGAATGGTGATTAAATGGTAGTTAGATTTAAAAGATATGAAGCTGATAAAGAAATAAATAAGTTTTACAAGACTTACAAGTGGGTAAAGAAACGGAAAGAGGCATTGATAAGAGATAACTTTGAATGTCAAGAGTGCAAGAGGCAAGGAAGATTTAGACATGCTGATTGTGTACATCATATAAAGGAGCTAAAACAATATCCAGAGTTAGCACTAGATATTAATAACTTAACTAGTTTATGTAATAGGTGTCACAACCTTATACATGAGAAACATTTAAAAACTTCTAAACCTAAGTTTACTAACGAAGAACGGTGGTAAAATATATAGCCCCCCTATTAAAAAAATTGGATTTTAAAGATTTTCTATAGACCGGGGGGTGTTATGGACAAGAGATATTTTTGAAGGTTTTCATGAGGGGGGTGCACCCTAAGAAAAAAAGGGTGCAAAGTATAAAAATAAATCATAAAGTGAGGTGGTGATTTTGAATGAAAGGGAAAAATTAGCATTAAGTGAAAATGCATATAAAGACTACATTTCAGGAATGAAATATAAAGATATAGCAGAAAAATATGAAGTATCTTTAAATACAGTTAAGAGTTGGCAAAAAAGATATAAGTGGAGCAGAAGTTGCACACAAAAAAAAGGGTGCAAGGGTGCAAGTGTGCAAAATTTGGGAAATAATAAAGTAGCTGTTGAAATAAAAGAAGATTTATTAAAACAGTTAAAAGAAAATGAAACTCATGGAAAGCATTATGAGGATTTAGTAAATGACTATATGGCTCTATGGGATATAAAAAATAGATTAATAGCTGATATAAAAGAAAGAGGTGTATCAGTTGAATGGAATAATGGTAAACAAGTTGGAATGAAAAAAAATGATAGTATACCAGAACTTAATAAGACAAGTGCACAGATGCTTAAGATTTTAAGTGAGCTAGGACTAAAACCATCACCAAAGGTTGATGATTATGACGATATTTAATAAACATATTGATGAATATATTAACTTTGTTGAAAGTGGAACTGTAGTAACTAATAAAGATATAAAAGCAATGATAAGATTGGTAAAAGAAAAGTTATCACAATCTAATGTGTATATAGATTCAGAAAAGATTGATAAGGCAATAGAAAAGATACATGAGTACTTTCCATTTGAATTGTTACCATGGGAAAAATTTATCATAGGATTAGTTCATTGTTACTATGATGATAATACTGTTGTTTGGAATACCTTTCTTATAATGATGGGCAGAGGTGCTGGGAAAAATGGATTTATAAGTCCATTAAGTTGGTACTTTACTACTTCATTTCATGGTAAAAGGGGATATAATGTTGATATAGTTGCTAATAGTGAAAGTCAAGCTAAAACAAGCTTTGAGGATGTTTACGAAGTTATAGATGATAATAAAAAATTACAAAAAGCATTTTATTATACTAAAGAAAAAATAGTATATAAAAAGACACGATCATATTTAAAATTTAATACATCCAATGCTAGAACAAAAGATGGTTTAAGACCTGCTTGTGTAATTTTTGATGAAATACATGAATATGAAGATTATTCTAATATTAAAGTTTTTAAATCAGCTTTAGGTAAAAAAGAACATTCAAGAATATTTATGATTACTACTAATGGAAATGTCAGAGGCGGTGTACTTGATGATTATTTGGAAATTGCTGAAGATATTTTAAAGGGTGAAAATAAAACAATGAGGATGTTACCAATTATTTATAGATTGGATGATGATAAAGAGGTTGATAAAAAAGAACTTTGGGAAAAAGCTAATCCATCTATAAGATATTTCAAACATTTAAAGCTTGAAATGGAACAGGAATATGAGGACATGCAATATCAACCACAACTAGCTATTGAATTTATGACTAAGAGAATGAATAGACCAGCAGAAGATGCATACACTGTTGTAGCTGAATGGGATAAGATAAAAGCTACTAATCAAGAAATACCTGAAATATTGGGTTGTTCTTGTATAGGTGGAGTAGACTATGCGAGTATAAGAGATTTCGTAGGATGTGGATTGTTATTTAAGTATGGAGAAAAAAGAATATGGCTGCATCATACATTTATTTGTCATAAAGCTTTAGAAATACCAGGCAGACCAATTAAATTTGATGTTGAACTGGCAAAGCAAATGGGATTATGTACAATTCTTAAAGAAGATACTGTAGAACCTAAATATATTGCAGAGTGGTTTTTAGATATGTCTAGTAAATATAATATATTAGATATTAAAGCTGATAGATTTAGGAAATCTTTGTTAGCAAGTGCATTTAGTGAGGTAGGACTTCCATTAAATGAAGTTGGAAATGGATATATAACGCATAATAAATTAGCACCATTAATAGAACAATTATTTGCTAATGAAAATGTTATATTTGGTGATGATCCTATGATGCGTTGGTATACTAATAATGTTTATGTAGATACAGATAAAAAAGGAAATAAAAGTTATAAAAAAATTGAGCCTAAGTTGAGGAAAACTGATGGCTTTTTTGCATTTCTACATGCTTTAACAGAAGATGAAAATATACCTCAAAGTGTTTTAAACACAACTTATTTTGGATGCTATTCATATTAAAGGAGGTGAGAAGAAATAGGGATAAAGAACTTTTTTAACAATATATTCAGTGCACAAATGGAAGGAAAGACTATATCAAGTAATATTAAAGCAGAGATATTTTACAAGGAATTTGCAATACAATCATGCATTTCAATAATAACTAATGCTTTAGTACTTGCAGAATTTGAAACATATGAAAGAGGAAAGCCTATTAAAAAGAACAATTATTATTTATTTAATGTAGAGCCTAACATAAATCAAAATGCTACTGAATTTTGGATGCAAGTAGTTTCAAACTTAGTTTATGAAAATGAATGTCTAATAGTCCAATTAAATGAACAATTATTTGTAGCTGATAGTTTTAATCACTCAGAATATGTTTATTATGAAGATATTTATAAAAATGTAGTTGTTAGAGGATATACATTAAGAGAATTATTTAAAGAATCAGATGTAATTTATTTAAAACTAAATGATGCAAATATAAAAAAAGTAATTGATGGACTTTATGATGATTATAGTAAGTTATTAGGTGTATCAATGGCATCATTCAGAAAAGCGAATGGAACAAAAGGAATTTTAGAAATACAAGGACAGGCTCCAATTCAAGGGCCAGCAAAAGAAAATTTTGATAGATTAATGGAAAAAGACTTTAAAAAATATTTAGAAGCAGATAATGCGGTGTTACCACTTTCCAATACTTATAAATTTAATGAAACAAATAAGAATAGCACAATAAATAAAGATAGTAGAGATGTAAGAGCAGTAATAAATGATATTATAGATTTCGTTGCAGCTGCATTTCATGTTCCAGCTGGAGTAATTAAGGGAGATATTGCAGGAGTTGAAGGTCAAACAGATAATTTTTTAATGTTTTGTATAAATCCAATAGCAAAACTTATAACAAGTGAGATTAATCGCAAAATGTATGGTAAGGAGAATTTTATAGATAGAACATATGTAAAAATGGATACTCAAAGGATTAGAAATGTTGATATATCTAATATTTCAAAGGCTGCGGATTTACTATTTAGAATAGGAGTAAATTCAATTGATGACAACTTAGAATTACTTGGTAAGGAGCCACTTAATGAAACTTGGTCTAAGGAACATTATGTAACTAAGAATTATCAATCAGTTCTTAATCCAGATTTAAAGGGAGGTGATAAAAATGGAACAAAGAACAGTTAACCTTGAATTTAGAAAAGCTAATCTTGAAGAAAGAAAAATTGAAGGATATGCAGCAGTATTTAGTGATGAATATACTAAATTAAGAGATAGGTGGGGAGATTCTTTTTATGAAAAAATTTCACAAGGAGCATTTTTAAAAACTTTAGCAGATAAGACAAGAGATAAATTTATGCTAATAAATCATGATTGGAATAAAGTTGTAGGAAGAACAAATTCAAATTTAGAACTAGAAGAAGATTCAAAAGGGCTTAAATTTAGCCTAGAAATTCCCAATACATCAGATGGTAATGATTTATTAGAAAATGTTAGACTTGGATTAATTAAAGGATGTAGTTTTGGATTTAATATTGTTAATCAAAAAACTAGGTGGGATGATGATTGGAATTTTTATAGGGATATAACAGAAGTTGATTTATTTGAAGTTACAGCAACTCCATTACCAGCATATTCAGATACTGAAATTAATTGTCGTTCAGAACAATTATCAAGTATTTCAATAAAGGAAATGAGAGAAAAAGAAAAATCAAAAATAACTAATAATGATAATAAGGAAAATGAAATAAATGAGAAGAGAGGAGCTGAAATATTATCAGCTTTTTTTTATGGATTTAATTTTAAAAATGGAAAGGATGAATAAATAATGGCAATGGAAAATTTAGATAACAATGTAGACATGCAAAATATTAGAGAACAGGTAGATGAAGCTATGAAAGGAAAGGATGAAAAGGCAATTTCAGAAGCACTAGCAAGAATGGCTGAGGGAATTCAACAAAACATATTAAAAGAAGCTAAGCAAGAAACAAGGTCAATGTTAAATTTAGAAATGAATGATAGAAATGTTTTAAACAAAAGAGGGAGCAATACATTAACAACAGAGGAAAGAAAGTATTACGACAAAGTAATTGAAAAAAGGGGATTTACTGATTTAGATGTAACTTTACCTAAAACAGTGTTTGATAGGGTATTTGAAGATTTAGAACAAAATCATCCATTGTTAAGTGAGATTACTTTTCAAAATACTACTGCTGTAACAGAATGGATTATAAGAACAACAGATTGTGAAGCTGCATGGTGGGGTAAGTTAACAGATTCAATTAAAAAGGAACTTTCTCATGGATTTGGTAAAGTTAAAACAGATATGTATAAATTATCAGCATTTATGCCAGTTAGCAAAGCAATGTTAGATTTAGGACCAGAATGGCTAGATAAATATGTACGAACTGTTTTAAGCGAATCAATTGCTATAGCCTTAGAAGGTGCAATTGTAGCTGGCACAGGAAAAGACCAACCAATAGGAGTAATAAAAGATTTAAAAGGAGCTGTAGTTGAAGGGGTTTATCCAGATAAAAAAGCATCAGTATTAACAGACCTTACACCAGAAACATTAGGTAAAAATATAATGGCTCCATTAACTAAAGGCGGTAAGAGAGCAGTTCCATCAGTGCTAATATTAGTGAATCCAGTTGATTATTGGGAAAAAATATTTGCTGCAACAACATTTTTAACACAACAAGGAACCTATGTTTTTGGAGTTATGCCTATACCTGCAAAAATAGTGCAATCAATAGCGGTTCCAAAAGGAAAATTAATAGCTGGTATGGGTAAGGATTATTTTATGGGTGTAGGTTCAGGACAAAAAATAGAGTACTCAGATGAATACAAGTTTTTAGAAGATGAAAGAACTTACTTAGCAAAGCAATATGCAACAGGTGAACCAAAAGATAATGAATCATTCCTAGTCTTTGATATTACAAATTTAAATACAGAAGCTCCAAAAGCAAAGTCTAAATAATGATTGAAGAATTAAAAGAAAAATTAAAAATAACATGGAATGATGAAGATAATAACTTAATAAGAAGCATTGAAGCAGGTAAAGAATATTTAAATGGAGTTGCAGGAACTAGTCTTGACTTTGAGACTAGTTCTTTTAATAAAGAGCTTTTATTTGAGTATTGTAGATATGCATATAACAATGCTATGGAATATTTTGAAGAAAATTTTCAAAGACAATTAGTTCAATTGCAGATACAAAATGTAGTATTAAATAAAGAAGCTGATAAGTGATGTTAAGTAAAAAGCAAATAATGAATAATTTATCTATTGTTTTTAATAGGAAAATTTCTATATTAGAATTTGAAGAAGTAGAAAATGAAATTGGAGATATGGAGCAAAAGCTTAAAGAAATATGTACAATGTGGGTGTTTATAACAAGTCTTACTGGTGGAAAAGAGTATTTAGAAAATAAGAAAATACAACAAAAATTAGTTTATAAAATAATATTAAGGAAAACTAATATTAAATTTAATCAAAGTATGTTTATTAAATTTGAAGATAAAATATTTAATATAAAAGATATAGTAGATATAAGCTATCCGTATACAACTTTATTTGTTGAAGAAAAACAGGATGAAAAGGATATGTATAGAAATGAGTGATATTAATTTTAAAATTGAAGGGATTGAAGATTTTGAAAGTAGATTAAATCAAATAAGTAGAAAAGTACCTGATGGACAAGAAAAAATATTAAGGAAAGCAGGTAATAATCTTAAAAAAAAATGTAAAGAAAAGACACCAACAGGTAAGTCATCTAAACATATAAAAGACCAATATAAATTATCTGGGATTAGTTATGATAGGGATGGAATGGAGATAAAACTATACAATGAATCATCTAAACTTCATCTGATTGAAAAAGGTCATAAGATGGTAACTAAAAGTGGTAAGGAAGTTGGCTTTGTTCCAGGAGTAAAAATGGTAGAAAGAAGTTTTAAAGAAGTTGAGCAAGAGTTACCAATATTAATTGATGGGTGGATGAATAAAATGTTGAAGTAGGTGGTTAAATTGATTGATTTAGTTGATATAAAAGAAGAGTTAAATAATATTGTGAAAAGTATAGGCTTTAAAATTTATGGCCAAGAAGTTAAAGAAGGTTTTGATAGACCTTCTTTTTTCATGCAGTTAATACCATTAGAAAGTAACTTAGAAAATAGGAATACTGTAGAAAATATTATTATGGTTGAAATAGTGTATTTTTCTAAAGATAAAACAGAATTAGAGAATATAAAAATGTATGAGCTATTGAAATCTAAGATATTTCCAATATTGAAGATTAAAGATAGAAGGGTACTAGTTAGAAATTTTAGGAGAGAACGTATAGATGATATATTGTCTATTAAGTTTGATTTAGAATTTAAAACTAGCTCAGGGCTTCAAGTAGAGTTTGAAAAAGCAGATACATTAGTTTTAGAAATGGAGGGTTAATATGGGATTACCTAGTATAGAGATAATTTTTAAAAGCTTAGGTGCAAGTGCTATAGAAAGAAGTAGTAAAGGTACTGTAGCTTTAATTTTAAGAGATACAAAGACTACAGAAAATGTAATTACTATAGAAAGTATAAAAGAAATACCTAAGGAATTAAATGAAAGCAATAAAGAACAAATAGAACTTGCATTTAAAGGAGGATACAGAATACCACAAAAAATAATGTATTATTCAATAGCAGCAGAAGAAAGTATTGAAAAAGCATTAGAAAAATTAGAAGCAGAGGTTTGGGATTACTTAGCAGTACCTTTTATAGAAGAGAATGAAATTGACAAAGTTGCAACTTGGATTAAAGGCTTAAGGCAAGACAATATAAAGGTACAAGCAGTATTACCAAATTGTAAGGCTGATAGTGAAGGAATTATAAATATTACAACAGAAAAATTTATTACAAAAACAAAGGAGTATAGTACAAAGGACTATTGTAGTAGATTTGCAGGCATTTTTGCAGGTACACCATTGAATATTAGTGCTACTTATTTTGTGCTTCAAGAATTAAGAGATATTTACCCACATTTAAGGAAAAGTGATGCAAATAAGAAAATAGATTCAGGAGAGCTTATAGTAATTAATGATGGAGAAAAATGCAAAATAGGAAGAGCAGTTAATTCTTTGACTACAACTAGTGAAGGTAAGGGAGAAGAATATAAAAAAGTAAAAATAGTTAGCACTATGGACCTTATAGATAGAGATATTAGAAGAACATTTGAGAATGACTATATAGGTAAATATGATAACAGTTATGATAATCAAGTGTTATTTTCTATAGGTGTTAATGGATATTTAGAAACATTAGAGGATGATAAAATTTTAGCAAAGAGACAAAATTCTACAGAAATAAATGATAATAAGCTTAAAGCATACTTCAAAAATAAAGGCATAGATGTTGAAAAATTAAATAAACAAGATTTAGAAGAGCTTGGAAGTGGATCTAATGTATTTTTAAAAGGAAAATGTCGTCCATTAGATGCAATGGAAGATTTAAGTCTTGAATTTGAGATGTAGGAGGGAATATATACATGGAAGGATTTAGAGCGGAAAATACCATAAATGGTACATGGGGGGAATTATGGATTGATGATATGTATATGTCTAATGTTATTGGATTACAAGCAAAGGTAACATTAGAAACATCAGATATTAAAAAAACAAGAAGTCTAGCAAAGCATAAAAAAGTTGTTGGATATGAGGGAAAAGGTACTGTAAAGCTAAATAAGGCAGATAGTACTTTTATAAAGTTAATGTCGGACAATATGAAAAAAGGTAAACAAACATCATGTACGATAATATCTAAATTGTCAGATCCAGATTCATTAGGATGTGAAAGAATTTGTTTAAAAGATTGTGTATTTAGTGAATTGACACTAGCAGATTGGGAAGCTAAGAAAAATGGTGAGGAGAGTATACCATTTACGTTTACAGATTGGGAACCTTTAGATTTAATATAAATGATTAAAATAATTTTAGTGTGTCTAATTTTACTAAGAAAATATAATGAATATAAAAATGGAGGAATTAATATGAATACAATAGAAAAATTATTAAAAATGGATGCGGGTAAAATAGAAGCACCTCATAGAAATGTACCATTAAAGCTACAAAAATTGGGTGGAGAGGAAATAGTGTTTGAGTGTAGAGCAATAGACCCTGAAAGGTTAGGAGAATTACAAGAGCAAGCAGTAGAGTTTTCAAAAAAAGGACAATTTAAAGGTACAAGAATGTCAGCAGTTAAATTTTTGATAATATTAGAAGCTTGTCCTATATTTAGAAATAGTGATGTAATGAAGCATTTTAATGCTGTAACTCCCAAAGAGCTAATGAAGAAGTTGTTATTAGCAGGTGAATTAGATGATTTATATAAAGAAATCAATGAATTAAATGGTTATGAACCCGAAAAAGACGAAGAGGAACAAAATGAAATAAAAAACTTATAGGAGAAGATGTGGATGCTCAAACAGCATATCTTCTCTTTTATTATAAAAATTTTAAACCAACAGAATATTATAATGCAAAGCTTGGAGAAAGAAAAATACTCCGAGCTTTTATGCATCAAGAAATAGAAGATAGAATAAAAGAATCTAAATCGATAAGAGGTGAGATATAATTAATGGCTCACATGTTTGATGCAATTATTAGATTAAAAGATGAGTTTAGTGGAGTAATACAAAATGTAACAGAAAACATGTCTCATTTTCAGAAGCAAACTAATTATGTGGCTAGAGATACTCAAAAGGTTGGAAAAACATTAGAAAACATAGGTGGAAATTTAACTAAAAGTGTAACAATGCCATTAGTTGGTATAGGAGCAGTTGCAACAAAAATTGGTATGGATTTTGAAGAAAGTATGAGTAATGTACAGGCTTTAAGTGGGGCAAATGCACAGCAAATGGAGCAGTTAGAAAAGGCTGCGAGGGATGCAGGAGCAGCAACATCAAAAAGTGCTAAAGATTCAGCAGATGCTTTGGGATATATGGCTTTAGCAGGATGGGATGTACAAACTTCAATGGATGCACTTATGCCAACACTTAGACTGAGTGAAGCAGGCAATTTGGAACTTGGAAGAACATCAGATTTGGTAACAGATTCATATTCTTCTTTAGGATTATCTATAGAAAATATAAAAGATGTCTTGCCAGATTACTTAGATAAAGTTGCAAAAACGTCTGCAAGTTCAAATACTAATATTGATGCACTTATGGAAGGTATGATTGTTGCAGGTGGAACTTTTAATAATTTAAACGTGCCATTAGAAGAAAGTTGTGCACTTATGGGGGTTTTAGCCAATAGGGGTACTAAAGGTTCAGAAGCGGGTAATGCACTTAATTCAATAATGGTTAATTTAACTACAGGTGCAGGTCAAGCAGGAGAAGCAATGGAAACATTAAATCTTAGTGCATTTGATAGTGAAGGAAAATTTAAGGGCATGGCTAATGTGCTACTTGAATTAAAAGATAAAACTAAGGATATGACAGAAGAACAACGAAATTTAGTATTAGCTCAAATTGGAGGTAAGACGCAACTTGATACTCTTCAAAAATTATTAGCTGGTGTTGGTGAAGAATATGGAGAATTAAGTGGCAAAATAACTGATAGTAAGGGTTCATTAGAAAACATGGCTATAATAATGCAAGAGAACACAAAAGGTGCGGTGACAAGACTTAAGTCTGCTTTAGAGGAACTAGGATTAAAGATTTGGGATAATCTTAAAGAACCAATAGATAAAGCTGTAGAAGTAGTTCAAAAGTTAACAGATAAGCTTAATAGCTTAAGTCCAGAAACTCAACAAACTATAGTAAAATTTGCTATGATTGCAGCAGTAGTGGGACCTGTAATTTTAATATTTGGTAAACTTACGACAAAGATTGGTAAAACAATAAAAAGTATTAGTAATTTGTCAAAGGGAATTAAAAAAGCAGGTGGGGTTATGGCCTATCTATCTTCACCAGGACATAAAGTCGTATTGATAATGACAGCAATAGCACTAGTAGCATTACTTGTAATAAAGAACTGGGACAAAATAAGTGCTACATTTAAAAAAGTTGGAGATAATATTGCTAAATATACAAGCATAAGTGGAAAACATGTTAAATCTTTTATAAAAATCTTTGAGAATGTAATTAAAAAAGCTGTTAGCAGTATAGCAAAATCGGTAAAAAGTTTAGCTGGGAAAATACTTCCTCCACTTAAAGAAGTAATAAAAGTAATAGCTACTAGCATTAAAGAATTAATGCCTATTATAAAACCAATACTAATATTTATTGCTGGTGTTTTTGTAACTGGAATTTGTGGAGCATTTAGTATAATGGGGACAGTTATAAGTGCAGTAGTAAATGTAATAGGTGGTGTAGTAGGTGGATTATTAAAAGTTTTCCAAGGGGTCTTAAACTTTATAATTGGAGTATTTACTGGAAATTGGAAACAAGCATGGGAAGGTGTTAAACAAACTTTTACTGGTGTTATAGATATTTTAAAATCACTTTGGAGTGGACTTGTGGATTTATTAACTGCTCCAGTACAAGCATTAGTGGATATATTAGACAGTATTTTTCATGAAAAAATTGCAGGAATAAAAAATGCTTGGGATGGAATAAAGGAATGGTTAAAGCATCCAATACAAGGTACAATCTCTCTTATCAAAAATGGAGATTTAAGTGGTATTGAAGTTAATGGCAAAAATGCGTTAGGTACTTCTTACTGGGGAGGTGGTCTAAGTTTAATAGGAGAACATGGACCAGAGATATTAGAATTGCCAAAGGGAAGTGCAGTTCATGATGCAAATACAACTAAAGAGATGCTAACTTTTAAACCTAAAGTGCAGAATACAGAACAACAAAGCAAAAGCAATTTTAAAGTAGTAATAGAAAAGTTAGCAGATAAAATAATTGTTAGAGAAGACGCAGACATAGATAAAATAGCAGATGCATTAGTAAGAAAATTAGAGATACAGAGCCAAAATGTATAAAATTGAAAATGATGGAGGTGTAATATTGGAATATTGGTTAAAAAATTCAATAGAGACATTTCAATTTCCAATTAACTTTGATAACTTTGAAGTTAAATTTGGTTCACTTAACAAAACAATAAATTTGTTAAATTTTGGGGAAGTTAATATTACAGGAGAAAATAAATTAAGAGAATGGTCTGTAAGTGGTTTTTTCCCAGCACAAAAATATTCATTTTGTGATTGTGAGCCTAAAAATGATCCATACGCTTACTGTAAAATAATAGATCAAATTAAATATTCAAAAGGCATATGTAGATTTATTGCTACAGGAACAAGACTTAATAATGCTTGTACTATAGAAGAATTTAGTTATAAGGAACAAGATGGAACAGGAGATGTATATTTTACAATAAGTTTTAGAGAGCATAAGCTTGTAGGGATTAAAGGAAGAAGTGTTGTCATATGATTAGAATTTTTAATAGCTATAAAATGCAAGCACAAGAATTAACTCAGTTTTGTACTAGTATAAATATATGTGGAAGTCTTTCAGAAATTGCAAGAAAATTAGAGGCATCTATGTTTTATAAAATTTGGGATAAACATCAGATAAATAAGCAAGTTGGTGTTGGTAATTTAGTTTGGGCTACATTAGAAGGAAAAGAAATATTTCGAGGTATTGTTATAGATAGAAGTATTAATGCTAATGAGGAGTTAAATTTTACAGCCTTTGATCTTGCATATTATCTTACTAAAAATAAGGTAACTAGAAACTTTAAAAACACTACTGTAATGAGTGCAGTTCAAGATATTTGCAAAGAAGTAGGTGTAAGAGTAGATAGTTTAAGTAATAGTAACATTAAAATTAATAGATTAATAGCACAAAAAACTGTGTATGATGCAATTATGGAACTTTATACCCAAGTTTCTAAACAGACAGGCAGAAGATTTTATATCTTAATGACAGGAGTGGGATTAAACGTACCTGATATTGGAGCATTTAAGTGTGATAAGGTTATAAAACCATGTAAAGATGTATTTACTGCTGATGGAAATTTATTAAATCTAGGCTTTAAAGATAGTATGGGTAATATGATAAATAGAATTAAAGTCTATGATGATAAAAATAATTTAATAGATACTATTCAAAATGTCACCATGATAAAAAGTTATGGAGTTTTACAAGACAACTACGTAAAAGAAGAAGATAAAAACTATAAAATAGTTGCAAATAATATGATACATGATGTTGATACAGAGATTGAGTGTGAAGTGCTGGGAAATTATGAATACCTTACGGGAAGAGAAGTAACTGTACAAGTACCTTTTATATCTAAACTAGCCAATAGAAAGATGTATGTAAATGCAGATACTCATACATGGGATGTTGAAACTGGTACATTTGCAACACAGTTAACATTGAGTTTTAGTAAAGACATGGATTTAAAAGAAGAATAGGAGGATGTAAATTTGAATAATCCTTATAGCAAAATGTTAAAATTAATGCAAGGAGAAGGCTCAAAATTAAATCCACCAACTATTGAGCTAGGGATAATTGTAAGTATAGAACCATTAGTTATAAAGATAGGTGGATTACAATTAGATAAAGATAATTTATTAGTTGCGGAACATCTACTAACGCATAAAAGAATACTTAAATATACAGATAGCCAAGAATATGAGTTAGAAACAACACTTAATAATGGGAATATGGTTGTTTGCTATGCAGTTTTAGATGGACAAAAATATGTAGTTTTAGAGAAGGTGATATAATGAGTATCTTCCCAGAATTTATAGAAGAAATTCAAATAGAAAATAATGAACAATTACCAATGTTTCGAGAGTATGCCATCAATTTTAATGATGGCTCTTTTTTATATACTGAAAATGGGAAAAACATTATTTTACAAAAAAATGAAGCTATAAAAGTATGGATATGGAAAGCTCTACAAGTAAATAGAAACAAGTATCGTATATATAGTAAAAACTATGGAAATGAATTTGAAGAGTTAATTGGGAAGGGATATAGTAAAGAATTTATTGATAGTGAAATATATAGGCTTGTAGAGGAATGTTTACTTGTTAATAGATATATAAAAAGTATAGAAGGTGTAGAATCTAAATTTGAAGGAAGTAAAGTAATAGCAACTATAAAAATAAAAACTGTTTATGGGGAGGTGAAACTAGATGTATAAATTTAAACAGAGCAAAGAAGAAATACTTAAAAGGATGATTTCTAATATTGCCAATGAAGTAAATACAAGTGAAGGTACTTATACACAAGATGTTTTAAGTGCAGGTGCCTGTGAATATGAAAAAATACGAGATGATTTAGATAATATTTTAGATATAGTATTTATTCAAAATGCCTATGCAGTTGGCAATTACAATGCAGTTGAAATGCGTTGTGCAGAATCAGGTACAGATAGAAAAAAAGGGACTAAAGCAACTGGAACTGTAGATTTTAAAACTGTAGTTGGTACAGAAATACCTAAAGATTTTATTGTACAAACTAAAGGTGGATTACAATATAAAACATTAGAAGAAGTCACAACTACTACAGAAATAACAACAGTAAAGGTAGAAGCTATAGAAGTTGGAAGTAAATATAATGTAATGGCTAATACAATTGTAGAAATGCCTGTGCAGCTAGTGGGTGTATTAGAAGTAAATAATCCAAATAATTTTACAGGTGGAGTTGACAGAGAAAGTATTGATGATTTATATAGTCGCTATTTAGTTAAAAACCGAACTCCTGCAACAAGTGGAAATAAGCATCACTATTATTTGTGGGCTATGGAAACTAATGGTGTAGGTGGTGCTAGAGTGCTGCCTGAAAAGGGAAAAGTAACAGTTGTAATTATAGATGGTAATAAAAGAAAACCAACAGAAGAAATAATTAATAACTGTAAAAATCACATAAATGAAGAAAGACCAGTTTTAAGTGGACAACTTATTGTACAAGGTGCAGAGGAAGTGGCTATAAATTTAAGTGTACAGCTAGTAATAGATAGTAGTAGAAGTTTAGAAGATATTAAAACTGATATAGAAAACAATGTTAGTGAGTATATAAAATCTTTAGCATTTAAAGATAACACTATAAGATACAGTAGAATTTGTAATTGCGTATTAAATGTAACTGGTGTAAAAGACTATAGTAATTTAACTGTTAATGGTAAAACAGAAAATATAGTTGTAACTGATTTACAAGTTCCAATCTTAGGGAGTGTGGTAGCAAGTGTTTAATGTTAAAATACCGCCATTTGTTGCAGAACAGAAAGAAAACTTAGCCATTAAAAAAGCTACAGATATAGAAGATAACGAGTGTAGGGAATTTATACAGGATATAATTAACCAATGTTTCATAGATACTGCTACATGGGGACTTAAATATTGGGAAGAGGTGTACGGTATACCGACAGATATAACCAAGCCTATTGAATTTCGTAGGACAGTGGTAAAGGCAAAAATGAGAGGTGCTGCAACAACTACAAGAAGTAATTTAAAAAATGTTTGTGAATCGTTCTCCAATGGAACAGTTGAAGTAATAGAAGATGAAACAGGTAATTTTGAATTAACAATTAAATTTGTAGGTACTGTTGGAATACCACCAAACTTACAGGATTTAAAAGATGCAGTAGAAGAAAATAAACCATGTTATTTACAGATAATTTATGACTTTAAATATAATACTGTAAAAGACCTTAGAGAATTAGGACTAACTGTAAAGCAATTAGCAGACATAAATATAAAAGTTAAAGACTTAATAGAAACAAACTTATTAGAATTGAAATTTCAAATAACACAGAAAGGAAGTAGATGGAATGAGTAAAACAACGAATTATGAGTTAGAAAAATATGATGATAATACAAATTGTGATTTTAGATTTATAAATGGTAGTTTAGACAAGATAGATATAGAACTCAAAAATGTTTCTGATAAGGCAAACACTAAAGATAATATTATAAAGAATATAACTATAAGCAAAGATAATTGGACTAGAATACATTTTGGTGACCCACTTGATACATGGTATGCATATTATTATCATGATAAAGATATAAAAAAAGAGGATGTTGTAGATATAAATTTTACTAGCAGAGATACTGCACTTGGAAATACAGAGGGGATATTGCCTTGCACAAGTGCTGAAAATGGTTCGGTATGGATTTATAAAAAAACAGAATTACAAATAGATTTAACTGCAACAATGATAATACATAAGGGGGCGATATAAATGGCTTATGGTAGAGTAAATGTTGGTGGTTCTAGTGGATTGCAAATTGAAAAAATAGATATTATAAAAGGAACACTAAACAATAATGTTTTAATGGATACAATAACAGTACCTCAATATGATAAAGCAAATACAATTTTTACAATAACATCAAGAAGTGATATAAATTTTGGAGGTTTTAATAGCGATATAATGATTAAAATTAATCCAATAAATAATAATTCTATAAAATTAGAACGTAATTCTGCAACGGAAAATATTAATTATATAATTAAAATTATAAGATTAAAAAATTTTAAAAATTTATTTCAATTTGAAAACAAACTTTATTTTGGGAAAACAAACACTATAGAACTAGGCAAAAATATAGATATAAATAAATGTTTAATTTTTAAATCTTCAGCTGTAGATGAATATGATAATAAATTTAGTTCTATGCTATGTATAACAGAAGATTTAATAAAAAAAGATGATGGCACGATAAATTTAATCTTGAATAGTAGTGGATATATAAGTACAGTTTCACGTTTTGTAAAAAGTTATTATTATGTATTAGAATTAAAATAAAAAGCTGTAACATTGATAAGAAAAGAAAGGATGATGAAATTTGCTAATTATATATGATGAACAAGGAAAAATAATTACAGAGCAAACAGAAAAGCATAAAATAATTGGACAGCTTAAAGCTATGGAAGTACCCGATAATAAGGATAAAATAGTACAAGCAGTTGATGTAAGTGGAGAAATACATAAACCAATATATGTAGATGCTCCACCAATAAAGCTAGAAAAATTACAGGAACAATTTTTAAAAGTTACTCAATTGCTTACTTATAAGGATAATCAACATGATGAATCTATAAAAGGTATAAAAGTTGAGTTAGAAAAAATAAATTTATTTATAAGACAAAATTTTAAAGAGAGTGAGGTGAAATAGTATGGAATATAGCAATTTAGCATACTACAAGTTTTTTTATGATATGGGTATATATGATGATGCTATGATATATAAAGCAACTAGAAACGGTGTATTAACTAAAGAAGAGTATAAAATAATAGTTGGAAAAGATTTTGTACAATAGAAATCTAAGACGACATAAAATTAAATAATTTAAAGGAGAAGTAGGGACTAAATATTTTTAAAGAAACAATAGTATTTAATTTTGCCTATTTTCAATGAAATGTATTGAATTTTTAAAAAATTACAATTATAATTAATTTTGACAGGAGGTGTTTAAAATGGCAAAAACTTTTGAGGATTTAAATGGAAATAAAGTTAGATTACCAATTAGTAACTATGATATTCAGCTTAATTGTGATGAAGACATTGTTACTGGTGAAGTTTCAGCTTATTCAGTAATTATTGAAGGCGATGTTGAATACAGTATAGATAAGGCAACATATGAAGCTATAAAAGTACATTTAAGTAAGTAATTTTAAAGTAGCTATATTTTTAAATATAGCTACTTTAAATATATATAATAATAAAAAGATTAGGTAATTATGAGACCACTGAAAAAGTATCAATTTCTTAAAAATCACACCCTTCAAACCCGCATTATTGCGTTGTGATT
Organism: Clostridium ihumii AP5; assembly: GCF_000612845.1. GTDB lineage: Bacteria > Bacillota > Clostridia > Clostridiales > Clostridiaceae > Clostridium_J > Clostridium_J ihumii. Next base: position 24,923 of record NZ_CCAT010000008.1, read on the forward strand.
TTGTTCAAAAAAGGACTTCTTCAGTGGTCTCGTAATTATAATCTTTTTGTTTTTTCATAGGAAGGTGAAAAAATGAATGATGAATTAGTACAACATCAATTAGAGGTTCTTGAAAAAAGAACTAATAATCATGGAGAAAGACTAGATAAAATTGAACAAGACAATGCAAGTCTTAAAACAGAGATAAAGAATTTATGTGAAAACTTAAAACAATTAACCATAGTAATGAAGTGGTTTATAGGATTATTAGTAGGAGCTTTTGTAAGCTTCTTTTTTTATGCGATTCAATCAGGATTATTTAGATAGGAGGTGTTATAAATGGAATTTTTAAAAAATTTACTTCAAATAAAAAAGATAATTGCATTGCTAACTACTATAGTATTTTGCTTTTTATCAATTAAAGGTTTAATAAGCAGCACAGAATTTCTTTCTGTGTTTACACTAATAATAGGATTTTACTTTGGACAAAGTTCAGCTAGACAAGCTATTAAAGAAAACAATAGGGAGGAATAATTAATGAAAATAGGAATAGATTGTGGTCATACAAAATATGCAGGTTCAAGTGATTATGGTGCAGTAGGTGTTAGAACAGAAAGTGATTTAACTAGAGAAGTTGGTAATTTAGTAATATCTAAGCTTAAACAATTAGGTCATACAGTTATTAATTGTACAGTAGATACTTGTTCAAGTTTAGGAGATAGTTTAGGAAGAAGAGTATCAGTAGCAAATAGTAATAATTTAGATTTTTATGTATCAATTCACTTTAATTGTTTTAATACTCAAGCTTATGGAACAGAGGTATTCACTTATGGGGGGAAGAGTTATAAACAAGCAAATGATATTTTAAATAACTTAGTTGCATTAGGATTTAGAAATCGTGGGATAAAAGATGGTTCAGAATTATATGTAATCAATAGTACAAATTGCGAAAGTATGCTTGTAGAAGTATGTTTTTGTGATAATCAATCAGATATGAAAATATATAATGCTGAAAAAGTAGCTAATGCAATAGTAAAAGGATTAACTGGTCAAACAGTAAATAATGAGGTGAAAGTAGATATGAAAATAATAGTACTTTATTTCGGCGATATGGATGCAAATGCTGCTATATATGTAGCACAAAAAAATCAATGTCCAATGATGAAGAAAAGTGATTTTGAGGTTAGTGGGTTAAAGGCTGAAAAGATAATTCAAATAGGTGGCAGACCAGGAACTAATAGGGATGATAGTTTAAAAGATGCTGCAAGTTTAGTGTAATTTTTATTAAATAATATATTAAATGGGAATTAAAAGATACAATATGGTAAATATGCTAGAATAATTTTGAGAATTTTATGGTAAAGGTTGTATTAATAATTTAAAAACAGTAAAATTAAGAAGAAAACACCATAAATTAAAAGATTATTTAAAGATATTCTATTAAATTTTTTGTACTAGATGACAGCTTAATAGAATATAAGTATGATGGAGGATATATGGAAAAAATTATAAGCATTTTATATTCTAGCATTTATCATATTGATAATGATATTAAACAGGTTTTTGAAAAAAAATTAGGCGAGAATGATGTGAAAAACTATGTTTCTCAGGTTATAAGTGATCTTATGGTAATATCTAATACAAGAAAGTGTGAATTTAAAAAAGATGCTAAATTAATATTTTTTATAGACGATATTACTAAAAATTATGATGAAGCTGCTATAACTATTGAAGATAAAGAAATTTTAAGACAAAATGATAATAAGAGAAAAATAGCAGAGCAATTACTTAATGCTGAAATAAAGGCTAAGAAACATGAAGAAAATTTAAAAATGAAAATTACAAAAGGAAGTCTATTACAAGCTTTAGTAGAGACGGAATCAGGTTATTGCTTTATATTATCTAAAATAGAACATGAGCCATATATAGATAATGAAGAAATGAAAAAACGTTATGGATTACCATATAAGAAAATAACATTAAAGTGCTGCACTATTGATATGAATGAGAATTTTGACATTGTAGAAATAAAAGTCAGCGATACTGCATCATCTATAGCAAAGTATTGGCGTGAAGATTTTTTAGAAGTAAATACATTAATAAATAATACAGACAATACCAAAACTATGTATTCATCAGTAAATAAAGTGTTAAGAAGATATTTAAAAGCAAAATCGCCAAAAGACTTTAATTTTATGCAACAAAAGGTTAATCATTATATTGCATCTAATCCAGAATATAAGCATTCAGAAATGATAGACTATTTAATGGGAACCTTTTCACCAGATGAAAGATTAGATATAGATAAAACACAAATGATTAAAGAACTTAAGAATATACCTGAAAAATATTCTATTGATTCTCAATTTGAGATTGACTTAAAAAGTGTTCAAAAAGGATTAAAACAACAAGTAACAGTTAGTGATGGAATTGATTTATCCTATGAAGGAAACCCAGATGAATTAAAAAAGAAAATAAAAGGTGTAATGGAAAATGGATTTAAAGTACTTAAAATATTAGGAGTAAATCAAGATGTATATAACTTATTTAAGGAATAGGAGGGAATAAGATGTATCAAAAGTTGCTTGAAATAGTTAACGATAACAATCCAATAATAAAGATAAGTGAAAATTTGATTGAATTTGTAGTTGAAGTGACTTTTAATGATATATCTAATAAAGATTCTAATTTTTATAAATCAATATTAAAGTCTTTTGATTATGGAGATAAAGTAAATATTGATATTAGTTCAGAATTTTCAAGCAAAGCTATACTAAGATATGATACTGATGTAGATGAGTTTTTGAAAAAGTTAGATGATGAAATTATAAAATCAAAAGATGATGACGAAAAGTATATATTAAATGTGACAATCTCTAGAAATGAAAGTAATGAAATTTTTAATATATATAACTTAGATAGTTTTATGAATTACATGAATACTTTATCAATCCTTGAACAATTTAAATTTTTTGAAAAAAACAGGGAAGGTGGAGTATGTAAATTTAGATTAGTGAATATAGAAGATGAATTGATTACAAATACATTTATATTCTCGAATAAATTAGAAAATAATACAAAATCATACAAAGTTATAGAAAGAGAAGAGATTTTAGAAAAGAGAAATCTTAATAGTTCTGTGATATGTGGGGAAAAGTTAAGCTTTATTCCAGAAGATTTTAAAATAATTATAATGAGTAAAAATAAATTACTGAATAATTTAATAAGAAAATTAGAATTAATTAGTTCTATTGTATTTATAAGTAATGTATCTGTTTTTAAAGATGTTAATGAACTTAATTGTCGTATAATTGGATATAAAACATTAAGTATAGTTATAGATAAAGATAAACATATAGATGATAGTGTAATTAATCAACTTTATAATATATATAGTTGGGTATACTCAAGCCCCAATATAAGTGATAAAATAGGTCTTTCAAGGAATATTTTATCATTAGGATTGAATGAAAATCTTGATGCAGTAAGTAATGACTTATATGAATCTATAAATACTGCTCATGAAATATATTTACAAGAAAACATAAAGGAATATTTAGGCGTAAAAGCTAAAGTTACAGAATTTATTTTCGATTTAACACAGAAAACAAGCGAACTAGCAAGTGGAATATGCAAAGCATTATTTAATAACATAATTACTGTTATAACATTTTTTGCAACTATAGTTATAATGAATTCATTTAGTGAGAACAGATTGGAAAATATATTTACTAAAGATATAACGTACATATCTTTAGCTCTTTGGATAGGATCAATAGTATATATGATTATTTCTACATTGGAAATATTATTTGAATTTAAAAGATATAAGCAAGTTTATTACAGAGTAAAAAATAGTTATGATGATGTCTTAAACTCTCAGGATATAGATAAAGTATTCAAAAACGATATATATTTAAATGAAGATAGAATTTATGTAATAAAAAAATCTATAGTATATTTGATTTTTTGGGTAGCAGTACTTGCAATTATGATTATATTATTATATAAATTAGGATATAATAATATAAAATCCATAATAATGAATCTAATGTGTATTCAGAATATGGTATAATAAAAAATTAATGAATATATTGCACTTAAAAAGTAATTTAAATATATAATAAGTATTTAGGTTGCTTTTTTATTTGCATGAAATTAATTCTCATTATGATTTAAAAGATGAAAAAATACCGTAACTTCATTTCTGAATAATACGGTATTGTAAGAAATTATTTACTACAACTTATATTAAATCTATTTACTAAATTTTTAGCATTTCTGTTTAAATATATTTTTCCAGATAGTAATATCATTCTATTATATTGATATCTAAATATTTTTTAAAGTTATCACTATTTATAAAATCTCCATAATCACCATTCAATTTTTTTATTTCACTTTTATATTCATCATAATCCATTCCGTTATTATTTAGCTCATTTAAAAAAATTAAATGTTCATTTAAAATATCATTTATATTCTTAGATATATTTTGATCAAAAAGCATTGATGATTCCCTGTAAAGAGATAATATTTTATAATTTAAATCAGCAAACTCTTCCATACCACGTTGTGGATCTTTCTTAATCATTGAAGTATCCTTTTGTAAATCCTTCAACTTTTCATAAAATTCAAATCTATATTGATATTGAACTAATTTATTTGCGTTTGCAGCTATATTAGCTTGTTTGTTGTAAGTTATGTATTGTCCAATACTCACTACAATCAATGAAAAAGAAAAAATCAATGATAATGCAATATTAACTGTTTCTATATTCATTTGTTTCTTCTCCTTTTTATTATCTTTAATAGTTTGTTCTGTTTCTGTGTCCTTTTGAAAATTACTGTTTATTATTGGTGATCTAACTATGTTAACATCATTTTCTTTAGTTTCAATATCTATTTTATTAAGACTTTCTGATTTATACTCCTTAACTTGTTCGTTGTTAATTTTATCACCATTCCTTATAAATTTTTTTGACTTTTCTATACTTTTCATACATCTCTTCTCCCTTACAAGTTCCTGTTTATTTGTATATCTAATACAAATAATTTTTACTTAAGATTATCTTTTTAACAATTATAACATATTTTGTAAATAATACACTATTCAATTTTCAAAGAACATTATTCATATTTTGAATTTCAATATTTATGCCACTTGATAAATATGATGTGAATAAAGTATATAGAAAAAGAAATAATAAACTTTTATAATAAAATTAAGTCGCATTAGCTAATTAATCCTAGGTATTTAACCTAGGATTAGTTTTTTGTGTATAAATAGGAATGCTATAAAAAATAGACCTATAAGAATACAAATATCTATTCTAATATAACTATTATGTTTCAAATTTTAAAATCCTTTTTATTTAGATGCTATATAATTATAGGTATTTTATAAGTACTTTCTTGTATAATTAATCTTAAATTGTTAAAATATAGTGAGTACTTGTTAAGGGGAGAATTTAAAATGAGAAAAAATTTTTTGAAAGCAATTATAATATGTTTTATTGGAGGAAGTTTGCTTGTTGGATGTGGAAATAATAATGTTAAACAGAATAAGAATGGTGAATCAAATAATATAAAGTCAGAACAAAGTGAGAATATAGAGAAGAGCGATAATAAAATTACTTTGAAGTTTGGTGAATTAGTAAATACAACAATTAATAATGATACTGTTGTCATAAAAACAAAAATTAAACCATCTATGAATAATAGATCAACTATACAACAAAATGGTTTTAACATAGAAGATTTAGTATTAAATCAAGGAATGGATGCTTATAATGAAATACAATATTGGGCAGTCGCAGACATGGAAGATGGTTCTGAAGCCAAAGTTGTTTCATTTACAATAGACAAAGCTCTTATAGAATCTATAAAATCTAAAAGTGTTGTAGGTAATCAAATTATATCACAAGCGAAAGATTTATGGGTATTACCAAGTCTGAAGAATTAATCAAATTTATATAAAGGTGACAAATTCTAATTTGTCACCTAATTGCCACCTGTACATATTTTCTTAGATGTATTCTAATATGCTCTAATATATTGAATTATAATTTTCATTCTTTAGTATAGGGTTAATAAGTTATCATAATCTATTCAAATATTCCCTAAAAAATGATATTTTATATTAGTGAATACACACACCACACGTGGAAACGGTTGTGAAGATATCAAAGAAATAGCCTGGTATCAAAGGCTTTGAAAGATTTTAAGTAGATATTGACGTGTGTTTTATGTTCCCTCGGACTACGGTTTGAGGGGATTTTTGGGTTAGGGGGTTGTACAAATACGCAGAGTTGAGAGGTTTTGCGTATTTGTTTATGTTGATAGAGGAAAACGCCCACTCACTTTCGCTACGTGGAAACGGTAAGTTTGCTACCAAGGATATAATAATCATTTTGCAAAAGGAATAGAATAATGTATAATTATAGTTGATTAAAACCTCGAAATGGGTATTCAAAATTCTTGAATTATATAGAAAAATATGGGTTAAAGTGAGGCCACTGAAAAAGTATCGTTTTTTCTAAAATTACACCTTGTAAACCGCATGATTTCGTTGTGTTTTTTCAAAAAAATTGACTCTTTCAGTGGCCTCGTTAAAGTCTATCTTTTTACTTAATACAAAATGCTGTTTGGTTAGACCAACAATAGGGTAGAATTAAGGATATAAACAGAAATGGGGCACCTTACTAATCTAAAATATTAAAAGAAATTAGATGATATAAGTGTTAAAATAAACAGTTAGTGTATATAAAGATTTTAGAAAAAGAGGAGGATATTTTGATTACTATTGATAATTTAAAAGAAATGTTACAAACTATAGGTTTTAATAATGCAGTGAACAGGGAGATGTATATTTATCATTTTGATATACAAAACTGTGATGTGAAGGTTGATTTTAAAAATAAAAAAATAATCTATCCAGAAGGGCTTGTGGCAGAACGGGATACAACACTTAACTTTTCTGCGCCTGAAAACTTTGTTGTTCTAGAGTGTATTGTTAGATTGTTGAAAAAAGGATATTCACCTGATTGTATTTTGCTTGAAAAAGGAGCTGTCGGTGGGCATGGTCTTTCAACTTCGTACCTGGATATTTTGGTAAATGATAAAAACGGGGATCCATATCTATTAATTGAATGCAAGACTGCTGGAAAAGAGTTTGATGATGCATGGGCAAAAATGATTAAAGATGGTGGCCAGTTGTTTAATTATTTCAACTCATTTCAGAAAGCACAGTTTCTTTGTCTATACACCGTTGATTTAAAAGATGGTAATCTTTTTCCAGCATCTAATTTAGTCACTCTTAAAGATAATGATGAATTTTTAAAATCAAATAAGAAATTGAGAGGTTTTAGAGATCTTCAGAGAGATGCAACGAAATTTGATTATTTTGAAATATGGAAAAACACTTATGGTCAGGACTATAGCACACAAGGATTATTTGAAGATGATGTGCCTGTTTATGATATTGGAAAAAAGAAATTCACTGTAAATACTCTACAGGAAGTAGATAATGATACAATTCAAAAGAAATATCATAAGTTTGCAACAACTTTAAGAAAATATAATGTATCTGGACGTGAAAATGCTTTTGATAAGCTAGTAAATCTATTTCTTGCAAAAATTGTGGATGAAACACAGCATCCGAATGAACTTGAATTCTATTGGCGTGGAGCAGCCTATGATGATTATTTCCAATTTCAAGACCGTTTACAAAGAATGTATAAAGATGGTATGCAAAAGTTTTTAAGTGAAGACGTAACATATATAGACCAGAAAACAATCAGTGATGCATTTAAGTTTTTTAAGAATGATCCAGATGCTACACGTGACAAAATCCTTGATTACTTCCGACAATTGAAATTTTTTACCAATAATGATTTTGCTTTTTTAGATGTACACAATGAGCAACTTTTTAATCAAAATGTAGTTATTTTAAAAGAGGTTGTACAGATGTTACAAGATATCAAGTTGAAAACTGATGAGCAAAATCAATTTTTGGGAGATTTTTTTGAAGGATTTCTTGATCAGGGAATAAAACAGAGTGAAGGACAATTTTTTACGCCTTTACCAATAGTACGTTTTCTTGTATCGGCGCTTCCTCTTGCAAAGATAATTGAGAGTAGTGATGAAATTCCGAAAGTAATAGATTATGCTTGTGGTGCAGGACATTTTTTAAATGAATATGCAAATCAAATAAAAACATTAGTGAAAAAGCAAAAGGCTATTCCCGTTAAAGAATATTATGCTGCTATCACAGGTGTTGAAAAAGAATATCGTCTTTCAAAGGTGGCAAAAGTATCTGCTTTTATGTATGGCGAAGATGATATACAAATTATTTATGGTGATTCGCTTGCTCATAACGAAAGAATTAAAAATGGCACATTCTCTATTTTAGTGGCAAATCCTCCGTATAGTGTAAAAGGATTTCTTGAAACTTTAACAGAAGAAGAACGTGAAAGATATGAACTATTTAGCACAGACATGGATATCACTACAAATAATAGTATTGAAACATTTTTCGTAGAGCGTGCTTGCCAGTTGTTAAAAGCTAATGGTGTGGCAGCTATCATTTTACCTAGCTCTATTTTAAGTAATGGGAATATATATATTCGTTGTCGAGAAATTATATTAAAATATTTTGATATTATCGCAATAAGTGAGTTTGGAAGGGGCACATTTGGTAAGACGGGTACAAACACTGTAACATTATTTTTGCGCCGAAAAAGCAACAATCCAGATATCGCCGAACATTATAAAAACCGCGTTGAATGTTGGTTTAATGACAATAATAACAAAAATGAAGTATTCGATGATGAAGGTCTTATTGACAATTACTGCTTACATGTAGGTTTTGATTCGGCTCAATATCGTACACTCATGCAAAAAAATCCTAGTGAGGAATTAATGGCTACAGAGATATTTTTAGAATACAAAAAGGCTCTGTTTGTTGATACAAAAATGAAAATTGATGGGTTAGAAAAAGCAAAAAAAATACGTCAGCAGTATAAGAAGCGTATTAATACTAAAACATTTAAAAAGTTAGATAAAGGACAACAGGAACAAGAAAAAAATAAATTCCTGCTAGATTTTTGTATTGAAATAGAAAAAGAAAAACTTTATTATTATCTCTTAGCACTTGCTAATGAAACATATGTTCTGATAAGTAAAAGCCCGTCCAAAAATTCAGACATTAAGAAATTTCTTGGTTATGAATGGTGTGGTGCAAAGGGGAATGAAGGCATAAAATATATAGGTTCATTTAAACAAGAGGTTCAAGAGGGCGAAGGAGTAGATGAAGTACAAGAAACAGTAGACCGTTTAAGAGGGATAAAATCAATAGATACCCCTTTGTTTAATCCTACTAACCTTGAGGATGATAATAAGATTAACACGATGATTCGTAAGAACTTTAATGGCGAAGATGTTGTTATTCCTGAATCACTTATGAATTATGTTAAATGTTATCGGTTAGTGGATATGATTGACTTCTCAAGAACAACATTTGATAAGACTATTCGCACAACGGCAGTGAGAAATGTTGATATAAAGAGCAAATATAAATCAGTGAAGTTAGGGTATTGTGTAGAAACTATAGGTGGACTTTGGACGGGTAAGAAGCCTCCATTTAGGACTGTAAATGTCATCAGAAATACAAATTTCACAATGAAAGGTGAATTGAATCTTGATGATGTTGCCGTGATTGAGGTTGAAGAAAATGCCTTTTTAAAAAGAAAATTAGAAAAAGGGGATATTATAATAGAAAAATCCGGGGGGAGTCAAAATCAAGCAGTTGGTCGAGTTGTTTTTTTTGAGGAAGAAACAGGAGATTATTCATTTTCAAATTTTACTGCTCGGTTAAGGACTATAGATAAAGAGGTAATTCCAAAATACTTATATTTAGTGCTTAATGATATTTATCAATCAGGAGCAACTTTTGGGTATCAAAATGGTTCAAGTGGATTAAAGAATCTTGATATAGAGAGATATTTGACAATTCCAATTCCAATTCCACCTCTCTCAATTCAGAAGCAGATAGTAACCGAGTTTGAAAAATTGGAAGAGGAAGAAACTCGTACAAAGGGAGTAATTGAGTCTATTGACAATAGAATAACTGATAAGATTGGTCAAATTTCTGGAGAAGAAGCAAAACTAAGCTACCTCGCTGAATTTAAAAATGGTTTAAATTATAGTAGGAGCAATCAAGGAGAAGAAATAAAAATTATAGGTGTTGGGGATTTTAAAGATAATAAAATACCAGATTGGAATTCTGTTGGTATGGTTACTCTTGATGGTAATATATCCACTGATTATTTGCTTCATGAAGGAGACTTATTGGTAGTCAGATCCAATGGTTCGGCAAATCTTGTTGGGCGTTTTTTGTTAATAGATAAAGAACCTGAGGAAAATACTTCATATTCTGGGTTTACCATTCGGATAAGACCTGATAAAAAAATGGTTGATAGTAAATATTTGTATTATTGCCTTGTGGCGCCGTCTGTTCGTAAGAGATTGACAGGAGGAAGCAATGGTACAAATATAAAAAATGTAAATCAAAATTTATTGGGCACAATTAGGGTTCCTCTTCCATCACTTTCTGTTCAGCAAGAAATTGTCGTAGAGATAGAAAAGTATGAGAATGAGTTAGTAAATCTCAAGGCAAAATTGGATAATTATGCGACTCAGAAGAAATCTATATTGAAAAAATATCTTGTTTAAATGTAAGCGTAAAAAATTAAGTACCTAGATAGCATATCTAGGTACTTAATTTTTTACGCTTACATTTAGAGTAGTGGATTTATTGAGATAAAAACTGATGTAAAAGAAAATGCCTACCCAGCCAATATTTATATCTGGGTAGGCTTATTTGATTCTTTTGTCCTATGATAAATACCTATTCTGCATTTTCTCGAGTAATTTCCATAATATCTGATATATCACAATTTAGTGCTTTGCAAATTCGAAGTAGTACGTCTGTAGTGATATTATCGCCTTTACCTAACTTTGCAATTGATGCAGAACTGATGCTACTTTCATTTTTTAAGTCCTGCTTATTCATATTTTTGTCGATGAGTAGTTTCCATAATTTGTTATAACTAATACGTATTTTTGATACCTCCTTGTCTAGCCGACAATTGCATTCAATTAAGCATTTTCTTTACCAACAACTCCAATAAGAAAACCGTATCGACTTTCTTTATACTTGCTTACATAATTATCATGAGTGAATTCAATGACGTTAGCTCCGGCTACTTCATAATCTATATCAGGAAGATCTCTTGAATTTTCTACAATAATGGTTTGGCCTTCTGATTGATGTTTAATGAAATATTGTAACAATCCTTTTTTCATGCTTTCTGGATTTTGATCATCCACTCCTTGATCCAAGCCAAGAAGTGGAGAGTCGACCATGAATAATCCAGGATTATATACAGCATCATTAATATAATAGCGTCTGAATACCAAACCAAGGACGGTATTTATAAAAGCACGGTATCCTTTACCATGGCTTTCAGATTTACGTTCTCCATTAACTTCTAAATCAAATCTGCCTAAATTGAAATGTACAGCATTAAGGCCTTGATACTGACATTCCTCCAAAATGTTATATGCATATTCATCCATCTTGGCATTGAAATATTTAGGAAAGTGGTCTTTTGGTCTAAAGATTATTTTTTCTTTTGGTATTTCAGGCTCTTCAATAAGAGTAGCTTGCAAGTCTTGGGAAACTGTATGTAACACTTCAATTTTATTTTGTAATTCTATATAGGTGCGATATTTTGCTATTGCAGCTTTAAGTTCATTCACATGAGGAGTTAATTCTTCTTCAATTAACAGTTCAATTTCAGAATGGCGATTTTCGAGTTTTTCTAATTTGCCACGAACTTCATCCAGCTCTGAAATAATGTCAGACTCACTTTCGTTCAACCCTTGTAATTGGGAAATGATTCTTGCTAATTCTGAACGAGATGCCTCAATATAAGATTTCCTGCTTTGATGAGTGATAGCACTATCACAAAATGGACATTTATCATTTGAAGGAACATTTTTCATCAAAGCATCTCCTTCAGTAATAAAGGTCAAACGTTGAATATCAGAAATATATTGAGATTTAAGTGACTGGTAGCGAGAATGAATCATCTGGCATTCAGCCTCTTTTTCTTTATATTCCAATAATGTGCCAAGTAAATCTTTGCTTTCTTCAGTAGCAGCAGTGATAGCAGCTTCTGCATCAGAAAGTTTATCTACAAGATACTGAATTTCAGATTCTACATCAACACCATCAAATGCTTTGAGTTCCTTTTGAAGTGCATTACGTTTTTTGGATACTATAGAAACATGTTTATTGACAAATGTTTCTACAGCATTTTTTCGTGCAGTTGAAATTGCTGCAGTTTCTTGAACGTCCATATCCGCAAAATCTTGTGCTGTAAATAAAAAGACAAGTGCTGATAAAAATAAAGGTGCAGCAGTGTTTTGTGATGGAAGCATTATTGATTCAGGTGTACCTATATCATCTTCATTTAAATAGAAAGAACGAAGGAATGTAGTCCATTTTAAATGTCTTCTTACAAACTGCTGATTTTTAATAATCATTGGTACGCGATTTATACCAATAAGTTTTAACCAAACAGAGTTGATAACTGGACGTTTATTTCCTTCTTTATCGTTATAATCGATGTACAGATTGTACAATTATAATTCAAATTCAACTTGATGGAAAAGACATAACTTTCACACCAAAACAAAAGCTTTTAAAAGGAGATAATGTTGTAGGAATACCTATAGGAATACCACAGGTTAAAAGTGGTGCTCACTATTTAGGTATTTTTTTATGCGTTGATAGTGGAAATATACAAATATCTAAGTTTAATCTTCAATGTATGATAGATGGTAGAAATCTTCAAGGGGGACTTAGTTCAGAACCTCCTCATGCAGAGGTTAAAGAATATCAGCCACTTATTAATATTAATGGAATGTATTTTGATAAGTTAAAAGCAGAAAATAAGATAATCACTTTTGAAAAGCCGATACCAGTTATATTTGGTGAAGGTATGAACTTAAATAATAATTTATTTAGAGATAAAAAAATTACAACTAATTATAATATAAGCTTTAAATAAAAAATTCCTACCTACTCATATATAAAATTTTATATGGAAGGAGATGATAATTTGGGGGTTAGAGAAAGTATATCATATAGTAAAGATTTATTAACAGGTAGAAGAATTGAAAAAGTAAAGAATAAATTAATAATGCCAGTTCAAGGAATAGCTACAGTAAAGCTTTATGATGACTTAACTGGAAAGCAAATTTATGAAGCTAAAAGTGAAAATAGAATAACAGCAGTTTTAGCAAATCCAGCTTTTTTGGATGGGTACTATTATCCAATGCTTGATAATAAACAGGAGCGGTTGCTTGAACAAATATTTAGAACATATCCCTTTAGGGTTTTAAATTTAACTACAGGTGATATAGAAGAAGATCCTTATGATTATTTTACATGGGGAGATATTATAGGTTATGCCGATGCATGGTACACATATAGTGGAGATTTAGAATTTATGGGAACTATAAACAAAGGGGAATGGTCAAGAGATAATAAAGGTGGCAAAGGAATAAAACACTTTGTATTTGATTTTCCAACACATGCTGCCAATGGAACATTTAAAAGCATTTATTGGACAGGTGGACAAGATAATAGCAGTGAGGCTCAAAAGCCAAGGATGAATTGTACTTATAAAAAGAGGAATATAAGAGAAGAAAGCTATTATATCCCAAAGTATAATTTATGTACTGATGAGCATAACCTTTATGCATTAGAGCCTGATAAAACTACTGTTAATGTATATGACAAATTCACTACTGAAAAGAAGAATAATTTAACATTAAAAGTGGAAGCAAAAGCTATAGCTTATGATGGAGAATATTTTTGGGTACTTATAAAAGATGGTTCATTTAAAAAGTTAGATAAGAATTTTAGTGTAATAGGAAGTTATTCTAAAAGTGCTAAAGTACCAGATAACTTAGTATATGATGTTCAATATTACGATATTGCTGTTACAGAAAGTAATGTTTATATAACATATAACGGATGTATTAATAAAGATGGTAATAGTAGAGATTATAAAAGCTGTATAGTTATGTATGATAAGGATGGTACATTTGTTAAAAAAGTAGAAGTATATTCAGGAACATCTTCTAAGTTACACATTACTAGAATACCAAACAATAAATTATATGTAATAGTAAGTAGCTATAGAGGTATTCAATTAAATAGTAATTTAAATATTTATGGGAGTACAAGCCTTACTTCAAAAGATTACTATAGTATAAGTTGGGATAAAGAAACTCAAACACTATTTGCTTTTAATGATTTTAATAGAGGAAGCATAGATGAATATTATATTGTACCAGCATCAGCGCATACACTTCTTCCAGAACCAGTAACAAAGACACCAGTTAACACAATGAAAATTCAATATGACTTTACATGTGATTATGTTAATCCACTTGAGATGCCTGCCCATTGATTTGAGTGGGTTTTAATTATATAAAAAGGAGGTCTTAAGAATGAAAGATATTATTGAAACAGTACAAATAATATTTGCATCCATAGGTGGTTGGATTGGATGGATTTTAGGTGGGGCAGATGGCTTTTTATATGCACTTGTAGCTTTTGTTGTTATTGATTATATAACAGGAATTATGGCATCAATACTTGAGAAAAAGCTATCAAGTGAAGTAGGCTTTAGAGGAATATTTAAAAAAGTGCTTACCTTTGTTTTGGTAGGGGTAGCACATATTATTGATTGTTATTTACTAGGAGGCAGTGGTGCAATTCGCACTGCTGTTATTTTTTTCTACATTTCTAATGAAGGAATTAGCATATTAGAAAACACAGCAAAGATAGGACTTCCAATACCAGATAAGCTAAAAAATATATTAGAACAGTTAAAGGAGGAGAAGAAGAATGGCTAGAGTGTGTTTTGATTATGGACATGGTGGGGAAGACAGAGGTGCTTGCTATGAAGGAAGAAAAGAAAGTAATGATGTACTAAGTATAGGCAGAGCTGTAGCAGAACAAGTTAGAAGACATGGAGTTACAGTTGATGAAACAAGAATTTTAGATGCTACAGTAAGTCTTAACGATAGAAGTAATTTTGAAAATAGAAATAGCTATGATTGTTTTATATCCTTTCATAGAAATGCTTATGAGCCAGAAAAGGTGAAACCTATACTTATTTAAATGCAAGCACAAGAGCAAAGGCATTAGCTGAAAGGATACAAACATCTCTTGTAGCCTTGGGTTTTGTAGATAGGGGAGTTAAGGAAGCCAACTATCATGTGTTAAGAGAAACTAAAGCACCAGCAGTTCTTGTAGAGATTGGCTTTATTGATAACACAGGGGATAATAATTTATTTGATTCAAAGAGAAATGAAATAATTACGGCTTTAGCAAAAGCAATATTAGCACAAATAGGAGTTGATTATATTGAAGTTTCATCACCAATACAATCTACAAATGAAGAAACTCTTTATAGAGTAATAGCAGGTTCTTATAATGTAAAAGAAAATGCTGAAAATCAAGTTAAGAAGTTAAAGACAGTAGGTTTTGATGCAACGATTATGGTGTTTAATAGCTAATTTTAGTGTTAAAATCATATTTAGTATAAGAATATTCATAATATAGTATTGAATGTAAGTGTTTATTACATTCACAAAATTAATTTTAGGGGGGGGGACTAAGTGTTAAATATAAAGAAATTTATATCACGAAAAGAAAAAAATAAAACTAACATAATAGAAACTATAGAATCTACAAATGATGAAATAGATTTAAATACACTATTTTATGTAGCTAAATATGGAGAGGAGATTAATCTGAAAATCAATAATCATGATGCACATGAATGTGGAGAATTTTTGGCTTTAGGAAGAACTTTAGAATTAGAGGGTATAAGAGTAGATATATCACAATGGGCAGATTGGACAATTACTATAACACTTTTTAATAAGGGTGAAGAATTAAAAGTTGCTGAGTCACTTATACCAAATGAATATATCAATTGGAATGAGGATAGTTACTTTGTAAAATACTATTCAAAATTAAAGTGGGTGGAGAAAGGAAATTGGTGTAAAGAGATTTACAATAAAATTAATTCCTTGAAGTATGAAATTGATAGTAAGAGAAAAGAAATAGAACGAGAAACAAGTATGAAAAAAGCCAAAGAAAAAGCTATAGAGGAAGAAAAAAATAAGAAAAAAAGATCTTACTTTGAAAATATATATAATAAGAATAAGTAACAATATTAGTTTTTTAATGTTTTCATTAAGAATTGATACTCTTAGTAAAAAGTATAGATATTTACTTGATTAAAGGTGGTAGTGGGATTTGTACTACCTTTTTTCTGTTTTAATAAATAATAGATATATTTATCATTAGGGGATTGACTTCTATCATTTTTAGAGTGATATATGATAGTACAAATTTGATAGAATAGTACAAATTTGATAGAAAGGAGAAAATGCAATGCGTGTAAGGATTATAGAGCCAATACAAAAGATACAAAAGCAGAAGAAAAAAGTATGTGCTTATGCAAGAGTTTCAACTGATAGTGAAAAGCAGGAAGCATCTCTAGAGAATCAAATACAATACTATGAAAATGTCATATCAAATAATCTAGACTATGAGTTTGTAGGAGTATTTGCAGATAGAGGTATCACAGGAACTACTGAAAATAGACCAGAATTTCAAAGAATGTTGGAGTTTTGTAGATTAGGAAAAATAAATTTAATAATCACAAAATCCATATCAAGATTTGCAAGGAATACAGCAATAATGCTACAAATAGTAAGAGAACTTAAAGATATAGGGGTAGAAGTTAGGTTTGAAAAAGAAAATATAAATACCTTATCAGGGGACGGTGAGTTAATGCTTACCGTCCTCGTTTCATTTGCACAGGAAGAAAGTAAAAGTGTAAGTGATAACCTTAAATGGAGGGCGAGAAAAAAGTTTCAACAAGGTGAAGTAATAATTAATGCAAAAAGGTTTTTAGGATATGACAAGGATGAGTATGGGGATTTGATTATAAATCAGGAAGAAGCTGAGGTGGTAAAAAGAATTTTTAATGAATACCTAAGTGGCAAAGGGAGTTTTATCATTGCAAAGGAACTTAATGCAGAAGGTGTTCCTACAATTGGAGGAGCAAGATGGCATGACACCACAATCGTAGGAGTTTTAAGAAATGAGAAGTATAAAGGAGACGCTATACTTCAGAAATATTATAATCCTAATCACTTAAAAAAACGTTCTATAAAGAATAATGGTGTAATTGATAGTTATTATGTAGAAGATGATCATTCGGCTATTATTTCAAGAGATATGTGGGAACAGGTTCAAGAAGAGATAAAGAAAAGAGCAGAAGCCAAAGGAAATGTTGCAGAAGATACAGATAAGTACACAAATAGGTATCCACTAACAGGAATGCTCCACTGTAGTAAATGCGGCGCTACCTTAAGGAGGAGAACTTGGAATAGTAAGCATTCTTGTAAAAAAATAGTATGGCAATGCAGTAATTATATTAAAAATGGAAAAGGTGCCTGTACTGGAACATCAATTGATGATGAGGTTGTAAACAGGCTTGATATAAAGGAAGAAATTATTGTGAGGGAGGAAATTAAAGATGGCAAGAAACATTACAGTTATACCTGCAAGAACAAACAGAACCAACATAGCAGAGCAAATACAGTCACAGAAAAAAAGAATGGCAGCTTACTGCAGATTATCAACAGACCAATTAGAGCAGTTATCAAGTTATGAAGCACAAGTTAAATATTATACTAATTTTATAAATGGGCATCCAGATTATGAATGTGCAGGAATTTATGCTGATGAAGGTATTTCAGGAACAAATACTAAAAAGAGAGAGCAGTTTAATAAAATGATAGAGGATTGCAAAGCTGGAAAAATAGATATGATAATAACCAAGTCCATTTCAAGGTTTGCTAGAAATACTCTTGATACATTGAATTATGTAAGAACACTTAAAGAACTTGGAATTGGAGTTGTTTTTGAAAAGGAAAATATAAATACCTTAGAATCTAAAGGAGAGGTTTTATTAACTATTTTAAGTTCACTTGCGCAAGAGGAATCTAATAACTTGAGTCAAGTCAGCACTTGGGGCATAAGGCGAAGATTTGAACAAGGCAAAGTTAGGATTAATCATGTAAAGTTTTTAGGTTATGATAAAGATGAGGAAGGCAACCTTATAATAAATGAAAAACAAGCCAAGATAGTAAGAAGAATTTATAAGGAGTACCTTGATGGAAAAGGCTCAAATAGAATTGCAAGAGAATTTGAAGAAGAAGGTATTAAAGGTTGGAATGGTAAATCTAAATGGTATGAAAGCACCATAAGAGGAATACTAACTAATGAAAAATATAAAGGAGATGCCTTGCTCCAAAAGACTTATACAGTTGATTTTCTTAGTAAGAAAAGAGCAGAGAATAATGGAGAAGTTCCTCAATACTATGTTGAAGAAAGCCATCCAGCTATTATAGATAAAGAAATGTGGGAAGCAGTACAACTTGAGATGGAAAGAAGGCGAGTATTTGCTGAAACTTACGGTGTATTTAAATTAGACTATGCAACATTAGATAATCCTTTTGCAGGAAGAGTTATATGTGGGCGTTGCAGCAGTCCATTTGGTAGGAAGACATGGCATTCCACAAATGAAAATCTTAAAAGAAAAGTTTGGATATGCAGCAATAGGTATAAAAGAAAAGGTGAAAAAGGCTGCCAAAATAAACACATTGATGATAAGGTTTTATACCAGACTTTTATAAATATCTTCAATACTATTATTGAAAATAAGGATTATTTTATGGAGAAGTGGAAGGATGGTCTAAAGAGTGAGGATGTTTTAGTAAGATATAGGTCAAAGCAGTTTATAAAAGTTATTGAAAAGGCAGAGCCAATAAAAGAATTTGATGTAAATTTATTTTTAAAGATTATAGAGAAGATGACTGTGTTTGAAGGAGAGAAGATTATTGTAAGCTTTCTTGATGGAACTGAGATAGAAGTTGCAATTGAATAAGGTTTGAATGTATAGCCATTTGAGGTGAATGAATTCATTTTGAATGGCTTTTTTACTTTATATAATTAAATATTAATCTACTGAGACAAATCACTGTTAAAATTATGTAAATGGTTGTACAATTATTATGTAGAATTGTGAGTATTTGTTTTATATATAATAGAAAAATAGTGTACTTTGATTTTTAGGGGGGGATTGTTGTGAAGCTTACGGATTCTCAATTATTAGCAATAAACACTTTGGATGAAAATCTAGAGATAATTGCATGTGCTGGTTCTGGGAAAACAGGTGTTGTTACAAGAAGAATAGTTAATATCTTAAAAACTAAACGAGATTTAAAACCTGAAAATATAGTCGCTTTTACATTTACTGAAAAGGCTGCTAATGAATTAAAAAATAGAATTTATAAATATGTAAAAGAGGAGATTGGTGAAGTTAATGGACTTGCAGAAATGTATGTGGGTACTGTTCACGGATTCTGTTTGAAATTGCTTCAAGATTATGTTTCTATTTTTCAAAAATTTACTGTCCTTGATTCCATAAAAACAAAACTATTTATAGATAAAAATTATGATTCAATTGGAATGAAAAGTTTGGGAATGCGGAGATTTAAAGAAACAGGATTATTTATGTCCATAATAAGTGCTTTAAATGAAAGTAAAATCGATAATGATAAGATTCCGGAAAAATTAATACAAGTTCAAGAAAAATATTGTGAGGTATTTTATAGTAACAATTATTTTGATTTCTCATTAATACTAAAAGAAGCATTAAATCAATTGCAAGTTAATAAAGAACTTAGGGAGAAGATATCAAATCGTATTAAGTATCTAACGGTTGATGAATATCAAGATATAAATCCAATACAAGAAAAACTCATTAAAACAATTTATGAGCTAGGAGCAAACTTATGTATAGTTGGTGATGATGATCAAACTATTTATCAATTTAGAGGAAGTGATTCAAGTAATATTTTAACATTTAAAAATAGATATAATGTTGGTAAATCAATAGTTTTAGACGATAATTTTAGAAGTACAAAAGGAATCGTTGATATTGCACATACAGTAATTAAAAACAATATTGAAAGACTAAATAAGAAGATGGTTTCAAGTTCTGAATTACCTTATGAAGAAGGTGATATAGTTTACAAAGAATTTGGAGATATTGCGGAAGAATTTGATTTTATTGCTAAACAAATTATTGAGTTGAGAGATTCTGGGGTTAAGTTCTCTGACATGGCTATATTGCTTAGAATGAAGAAGTTTGGCTCTGAATTAGTAAATATTTTGGATAAGTATAGAATTCCATATATTGTTGAAGGGGTAAATGAACTTTTTTTAACGCCAGAGGCATTGGCTTCAAAAATGATATTTGATTTCTTAAAAGGAGATGTGGATGAAAAACAATTGTTAGATGCATGGCTATCTGTAAAATATCAGTTAAAGAAAAATGATATAGAAAATGCAATACAAAATCTTAAAAATTACGATGTTGCTAAAATTAAATTTTATCATGCATTTGTTTTACAACAAATTTTTCATGATTTTATAAGCCAAATTGAACTAAAAGAAGAGGAAGGGAGTATAGTAAGCAATACTGAAATAATTTTATATAATTTGGGTAAGTTTAGTCAGGTTATTGATGATTTTGAAGCAATCTATTTTGCATCAGCTCCTGCTTTTAAATTAGCATGTTTTTGTAGTTTTTTAGAATACACAGCACAAGATTATTATCCAGAGGGACATATGCAAAATACTTACATTAGACCAGATGCTATAAATATAATGACAGTTCATCAATCCAAAGGTTTAGAATTTTCAGCAGTTTTTGTTCCACAAATGAATCATAATATTTTTCCTGCACAAAAAATTGGTGGCAAAAATATATGGCATTATATACCTAGAGAAGCAATTGTTAATTCATCTAGATATGATGGGACATTAGAAGATGAAAGACGATTATTTTATGTTGCAGTAACACGATCAAAAAAAATTTTATATCTAACTCGTTCACCATACAAGAAGAATTCTCAAAAGCCTTCTGAGTTTTTTATAGAAGCAAAACATTCAAAATATATATTTGAACATGATGAAACTGTTAGCCAACAAGGAAAGGTTTTACCAATCTCGCAATTTGATGAAAAGCCAATAGGACTCAATTTTTCTATACTTCAGGATTACTTTGATTGTAAGTATAGATTTAAAATTACTTTTTTCTATGGCTTTGTACAGCCCTTAGTAGCCCCGATGGGTTATGGAAGATCGCTCCATAATATTGTTATGGATATTCATAAAAGATATGTGGATGGAAAGTTTGTACAATCTAATGAACTCAATAATATTGTAAACACACATTTTTATTTACCATATGCTAATGCAAAGATGAAAATTCTAATGCAAGCTAATGCAGAAAGATCGATAGAAGATTACTATAATAAAAATTTGGATGATTTTAGAAATATTAGATTTGTAGAAAAGGATATAGAACTAGATTTAGGAAATAACATAAGGGTAAATGGAAGGGTAGACCTTGTAAAAAGAAAAGAAATAGGCGAAGCTGAAAAGACATTTATTGTAGATTTTAAGACGGCACATAGAAGTGTAGTTGAATGCATTGGGGAAGAGCAGTTGAAGATATATGCACTAGGTTATAAAGAATTGACAGGTGAACAGGCTGATTTTATTGAAATTTATAATTTGGACAATAATGAACAAAGTAGAAAGAAAGTCAATGAAAGGATGCTTGGAAATACAGAAGAGAAAATTATTTTAGCTGCTAATAGTATAAGAAGAAATAAACTAGAAAAGAAATGTTCAAAAGAAAAATGTTCAAATTGCTATATGATGCATTTGTGCATTTCAAATGAAAAGAAAAAGCTGTTAAACATAGAATAGCATTTGGGGGAGATTATTGTGAATATAACTGATTTTGAAAGTCTTAAATTAATACGTGAGAAATGGCTTGAAATAAGCATGAATAATGGATTTAACTTTCATGATATTTTAGCAGGTTTATATAATGATCCATCACATTTTATTTTTGAGCTAATTCAAAATGCTGAAGATGTAGGGGCTACAGAAGTTACTTTTAGGCTTTGTGAAGATAACTTGGAGTTTTTTCACAACAGTAAGAAGGACTTTGATTTTGATAATATAAAAGCTATAACTGGAATTGGTCAATCAACTAAAAAAGATGATATTAATAATATTGGAAAATTTGGAGTTGGATTTAAGTCTGTTTTTGCAGTTACTCAGACACCATATATTTATTCTGGTGAATATTCTGTAAAGATACATGATTTTGTAGTTCCTGAAGAGGTTGACAATATAAAATATAATAAATCAGGTACATATATAATTTTACCATTTAATCATATTAGCAGGAGTAAGGAAGTGTTATATGATTCCATAGAAACTGCACTTAAGAGTCTAGATATAAAGACATTACTATTTTTAAGAAATATCGAGATGATTCATTGGGAAATAGGAAATGAAAAGGGGACGTATGTTAAACAACCTGAATTAGTTAAAGAGATTAAAGGTTGTAAATTTATAAATATTTTATCAGAAAAAGAAGAAGCACGATATCTTGTTTTTGAACGTAAGTTTAGTTCTAGTGATAAATTAAATTTAGGAATAGCCTTTAAGGCTGAAGTAAAGAAAGATAATGATATTTTTTATGAGAGCCTTGTTAAGGAGTTTAATACGAAATTAATAGTATATTTTCCTACGGAAAAAGATACATTATTGAATTTTTATATGCATGGGCCATATAGAACAACACCAAATAGAGAAAACATACCTTTTGATAATCCAGAAAACTTGAAGATATTAGAAGAAACAGCAGCGTTGTTAGCCGATAGTATACTAAAAGTAAAAAATCTCAATCTTATTAACATAGAATTTCTAGAATTATTACCTATTGAATCTGAATACTGTGAGAAAAATATCATATACAAGAAGTGCTTTGACTCGGTACAAGATGTTCTTAGAACAAATAAAGTATTACCGACTTTTGATGGTAAATTTGAAAATGCATATAATTTAGTACTTGCACGTGGTAGTGATATGGTGGAATTATTAGATTCTTGTGACTTGAAAATGTTGTATAACAGAAACACTTGGTTGGATACAAATATTACAGAAGATAAAACAAAAGAATTAAGAAAGTATTTATTAAAGCAACTTGAAATAAAAGAGATTGCATTTGATGATTTTTCAAGAAGCTTAACTGAAGAGTTTTTATCAAGTAAATCAGATGATTGGATGATAGAGTTTTATAAGGCTGCAAATGAAAGACCAGCACTTTTGGGAGTAGGTTATAATGGGGTTTTAAGATCGAAGCCAATTATTAGAAATGAAGAAAATAATCATATACAACCCTATTTAAATAAAGAACAGTATGCTTTCATACCAAATGAAAATATTACATCTAAAAGAACCTTAAAAAAATCTTTGTTTAATGAAGAAAAAGTTAAGGAGTGTATGGACAAGCTTGGACTTAAGGCAGCAGATTCTATAGATATTATTATAGAAACAGTAACAAAGAAATATCCTTTACAAGATAAAAAAGTTACTAGAGAAGAATATTATAATGATTTTAAGAGTATCTATAAGGTTTTTTGTAAAGCTGATAGTAATGGTCAAAGTCGGATAATAAATGAAATAAAAAATAAACAAATTATGATATGTGAAGATATAAATCACTCGTCAGTTGTATTAAATTATCCATACAATATTTATTTTAGAGATGAAGATTTAATAGTGCTATTCAAAGATATTGAGAACAAATGGTTTATTACAAGTGAACTTTATGATAGATATGGTTGTGAAAATCAGTTTATAAATTTTTTGGATAAGATAGGAGTAAATAGAAATCTAAAACGTATTCCTATAGATTCTACATTAAGTTATGATTTTAAATCAAACCTTAGGGGAGGTACTCAATATTCATGGGAAAGTGTAAATGATTTTACTGTGAATAGCTTAGATGAGATAATGAAATCTATAACAATAGACAAATCAATTGCTTTGTGGAATTTAATGTCAAGAGTTACTAATGACTTTTTTTTAGGAACTTATGAATGGACTTACCATGTTGCTTATAAAAAATATTTCTATGCATATTTTATTAATATTCTAAATGAAAAGAAATGGCTTCTAAACCAAGATAAAGAATGGTGTTCGCCAAATGAAATTCTCAGAAAAGAACTTTCTAAGGAATATAACTGTGATAATTCAAATATTTTGATTTCATATCTAAAATTTAAACCTGACATTGTTGAGCAATTACCTGAAGATGTAAGGGAAAGATTAAATGTTATTATGGATTTAACAGATGAAAAGTGGAATAAGGTTTGTGAATTACTTAATACAATTAATGAAACTGAAGAAACTGAGGAGATTGCAATAGAGGAATCTCCAGAACAGAGTATTACAGAGATTGAGGATTGGCAATATATTAATGAAGAAGAGAACGAAAAAAAGGAAGAAGATACTAATCCAGAATCTAGCTGTCAAGAAGAAGGCAATAATGATGAAAAAAGCAATCCAGGAAAAGATGAAAACAATAATGAAAATAATAGTAATGATGTTAAAACTAGAATAGTAATACGACCTACTTCTAACAAAAATAAAGTTATAGGTAATTGGGGTGAAAAGAAAGTAATAGCATCTATGCAACAAATTTATTTGAAGAAAGGTTTAAATATTGAGGAAACACAAAAGGGATTTAAGGTAGTTGCTGATGATAAGGTAATTGAAGTTGAAAATATGAATTTTCAAGGCAAGGTTTCAGTAGGGTATGATATTGTAATAAAGGAAAACAGCGTAATCAAAGAGTATATTGAAGTAAAATCTAAGTCTGGAGAGGGTAAAGAGTTATTATCAGTATCAGGATCACAATGGGAGTTTGCTAAGAAACTGCACTTGGAAGGAAAAGGTAGTATGTATAACTTATATGTTGTAAGTAACGCAGGAAAGCCTAACTCTAGAATACAAAAGATTCCTAATCCGTATAAGACTTGGCTCGAAGGCAAACTGTATGCTCATCCTGTTCATTTGGAGTTATAATGGGAATAGTATATATGATTTTTAACAACCTATATTTGGATAAAACTACTTTTATTAATCAATAAGTTATATAGTGAAGATTTAATGTTGTTAAGTATGTGGAGGAATGATATATGAATAGAGGATTTAAATATTTAGTTGACAAATACAATAGTGATGGAGCGAGGAGTGAATTCGAAAAAATATGCTGGCATTTAACGAATTCGTTATATGGAAGTTCATATCAAATAAAAGTACAACAAGGTGATGGGGGAATTGATGTTTTTGTTGGAAATTTTAATTCACAAGTAATGGTATTTCAATGCAAATTTTTTATCGATGGCTTTGCGGATTCACAAAAAGGACAGATAAGAGAATCTTTTAAGAAGTGTCTTGCAACCCTAGGAAGTTCATTAAGTACATGGGTATTATGTGTACCAGTAGTACTTACGTTGGAAAATCAGATGTGGTGGAGTAAATGGAGTAAAGAAAAAAGACAAAAGCATGGCATAAACATAGAATTATGGGATGAAAATAGAATTATATCAGAGTTGAAAAAAACTAATTTATATGATGAGTATTTTAATACAGTAAGGATTGATAAAAGATTTGTGGATAATTTGATTGGCTCTGACAAAAAAGCTAAAGTAAATGAAGATTTTAAGTGGATAATTAATTATATCTGTAATAATGATTTTGCATATAACGCTTTTAATGCTTTAAATGAAATTGATAGATTATGTGAGATATATGGAGCTGATACATTTTTCTATAACAGTTCTTTGATAAATTTATTGAATTCATTATCTTATATTGTTGAAATGAATGCCCAAGATAGTGTAATAAGAAATGAACAGGTAAAATTACAAATAAATTCATTGAGACAAGATATCGTAGATGAATATAGGAAGTTGATGTACTAATAAGTAGTATCCCAATTTTAATGAAAAATTCATGGAAGTAGTTCCAGATGCTTGTTTATATTATATTGATGAGCCGGAAATAGATGATAATATTTAAGAGAGGGTTATTTAGAAATGAAATTAATAGTTTAAATAAAATTCTGGTTGAACTGTAATTAAATTACCTCTTGACTCCTTATTCGATTTGAGTGATGAATACTCAAAAAGGAGTGATGTAGTAATGACAGGTGAGCAAAAGGAAAAAGTTAAACAAATGCGACAACAAGGTATAGGATACAAACAGATAGCAAATGAAATTGGCTTATCACGTGATTCTGTAAGGGGATATTGCAGGAGGCATGGATTGGATGGTTTTGGTGAAGAGTTAGCCATGAAACGCAAGATGTTATTGCAGGAAGAATTCTTATATGTACTTTGCCTCCAATGTGGCAAAGAAATCAAACAGAATGCAACTGGAAGGAAGAGAAAATACTGCTGCATGGAATGCAAGAGAATATGGGACAAAACACATCATAAATCATATAATCTAAAATGTTCATACTGTGGAAAAGAATTTAAGTCTTTAGGCATTAAGCATCTAAAGTATTGTTGTAGAGACTGCTACATTAAGGATAGATTTTGGAGGAAAGAGGATGCTAAAGAAATTGCTGATAAAATTCTAGAGTTTAAGAAGGTTAACAAATTACCTAAATGGCTTAAAGAATTGCTGGTTGGAGATGAAGAGGTATAGGCATATAAAGGGGGGGCGTAGTTTGGATATCTTTCAACATGCAAAACCCAAAAAGATAGATTGATGGGTATTGCAAATTCAATTATAATCCCAGTTTTAAGCCTAACCCCCTTGTTATAAAAAGACCTAAGGGGTCGCTAAGAAATATTTGCCAAATTGTATTGAAGGTTTGTCTACACACATGTGGAGACAGTATGTAGATTATATAAATAACAAACAAAGAACCTTGAAAAATCAGGGTTCTTTTTCTATAGAAAATATAATCATTCACTTGAATTATATGATTAATTCAAAAAATATTCTTAGATGAAGTTAAAACACATACAAGGCAGCGCCTATGGGTAAGATTGCACAACAAATCTAAGTCCTATAACTACTCGAAAATAGATGATGTAAATGTGGCAGATAGATGGAGAGAAAGATTACGTTCTTACCTGGGGAGGTCTTAGATATACATTGTAGAAATGAATTTTGAAGCAATAACCTATGTAGTGATACATAGCTGAAATCTAAGAAGTCAGCAGAAGTCATAGTACTCTTGCTAATCGCGAAAGCGGGTGGAAGGACTGAACGATAGGAGGTTTTGAAACTTTGAAGAACAGAAGAATATGTAGGAGAGACTAACATTTCATTGACGTTAGATAAGAAACAGAATGCTGAAATTAAATATGCCAATGGATTGATTGAGAAGATTATAGACAGAAACAATCTAAATCAAGCCTTTAAGAGGGGGAAATCTAATAAAGGAAATCATAGAATTGATGGTATGAAA
The DNA here is from genome assembly GCF_000612845.1 of Clostridium ihumii AP5. GTDB lineage: Bacteria > Bacillota > Clostridia > Clostridiales > Clostridiaceae > Clostridium_J > Clostridium_J ihumii. Next base: position 52,495 of record NZ_CCAT010000008.1, read on the forward strand.
GTAGATGAACCACTACAATATCTGAAAGAAAATGGCGATAGTTTTAGGCAATCTATATTGGAAGGTAGTTATAAACAATGAACAATTTAGGATATGATAGCAATACTAAAATAGTTAAAAATAGAGTTAGTGGTTATGATTTGAAAATTTATAATAATGATAAGAATATTGTAAACTTAAGCTTTATTGATATGAGCGTACCCTTTGCCGCTGGTGGATTATATTTAACTATTGAAGATTTGTACATCTGGAACAAGGCTTTAATTAATGGAAATGTTATTGATAAATCTCTATTAAAATAAATGACTGAAAGGCATGTTTCGGCAGGTAAAGATGGATATTATGGGTATGATGTATTTATAAATGACTTAAGTTTTAATGATAAAATAGTAAAAAGAATATCTCATAGTGGTTGAATACCTGGATTTTTTTCAGTAAACAATATATTTCCAGATGAGAATGTACAAATAATTATGATAACTAATATAGCTAATAAACAATTTAAAACTCAAGTAAAAAATGTAGAATCAATTTTATTTAAAAGTAAATCTAAAGTTGAATTTGTAGAAGATGAATTTGAAACAATTGTATCACTAGTAACTACTATGGATACAGATCGAGAAAATATGATTGTAAGTGTAGAATCATATTTATGAAAAGTGTTAATGGAGAAAAAAGCTGGAGATGTAGTGGAAGTTGATGCCCCAGGTTAAAAAATATAAAGTAGAGATATTAGAAATACTATAATTATATAAAATTTATTTGATTATTAAATTAAAGTTTTGGAGAAATCCAAGATTTTTTTATTGCAAATTATTTAAATGTAATTTTAAAAATTGCAATCTCATTAAATTATTGCAAAGAACTAATTTAAATATGTAAATAAATTTCATAAACATAATATAAACTCTATACTATATACCTTCTTTTATAGACTTAACTATTGGATAAGTTACACTTTTAAATCCAAACTTTTTTCTTAAAGTATCAAGTAATACACCAAGTGTAAATGAAGATTCCGTGGATATTTTAAGTGAAAACTCATAATATCCTGTAACACAATGACATTCATCAATATCTTCACATTGATTTACAAAATCAAAAAAACTTTGATCTATAATTTTATTTTTAGATGAAAGCAAACAAATACAAATTAAATTTTTATTAATAGTTTTAGGATCTATCAATGTTAAATAACCTTTAATACAACCGGTTTCTTCTAATTTTTTCATTCTAACACTAACGGCAGGTTGAGATAAATTTACTTTTTTACTAAGTTCCTTTATAGAAATTCGCGCATTTTTTTCTAAATGTTTCATTATTTCATAGTCAATTTTATCCATTAATATATCTCCTATATGACAAAAAAATATAAAGTTTTTTAATATAATTTGTAATTATATTTTGTTTAAAAGTTAAAAAATAAATTATTATTTGTATTTATTATATAATATTTACCTTAAGCTTACAAACATATAGAATGTAAACAAATAAAAAATATTGAGAAGATTTTAAATAAAATTTTTATTACTAAATTGGAGGGATACCTATGGAGAATTCAAATAAAAAAATTTTACTAACTGGAGGAACACAAGGAATTGGAGAAACAACAGTACATTTGCTTGCTAAAATGGGCTATGAAGTTCATATTACCTATAGAAGTTCTTCAGAAAAGGCAAAAAAGTTAACTGAGCAATACTCAGGAAAAGTATTTGCATACAAGTTAGACCAAGGAGACCCAGAAGCTATAAAAAAAGCAGAATTTTTAACTAAACATTCATGGGACGGAATTATCTTTAATGCAGCTTTAGGGTCAGGAACAGTAAAAGATTATGCAAAGGATGATGATAATTTAGGTTTTGAAAGAGACGAGGCAATGTTTAAGGTTAATGCTCTTGGTCCACTTTGGATATATAAAGTTGTGAAAGAAAACTTATTAAAGAAAGAAAGTAAGAGTAAACTAATATTTATCTCATCTGTAGGTGGTGGATTAGCAGCTTTCCCTTATTTTACATTAAGTGATGGAATGAGTAAATCAGCAGTAGCATTTTTAGGAAAACAATTAGCTGCTGAAAATACACATACTTTAATAGATGTTTTTGTAGTTTGTCCTGGTGCAACAGAAACTCCAATGTTTGTGTCTAGCACATTATCTAAAATGTCAGATGAAGAAAGAAGAAAATTTGATCTTGCTCAATCAAAGCAACGTCTAATTCAACCAGATGAAATTTCTTATTGGATAGAAAAGTTATTAAGAGAAGAATCTACTGTATTACATGGAGCGGTTATTGATGCTACCATGGGACTTGCATCAAGACCAGGAATACAAACAGAGGCAGGATTAAGTCACTAAATTTTAAAATATCATACAGATATAAAGACTATTTTACAAAAAAATTAAAGGGGTGTATATAAAATGTCATTATCAAAAAGAGGAATGTCCAATGTTAAAGATATGTCTCCACTTATGCATGCTGATTTTAGTACGAGAGACAAACGATATAATCCTGTAACAAGAAAAGATGGATATATAAATTTAGGAACAGCAGAGACACATTTAATTGATGATGAAATTATAAATTTATTATATAAATTACAAAATACAATGAATATAAAGCCACAGCATCTTCACTATGATTTCTTTTATGGAAGTGAGGATTTTAGAACAGCAATAGCTAATCATTGGCAAAAAGTTATTTTTGAAGATGAAAATCATAGAAAAATCACTGCAGACAATATAATTGTAGGATCAGGATGTTCTTTAGCGTTAGAAATGTTAGCAACAATGTTAGGTGATCCAGGGGATGTCTTTTTAGTTCCAGCTCCATATTATTCAGGTTTTGAAGATGATTTCTCAGAAAGAGCAAAAATAGAGTTAGTTCCAGTCCATTGTGGAGAAAATATGGATAAGGATATATTTGAAAAAGTATATAATGAGGAAATTTTAAAGGGTAAAAAAGTTGTAGGAGTGCTTTATTCATCTCCAAATAATCCAACAGGAACTGTTTATTCAGAAGATGCCATAAAAAATGTAATTGATTTTAGTATTAGTCATAATCTTGATATTGTTTCAGATGAAATTTATGGTCAAACAATTCATGATCCAAATACGAAATGGATTAGTACTTTAAAATTAGTTCCAGATAATTATATTGAACATGTACATGTTACTAGTAGTTTTGCAAAAGATTTTGCTCTTTCAGGGTTTAGAACAGGTTTTGCTATTTCATTTAATAAAGACTTAATAAAAGGCATGCAAAACTTAGCGTATTACTCAGGTGTGTCTACACATACACAAGGACTATTGACAGAATTATTAAAATCATCAGAACTTCCTAAATTAATGGAAGATAATAAAAAACAATTACACATAAGTTATCAAAGAATAGAAGCTGCTCTAAATAAGTTAGATATTAAAACAAAAAAAGCTCAGGGAGGTATATTTATATTTGCTAATTTTGCAAAATATCTAGAAGAACAAACATTTGAAGCTGAAAATAAATTATGGGAAAAAATGTTTTGTGACTTAAAGTTAAATATTTCTCCAGGTAGAATATTTGCAACTAATGAACCTGGGTGGTTTCGAATATGTTATGCATTAGAACCTTCAATAATTGAAGAAGTTATAAGAAGACTTAGTACATTAAAATAAAAATTGGGGATAGTACTCAATTATTACGCTAACCGCTTAACAAGTATATAGATACTAATATAGTGGTTAGCGTATTTATTAAGAAAATATAAAGGTATATTTATTTGCATAATTTAAGGGGGTTAACTCTATGATAAATAAAAAAAAGTAAATGGACTAACTTTTTATTATTGTATTTAGGCGGTGTGGTAATATCTTTAAGTCAATTAAAAATAATTCCTATACAAAATGAAATGGTAGATGTGATGGGGTTCTCACTTTCATCAATTTCATGGGTTATGTCTATAGGTGTAAAGCTAAGCTTAAAAATTCCCAATTTATAGTGTTAAAAAGTAATAATGAAAAAATATATAAAACAGTTTGTGATGTTTTAGCTAAAAGACTTAAAGGTGGAAAAAGAAGCTGGTCTAAAATAGGTGCTAATAATATTGCTAAGATTCTTAGTGCTAAACTAAAGTTAATAATAAGATTCAAAGTGCTATTAATAGTTATTTCAATGAGGTAGTATCAAATAATTTAATGGAAAAAATTTAAAATATAGACATATTATTTAAAATATAAATTGCCAACTTTTACTTGACTCAAACGTATGATGCTGGATTATTTAAAAATAACCTACCCTATGTTATAATTTTCAATATAGATAAAGCATTGGGGGGTGGAAATTTGGCTAAGCAATATACTAGAAAAATGATTCGTGAGGTATTTATAAAGATGCTGAATGAACATCCACTTAACAAGATTACAGTTAAGGATATTGCTACAGCATGTGAAATAAATAGAAATACTTTTTATTATTACTACACAGACATATATAAACTTTTGTCAGAGATATTCCAAACAGAACTTCAGACAATAATTGATGAATATAATGATACACTTTCCTGGGAGGAGAGTTTTATTGTAGCTACCAAATTTGCTTTAGAAAACAAAATAGCCATTTATCATGTATATAATTCTATGCAGCGAGAAGAACTAGTGAACTATATATACAATGTATCAGGAAATGTGATGATTCGGTATATTGAAAGAGTAAGCGATGGTATCTCAGCTTCTTTGGAGGATATAAAATTGATTGCTTCATTTTATCAGTGTGCTCTTACTGAAATGGTAATACAATGGATTGCTGTGGGGATGAAAGATGATCCTGATACTATTATTAGAAGAATCGGGCAGCTTTTCGATGGGAACATTGAGTTATCTCTTAAGAGAAGTGCTGATTTAAATAATGTATAGTTGAAATCAATAAGAAAAATCCTTTTTTATTAGACACTTTGACGTAGATGCCTAATAATTAGATAAATAAACTGCGGTGTTTAAATTTCGAACACCGCAGTTTATTTATCTAATGAAAAAAACACAAAAAAACTATATTATAGATTTATAGAGATTTTATAGATATAGGGAAACAAGCTCCAATTTAAATTTATTCAATAACTTTAAAATATTTTCAGACAAGATACAGTGTTGAATTTTAAGTGATTCGGAGCATGTCTCACTATTTTAGGTATCCAAGTTTTGAAATGGATAATTTTAAAAGTCAACTTGGAACCCTATAAGTATCCACAAATTTAAAGGAATACTTATATATTCACTCTAAATATAACGGTAGTATTTGTAAAAATATTAAAAAATTAAGAAAGAGGGGGATAATAATGAAATTAAAGACACATGATGATAGACTTACCCTTACAAATGGAAGTTATCATGCTCTAGTAAATGCAAGAAAGCCTAAGGGAATTGAGGATAAAAAAGCTTATTTAATTGGTACTGGAATTGGGGCTTTAGCTGCTGGTTGTTTTTTAATTCGTGATGCTCACATGGATGGCAGCAAGATTACCTTCTTAGAGCAATTAGACATTCCTGGTGGATCTATGGACGGAGAGGTTCGTCAAAATATGGGTTATGTAGCACGTGGTGGACGTGAAATGGGTCACCATTTTGAAGTTTTATGGAGCTTGTTTAGTTCATTACCATCTACAGAAGATCCTAATATGACCGTTTTAGATCATTTTTATTATACAAACTACGATGATCCAAACTCTAGCAATTGTCGTATTACTAAAAATCAAGGTAAACGTTATGATAATGGGAAATTCAATTTGGGTCAAGATTTAGCAAAAGAATTAGCGGCTTTTGTAAATATACCAGATGAAGAACTTGAAGATAAATCTATTGAAGATATTTTCTCTGAAGAACTTTTAAACACTGATTTTTGGACATATTGGAGAACAATGTTTGCTTTTGAAAATTGGCATAGTGCTTTAGAGATGAAATTATATATGACTCGTTTCATTCATCATGTTGGAGGATTGCCAAATCTTTCAGCTTTACAATTTTCAAGACATGATCAATTCACTTCATTTATAAAACCTATGGTTAAATATTTAGAAGACAATGGTGCTAAATTTGAATATGGAGTTACTGTTAACAATGTTGAATTCTCAATTTCAGAAGATAAAAAGGTTGCAAAGAGAATAGTTGCAACAGATAAAGCTGGAAAAGACATCTCTATTGATTTAACAGAAAATGATTTAGTATTTATTACTAATGGTTCTATGACTGAAGGCTCAGGATATGGTGATGACAATACTCCTGCACCATTTAATAGAGAGCCAGAAGGATGTTGGAAATTATGGAAAAATATATCATCACAATCAGATGAATTTGGAAATCCAGATAAATTCTGTACAGATACAGAAAAATCTAATTGGGAATCTTGTACAGTAACTTGTCATGATGAACGTGTTCCTGAGTACATTGAAAAAATTACAAAACGTTCACCATATGGTGGACGTACTGTAACAGGCGGAATAGTTACAGCACTTGACTCTTCATGGTTGATGAGTTGGACAATAAACCGTCAAGAACAATATTATGGTCAGCCAGAAAAAGATGTTCTAGTTTGGGTATATGGTTTATTTTCTGATGTTCCTGGAGATTATATTAAAAAACCTATGAGAGATTGTACTGGTAAGGAAATCACAAAGGAATGGTTATATCATATAGGAGTTCCTACAGATAAAATTGAAGAATTAGCAGAATCATGCAGCTCAATTCCTGTTATGATGCCATTTATAACATCTCAATTTATGCCTCGTGCAGCTGGAGATCGTCCATATGTTGTACCAAAGAATGCAGTAAATTTTGCTTTCCTTGGACAATTTGCTGAGACATTGGATGATCCGGGTCGTGATACTGTATTTACTATAGAATACTCAGGTCGTACAGCTATGGAAGCAGTATATGTTTTAACTGGAGTTGAAAAAGGAGTTCCTGAGGTATTTTCTTCAAGATATGATATCCGCTATTTATTAAATGCAGGCGTATGTTTATTAGATGGGGAAAAACCAAAACTTGATTTACCGCCAATAACTAGACGTAAAATTTTAAAACAAGTAGCAGGAACAGACATTGAAAAGTTATTAAAAGAATATGGAATTGTTTAATGACATCTACAATTAGATAATATAATTAAAATCCCGAATTTTAAAAAAATCGGGATTTTAATTATAATTTTAATGATGGAACTCGATAATTTTTTTAATGTTTTTTTGTAAATATGAAAATTCAACCAATCATTGAACAATAGTAAGTGTTTATGAATTAAAATGAGAAATATGTAAAATGTTATTTTATTGTATAGGTTAATTTTGAGTTAGCATAGCTATTATAAAGGCAATTATGACAAAAGCAGAAATTATAGAGATTCTTGTGGATAATTATAGAGAAGATAGGGAAGAACTTCTTGAAGAATATGGGGATGATTCTGTCATGTTTCCAAATGGTCGAGATTTTGATGCAGAAGATTGAGATGATTAAGCGTATGGAACTCAATTTGAAATTGTAATTGAATAAAATTATAAAAATAGCCTACTAAAGTGTTAATATACATTTCAGTGGGCTATTTTTGTTTATATTGGAAGTAGTGTTTAATAATAAAATAAATATGAACTATAATTCAGCTGTAAATTATTATAATAATTATGATTGGAGATTTTATACTAAATTAAAATAATTATTTTGATAAAACATAAATTGCCAAATTTTACTTGACTCAAATCAGGTTTAATAAAAACATTTCTATTTTCATTGATTTGAGATATAATTAAATTAATGTAAAAATATAGAAAAATATTGATGCATTTCATATTCCTACATTACATCATTTTCAAAAAATCACAAAATATTTTTATCCATAGCTAAGGTATACATTTAATTATGATTTAATATGAAATTTTTGATAACGTTATAGTAACGTAAGTAGAGTTGAAAGAAGGGTTAAAATGGAAATAACATGTAGAAAGTACAAAGATAGAAGTGATTATAAAAGAATATGTGAATTTTTGAAGGAAACCTACTTGTCATATGGGACAAGATTTTATGATAATATAACTTTATTTGAATTTCAGTGTGCTTTATCAATTGGACAACAAGATGGATTAAAGGAAGTTGATGAAGTGTTAAATGAAACTTTTCTTTGGTTTGATGGTGATAAATTAATTGGAAAGCTAACTGAAGATAGTTTCTGTATAAGAGGTGAGTATAGACAGATTTTCAATGATATTGTTGAAATGAGAGAAAAGTTATGTTTAACAGCAGAAGATGATATTGAATGGGAAATATTTGAAGGTGATAAGGATTTTGAAGATGTTTTAACAAATAGAGGATATCATAAGACCGAGGAATATTGGGTGATTAGGGATATAGATTGTAGTAAAATAGGAAATGTTGCTAAGTTACCAGACGGATTTTCTGTTAAATTTATTCAAGATGTTGAAGATTATGAAAGAGTATATAAGGCATACGAATTATGTTATGGAATATTATTTAATGGAAATATGCTTAATAATTTTTATAAAACTTCAACTTATAGAAAAGAATTGGATGTAGTAATTGTAGGTCCAGATGATGAAGTGGTAGCTCTATGCAGTGGAAGATATGATGAAACTAATAAAATGGCAAGTATTGAAGCTGTATCTTGTTATAAAGAATATAGAAACAAAGGTATAAGTAAAGCTATGCTATTATATATTTTAAATGAAGCTAAAAAGTTGGGGGCAGAAAAGGTAACTGTACTTACATCAATGCCAGAAAGGCATATTGCTCCAAATAGATTATATGAATCAGTAGGATTTAATATAGTGGGAAAATCATATGTGTGGAAAAAAGGAAAATGGTTGTAAATAAATTTAAAAATTGACTTCATTAAAAAATTGAGAGTTCTTATAGTGATTTGCAATAATTTGAAGGATATTTCATTATTATAAATCTAATTGTAAGCGGTTAATAACTCGTCACAGTGACAGTTTTTTAGTCGCTTATTTTAAAGTACTTTATTCTTATTTTAGACATAATAAAAAGCATCTAAAAAACTTAGTTTTTAAATCTATAATATATCTTGTTTAATATATTATATTTGATTATAAAGATTTTTTAGATTAGTATTCAATAATTTGAGAGTTTGACTAGAGTTACAATTTATTAGAGGGTGATTTGAGAAAAGAATTTAAAGCACAAATTATTAAAGAGCAATTTTCTATTGATTATTTGCTATTTGGGCACCTAAAACTCAAGATCTTTTGTTAAGAGTTACACAAGATATTGAAGTTAAGATTGTGGATGTAATTCGTTCAGTAAACACTGCAATTTCAGTATTAATAAATTATTTGGTGTTCTTTATGCGGTTGCAATAGTGAACTTGTGGATTGTTTTTGTATATATATTTATTATTATTCCTACAATACTTCTTACATTTAGGAATGGTAGAGTGGTCTATGAAGAAGAAAAAAAGGTTGGATTTGTTACAAGAAAGATGAATTATTTATCAGAGATATTGGTTAATAGAGAAACAGCAAATGAAAGAGCTTTAGTTGGATTTGCACCTTCTCTTAACAAAAGATTTATGAAAACAAGAGAATAAAATATAAGGTAAAATTAGGTAAAAAATTATGTAATAGAAAAAATATTATTTTTATCATTATCGAGATGGAGAAATCGTTTTGAGATAGCTTAAAAAATCCTTGAGCTCTAATGAGCTTAGGATTTTATAAGCAGCTAATAAATATTATATATTGTGGGGAGGTGATTTAAGGCACATAAAAGCAATCTTTTAAAGAGATGAAATTAATAACAATAAATAATTTTATATTTTTATGTAAATGAAGAAAAGAGGTAGCAGAAATAATGATAGATATAAAAAAAATAGAAAGTTCTAAGATGAGAAATTTGTATAATAACTTAACTGAAGGTAATTATAAAGCATTAGATGTTTTTTGGAGTGAATTGGAGCAAAGTGGTTCACCATTAATAGAGGAAATAGAGGGTGATAATAAAAATGTTATGGTAACATTTATTTATAAAGCTAAAGAGAAAATTAAGAATGTAGTGGTTTATGGGGCTTTCCCAAGTTACAGATATAATGAAAATATTATGGAACAATTATTAGATTCAAATTTATGGTATAAAACATACAAAGTTAGAAACGATATAAAGTTTGCTTATAATTATTCTGTAAATGATGCTTTAGATGATGATTATAAGAAAAGATTTAGAAACTTTATTTTAGATGAATTTAATTTAAATACAATAGTTTTTCCTAAGGATGAAGAAGATGAAGAAGATAGAGAAGAGAAAAGATCATTAGTTGAATTGTGTAACGTAAAACCTGATATATGGACAAAAACTATGAAGCATAGCAATAATGGTACTCTAGATTTGCATAGATTTAAGAGCAATATTTTAAATAATTCTAGAAGGGTTTGGGTTTACAAGCCATATAAATATGAAGAAAATAATGAGAAAAATAATCTTATTATACTTACGGATGGTTTTATGCATATCAATATACTAAATGCAATAAATGTACTAGATAATCTAATGTATAAGGAGTTAATCCCCAAAAGTGTATGTGTTTTTATAGATAGTAATAATAACAGGGTTGGAGAACTAGCCTTCAATAAGAATTATGGTGAGTTCATTACCCATGAAATCCTTTCATGGGTTCATAATAATTATAATGTAACTACTGAATCAGAAAAAACAATTATAGGAGGAGTAAGCCTTGGTGCACTAGCAGCCTCATATATAGCGCTTACATTTCCTAATGTATTTGGGAATGTGCTTGCTCAATCAGGTTCTTTTTTCTGGGATGAGGAATGGTTGATAGATAAATATAAAAATAGCGATAAAATGGAAACAAGGTTTTATTTAAATGTAGGATTTTTAGAGGACAGGCCTTATGATGATGAACCTATAATGAAGGACTCTATAGATAGAATGAGAGATGTTCTAATAACTAAGGGATATGATGTATTCTATGAACATTCTCCTTCAGGACATGACTTTTTAAGCTGGGGAGAAAAGCTTGCTACAGGACTTATTGCACTAATAGGGAAAAAATAGATAAGTCAATGAATTAATGAGTAAATTTAATATTTATTAATCACTGAAATCAACTTTTCATTGTATTAATTTTTTATTTATCAAAATTGATTTTACATTAGAATTGGTGGTTTTTTATTGTTTTCAGAATAAATTTTTATCAAAAACCAATTGGCAACTATGTGGTAAATAAATGTTTGTAAGTTAGATACAGCAATATAGCTACTTATCAAAGGCTTGAATTATATGAGTAATTCAAAAAATATTCTTAGATACAATTAAACATTATAAATGAAGAATTTTAAAACGCTAATCTATAAAAGTTTCAAAGAAGTTGTAAATATCTTTTTCTTTAAATTTAAAGACTATATGTTGAAATGTGCATGATTTTGATGAAATCAATTAATGTAAAAATTATGTAAAAGGTTATACAATTAAATTGTAGAATTATATTTTTTTATGGTGATGAAGTTCATACATTGGGAAGATTTTTTATGATTTACTCGAAAAAAGAAGATGTAAAATTAACAGAATATTATGATTTAAATATTTTAAGGTTAGGATTATTTTAGTACACATAATTTATGACAATAGTAAAAGAATTTAGAGGAGTATTTCTTAGATTAGTATTTCATAATGTGAGAGTTTGGCTAGGGTTACAATAGAATAATGAGGTTTTAAAAGAAGAAAGGATTTATTATGAAAAGATATGAGGTGAAAAGAAAAAGTAATGTATTATCTTTAATAAAAATTGTTACATTTTATTCTCCATTTCATTTTGCAGTATGTTTAATATTAACTATTATAGAAGGTTTAATGGTGCCTTTTATGCTGTTTACTGTAGCAAGGTTTATTGATGCAGCTATGACAGTAACATCGTTGAATCCCGAAATTAAAACAATGCTAATATATTTAGGGCTCACAGTTCTTGGCTATTTGTATACACAGTTAGGTCAAGATTTTCGACAGTATAGTTACAATTTATTAGAGGATGATTTGAGAAAAGAGTTTAAAGCAAAAATTATTAAAGAGCAATTT
>NZ_CCAT010000009.1 GCF_000612845.1 Clostridium ihumii AP5
AAACCTCGCCTACAAAGATTTGTTGTTGATGTGAGATTACATTAAAATAACTTTATGTAAGGTTATAAATTCACTTACAAACTTTGAGATTTTCTTTATAAAAAAAGCCACCTACAACTTAATATTGTAAGTGGTTATATATTTTATTCTGCAAAAGCATCATTTATAAATCTAGCTGTTGCTGCTTTAACTGCTACAGCTAATGGTATTGCAATTACAAGTCCTATGCCTGTTGTTATAGATGAAGTTAACAAACTTGCAACAGCACCTTGCCATCCTTTAAATAAAGCCCAGTTAAATACAAAATATCCTAGTAGCGAAACAACTCCTCCTGCTACAAATCCTAATATATTGTAACTTAAACTTTTACCATTATTACCATTGGCAAAAGCTATTTTGCCTGTTACATACCCCATAAGACCTTTTACAATAAGAGTTGGAATTACCCAAAGTGAATATCCTGGTGATATTAAATCAAATAGTGCACATCCAATACCTGCTGGAATAGCTGCTTCTTTACCAATAAGAATAGCTATTATAAATATCATTGTAGTTCCTAGATGAATCATAGACATACCACCACCTATAGGTATTGGAATATGTACCCAAGTACCTACAAAACACAGTGCTGTAAATAATCCCATTAATATAATTTTCTTTGTTTTCAAATTACTCCCCCCATAATCAAACAAATTCTACTAACAATTCAAACCTTAACCTAATTTTTGAATTATTATGTACATATTTACATTTTTTTAATATCTATATACATAATAATATATTGGTTTAATTTAGTCAAACATACATTATATTACATTAATTTCAACTTTTCCTTATTTTTTTCTGTAATAATTCAATTTATATTGACTTATTCATATTCTAGTTGTAACTTATTTATATACTAAAATAAAATTCAAATTAAAAGAAGGTGATTTAAATATGAAAGTTGAATTTGATAAAAAATTGTTTAAATATGGTGTATATATAACTTTAACAGCAATTGTTATATATGTTTCATTTTTACTACTATTCAACATAGGTACTATTTTTAAAACAACTTTTGCTATTTTAGCTCAATTAATTAATTTAATTAAGCCATTATTAATAGCCATTGTTATAGCATACTTGTTATTTCCTATTACTAATGGAATTGAAAAATTTCTTGATAAAAATAAGTTTCATAAATTTAAAAATGAGTCAACAAAGCGTGTATTGGCTATTTTAGGTGCTTATCTTTTAATAGTAGGTATTATTATGCTTTTAATTTGGGGTATTTATTTTATGATTGGTGGTCAATTATCAAATAATACAACATTAACTAATATAATAGATGAGATTACACAGTATTTAAGAAATAGTTCATTATCAGCTACATCCATAAAAACAGCTATTGAAGGATTAAATATTCCACTTTTAGATAATCTAGAACCACATATTATAAATGCAATTAATTCTTTACAAACATACATTGCAAGCAATCTTGGAAATATGACATCCTCAATTATGTCTATTGGCAGTAGTATTGCTTCATTCTTTATTGCTTTTATAATTAGTATCTACCTTTTAAAAGATTATGAATACTTTTTATCTCTTTGGAATAAAATTTACTACTTAATATTTGGAAATAGCATTTTAGGTGGTAAAATAACTCATATTTTCAAAGTTATTCATGATGTATTTGGTAAATATATTCGTGGACAATTATTAGAAGCTTGTTTTGTTGGAATACTTTCTTCTATAGCACTTGCTATTGCAGGCATAGACTATGCCATTGTCATAGGTTTAATCGCGGGAATATCTAATATGATTCCTTATGTTGGCCCTATAGTTGGAACTGTTCTTGCTGGAATCATGGGACTTGCTAGTGGAAAACCAATAAAAGTTCTCTATGCAATTATTGCAATGCTAATAGTACAACAAGTAGACAATAACCTTTTAGCTCCAAAAATTGTTGGAAACAGTGTTGGATTACATGCTGTATTTACAATGATGGCTATTTTGATAGGTGGTAATATTGGTGGTTTATTTGGTATGTTACTTGCAGTTCCAATAGCTGCATCATTAAAAGTTCTTTTTAATGATTGGTATGATAAATATACAAAAACTGAACGTAAAAATAAAAAGAATATTATTTCTTAATTTAAATGAGGCTTTTATTATATAAAATAAAAGCCTCATTTAATAATATTATTTTATTTGCTATAATTAGTATAAAATTCATCTAAGCCTTTTGCTCTTAATTTACATGCTGGACATTTTCCACATCCCTCTCCAATAATTCCATTATAACAAGTTAATGTTTTATCCTTTATAATTTGAAATGCTCCTAAGTCATGACTAAGTTTCCATGTATCACATTTATTAAGCCACATCAATGGAGTATGGATTATAAATTCATAATCCATAGCTAAATTTAAAGTTACGTTTAAAGATTTTATAAAACTATCTCTACAATCTGGATATCCACTAAAATCACTTTCTGAGACACCAGTAACAATATGCCTTAATCCTTTATTTTTTGCATATATTGCTGCAAAACTTAGAAAAATCATATTACGTCCCTCAACAAAGCTGTTAGGAACTTTTTCATCATTTTTAACTTCTTCAACTTCAATATCTTGTCTTGTTAAAGAATTTGATGTAAGGCTATTTAATAATGACATGTCTAAAATATCATAATGAATATTATACTCTTTGCAAATGTCACTAGCACATTTGAGCTCTAATTTATGTTTTTGTCCATAATCAAATCCTATTGCTATTACATTCTTAAAGTTTTCCATACACCAAAATAGACAAGTAGTACTATCTTGTCCTCCACTAAGAACAACTAAAACATCTTCATTTTTCATAATACTCATTATCTATTGTCCACCTTTTCTGGATACATATCATGACTTATAAGTCTATTAAAAGCTACCTCTTTCCATTTAGTACCTTTCTTACCATAGTTACAATAAGGATCAATAGATATTCCTCCTCTTGGTGTAAACTTTCCCCATACTTCTATATACTTAGGGTCCATAAGCTTTATTAAATCTTTCATTATAATATTCATGCAATCTTCATGAAAATCTCCATGATTTCTAAAACTAAATAAATATAATTTTAAAGATTTACTTTCAACCATTTTTTCATTTGGAACATATGATATATAAATTGTTGCAAAATCTGGTTGTGATGTTATTGGACAAAGACTTGTAAACTCTGGACAATTAAACTTTACAAAGTAATCATTATCTTTATGTTTATTTTCAAAGGTTTCAAGAATTTCTGGTGTGTATGAAAAATCATACTTTACATTTCTATTTCCTAATGAATTCAATTTTAAATTTTCCTGCATAATTATTCTCCAATCTTACCTTTAAATATTTTTATTAAAATTACACCTAAAATAGCTGGAACAACTTGTCCAAGGCACAAACTAATAGCTAAAACCTTATAAGGCACAATTAATATTTGTGATAACCAAATAGGCACCAAAATACCTGGAATAAGTATTATAGGAATTGCTACAAAACATATATTTAATTTAAACTTTCTAATTAAGCAAATTAAAATTGAGGTTATTACACCTACTAATCCTCCACCTAAAATATCAAATATACCTAATCCACCTAGTAAAATATTAGATATGACGTTCGAAAGACCAAGGGGTAAAACTAAGAATGGGCATAGATAAGCTAATGCATACAATGTTGTAGCAATACGAATTTGTACTGCACCAAATGAAAAACTTTGAGTTAAAAACATTATTACTACGTAAAGTGCTATTACTATACTTGAAGTAGTAAGCTTTTTGGTTTTTAAACTTCTATTATCTATTTCCATAAAATCACCTCCAAAAAAATAAAAGATGGAGCATTGCTCCATCTTAAAACACATAAATAAACTTTTTTATGCTCTCCTAGTTTTGTTTAGAGACAGGATGGTCAACGAACTGTCTTATTTAATTTAATTTATTTTACTTTCTTGATTATAAATTATATTTTTTCTAAAATCAAGAAATTATTATATGATTTTACATAAATATATTAAATATCTTTGAAATACTTTACAAAATAGATTTTTATAAGATAACTATCATGTTATAATTAAATTGCATATTCTGTAAGTTTATGTTTTATATTAATGTTTTTAAAAATTTTATGCACTTTTAAGAAAGGACTATTTTTTATGAAAAGTATAAAAACAAAAATATTGTTTCCAATTTTTTTAATGTCAATATTTTTCATTGGATTTATGGGAATTCAATTTATGCATACTAAAACGAACTTAAATCTTGTAAACGAAATGAAAGATAAACATTTTACTACTATGCTAAAAGCAAATGATTTAAAATTAAGTGTTGTTCAAGTTCAACAATGGCTTACTGATATAAGTGCAACTCGTGCTGCCGAAGGCTTTGATGATGGCTTCGAAATTGCTGAAGATTATGCCAATAATGTAAAAACTATTTTAAGTGAACTTAAAGATTTAAACCCTAAAAGTGAGTCAATGCTTAATGATATTGAAAAAAGTTTTGAGCCTTATTATGAAACTGGAAAAATAATGGCCTCTGCTTATATTAGTGATGGGCCTTCAAAAGGTAATAAATTTATGGAAGACTTTGATGCAAATGCTGAAACCATTAATAAAAAAGTTGATGAATTCAAGATTATATCAAGTGAAAATATTGATAAAAGTATAAATAACATTAATAAGTCTGTTGGTAAAACCACTAACTTAATTTTAATAGACCTATTTATATTAGTTATTATTTCAGCACTTTCAACAATGTTTATAAATAAAAATATACTTATACCTATAAACAAGATATTGCTAAAATTAAATGATATGTCAAATAACAGCAGTGATTTAACTGAACATATTGATTTTGTTAGTAATGATGAAATCGGCAGACTTGCTTCAAGCTTTAATTTAATGCAAAATTCATTTAGAGAAATAATTAAAACTATTACCTCTGAATCACTTAGTGTTGAAGACAAAGTAAAATCTGCAAATACAACTATAACTGAATTAAACTTATTAACTGAAAATGTATATTCAATTACCGAAGAAGTTTCTGGTGGAATGGAAGAAACTGCTGCATCTACAGAGGAAATACGCGCATTAGCTTCTGAAGTTAGTAGCAATATAGATTTAATTGCTAAAAAAGCTAAAGAAGGTTCAAATGAATCAAATATAATTAAATCTAGAGCAACTGAACTTAAAAATGTAGCACTTACTTCTAAAATCAATGTAGAAAAAATAAATACAGAAACTCAAACCAAACTTTTAAATGCTATTGAAAATGCTAAACAAGTTGAAAAAGTAAATGTTTTATCTGATGCTATCTTAAAAATTTCATCACAAACTAATTTATTGGCATTAAATGCAGCAATAGAAGCTCAAAGAGCTGGTGAAGCTGGAAAAGGATTTTCCATAGTTGCTGAAGAAATAAGAAAACTTGCAATAGACTCTAAAGATACAGTATCAGAGATTAGAGTTGTTAATGATTTAATTGTTGATACCGTTACTAATTTAGTAACTACTTCAAAAGAAATGATAGATTTTATAAACGCTAACGTTATAAGCGATTATAACATGATTGTAAAAACTGGTGAACAATATAATGATGATGCTACTATGATTTTTAACATGACCAAAGATTTCAGTGAAATGTCTAACAACATAATGATTGCAATGGAAACTATAGTGCAATCTATAAATGAAATAAGTGATTCTACTAATTCTTCGGCTAATGGCACTAATAGCATTGCTGAGAAAATGAATTTTCTTTCTGAAAAATCTCATTCTGTAGTAAAGCTTATTGATGAAGTTAATACTAGTAGTAATACACTTAATGATACAGTAAGTAATTTTATAGTATAAAGTACATAAAAACAGAGTATAAAAATCCTTATACTCTGTTTTTTATTTAAATTTTATTCCTTGTATAATCCTCTTAATAATTCTATTTCTTTTTGGTATCCATCAAGTTCATTTGGCGTTTCAAGGAAAAATGGTAAATGACGTAATTTAGGATGATTAATTATATTTTTAATTGCTTCTATTCCTAAAGATCCTTCACCTATTTTTTCATGTCTATCTTTATGACTTTCAAAAGGATTTTTACTATCATTTAAATGTATTGCTTTCAATTTATCAAGTCCAATTATTCTATCAAACTCTTCTAAAACCCCATCTAAATTATTTACTATATCATATCCAGCATCATATACATGGCATGTATCAAGACAAACCCCCATATGATCTTTTAATTCAACTTTACTTATTATCTCTTGTAATTCTTCAAAACTTCTTCCTATTTCCGTTCCTTTTCCTGCCATTGTTTCTAATAAAACTGTTGTTGTCTGTTCTTCTTTTAAAACAGAATTCAACATATCTACTATGTACTGAATTCCAACTTCTACACCTTGTTTAACATGACTACCTGGATGAAAATTATATAGATTATTAGGTACATATTCCATTCTCACCAAATCATCTGCCATCATTTCCATTGCAAATTTTCGAGTATCTTCCTCTTTAGAACAAGCATTTAAAGTATATGGTGCATGAGCAAGAATCACTCCAAAATTATTTTCTTTTGCTATTTCTAAAAACTCTTTAACATCCTTCTCGTCTATATCTTTTGCCTTTCCACCTCTAGGATTACGAGTAAAAAATTGAAAAGTATTAGCTCCAATTTGAACTGCTTCCTTTCCCATATTTTTAAAACCCTTACTAGTTGACAAATGACATCCTATATTTAACATATATCTATCTTCCTCTCTTGTTTATTCTAAAAGCCTAATTAAAAATAATATATAACCATAAAAAATTCATCTTGGAGAATAAATTCCCCATTATAATATTCTTAATAAACATAGTTTTAATAGTAAGTATAACTATTATTTTATATGTTTTAACTAAATTGCTCTTCAAATTATTATAGAAATTGATTTAAAAAACTGAGGCTTTAGTTTTATTGTTAATTATTAATTCTTGTACAATAGTTCAAACTTATATATCTAAATGATACTACAGTTATATAAAACTTTGCAATGGATAATTTTTATTATTTAAAAGTTTTTATTATTGTTTTATTTCTTCATTAAAATTTTTAAATAACTCTTCACCTATTTCATTAAGCGATTTATTCTTAATTTTCAAAAACCAAAGTGCTGGACTAAGTGTATTATTATCATTCACTACTTTCATTGTTTTTATATTATTTCTCTTATCATAAGAATCATTCATAATTGCATAAGATGGGCCAAATGAAATTGCCATATTTTGTTCTACTGAATTTATTATAGAACTAAAATTATTTGTTTGAAACAAAACATTAGCAGACTTTTGAGTTTCATTTTCAATATGACTCAAATAATTTAGTAAAAATTTATCATTATAAATAGCTAACGGTTGGTTAATAATATTTTCATAATCTAAAATATCAAAACTAGCAATTGGAGAGTTTTGATTAACTAAAAAATAAAATTCTCCATCTATAATCTTAGTAATTTCATAATTTAAATTGTGATTCTTAATATTATCAGAAAACGCAATCAACACAAAATCTAATTTTTCTTGTTGCAATAAAATTAATAACTCTTCAGTATTTTGCTCAATTATTGTGCTTTCAATAAATGGATATTCATTTTTCAACTTTTGAAGTGACTTAATAAGCGGAGAATTAATTCCTGGAATACATCCAATTCTTAACTTAACTTTAGGACTTTGAAATTTCTTATCACAATATGCATATATATCTTTTTTTCTTTCTAAAATCATATATGCATTTCTAATTATATACTGTCCTTGTATTGTTGGAAAACTTCCCTGCTTTGATCTTTCAAATATTTTTATTTTTAATTCATTTTCAAGTGAAGAAACTGCTTGACTAATAGCTGAAGTGGTTAAATGAAGTTTATTAGCAGTTTTTGAAAAACTTTTTTCTTCTGATAATGTTGTTATAATTTCAAGTTGTTCAAAATTCATAACTTACCTCTTTGTATTAAGTTGTACTTAACTATATGTTAAGTAACTTTATTTTTACTTAATTATATCATAGTTGTAAAATTTAAATATAATAAATTAACAAAGGAAGTGTAAATAAATGTGTACTAGTTTAACTCTTAAAACTGAAAACGGATATAACATTCTTGCTAGAACAATGGATTTTGCAATAAAACTAAATGAAGAAGTTCATTTAATACCTAGAAACTATAATTTTATTAGTGATATAGATAAAAAGCCTTTAAAAGTCAAATATGCTTCAGTTGGTATGGGAATGTTAGTAGATAATCATCCTGTACTTGCAGATGGTGTAAATGAAAAAGGATTAACATGTGCAACTCTGTATTTTCCTGGATTTGCCGACTTTGAAAATGGACTTAGCGAAAATAAAACAAATATTGTAGCCTATGATTTAGTTGTATATTTACTATCTCAATTTGCTGATATAAATGATGTAAAAGCCAATATGTCCAATGTAGAAATATTATCTAAAAATATATCTGTATTAGGTGTAACTCCACCTTTACATTGGATTTTATGTGATAAATCATCTAAGTGTATAGTTATTGAAAAAACAATTAATGGCTTGCAAATTATAGATAATCCTATTGGGGTAATGACAAACAGCCCAAATTTAGAATGGCATTTAAATAACTTACGCCAATATATAGGACTTAATCCTAAACAACTTTCACCTACTAAATGGCAAGATTTAGACTTAAGTCCATTTGGTCAAGGTTCTGGTACTTTTGGATTACCTGGTGATTTTACTCCACCATCTAGATTTGTTAGAGCAAGTTATTTAAAAAACAATATCTTAAATGTAAAAACAGAAACTGATGGTGTAACAGCTGCCTTTCATATATTATCTGAATGTAATATTCCAAAAGGTGCAGTAATAAAACAAGATGACTCTGTAGACTATACAATTTATACATCTGCAATGTGTAGTGAATCTGGTTCTTATTATTATCACAATTATGAAAATCGCCAAATATCTGCTGTTCACCTATTTAATGAAAATTTAGACTCAGACAAAGTAAAAGTATTTCCAAACTGCAATTCTCAATGTATAAATAATTTAAATTAAGATTATTTATTAATAATTGTATAAACTAAAGTATTAAATTGAAACCTATATAAAACTTAAACTAAAAAAGGTATGAACTACAAATTAAAGTAGCATACCTTTTTATTAATTATGAGAAAAACTCTTTATGTTCAATATCTACTATATCTTTAGCATTTACTTTTATATCTACCACTCCACTAGCATTTTTCCCAACAAGTCTAATTGAATACTTTTCATCTTTTGATGTTTTAAAACTTATATTGCTATTTTCTTTAAAATCTATTTTTTTCTTAATTATATTATAATTAGAATCTAATACTACAATACCGAAAGTTCCATTTTCTATATTACTATTATCCTCTATACTAATATAATTATTTTTACCTGATTTAAACTCCATGATTGTCCACTTTCCAGTAAACTTTTCAAACTCAAAACTGCAATAATTATAGTCATTTTTATTATTGTTTGTAGATTTAACACTTCTCTCTTCTTCATTTTTACTACTCAAATATTTATCAGAACATATGTATGAAGAACTGCTTTTATATGAATTAATGAATAAACTTATCGTTATTACAAGTATTATAACAATTAATAATACTTTACCTCCTCTATTCACCACTACTCCCCCTTAAATTAACATTAAAATCCATAAAACAAAATAATTTATATTAATATTTTTTACTTTATAGTATAATTATATAATTACATTATTTTCTATATTAAGTATATCATTTTCTTCTATATTTTTCTAATATTTTTATAACTGTTATCTATATAAAGAAATATAGGAATCACAATATTATATATAAAAAAATAAATGGTAAAATCTTATATTTTTAAGATTTTATCATTTATTTTTTTATTATTTATTTATTTCTACAACTAATTTTTCTATTTCTTCTTTTTTTATTTTAGATTCACTTTCTTTCTTTTTAGTTAGCATTTTTATTATAGTTTTTTCAAAAAAGTTCATCTTGTCAAAATCATATTCATAACCACAGTAACTTTTATATAAGACTTTATCTAATAATTCTTTAGGGAAATTAGCATTCCATTGCTGTTCTAATTTCTTTTCGTCTTCCATTCCTGCACACATATAAAAATATAACTTCTTATCTTTTAAATAGCTCAAATTCTTTTCTATCCAATCCTTTAATGTCTTAGGTGCTTGTCCTGCTTTTATACCTGTTCCAATTACAACTTTATCTATTTCTTTTAGATTAAGTAATTTCCATTCCATTACATTTGCAACTTCTACTTCGCCATTTATTTTATCTTTAATCATATTTGCTACTTTTTCACTAGTTCCATAATTACTTCCGTAAACTATAGCTGTTTTCATAAAAAACCACTCCTCTATATAGACTCTCTATAATTTTTCTAATTTACATATAAATACATATTATATTAATTATTCTATATTGTAAACACCTGATTATGTTTATTACTTATACATTTATTATAACACTTTGCAAGGTTGAAATCTGGCCTAATTATTAATTGAAAGTTGAGAATTGAAAATGATTTATAATATTATTTAATTCAATTTTTTCTCCTTCGTAGCTGAGACTTTAGTCTTGGTGGTCTTTGATACGAAATTAACATTCAAAATAACACTTTGCAAGGTTGAAACCTCGCCTACTTATTAATTGAAAATTAAAGATTGAAAATGACGTTATGTAAGAATGAATTCTCACCTACAAAATTTGGGACTTTAATCTTGTCCGTGTTTTATTCATATATGATTTTACAAGGTTGAACTTTGTTTATAATAAAAAACAGCTTTAAAATTTAAAAGCTGTTTTTCTATTTCATTTATGTATTAAATTATGCATATGCTTTATGTTTCTTACCAGCTTTTATTGTTGCTATGTTATTAGCATGATCTCCTATTCTTTCAATGTTTGATAGTAAATCAAAGAACATAACACCTGAATCAGCTAAACACATTTTAGAGCTTAATCTTTTAATATTATTCTCTCTAAATTTAACTTCTAGCTCATCTATTTTTTCTTCCATTTCTTCTGCTATATTCTCATTTATGCTTTCATGGTTTTCATAATTTTCTATTGCTAAATCCAATGCTCTTAATGTAGTTTCAAACATTTCCTTCACTTCATCTATTGCATCTTCTGACATTTCAATTTTCTTATTACATTTCTCTAAAGCAAGTTCTGCTATGTTTTCTGAATGGTCACCTATTCTTTCTAAGTCATTTATAGTATGATATATTTGACTTACCAATTTAGCATTTTCTTCTGGTAAATTCTGTTCTGAAAGCTCTACTAAATATTCTGTTATATCTTTTTCTAAAATATTTATTGTATTTTCATTTTCATAAATCTTTTCAATATTTTCTTCTTTATCATTAAAGAAAGTATTCATGGCCAATTCAAAGTTTTCCTTAGCTTTTTTCGCCATTCTTATAGTTTCTTTAACAACTTGAGCACTAGCAACTACTGGAGTTTCTAGAAGATTTTTATCTAAATAGATTGCTCCTTGAATTTCTATTTCATCATCCTTTTCTGGCAACATACGATCTACTAGTTTAACCACATATGTTGATACTGGAAGCATTACAACTGTTATAACAATATTAAATATAGTGTGTGCATTTGCTACTTGTCTTCCTAAATTATCAGGAGTCATATGTGCTACTATTTTTACAACTTGTGATACAAATGGTAAGAATAATATTGTTCCAAAAATCTTGAATAATAAATGTATTAATGCTGCTTTTTTTGCAGTTCTATTAGCTGTTAATGATGCTATTATTGCAGTTACACATGTTCCTATGTTACAGCCTAGAACCATTGGGAATGCAACTTTCATATCTATAGTTCCCGCTGTAGCAAGTGCTACTAAAATTGCTGTTGTTGCTGATGAACTTTGTAGTACCGCTGTCATTACAACTCCTACAAATACACCTAATAATGGATTAGTACCTACAACCAAAATAAAATTTTTAAAAGATTGTAATTCTGAAATTGGCTCCATTGAAGATGACATCATTCCCATCCCCATAAATAATATACCAAATCCTACAGAAATTACTGCTAATTCTTTTGTTTTTTTCTTTTTAGCCGCCATCATAAGTATAGCACCTACGCCAATAAATATAGGTGCTACAACTTCTAGTTTAAAACTAACCATTTGAGCAGTTATAGTTGTACCTATATTAGATCCTAATATTACGCCTGTAGCTTGAGTTAAAGACATAAGTCCTGCATTAACAAAACTAACAACCATAACAGTAGTCGCACTAGAACTTTGAATAATAGCAGTTACTATAGTACCTACAAATACTCCCATTAGTCTATTACTTGTTATTTTTTCTAAAATACCCTTTAGACCTTCACCTGCTACATTCTCAAGTCCATCACCCATTAGTTTCATTCCATACAGAAATAAACCTAATCCTCCAAAAATACCTGTAAAAATTTCAAAGTTACTCATAAAAAATTATTAATCCTCTCGCTTTATATTATTTATACACCATAACTATTTATCACCAACCATTAAATACCATTAACTAACAAAATAATTGCATATATAGTTTATTCTTTTAACGGTGTATTCATCTTTTTAGGCGACCAATGCTCAAAATATTCATTTAATACGACTTTGGTACCCTATAAAACTTGATGTTTCCATCATTTTTTACTATAATATATTATTTTTTAGATCTTTTTTAAAGACCATCCCCCTTTATTAATTTATTTTATAAATAGCTTTTTTTCAATCTATACCAATTTACAATTTATCATTCTAATTATATGCTGTCAATGGTTTTCATTATTTAAAAAAATTCAAATCTTTCACAATTTGTAGTATTACTTATAATTTTTTCTATTTATTAAACATTTGAAATATATTGTTATTCTGGTAAAAAGTTAATTGAAAAGTTTTTATATTTTTTGATATTCTTTTTATTTTTCTACAGTTCTATCATTCCACTGAAATCTTAAAAATCTAGTTCCTTGAAAAGTTAAAATGCCCCACTCAAACTCTTCAAGTTCATAAAATATTCTTCTATTAACAACAAAGTTAACTTCACTACCCGTATCAAGCTTAAATTCAAGTTTAAATGTTTCATTATGATGCATAACATTATTTACATCCATAGTCATACTAACATCTTTTTTTCTATTTATAAGTTGTGCTTTGATAGATATAACTGGCGAATTTTCGTTTTTTACATATTGTCTAATTCCATTTATAATTACAATTGCTAAAATTATAAAAAATAAAATTTGAAAAACTATAATCATATATTTACCTCCATTTGCTAATCAGCATAGTTCTTTATATTAGCATATTCAAAATGTATATTGATTACCTTCATGTATTTTATATTTAATTTTGTTTACAATAAATTTAATGTTCTTAATTATAATTATGTAAACTAATTTAATAATAGAATATATAATTTATTATGGCATCAAAAAACTCCAAGGTTGAAACCTTGGCTACGAAGAAAAAATTAAAGTTAATGAAACAATTTATTATGAATAACCCCTTGTATCATTTTCAATTAAAAATTGTAGGCGAGAATTTATTCTTGCATAACGTCATTTTACATATATTACTTCTAAATTTATATCTATATCAAAGTCCACCAAGACTAAAGTCTCAGCTACCGATAAAAGCAAGTTTAATTAAAAGTCCCAACTTTTGTAGGCGAGGTTTTAACCTTGCATAACGTCATTTTAATGTATTACTTCTAATTTCAAATCCATATCAAAATTCACCAAGACTAAAGTCTCGGCTACGAATAAAAGCAAGTTTAATTAAAAGTCCCAACTTTTGTAGGCGAGGTTTTAACCTTGCATAACATCTTTTTACATATTATTTTTCAATTTCTATTCTGTTAGTGACTGACTTTACTTGCTTATATAAGTATATTATTTAAAAAGATAATTAATTATAAAAAGGTAATTAGTCTATAATATGTCCGTCCCTCTTGTTGATTGGTATATTTAAGGATGAATCCAGTAAAATTTAGCAAGGATATATTCCCATATCAAAGTCTGCCAAGACTGAAGTCTCGGCTACGAATAAAAGCAAGTTTAATTGAAAGCACCAACTTTTGTAGGCGAGAATTCATTCTTGCTTAACGTCATTTTTAATATATTATTTCTTATTTTACATCCATATCAAAATCCGCCAAGACTGAAGTCTCAGCTACGAAAAGAAAATAAAAAAACACCAAGGTTAAAACCTCGGCTACGTTGGATATCAAATCAAAAACCCCAACTATCGTAATCGAGAATTTATTCTACTTAACGTTATTTTACATATATTATTTCTTATTTTACATCCATATCATAGTCCGCCAAGACTGAAGTCTCAGCTACAGTACATAAATCAAATAGCACAAATACAATAAGAAAAGCAACATAAATCTAAAATATTTGATTTATGTTGCTTCTTTTTTAACTATTTTTTTGTTCTTCTATTTTATCTGCAAGTTCATTTAAATAAACCCATCTTTCCATAAGTTCATCTAGTTCACTTTTTAATGTTTCTTGACTATTTAATAACTCTTGTAGTTTTACAAAATTACTTCCATTCTTCCCTATTTCTATCTCAACATTTTCTATTTCTTCTTCTTTCGCTGCAATTTTATCATCTATTTCTTCATATTCTTTCATTTCTTTATAAGAAAATTTAAGTGTCTTCTCTCTTTTTTTATTTTTATAATCATTATCCTTAGGCTTTTCTTCTTTTTTAGCTTCTTCTACTTCTTTTAAAAACTTTTCTTGATAGTCTTTGTAGTCACTATAATTTCCTGTAATTTCTACTATCTCACCATTACCTCTAAATGAGAATATTTTATTAGCTATTCTATCTAAGAAATATCTATCATGGGAAACCGTTATAACTGCTCCATTAAATTCTTCTAAATATTCCTCTAATATATTTAAAGTATCTATATCTAGATCGTTTGTAGGCTCATCTAGAAATAATACATTGGGACTTTCCATAAGTATTTTTAAAAGATATAGTCTTCTTCTTTCTCCACCTGATAATTTATTTATAGGTGTATATTGACTTGGTCCTTCAAACAAAAATCTTTCAAGCATTTGAGATGCAGAAATACTTGTTCCATCGTTAGTAACTACAAATTCTGCACTTTCTTTTATGTAGTCTATAGCTCTTAAATCATAATCCATTTCCTCATTTTCTTGCGAAAAATACCCAAGTTTCACTGTTTCTCCAAAAGATATTTCTCCACTATCTGCTTCTAACTTGTTACTTAACATATTTAAAAGTGTAGATTTTCCCATTCCGTTATTTCCTATTATACCCACTCTATCTTCTTTAGTAGCTATATAACTAAAATCTTTTATTAAATGTTTATCCCCAAAGCTTTTACTTATATTATCTACTTCTATAATTTTTTTACCAAGTCTACTGCTTCCTGTACTTATATTAACTTTTTCATCATTAACTTCAATTTTTCCATTTTTAATTTCTTCAAATCTATCAAGTCTTGCCTTTTGTTTTGTACTTCTAGCCTTTGCCCCTCTTTTTACCCATTCAAGTTCTCTTCTATATAGGTTTTGTCTTTTTCTTTCTAAGCTTTGTTGCATTTCCATACGCTCTATTCTTTTTTCTACGAACATAGAATAGTTTCCATCGTATGTATATAAATTTCCTTTTTCAATTTCAAATATTTTATTTACAACTCTATCTAAAAAGTATCTATCGTGTGTAATCATAAGTAATGCACACTTACGAACCTTTAATTCATTTTCAAGCCATTCAATTGCTTCATTATCCATATGATTTGTAGGCTCGTCTAAGATTAAAAGGTCACACTTTGCAATTAAACTACTAGCGAGTGCAATTCTTTTTCTTTGACCACCAGATAAGTTTTTAACTTTTTCATTAAAATCATTTATTTTAAGTTTTGTAAGAATTCTCTTAGCATCACTTTCTATTTGCCATCCATTTAAAGCATCCATTTTACTTTGAAGTGTTGTAAGCCTTTTTTGAAGATTTTCATTCATACTATCTTTTTCTAATTTATAAAGTACCTCTTCATACTCTCTTAAAACCTTCATAACTTCTGAAGATCCTTTAAAAACTAAATCTAAAACATTGTCTTCATCATCATAAAAAACTTCTTGAGTTAAATATTCAATTCTAAGTCCATTCATTTTTACAACATTTCCATTGTCGTAAGACTCAATACCTGCAACAATTTTTAAAAGTGTTGATTTTCCAGCACCATTAACTCCTATAATACCTATTTTATCTTCGCTAGAAATTGTTAATTTTATATCATCTAATAAAACCTTATCACTATAGCTTTTCGTTATATTATCTAAAGTAATTAAATTCATATGTTACCATCCTTTATTTTATATTTATCTAAGAATAAAGCACGTTTTCTACATGCGATTATTTATATATTTTTAAAATCAAATTATACATCATATCCTTATATTATAGTATATATAATATTTTTGCACAAACAACAATGAATTTTAAAATTCTTCTCCCCTTCCTAGCTGAACATTTCAAAATAATATATCAAAATAACGTTTTGCAAGGTTAAAACCTCGCCTACTTTATTAATTGAAAGTTGAAAATTGAAGATTGAAAATTATATTATGCAAGAATAAATTCTCGCCTACAAAGGTTGGGGCTTTCAATTCAACCTCTGTTTTTCTCGTAGCTGAGACTTTAGTCTTAAAAGTTCTTGATACGGGAATATATTTTTAAAATAATAAAAAAACTCCAATTAAAAGAGTTTAATCTTTAATTGG
The DNA here is from genome assembly GCF_000612845.1 of Clostridium ihumii AP5. Classification (GTDB taxonomy): domain Bacteria; phylum Bacillota; class Clostridia; order Clostridiales; family Clostridiaceae; genus Clostridium_J; species Clostridium_J ihumii. Next base: position 16,861 of record NZ_CCAT010000009.1, read on the forward strand.
AGTTTTATATTATTTTTCTAATAAATCTAGACTATATCCTTCTTCTTGCATTTTGTGTTTAGGCACAAACCTAAGTGCTGCTGAGTTAATACAATATCTAAGACCACCTTTATCTTTTGGTCCATCTTCAAAAACATGACCTAAATGTGAATTGCTATGAGTGCTTCTAACTTCTATTCTAAACATATCGTGTGAAAAATCATGTTTTTCTCTAATATGCCCATCATTTATAGCACGTGAAAAAGAAGGCCAACCACATCCTGCGTCAAATTTATCTTTTGAAGAGAATAATGGTTTTCCACTTATAATATCAACATATATTCCTTCTTCAAAATTATCAAAATACTCATTATCATGAGGTGGTTCTGTACCATTTTCTTGTGTTACATAATACTGCATTTTAGTAAGTTTCTCTTTAAGTTCTTCTTTATTACAGCCACAATTATTCCAAGTATCTTCTATAAAAGCCTCTCTTCCTGAGCCTTTATAATACAACTTATATTTTAATGGTTGTTTTTTATAATAATCTTGGTGATACTCCTCGCCAACATAAAAATCATTAGCTTCTTTTATTTCTGTTGCAATTGGTGTTTTGAACTTTTTACTTTTTTCTAAATCATCTTTGTATTTGGTTGCAATTTCTTTTTGTTCATTATCAATATAGAAAATAGCTGTTTTATAGCTTTCCCCTCTATCATTAAACTGTCCCCCTACATCAGTTGGATCTATATTTCTAAAAAATATATCAACTAAATCATAGTAGCTTATTTCATCTTCATCATAAGTTACTCTAACCCCTTCATAATGACCAGTATTTTCTCTTAAAACCTCTTCATATGTTGGATTTTTCTTATGTCCACCAGTATATCCAACTTCAACTTTTAAAACTCCATGACATTTATCAAAGGGTTTTACCATGCACCAAAAACACCCACCTGCAAAAATAGCTTTCTTCACTTTACCCATATATATCACCTCACATTTATTATTAAGCATTGTAAGTGTAAGGTTCCAAATTGAAAATAACATGCTTATCAAATGACAATGATTAAGTTACATTTTATATCCATTATCATATTTGGAACCAAATTTAAATTAACAATTAAAATAATACTTTAAATTAAATATTAAAATTTAAATCTTTTTTAACTCCCAAAGTATATTTTTATATTCTTCATCTAAAGTCATATATTCTTCACTTTCTTTTTGTACATTACAAAGCTTTCCTAATACATAGCTTAACCTATTTTTTAAAATCATTTCATTTTCTTTAGATTTATCTTGATTTTTTTTATTTATATATTCATCAAAAGTATATTCGTATCTATTTATTGTATTATTTTCAAATACTAACAATTTTGATGAAATTTTTGTAAGCATGTATCTATCATGTGTTACCAATATTATAGTTCCACTATATTTATCTAATGCATCTTCAAGTTCTTCTCTAACATGCAAGTCTATATGATTAGTAGGTTCATCTAATATTAAAACTTCACAATTATTTTTAATCATAAGAAGGAGTTTAATTTTCATCCTTTCACCATGACTTAAAGAACTTAAATTTTTACTTAAATCATCTGTAGTAAAACCCATTTGGAAAAGTTCTCTTCTTAAAATCCCTTCTTCCTCTCTAGATTTATAAGAAAATAATTCTATAATCTTCTTAGCTTCTTTAAGTTCTGGGATTTCTTGACTCATATAACCAATTTTTGCATTAGGATTTAAATTTATTTCACCATCCACTTGAATTTCTCTTAAAATGGCTTTTATTAATGTGGTTTTACCACATCCATTTTTCCCAATCAAAGCTATTTTTTCTCCTCTTTTAATATAAAAAGAGCTATTTTTAAATAAGACTTTGCCATTAAAAGATTTACTAATATTTTTTGCTTTTAATATTAATGTTCCCTTGTTTTCTCCATTGTTAACATTAAAGTTTATACTCTTTTCTTTCTTTGGCTTCTTTACTCCTTCTACTTCTATTTTCTCAAGTTTTTTTATTCTAGACTTAACTTGTATATCTTTTTTCTTTGCTTTAACTCTAAAATATTCTTTAACGCCCTTTTTCCCTCCAATTGTACTTGCCTTTTTAGTAGAGTCTCTATGAGCTTTTTCTGACCAAGATTTTAAAGTTTCTATTTGATTTTCTATATTTTTTTTATATTTCTCTTGTTCTCTATATCTATGCAATGTATTTATATATATTCGTTTCTTCTCATCCCTATAAAAAGAGTAGTTACCTTTATACTCTTTACATATGCCATCTTCTATTTCAATTGTTTTATTAGTTGTTTTATCTAAAAAATACCTATCATGTGAAATTATTAAAATAGTATTTTTATAATAACTTATTCTCTTTATTAAATACTCTATTCCATCATAATCTAGATTATTAGTTGGTTCATCTAAAATTAACATATCGTAATTTTTTGAAAACAAATATGCAAGTGATAATTTAGTTTTTTCCCCTCCACTAAGACTTCTTATTCTATCTTCATTTAGTAAATTTTCTGCATTACTAATTCCAAGCTCACTACATATTTTTAAAAACTCTTTTTTAATAACCACACTTTTATTAAAAAGTTCTTCATCATAACTTGATTGATTTAAATAGCCTATATTCATATTTTTCATATGCCAATTTAAATTTCCACCATCTAAAGGATAAATTCCTTTTATTATTTTAACTAACGTTGTCTTTCCTACTCCATTGTCTCCAACTATCCCTATCCTATCTCCAGTAAATATATCTAAATTAATATTTTTTAATATATCAAATTCTCCAAAATTCTTTTTTATATTTCTACACTCTAATATGACTGACATAAAATCACCTTTCCTTTTATGCAGTACCTTTAACTAAAAACACCTTTTAAATTTTATTCATAATATTAACCATAACAGTATTATTTGATAAAAAAATACTAGCCATGTTATAGTTTATTACCATATTTATATCTGTAATAAATCAACAGTTAACAATGATTGTGGATATTACTCACTTCGCTTTTAATATCTAAAAATAAAACTATAAAAAATAAAACTGCAAATGAAAATTTCATTTACAGTTGTTTATTGCAAATCCAATGAAAAGTGTTAATTTATAATGACTTATATAAATGGTTAAAGCCTTAAATTACCTTTAAAATATATTATAATTTAGAACCAAAATTTTAGCTAAAAAAATATATGGCTTTCTTTACTTAAATATATTTTAAATTTTAAAACTACAAATATATAACTTGTTTCATATATCATTATAAAAAATAAAAGCAACTGTATCTGATGTTTTAGCTATATTTGTTCGCACACAAATAAAAGGGTACTGCCCTTAAATTTTTAAACAAATTTTTAAAATTAATTAAGCTAAAACTAAAATACGCATCACTTTCTCCTTTTCTAAAATTAAATATTTTTCTTTTATTATAACACATTCAAGTCTAAAAGTTAATAACATAAAGAAAATTAGCACATATTTAAGTGCTAATTCCCTTTTAATGACAACTTTGTGTGGATTTTTAAAACATATTACTAATTATTTCTTTTCCCATGCAATCATAACAAAATCTTTGCCAGTTTCTTCTTTTACAAATTTTTCACATTTGTTAATTGCTTCTTGCTCTACACTACCTACATCTGCAACTTTATAATTCTTTTTATAATCTTCCATTTCCTATTCCTCCTTTCATTTAATTTTATAATATTGTTCCCATATACATTAAAATTATATACATTTTTAAATCCCTAAACCTCAATTTAAAATAAAATCATTATACGCCTTACACTTTCCATATTATAATTTAATACATCCATATAAAAATCCGCCAAGACTAAAGTCTCAGCTACAAAGGAAATCAAATTGAAAACCCAACTCTTATAGGCGAGAATTCATTCTTGCTTAATGTCTTTTATATATTACTTCTAATTTTACATCCATATCAAAGTCCTCCAAGACTGAAGTCTCGACTACGAATAAAAGCAAGTTTAATTGAAATCCAAACTTTTGTAGGCGAGAACTTATTCTTGCTTAACGTCATTTTACATATATTACTTCTAAAATTACATCCATATCGAAGTCCGCCAAGACTGAAGTCTCAGCTACGAAAAGAAAATAAAAAAACACCAAGGTTAAAACCTCGGCTACGTTGGATATCAAATCAAAAACCCTAACTATCATAATCGAGAATTTATTCTTACTTAACGTTATTTTACATATATTACTCCTAATTTTACCTCCATATCAAACTCTGCCAAGACTGAAGTCTCAGCTACGAATAAAAGCAAGTTTAATTGAAAGCCCAACTTTTGTAGGCGAGAATTTATTCTTGCTTAACGTCATTTTACATATATTACTTCTAAATTTACATCCATATCGAAGTCCGCCAAGAATGTAGTCTCAGCTACGAAGAGAAAATAAAAAAACACCAAGTTTGAAACCTCGGCTACGTTGGATATCTAATTAAAAACCCCAACTTTTGTAGGTGAGAATTCATTCTTGCTTAACGTTATTTTTATGCTTTTTTAAATATTTAAGATAATATATTTAAAGGATTGAATAATACATTTTCATAAAGTATGTTATAATTAATTTACAATAAATAGGATATATTTTAGAGGGGGATATTTATGTGGGATGAATTAGGTGTTAGTAGTGGTACTGCCATTATTGTTTTAATTGCATTGTATTTTGTTATTAAATGGTCTGTTAAAAATGGAATTAAAGAGGCCTATAAAGATATTGCTGAAAACAAGTTCTCTGAGAATGAAGAATCTCTAGAGTCTGAAGATAAAATTTAAAATTCCTAATTATAAACTAAAATAGCACTATGTATGTTTAATAATATAAACCATAAAGTTTTAAAATAACAGTTCAATATATATCTATTTTTAGAAAATGGTATACTTTTATAAAGTATTGGGAGGATATTTATGCTTTATAACTTTGAAATTTATATTTATATATGTTCTTTTATTTTTTTATTGCATTTAATTTATATGATAAAATCCAAAAGTTCAAATAAAATTCCAAGTTATTTATTCATTTTAAATTCATTTTTCTTTATTTTTATTTCGAATTTGAGTGATTTTAATTATGGTATTTACATTGATGAACACAATTTAGTAGGAAATTATGTTTCTTCAATATGTAATATTTTTAATAATCTTGCCTTTTTAATTATTCTATTTTTATTTATTGTAATTAAATCTAAGGATAAAAAGAGCATACTTTATGATAAATAAATTATAAGGAGAGAACTTAATGAAAAATATAAAAAAATATGTTCCGTTTTTAATAGTTTTTATAATTTCTATTATTACTTACGGACTTGTAAAAAACTTAAACAGTAATATGACAAATATTCCTAGAACTACTTATATTAGTGAATCTACATCACCTACTGGAAAATATACAATAATTAATTATATTATAGAAGACAATTTTAATCCACCTATCATAAGTTGTGATTTAACAGACAACACTAATAAATCCATGGAACCTAAAAACATATATCATGTTTCTAATGAAGATGATGCAATTGTCAATTGGTTAAGTGAATCTAAAGTTAAAATAAACAGCAAAACAATTACATTAGAAGAGTAAAACTCAATGAAAAAGCTAAGTCAAAACAATCTTAATTTGACTTAGCTTTTTATAATTTACATATTTATTTCTAATTTTACATCCACATCAAAGTCCGCCAAGACTAAAGTCTCAGCTACAGTTTATGAATTAAATATATTGTCAATGGGATGAATAATATTTTCCACCATTTTCAATTTTTAATTTTCAACTTTCAATTAATTAAGTAGGCGAGGTTTTAACCTTGCTTACCGTCATTTTAATATATTATTTCTTATTTTACATTCACATCAAAACCTACCAAGACTGAAGTCTCAGCTACGAATGAGCCAAAACCCTCGTAGCCGAGAATTCATTCTTGTATAACGTTATTCATATTACTTTTCAATTTACAATCTGTTTGGGACTGACTCTACTTGTCTTGATAAATATCTCTTTTAAAAGGGATATCCATTATAAAAAGGCAATTAGCATATAATATGTCTGTCCCTCTTGTTCATTGGTATTTTTAGATCTAGAGCAATAAATATTAGCAAGGATATCTTCCCGTATCAAAAACCACCAAGGTTGAAACCTCGGCTACAAAGGATATCAAATCAAAAGCCAACTTTCGTAGGCGAGGTTTTAACCTTGCTTACCGTCATTTTAATGTATTACTTCTAATTTTACATCCATATCATAAGTCCGCCAAGACTGAAGTCTCAGCTACGAAGAAACTAGAAATAAAATTAAAAGTCCCAATGTTTATAGCAGAGAATTTATTCTTGCATAACGTCATTTTACATATATTACCTCTAATTTCAAGTCCATATCAAAGTTCGCCAAGGTTGAAACCTCGGCTACGAAGAGAAATTGAAAATTGATAAAAGAATTTATTTATTGCATTTTCCATAATGAACATGTAGTAATTCATGACTTCTGTCTTTTAAAAGTCCATTGTATAGTGAAGTAATCATTGGATTTTCTTGACTTCTCTTTATTTCTGTAACTTTATCGTCTTTGTAAAGTCCTTTCATTCTTTCTTCTTTAACTTTACTAAAGCTAAATGGTTGTCCTGCTCCAGCTATGCATCCTCCTGGGCAAGCCATAACTTCAACAAAATCAAAGTGTTCTTCTCCACTTTCAATTCTTTCAATTAATTGTTCTGCATTGTTAAGACCACTAACTACACCTATACGAAGTGTTTTATCTCCCATAGGAAGTTCTAGAGCTTTTATACCATCCATTCCACGAACACCTATAAACTCTATATTTTTAAGTGCTTTCATGCTCTTATCTTCAACAACTCCACGTATAACTGCTTCTGTAACTCCACCGGTAGTTCCAAATATAACACCAGCTCCTGAGTGTACAGAAAACGGCATATCTGGAGCTTCTGCTTCTATTTCATCAAATTTGATTCCAAGTTCAGTAATCATTCTACATAATTCTGTTGTTGTAATTACATAATCTATATCTCTAATGCCATTTCTTACAAATTCTTCTCTAGCAGCTTCTGATTTTTTAGCTGTACATGGCATAACTGCAACAGAAATAGTTTCCTTTCCTTCTTTTTCATCTCTTTCTTTAAAATATTCTTTAACTATGCTACCAAACATTTGCATAGGTGATTTACAAGAAGATACATACTTCATAAGCTCTGGATGTTTTGTTTCCACATATCTTACCCAAGCTGGACAACAAGATGTAAATAATGGATAACTATTGTCACCAGATTCTAACTTTTCTAAAAATTCCTTTGTTTCTTCTATAATAGTTGTGTCAGCAGTTAAAGATGTATCATAAATTTCATCAAAACCAATTCTTCTCATAGCAGCTACTATCTTATTCATAACATTTTCGCCATGCTTTATTCCAAACTCTTCACCTAAAGCAACACGTACTGCTGGTGCAATTTGTACTACTACTCTTTGTTTTTTATTATAAATAGCTTCCCAAACACTTGCAGCATCACTTCTTACAATAATCGCTCCAGTTGGACAAACTGCTGCACATTGTCCGCAACTTACACAATCAGTTTCAGAAAGTTTTCTTTCAAATGCAGGACTTACTTCCATCTTAGGTCCACGATATGCAAAATCTATAGCTCCAACATTTTGCACTTCATTACAAACTCTAACGCAGTCTCCACATAAAATACATTTGTTTGGATCGCGTATTATTGCTCTTGATGATGTATCTAATTTTTGTAATTTATGTGTATCTTTAAATCTAATCTTTTTAACACCAAATCTTAACGCTAATTCTTGAAGTTTACATTTTCCATTCTTCTCACATATTGTACAATCTCTACAGTGAGATGCTAATAAAAGTTCCAAAATCATTTTTCTGTGTTGATTTATTTTTGGAGTATTAGTTTTAATAGACATTTTATCCTTAGGTGGTGTAGAGCAAGAAGCTATAATTCCGCCTCTCTCATCTTCAACAACACACATTCTACAAGCACCATAGATAGACAATTCTGAATAATAACAAAATGTAGGTAAATCTATGCCAGATTTTCTAACTACATCTAAAATATTCTTTTCTTTATCAAACTCTACTCTATTGCCGTCAATAATCATATACTTAGACATACTTTCTACCATCCCTTCTAAATTAAACTAAATCTATAGCCTTGAATGAACAACCTTCCATACAAGCACCACATTTTATACACTTTGAATTATCGATGGTATAAGGTTTCTTTATCTCACCAGTTATTGCTCCTGCTGGACATAATCTTGCGCACTTAGAGCATCCCTTGCATTTATTTTCATCTATTTTATAAGACATCAATGCCTTACATACACCACCTGGACACTTCTTATCTACAACGTGAGCTATATACTCATCTCTAAAATATTTTAAAGTACTCTTAACTGGAAGTGATGCACTCTTTCCAAGTCCACAAAGAGCAGTAGCTGAAATAGTTTCAGATAATTCTTCTAAAAGCGCAATATGTTCCATTGTTCCCCTGCCTTCAACTATATCAGTTAAAATTTCAAGCATTCTCTTTGTACCTTCTCTACATGGAACACATTTTCCACAAGATTCATTTTGAGTAAAGTTCATAAAGAAACGAGCAACTTCAACCATACAACTTCTGTCATTCATAACAACTAGTCCACCACTACCAATCATTGCTCCAACTTTCTTTAAAGAATCAAAATCTAAATCCAAATCTAGATGTCCTTCATTTACACATAAACATCCACCAGATGGACCACCTATTTGAACTGCTTTAAAGTTTCCTTCTTTAACTCCCCCACCTATATCAAAAATTACTTTTCTTAAAGGTGTTCCCATAGGAACTTCTATAAGACCTGTATGTTTTACATTGCCTGTAAGTGCAAAAGCTTTGGTTCCATAATTGTTTTCAACACCAAAAGTTTTATACCAATCAGCACCTCTATTAATAATGAAAGGAACATTACAAAATGTTTCTACGTTATTTAATACAGTAGGTTTTGAAAACAATCCCTGTTCTACTGTTCTAGGTGGTTTAACTCTTGGCATACCTCTATTACCTTCAATAGATGCTGTAAGGGCACTACCCTCTCCACATACAAATGCTCCTGAGCCTTGATTTATATGTATGTCAAAATCAAAACCAGAACCTAAAATATTTTTTCCTAAAAGACCTCTTTCTCTAGCCATATCTATAGCTATTCTAAGTCTTTTAACTGCAAGTGGATACTCTGCACGAACATATATATAACCATTATTAGCTTTAGTAGCAGCACCAGCTATAATCATACCTTCAATTACTCTATGAGGATCACCTTCCATCATACTTCTATCCATGAATGCACCTGGGTCACCTTCATCACCATTACAAACAATATATTTCTCAGGTTCAGCTTGACTTAAAACTTGAGACCATTTTTTACCTGTAGGGAAACCACCGCCTCCTCTACCTCTAAGTCCTGCCTCAGAAATTTCCTTTACAATCTCTTCTGAAGTCATATCAAAAAGTGCCTTAGCTGCAGCACTATAACCACCAACTGCTATATATTCCTTAATTGATTCTGCATTAATATGACCACAATGTTCTAACGCTACACGTTTTTGTTGTTTATAAAAAGGAATCTCTTCTTGTTTGCTATAACTCTTTACATCATCTTTATAAATTAAACGTTCTATTACTTCTTCCCCAATTATACTTTTTTCAAGAATCTCTTCACAATCTTCTACTTTAACTTTTATATATAACCATCCTTCTGGTTCTATTCTAAGAAGTGGTCCCATTTCACAAAATCCATGACATCCACTCTTTTTTAATCCTATACTCTCGCCATGTGGCTCTTCTTCTAATATAACATCAAGTTTAAGTCCTCTTTCCTTTATAAGTTCTTTAAGTCTTGCATAAATATTTAAAGAACCACCAGCAACACATCCAGTTCCAGCACAAATTAATATTTGTTTATGCTGCATATCTAAAGCTTTTTTATATTTTTTACTAAGCTCATTTAACTCTTCTCTACTATTAATTCTCACTTTTTGTATCCTCCTTTAATTCATTTATTAAAGTTCTTACTTTGTCTTTAGTCATACTTGGATGCACAACATCATTTACAGTACAAACTGGAGCTAGTCCACATGCACCTAAACAAGATACAGTCTCAATAGTGAAAATCATATCATCTGTTGTAGTTTTACTTTCTGAAAGTCCTAATATATTTCTAAACTCCTCTAATATAGGAATTGACTTTCTTACGTGACAAGCAGTTCCGTCACAAATTTTAATAATATACTTTCCTTTAGGTTGTAATGAAAAATTTTCATAGAATGTTGCCACACTATAAACTTTTGCATCACTAATTTTTAATTTTTTCGCAATATAACATAACACTTCTTCTGGTAAATAACGATATTTCTTTTGAATATCTTGCATAATAGCAATAATAGAGGCTTTATTGTAGTTGTATTCTTCTAGTATATCCTCTACTTCTTTTATTTCTTGCTCATTTAACATGACCATCCCCATCCTTTATATGGTATTTTTGGTTTAATTTAATTATATATCACCCAAAAGTCAATTTGAATAAAAAAACTATTACTAAAAAGGAAACTTTTTATTAATATTTTTTCATATTTTCTACCTTATATTGTAAAATTTTATAGTTAAATTTTAATGTATGAGTTCCTATATACCATTATATAAGGTAATTTTTAAATAAATTTTTATTAAAAAGATATAGTTTTTTTATATTTATTCTTATTACAATGAAATATAAAATATACAAAATATTAAAACTTTATATATATTTATTGAATTTTTCAAAACATATACTTCTAAAACTTAAATGAGACTTAAAGTCAATTAGATATATGTTAAATACATCCATTTTTATTTTAGTTTCTTTTCCTATTGTATATATAAATTTATACATAAATTACTTATATATCAAATTTAAATTATTATTTGTATCATTTCTTTCAACATTTATCGATTTTTTTTACACTCCAATAAATTTTTGAAACTTTTTAAAGTGTAAACTTGTTGCCTTAAATATATACAATAAAAATGAGAGCATTTCTGCTCTCTTATCTAAATCTATTTATTGAATTTTCCAAGTATGTTTGTGCTTTTTTATCAATAATCATTACACTTTTATTCTCACTAAGCTTTATTAAAAAACCTTCATTATTAACTTGTGTTGTCAATATATCGTCACTTTTTATAATAAGTTCATCTAAAACAATACCATCTTCGTAACTACCAACTCTTCGCCCAAAAACACTCGTACCGCTTCTATCTCCATGTTCAAGTGTGTATTTAACTTCATTCTTACCCTTATATACTGAAAGTTTAGGTCCATAAAGCCTATCTGTAAAAACAACCAAAACCAGTATAGATAAACATATAAACAATGGCAAATTCATTCTTTCATAATCTAATCCTAATACAAGAATACCTGCTATAATCCAACCAGTAATTAAACTACTTATAATTATAACTATTTGTAATTTAGGATTTATACTTAAATAATGGAAATTCTTAAGTTTCATCTTTTTAAGTTCTGCATTGATAGATTTTATAACATTACCCATTAAATAATCATTAATTACAACTACTAATAAAGATGTTAAAATTTTTATCAAAATACCATAAGTCGAAAAAATAAAAATAACTATTACAAATAATATATTCACCAACCAAACCAAAACCCTAGCAAACTTATTACCTATCATAAACATCTCTCCCTTAAAAACATCACATTGTCAAATCTCCAAAGTAAAATTATGTTTAACCATAAACTTAATTATCTCAATTAATAAAATCACACATTAAAAATATAAACTAAAACTATATAACCTATAATTCTATATCATAACTATAACTCAAAATTTTACAAAATTCTATATTTATAACAAAACTAAACATACTCTTAAAACTCACCTAAATTTTTATAACCATAACTCATTTATATTAATTATTGCCACATCCAATTAAATTCTTACAAAAATAAAAAATAACATCATGCAAAATTAAAACTTCTCCTACAAACTTTAGGACTTTCAATTCAATCTCTGTTTTCCTTCGTAGCTGAGACTTCAGTCTTGGCGGCCTTTGACATGGCATCTCATTTTTAAAATAATATATTAAAATAACACTTTGCAAGAATGAATTCTCGCCTACAAAGATTGGGATTTTTAATTTTATTTCTGTTTTCCTCGTAGCTGAGACTTCAGTCTTGGCGGTCTTTGACATGGCATCTCATTCTTAAAATAATATATTAGAATAACACTTTGCAAGAATAAATTCTCGCCTACAAACTTTGGGACTTTCAATCCAATCTCTGTTTTCCTTCGTAGCTGAGACTTCAGTCTTGGCAGTCTTTGATACGGGAATGTATCCTTGCTTAAGTTTATTTGTTTCATCTTTAGATATACCAATCAACAAAATTTCTAATTAAACACAAAATTAAAGACCTCTAGCTATAAAAGCTAAAAGTCTTCTTTAAATATAAAAATATACTTATTATTAATGTGTTATATTGATTTCTTCAAACCTATTTACCAACTATAAATTCCATAGCCTTTAATGTTTTTTCATCTAAATCACTAGGATATTCATGACCAATTCCTTTATTAATATGGTATTCATACAAAATTCCAACTTCATTAAATAATTTTAAAACATGCTTAACAACTGGATCAATTGAATTTTCTCCTTCAAATATAACTATTTTTGTTTTTCTTTCTTCTAATTTCTTTGTGTCTTCAAGTGTTATTCTATCTAAATAATCACCAGGACATAATGCAATAACTCCTTTTACTGGTATAGCATTTTCAAATGCAACATCAATAGAAGTAGTTGATCCACCAGAAAATCCTCCAATTATTACACAAGTTTCATCAATAGAATAATCTAATAATAACTCTTCATAGCAATTTTTTAATTCTTTTCTTGATAACTCTGGATCACTAAGCCAACCAAAGCTATTATGAAAATACATTTGTGATGATTGCGGATATACAACTATGTATCCTTTTTCTAAAAGTACATCAGGCTTCCACCACCATCTAGCTTCTTTCATATTGCAATGAAACCCATCACCATGTAAGCAAAAGAATAACGGATATTTTTTTGTTGAGTCATAAGATTTGGGAAGGTACACTTCATATTTAAACTTAGAATTTTCTTTAGCTTGTCCAAGTATTTTTGTATTTAAATTATTAAGATACTCATATTCAGGATGTTTTCTTAGTAAATTAAAATTTGACCAATGTAGTGGAAATAAATAACCCTTTTCAAGAGCTTTTTTTATAAGATTAATGCAGCTCTCAGTATTATTGGTACGAGTATATATTCTAGACTCATCAATCATAAGTTCAAATAAATTTTCTTCATACTCATCTTTTGGCAAAAGTTCATTTGCATGAAGAAGCATATTTAAACCTTCATCATACTTCTTTTCAGAAAAAATCATTGAATACTGTTCTTCAAATTCATAAAAATTTTTATAACTCATAAATTCTCCTTTAATTTAAATTTATTCAATTTATTACCATTAACCAAATTATAACTAATGCATTAGTACAAGTAAATGAAATAATTAAATTTGTTCTATTACTATGGTTCTTTTATATTTGCTCTTTTTATAGCTTGAACACCTGTAACAACTCCATAAAAATCAAAACACAAAGCAACTATATAAAGGACCAAATCTAACCAACCAAATTCTCCTATTATAAATGACATCAAAACTAAACCAGTTAAAAAACAAAAAACACATATAAACCTTAACTCACTCTTGTCCTTATACTTATTCAAACACTTAGCAAGCTTCATAATTATCAAAAACATTATAACTAATGTCACTGCAATTGAATTACCTGACATAACACATCCCCCTATTCAAACCATAAATTCTTAACATACAATTTTATTTTATGTGAATATTATACTTTATTCAAATTTATTTTAATATTCATAATTTTTTTCGTCATAAAATCTATAAAAATTTATTTCTTTATAAAACAATAGATAGACCATTAAAAGTCTATCTATAATAGTTTCATATATTCCCTATGCTACTTCTTTATCTATCATAAGATTCTTTTGACTATTTTAGGAATTTCTGAAATACTATTTATAAATACTTCTTTTCTATCTATATTTCCAAATCCATATGATGCAAATATAAATGGAATTTCTGCAAAATCAGCAGCATTCAAATCTCCTTGTGTGTCTCCAACGTATACTGCCTTATCTAATTCATTTCTATTCATTATTATTTTTATATTTTCACCCTTTGATTTTCCAGATCTACCTGACATCTCAAAATCATCAAAATAGCAATTCAAATTATGATAATCTAAGAATGCTTGAATATATCCATCTTGACAGTTACTAACTATATAAAGATTATAATCTCTTTTTAAAATTTCTAACGTTTCTTCCAAATTAGAAAACAAAACTCCGCCATGTTCACGCAAATAAACTTGCTCTTCTTTGCAACATTCCTCTAACACTTTAACACTTTCCTCTAACTTAATATTAGGAAACATTATTCTAGCAATATCTGATATGGTTTTCCCCATAAACCCTTGCATTTCTTCAATACAAATTTGCTTATTAAGTTCACTATATCGTCTAAGCACACTATTCCAAGCAGGTACTACTTGTAAAGATGCATTCCACAAAGTCCCATCCAAATCAAAAATAATTCCATTTTTCATAACCCCACCTACAAACTATTTATTTTTTCATAATGAATTTAAAATAGAAACTTCCTACATACTTATTTATTTTGTATACAAAGTTCTTTTATAGCATTCCTAAAATAACTTATCATTCCTAAAACATCATCTTTGTCATAATAATTCTTAGCTAAAAGTTCATAAGCCCCAGATAAATTTCCAAAACAATGGAATATGTGATAAAACTTCATTCTATTTTCGTCTAAATTATCACTCTTTAAATATTTATAATTATCATTAAATCTAATCTTCAAAAAGCTTTCCTCATATTCTAAATCAAAAAACCTTGCTCCCTCTATATCTATCATATATACATTATCCTCATCATCTATCATTACATGATTAGGACCTAACTCTGAATGAATAAACCTAAAATCACATCTTCTTTCTATATTTTTCATTAAATTCTCTAATACTATCTTTAGTTGTAAATATAAACTTGCATTTTCTTCATCAACCTCTATAAGATAATCCACATTCTTCAAAGCCACACAATAACAATATTCAACAGGATCAAAATCTTCTCCTAAAAAATTATTCAATTGCCCTACTTTACTACTTTTAATTTCATGTAAAGCATCAAGATTTCTCTTTAAAGATTTTAAAATTACATTGGTCCTTTCCGGTTGTTTCTCTAATACATAATCCAAATCAACACCATCAATATACTCCACCAATGCATAAACTGGCTCTTCAAAACCTTCATCCATATAATACAACCTTGGTGTCTTTATCCCATGCTCAACCATTAACTTATTATTTAGTTCAAACATCAAAGCACTGCTAGACAAAAATACATCATCAATTTCATTTTCACAATCTGAAAAATAACTAGTGCTCTTATCCCACACATAAACAACAAACTTAAATCCATCATCTAAGATCCCCAAATAAACATGCTTCTGTGCTCCACCTAAAAGCCTCACTAGACTTTTTAACGACACATCTTCTCCAAAACATATCCTTGCCTTCTCCTCAATCACCTTATCCATAAACTATCCCCCCATAAAATTATCTCTACAATTTTATAATATACTATTTTACTTTTTATACCATATATTAATTTTATTACTTTTGGAAATATTTTTGTTTTTAATTATTTACAAGAGACTTTTGTTTTTATACTTATTTATATAGAAAATAGCCTTAGATGTTGATATATCTAAGACTATACGTATTTTATATTTTGTTTTAGCAGGTAAATCTTAATTGCATTCTTTACCTTTCCTTGTTTTAATGGATTTTTATATTTAAATGTAATGCATCTAAAAGCTTTCAAGTTACACAAGACAGTTTCAATCCTTGTTTTAATGGATTTTATATTTAAATCTGAAGCATCCTTTAACCCCACAGAACATGTTTCCAGTTTCAATCCTTGTTTTAATGGATTTTATATTTAAATGTTTTAGAACCTAATGAGTTTTGGAAAGATACGTTGTTTCAATCCTTGTTTTAATGGATTTTATATTTAAATCTTCAATTAAAGTACTTTAATTATAGCATACTTTACTGTTTCAATCCTTGTTTTAATGGATTTTATATTTAAATATGAGAAAGCTATATATTGCTATAGTTAGGTTTATAGTTTCAATCCTTGTTTTAATGGATTTTATATTTAAATAGCATTTTTTCATATTTCCCTTTGTTTTAGCCATTTATAAGCTATGTAAGACGAGCTTAGAATGTTACTTTTTTAGTTTTAGTACATGCTTTTTTACATCATTTTCTGTCCACCTTACATACCTTATCATATCACCAACATATTGATTTTTCAATGTTTATTCTTCTGTATACTTGTACTTAAAACAAATTTTAGCATTACATATTTAAATACATCACATGTTGTTGTATTATAATCCTTGTTTTAATAGCTATTTATTTTAAACAAGGTGTATTAAAACTTCATACACCTTGCATTGTATATATTTTATTATTGTTTCTCAACTGTACCAAATCCTCTTGATACAGATTTTCCAATTCCTAAATAGTCTGGTATTATAAAATTTGTCTTAAATTCTCCAACAAATGCTATATGTTTAATTCCCTTAAGCATAACTTCCTTTTCACTTAAGTTAATCCAACATTTAATTTGTTTATCTACAGTATAATTTAAACCTTTAGACATAGATATTAAATTTCCTATTAAAACTTTCTTTAATATCTCTTCCTTTTCTAATAAATTTGACTTTTCATATTCTAAAACTTTTTTTTGATTTAAAGCTATCCAAGGTGTTAGAAATTTATAATTAATATAATCATCATAACAACCGAACTCTACTTCTTCTTTTATTATTTTTTTACGATAAGTTATATTTTCTTTGCCGTCTATTAAAAACTCATCATCATTTTTACCAATATTAAAAACATCTTCAATAGCTTCATTTATTCCTATAATCATTGGTGTTTTTCTAATAACTTTATATTGTACTAAAGGATATCTATATATATATTGTTTACCACAATGATTATGTAAAAGTGTATTTCCCTTGTATTTATTTCCCAAAAAGCCTCGTAACTTCTCACTAAATCTTGCACTTGTTTTTAAGTCTTCAAATGTTACTTTTATTACATTTACATTCATAATATTTTCTAAAAAAAACTAGTTTTTTTTAGAACTAACCCTCTTTCTTTATCATAATGACATTTATCTAATAAATTTATTCCAATATCAGTCTCATAAAGATTACTCACCAACTTCTTACTAACTGAAACTTTATATTGATTCAATCTTCTCCATGCATTAACAGTTTCTAAATAATTATCTGAATTTTTTATTATACTAATATTTCTTTGGACCTCATCATCATAATTAATTACAACATCAACTTTAAAATTATCATCATCAATCAATTTAAAATTATCATCATCAATCAATTTAAAATTATCTCTTATATACTTAAAATTCATATTTTTCATTGCATTAATAAATTCATTTGAAACTTCATTACTTTTATTTTCTGTTACTTTATATACTTTATTAAAATATTCACTATTTAACTTAAATATATCTTTTTCATCTATCACTTTTTTATCTTTAAAAAGTTCTAATGTTATCTCAAGTAATATATTGGAATATATCTTGTAATAAGGTCTTCCATTCATATCAACTAATCTATACAAATTTAATATTCCTTTACTTTCAATTCCATTCCTATTTGCTCTTCCAGCACTTTGATTTATAGAATCTAGTGGTGCAATATCCCTATAAACTACATCATAGTCAATATCAACTCCTGCTTCTACTAATTGAGTAGAAACTAATATTGTTTTTTCTTTTGATAACTTTATATTATTTATTATCTCTAATCTATGTATAGGCAACAATTCAGTGCTTAAATAATATATCTTTCTTTTATCACCTGTACTATCTAAAAAATTTTTTATTTCTTTTGCTGAACTTATTGTATTCATTATAAAAAGAAAACTTTTATCTTTATTTTCATTAATATCATTTTTAATTATTACTTTAAAGTCTTCAATAGAAGTTTCTTTATCTGTAAAGTTATGAAATTCTATCCTATTCATCATTTTAAATATTTTTTCATTATCTTGTATTAATTCCTTACCTCTTAAAAATAGAGGTTTAGTTGCTGTTACTGTTATAACATAACAGTTAAACTTTTCTGTTAATATTTTAAACACTATTTCAATAATTTTATAATATTTAGGGTCAATGGCTTGAACTTCATCTAAGATGATTATTGAGCCTGCTAAATTATGAAATCTATGAATAATTGAGTTTATACCACTTTTAAAAATAACATTAAATATTTGTATAAAAGTTGTTGTTATTATGCTACTTTGCCAATTTTCAAATAAGAATTTCCCATCGAAATCTATATATTGCTTACTTTCATCATCCTTATATTCAATCTCACACAAAGAATGGTACTTCATCATCAATTCACTTGAAATATTCATATTATAATACTCCATCATTTCTTCTAGAACATTATAATTCTGATCTATAACACTTGTAAACGGCAGGCAATATATTATTTTAAGTCCTATATTCGTATTATATCTTATAACATTTTTCAACTTTAATGCCGTTCCATAAACTGCTATAGTTTTTCCTGTTCCTGTTGGAACATTTATTGATAATATTTTATCTTTAGATATATCCATTTCATCTATAAAATTTACACAACTCTTATAAATATTTTCTCTAATATTAAATAATGCACTCTTTTCTATGCCGATATTTTTTTCTTTTAACTCCTTCCTTATTTTTTCTTTATACTTTCTACAAATATCTTCACCTATTTGATTTTTCACTTTAAACTCGCTTCCTCTTATTAGCTGAGTTTTATCTGCTGTTAATAGTACTGACCATATATATTGAAAATTAACAAATTCCTCTACTATAACTTCTATATTATTATCTTTAAATCTTCTTTCTCTTTTTTTAGCAACTTTCTTAACTTCATTGACTAATGAACCATCATCCATTCTTTTAAAAAATTCACCTAAATCACATTTGTAAATATCATTCAATTCATTTATATTCTCTTTTAATGACGTTATTATCTTTTTCAAATTTTCTTTTTCTAATGGATGAAAAAAACTATTATCAATTTCTATATTTCCATGATGTCTTTTTACTGCTATAAATCCATAAAGTTTCCATTTTTTAGGCAATAGATAATAACATAAATATGCTGATATTTCTCCATGATTTTTAAGACAACCATTGTATTCATTTTTTAAATATTTTTGAAAATAAATACTACCCTTGCCAAAGTCATGACAAATACCTATTGTTTTTAATATTTTTAAAAACTCTTTATCTTTTATTCCACTATTTAAAGCTAAATTGCACATTATATTTGAAACGCCATTTAAATGGTCAACTAGTAATTGATTTTCATTGTTCTTTAAATTGCTATGCGAAAGTAACTTAAAAGAAGTACACATTAAAATCCCCTACTTTGTATAATTTAATTTTTTTAATATTTAATTTTTCCTTTACTGAGAATATAACCTTTTCATATTTTGTGTACTCTCTAGTATTAGAATTTTTTATAGGTATTCTATCAAAATAAATGAGTCTATTATAAGTTATATCTCCAACAAATTCTTTAGGCATAACTGTATCGCACGTTCCAGCATGTTCTATACTTTCTTTTCTAACTACTCTTTCAAAATCTATTTTTGCAATATGTTCACTGCATCCTAAATACGGTGTAAATTGAAAATTTCTATTTTTTATAATTCTTTCAATTTGTTCTATTTTATCATCTTCATCTTCTAAAAAAATCCTATACTTTACATTTCTTAAAAATTCAACTCTTGATTGAAAATTAGCAGCATCATTACAATCGCTTTGTGCTATTAAATTAAAACTTTGTGTATCCTTATTAATTTTCTCTAGAACTTGTATTCCTATATTCATATTTTTTGTATATTCATATAATTCTGAGTAGTCTATACCCATTATTGCTCCAATCATTCCTTTTACTGCTATTGGATGAATCACAGAATAAGTTAATGCAGATGTAGTAGTATATGCTACTCTAAACCGTGCAAAATCACCCTTTGCTGTAAAAACTATAGTTTTCATATAAATTCACCATTCCTTATAAAGGTAAAATTTCAACGCCAGTTGGAATATTTATTGCCTTAACTTTTGAATGCATATATATTCTTACTTTATCAATATTACTTTTATGAATATTAATAAAGTTATTTAGTTCTGAAAAATCGAAAGTAAATTCATCTATACTTCTTAATTCTAAATCACTTTTCTCATAATTTACTTTTACATAATCTAATTCTCCGTCAATAAAATTTTCATTGTATATAACTTCTAAAAGTAATCTAGGCATTTGATTTTTAGAAGTACTTTTATAACTTCTAACTCCTGTAATTAACAAATCTTTAAAAAGTTCCATATCTTCTTCTGTTACATTTATATTTTGTCTTTTTGCACAGATATCATTGTAAACCATATATGTTTTAAATAATGCATATGGTGTATAATACTTTGACCATGTTGTTCCTTGAGTTTTATTATCTCCTGATGAAAACGACGATGTTCCTTGTGTAAATTTCACTTCTGCCTCATGAATACTTTTGCTCCACATAACTTGCAATGGTCCCATTACATTAAACTTAGGATCAGTTGTGCCAACTACTCCAAAAAGCTTAACATCATAGTAATTATCTTTTAAATGTTGTTCTAATTTATCCTTTTTTTTGTCTAACTCCTCTTTTATTATATTTGCTGCTACTTTTTTACAATCCATTTGTTTTCCTTTTTCATCTGTTGTTGGTTTAACAAATATTTTAATACCTCTATTTATTGCTTCTTCTCTTGCATATCTTTTTATTCTCACATCAGTCATTTCAAGTTTTCCAGTAGTTTCATCTGTTCTCGGTCTATTATCATTTATCATGTCACCATTTTGATTGCTCATTATTGCATCTGAAAAAAATAAAATTTCTCTTGTTTTTGCCATTTCCTATTCCTCCTCAACCTTTTCACCTTCACTAATCTTTTTAAAATACATATCCATTCCCCAAAAGAAAAGATATTTAGCTTCATCAGTTGAAAGTTTATTTTCTTTATTAGCCATTAATTCTTTTGCTTCTATAATCATACCTATTAAATATCCACTACTTATTCTATACTTTCTTATTTTATCATCTATTAAATTACAAAAAGTTATAAAATCACGAAAATCAAATTTTCTAGAGAAGAAAAAATTCTTATCTAATGAAGTTCTATCTGCAATTTTTCCATCTTCTCCAATATTGCTTTTTCTTATCTTCCAATTTATGTAATTATAAGTAACACCTATAATAAACCAAGCTTTTTTTTCATTAGTAGAAAAATACTTTCTATTATTCTCAAATATTTCCAAGTAATTTTCATATTCTCTCATATAATCAAAACCTCCTTCTATACAACCACAATCAACTAAAAAGTTATAATATTTGTTTATTTCTGATATTTTGAATTTACTTTTTTCATTTGAATAATAACTTTCTTTATATTGTTTCATCATTCTATTGAAGAAAATATTTCTATTGAATTTCTTTCCTGAAAAAATAATATCAATTAATTGAAATCTTTCTTTTTTTGTTGGCTCCAATCCATCTTTTCCATACCTATCTGCACCTAACTTGTTAATAAACCAATATAAATTTATCTTTTTCATTCTAAGCTCCTCTGCTAAAAACGAAAATCTAGATGGCAATAATGATTTTATACTATGATGTATTTCAAAGGTCTTTTCCGCTTCTTTCTTAAAGAATATCATATCAGTTTCAGCATTTCCTTTTCCTATCTCCTCAAGTACATCTTCTTCATTAGTTTTTATATTATCTAATAAATTTAATTTTTCTCCATCATTCAATTTTGTATCTCTATATACATAATCTATTTCCTCATTAAATTCATGAGGTATAAACATTATATTGCTACCCATCCAATAGGTTGTTAAATATTTTTCAGCATATTTTTTACCTATTATAATATTTTCAAGACATTCTTTACATATAACTGTACCAGCCTTATTTTTTTCATTTATATTTCCATACACCTCTTTGTCATTGGTGTAAAATTTAAATGTAACTGTATTAAAGCCTTCACCTCTATTATCACATATATGGCATTTGTGCTCTCCCTTAAGCTTTTTAAAATCAACATTGTAAAAATCGTCCAAAAACTTATCACTTAAAATTTCAAAAGGATATTTTCCATTGATTAAAAGAACAGCAAAAAAATTCTTACCGTAATTCTCTATTCTGTTCATTATTAATTTCTGTATTTCATCTCTATATGAATCTAATCCACAATATTTAACTCTACGATTTATAGAATCTAAAAGTTTATTTCTTTGTTCTTGTAAGTAGACATCAGCACGTATCCCTCCACCTTTTTTACCATTTCCTGCTTCAAAGAATAAAGCTTTATATACTATTTCTTCATAAAATTCTTCTACTTCTGTTTTTATTCCTTCATCAGTAATATTAATTAAAAAAATTTCTTTAATAGCATTTCCATTTATAGTTCCAACTAAGTTTTTTATAATATCCTTTTTCGTTTGTTCTCCTGATTTCAATAAGTATTTTCCAATATTTTTTATTGCTACAATCATTTTTACCTCCTTTCTAAATAGTTCACTAAATCTTTATATAGTATTATTGACATATATCATATTTTTATTCTTTACTAATATCTATATATTAATAATGTAAATCTATTTTAACCTTTTATGTATGTTTTCCCATAAAAGTGTTAAAAATAGAAATACATTACAATAAGTATTGAAATCTAATTTCTATTTATTAAAAATTCCATTAAAATAAGGATAAAATAAGCTCAAAAATAACTATTTATTTTTGAGCTTATTTATATTAATTTTCACAGATATTTCTATAGCAACAATCAATACATCTAGCCTTATTTTTTGTAGCTTTAGGATAATATCCGTTCATTACTTCTTTATAATCTTTAACATATTTTACAGCCTTTTTTCTTAATTTATCTTCAAATTCAATTTCTTTTAACAAACTTTTGCTTCTTAAATAAACTAAAAAAAATTTATTTACCTGTACATTGTAAGCATCTTCTATAATTAATGAATATAATGCCATTTGAATTTTATATGTTTCAAAATTTTTTTCTTTGTACTCTGCAAATTTATAGTCTAAAGGAGCATAAGTTTTATCATTTAAAATATACAGCTCATCTACAATACCTTTTATTCCGTATTTTTTAGAAACTAAATATTTTTCTTGCTCTTTTGAAACTCCACCAATACGTTTTCTTATTTTTGTTAAATTCTCCTTTTGCTTATCTAAATGTTTTTCTCTACCTAATTGTACTTTAAATCTTTTTTCTTCATATTGTCTAATACCTAAATTTTTCATATAATAAGTAAACCTTGGACAATATAAAAATTCTATTATTTCTGATGGTGTTACATATTCTTCAAATTCATCAAATAAATTTTGACACGACTTCATTACTAACCAACTCCCTATCGAATCCATTTCCTATTATATCTGTGTCATAAATAAATTCCCTTGTACTTGGAAAAATATATATAGAATCTGTACTTTCATCAACTAATCTTTCCATTATTATTTTTAATTCATCTTTTTCATTTTTATTAAGCTCTCCTAAAAATATACTTTTTTGAACTCTATACAGTCCTTTATTTTTACAAGCTTTAACAGCTCTATTTCTTATCCTATTTTCTGATATATCATACATAACCCAATACAACATTAGCATACCTCATTTAAAATTCTATTTGCAATATTATGACAATCAAACTGAATTATATTATTAAGTTTAATCATTCTATTTTTATATTTTATTTTTTCTTCAAATCTGTTATTAACAGCCTCTATTAGTAATTGTTTCCCCTCTTTATTTAACCAATAACCACCACCTTGAATTTTATCAAACATACTTTCCTTAACTTTTCTTTTAGAAAAAAGCAAAAATACTATCTCATCCATATATCCCCTATACATTTCAATTAAATCAAATACTAGTGCTGTCTTGTTATAATTATCAGTATGCATTATTCCTATGTATGGATCTAAACCAGCTATAACACATGCTTTCTCTACATTTGAATATAATATTCCATAAGCATAATTTAACATACAATTAAACTTATCCTCCGCTGGATTTTTACTCCTTCCTTTAAAGGAATATTTTTCTGGTATAAGCTTGCCTAAAGTATTAAAATATATCTTTGCTGAATATCCTTCATGCCCTTCTAATTTCCCTCTTATATTATTTTCTATATTATTTATCTCATTTTTATGCTTTATTATTTCTTCTATTGAAGTATCTATCAACTTAACTTTTTCATCACTTCTATTTAATTTCAACTTGTTTAAAACTCCTATCTGATTATCAATTTTTTGAATTATCCACTCTTTAACTAACTCTGTTCCTAATTCTATTTCATTAAGCTTCAATTGATATCTTCTAATTGTTGTAATACTTCCAAGTTTCGAATGCCATACTCTTCCAAATGGTTTTCCATCAAACTCTAAAAAAACTACATCAATATTATTTTCCATAGCTAACTTTAAAGCATCTGTTGTAATACTAGTAGATGTAGTTATTAATATACGTTCAACCTTTTTACTTGAAAACTCCTGTTTAACTCCTCCTAAAGAAACTTGAAAACGCTCATCTATCTTGCTTAAATAAGCACCTCTTGAATTAATCACTAACTCCATAATATTCCTCCTTTCTTTTCTAAATATATTAATGACAAAAATTATAAAATTTATACATTATTAGGTAAAATAATTATATTTTTACCTAATAAAAAAAGAGCCATAAATCATGACTCTACATTAATCCTTATTTTAATGGATTTTATATTTAAATAGATTTTAATTCTTTATTTTCTTTTGTAAGTATCTTGTTTCAATCCTTGTTTTAATGGATTTTATATTTAAATAAATAAATCTAGTTGGATTATCTCCATAATCTTTTATGTTTCAATCCTTGTTTTAATGGATTTTATATTTAAATCTACATCCAATTTTTGAATATAATAATTCTATTAATTGTTTCAATCCTTGTTTTAATGGATTTTATATTTAAATCATATGTACTAATTCATTTAATTTTATGTACTCACTATGTTTCAATCCTTGTTTTAATGGATTTTATATTTAAATCCTATTTATTTCATCTAATTTCATATGGCTAATATTAATGTTTCAATCCTTGTTTTAATGGATTTTATATTTAAATAGCATTTTTTCATTTTTCACTTTGTTTTAGCCATTTATAAGATATGTAAGACGAGCTTAGAATGTTGCTTTTTTAGTTTTAGTACATGCTTTTTTGCATCATTTTCTGTCCACCTTACATACCTTATATTAACACCAATACATTGATTTTTCAAGGTTTCTTATTGAATATGCTTGTATATAAAAATAAATTTTTATTCACTAACTATAAACTTAATTTTTATAATATCTATGTTTTAAGTCTTAACTGCTATTTATTTAATATTTCTATGTTTTAAAATTCATTTAATTCATTGAATATAGCATGTTTATTAGTGATAATTCCTGCATATATTTTGTCGTTGTTTTTTCCTATATTTAAATAATGTTTTAAGCATTGTTTAGCTGTAAATGGCATTTCTTTTTCTAATACTTGATTTATACTGACCCATTCTAAAGTTCCCTCATTACAGCTATTTATTTTTATATTTTTATTTATTAATGTTGTGAAGTAATAATAATTTTGTCTAATTTCGTTATTCTTGTTTCGTAGTGTAATATATTTTAATTTTACAGGTTCTACGTCATTGACTGTAATTCCTGTTTCCTCTAATAATTCTCTTAATACACACTCTTTAGGATTGTTTAATTCTTCCTTTTCAAAATGACCACCTATACCACACCATGAAGGGCTCACTACTCTTGAACCTATTCTGTAAAGTAATAAAATTTTATCATTATTTATAATATAAATTGAAGTCATGTTTCTTAACATTTATTACATATCCCTCTTCTATTTACCATATTTTATTACAATTATTAATTTAATTATACATTAAACTATCAATAATATTTTTTTAATTTGCAAAAAAGCCGTGTATTCATTTTCGAATAACACGGTATTTTAATGAATTATTCATTTTTAAAATTATCTACTAATTTGTAATATTATTTTATGTGTCAATTTTGCATATTTTTCTCTTTGTTGCTTATAATGAAATCTTTATATAGAAATATTATAGTAACAATTGCACTAAGGACAGTGATGCCTATAAATATAGTATTATTACATATAATTTTTTCTATAGAAGGCATTACTAAAAGAAAATGAATTACAATGAAAGGATAAACTAATTTTCTAATTTTACACATTTCAACAAATTGACACATACTAAGTATAACTAACGATACTATAGATGTTGTTACCAATGATAATGGTATTTCTATTTTCATAAATATCATCATAAATTCAAAGATACCAATAACAAATAATAATAATGTTAAGATCATCGGCATTGATTTCAACTTCATAAATATAACCTCCTACAAGTTTATATTAATTATATATTATAAGATAATTTATTTATGATTAAATCAACTATTAAATAACTCTATTTTTCGTATTCTTATTTTAGGCATCTAATATATTTTTTAAAACTACCTCTTCTTATCTTTAATGATTACTTAAATAATATTTGCAGGGTTTCCTTTTAGCTTTTTTATTATGATGCAAAAATATCGCAATATACATAAGAAATATTGCGATATTTTAATATATTATTTTATATTTACTTTTTAAGTTTTTTTATAAATTGAAGACTATAGCTTTTTACAATTCATTTATTGTGTCGGTTACTTTCATGTTGGAAATTCGTTTTGATGGAGCATAGACTGCAATAATAGCTGTAATGGTACCAATTAAAAGTACAATGATTAACGGTATAATAGGAATACTCCAAGTAGCATAGCTAAAATGAGAAGCAATAAGAGTGTTGTATATTAACTTGCTAATGAAGAGACCAACTACAACTCCAACAATACAACCAGATGTAGAATAGGTAAACGCTTCGGCGGCTATCATTTTTGTGATTTGATGTTCATCCATACCAACTGCACGCATGGCTCCATATTGCTTTATTCTTGCAGATACACTCATAGAAATACTGTTCATGATATTTAATACAGATACAGAGCCAATAATTGCCAAAAACCCGTATACAAACAGCATGAAAGCTATATAAGTACTGGAGTTACGCTGGTCACGCATATCATTAACTTTATAATTCTCATCTAATATATTACTGATTGCTGTCACATTTTCATCTGTGGCA
The DNA here is from genome assembly GCF_000612845.1 of Clostridium ihumii AP5. Lineage (GTDB taxonomy): Bacteria > Bacillota > Clostridia > Clostridiales > Clostridiaceae > Clostridium_J > Clostridium_J ihumii. The sequence continues at coordinate 44,467 of NZ_CCAT010000009.1, forward strand.
TTGTTTTTTAGCTGTATCATAAAAAGTGAATAATCAGTTATACCAGTTATATGTGAAAATGTATCTGTAGAAGTAATGATTGTTATCTTTCCATCTGTACTTCCATCATCACTGAATGGATTACACTTTAACAATCCAGCAATTTTAACTTCATCATTACCAACTTTTATTTTATCGCCTATGGCTAAAGGATTATCCTTATCAAAAATTGCAAGTACATACTTGCTATCATTATACACTTTTGAAATATCGCTACCTTTTCTTAGTTGCTTATCTTTTGTGAGACAATCCAAATCAAAATCATCGTAGGAAATCATATCAATGTTTTTTGTTTTAGAATTCACTTCTGCCGGAATATCAAGACATTTTTTACGACCAAAAACATGTTTTATGCCATACATATTTCTAATCTTATCAAGCAACACACTATCTATTGAATTGGAACCTTCATTGCTTGAAATATTTATATCAGAAGTATTGGACGATTGTGGCATAATATACCCAACAAACTCTATTAGAACAGAAAAACTCAAAAAAAGGATAATACTAAATGCAAAGGAGCTTGTCATAAGTATAAAATTTTTCTTTGCTGATACTGCATGGTGAACTCCAAGGGAAATATCAATTTTTGAGAAATGAGTATTCACAGAACGAGTTGTGTTTTTTGCATTATCAGAATTTCCAGACACTGCTGCTACTGGAGATACTTTAGATGCTCGTTTTGCTGGAGAACTAGCAGCAATAAGCACTGTAACAATACCAAGCACAATTCCGCTGATAATACCAATTAGACTTATTTCAAAAATAGGCATATCTGAAAATTCTCCACCAACAAGAAACCGTAATGCAGCACATAATCCCCATGTGATTACAATTCCAAGAGCAATTCCTGCTGGAATAGCAGTTTTGCACCAATTAAGAGCTTCTAACCTAACAAAACGGATAATTTGTTGTTTGCTCATTCCAATACATCGCATCATTCCAAAAAATTTTGTTTTTTGGGCAACATTACTGTTCATGCTACTTGAAATCATAAGTACACCAGCAATCAGTATCATAACAAACAATATAGCAGCAACAGCATATAGCCTTTGTGCCATAGCACTATCCCATACTCCTTGTAAACTGCCATGTTTACTAAGTAGTCTTGCTTTCTCCATCCTAACACCCATATCTGCCATGCTGAAAACAGCCGTTACCATAAATACGGCAGAGACAATACATAGAAATGTCATACGGTTCTGTCGTTTATGTACTTTTGCAGAAATAGGAATCAGACTAAGATAACTTCTCATTCATGGCACCTCCCAAAATCGGTTAGTATTCCATCTGACACTTGCAGCACTCGATCCGCAGTTTGTGCAATACTTCGATTGTGGGTAATCATAACAATAGTTTGTTCATACTTCTTTGCGGCTTCTTTTAATAAAGCAATTACTTCACTACTATTTTGTGTATCCAGATTACCAGTTGGTTCATCTGCAAGGATGATTGATGGTCGCGTAATCAAAGCACGTCCTATTGCTACACGCTGTTGCTGTCCACCAGATAACTGGCTAGGTAAATGATTTCGACGTTCTTTCAAATTAAGCACCTTAAGTAATTCTTCAAGATATTCTTTATTGGGTTTTTGATAGTCTAGTAGTACGGGAAATATGATGTTTTGTTCAACATTTAATTCTGGAATTAGATTAAAGCTTTGAAAAATAAATCCAATATTTCTGCGTCTGAAAACTGTCAAGTTGCTATCTTTCATTGAAAAAATATCTTTGCCGTCAATAAGCACCTTTCCTGAAGTAGGTGTGTCTAGTGCTCCTACCATATTGAGAAGCGTACTTTTACCAGAACCAGATTCTCCAACGATGGCTACAAATTCACCTTTTGGAATGGAAAAGCTAACATCTTTCAATGCGTGAACAGCAGTTTCACCTCTGCCATAGGTTTTAGAAATTGATTTAACTTCTAATAAATTCATAGGTTGTTCACCTCTTTCTGTCTTAATACTTAAAGATTATCATTTCAATCCTACTGTAATATGACACTCTCCCTACAATTTTGTAGGAATTAAAAAATTGATTGTAAAGATAGTACCTATACCTAATTCACTATCAACTTCAATTGTTCCATTGTGTGCTTCAATAATGGCTTTTGCAAGTGGAAGTCCAAGTCCGATGCCTTGTGTGTCTTTAGAAAAATGACTACGATAAAATCTTTTAAAAATATGATGTAAATCCTCTTTATGAATTCCACTTCCATTGTCTTTTATGTTGACTTGAACAACAGATGCAAATTGTTTCCATTCAATATGAATTTCTTTTCCTCTTTGTGTATGGTCAAGAGAATTTTTCACTATATTACTGATTGCTTCCATCAGCCAATTACGGTCACACAATAAAGTAATATCATCATTACCAGATAAATTTATTTTCTTTTCCTCTTTCTTTACACGAAATAAAAAATGTCTTTCTATACTAGCCATCATTTCAGATACATTTTCTTCAGCTTTTTCCATCACCATTGTTCCAGCATCCAACTTTGTGATTTTCAAAAGGTTTTGAACCAGCATTTCTATTCTGTCTAGTTCTTGTTCCGAAAGGTCTGTGAACTCCTGAATGGTTGGTAAATTTTCTGCTTCTCCTTGCAAAATACCGTTATAGATGTTTAGTGCCGCAAGCGGTGTTTTTAACTGATGGGAAATATCTGCAATTGTATTTTTCAAGAATTCCTTGGCTCTTAATTCATTTTCAGCATGTGCATTCAAAATAGAAACTAATGAATTCACTTCATGAAACAGTCTATATAATTCACCTTCATAATCACACTCAATACGAGCGTTTTGATTTCCTGAAATATATTCTGTAATTTGTAAAGCAGCGTCTTCAATAATCTTGTGCTGCTCCTTAAAATACTCATAGCATACAATCAAAATTGCCACAGCCATGCACAATGAACATAGAAAAATATATATTGCTGCATTTTTAGTTACCAAGGTCATGATAACTGCTGTAATAACACAGAATACCAATATGCATATAAGTATTCTACTAAAGAGATCCTTGATTTTTTTATTTGTTAGTATTTTCATCATACACCTCAATCAACTGAATTCCACTTATATCCCATGCGACGAACGGTAATTATCCTTTTTGGGTTGCTTGGATCATCTTCAATTTTTGTGCGTAATCTACGTATGTATACGGTAAGTGTATTACTATCAACATAATTTTCGTTGCAATCCCATAATTGGCTTAAAATCTGTTCTGCTGAAAGTACCACATTTTCATTTTCCATAAAAAGACGCAACAACTTATATTCGCCTGCGGTTAATTCAAGCTTTTCATTGTTTTTGTAGACTTCTCCTTTTAGAAGCTCAACCCTTATATTATTAGAATGCAGTTCAGCATCTGTCTTAATAAAATTATTACTTCTTCTAAGCAATGCATTTATTCTTGACATGAACACAGCAAGCTTAAAAGGTTTTGTAATATAATCATCACCGCCAATATCAAGTCCCATAATGATATCAGTTTCTTCATCAGCCGCAGTCAAAAATATGATAGGCACATTTGAAATTTGACGAATTTTTTTGCATATATCAAAACCACAGCCATCAGGCAAAGAAACATCCAAAATCACTAAATCATATTTTCCATCTGCCCACACATTATCTGCCTCATAATTTGTACGGGCAATATCTAGTTCATATCCTTGCTTTTTAATAGCAAAAGAAAGTCCGTTAATTAAACTCAAATCATCCTCAACTAAAAATATCCGTTTCATTTATCTTCACCATCCATTGTCTTATTGATTTTACATTAGTTTCAACTTGAAATCCCTAACTTCCTTTTATCTTTATTTCTTATACAAATAAATCTTACTTAATATATTTTGATTATTATAAATTAATTATAACATATTATGTAAATACTGAATTATTCAGTATTCAAAGCACATTATTATAGGGTTTCAAGTTCAAATTTAAAGTAATGTATTTCTCAAATGATAGTACTAATCTTACAGTTTATTCTGATATCATGATTGAAACCAATTAAGAACTAAGAGTGAAAAGTGAATAGTTATGGTTAATATTACTCATTTCATTCCTAATATTTAAAATGGAAATATATAAAAACTACGTTTTTATATTGTTTATAACTAATTTGCTTAGCAAATTTAATAAAAAATCATTCTTTAAAATTGGAAATCCAATTTTTACATTCACTTTCAACTTTCAATTTTCAATTTTCAATTTTAAAAATATAGACTAAAACTTCGAGTTAAAATTCTCAACTTAAACATGAATGACTTAAAGTTTAAACTTGTATTCCTATATAGGGTTCCAAGTTCATCTTCATAATTATTAGTTCCAAAACTTGGATACCCTTAAGAGTGAGACTAGCTCGGAATCGTTTTATAGTAAGTATTTCTTTTGAAATCAATATATTTACAGCTAAAAAATAGTTTTAAATTCGAGCTTGTTTCCCTATAGTAGTCTAAACTTAAACCTTATATCACATTTTAATTATAATTTATATCTTGCATTGGAATTGTGACATAAAAAAATACCGTAAATTTATTTTTAATAATACGGTATTTTACGAAAGTATTTATTTTTATAGTTATTATTTCTTATTCCTGAATTTCACTATAAGGAATATTCTTCAAATAATTCTCAACAGCTTCTTTTCTGATATCAATAATATCCTTAGGAAGATCACTTAGTTCAAACCACTTTAATTCTGAACATTTATCCTTTTCCATAATTGTAGGTAACCCTTCATAATCATTTACAACAAAATAGATATCATAATATGTTCTTCCTCCACTAATACTAACACGGTGTGATAAATGAGCAAAAGATAAATCATCAATTTTTACATCAATACCCAATTCTTCTTTACACTCTCTTAAAACCGCCATTTTAGCAGTTTCATTTTCATCAACATGACCACTACCTGCTATATCCCATTTTCCATCTTGATAACCAGTATTCTTTCTACAATGTAATAAAATTTTTGTATTTTTTTCATTGGTTTTTAAAATAATTGGAAATATTGCTGATAATGCCTTGAAATGTTTTCCCATTCTTTACTCCTATTAATACTTATTTTTGATAAATTATATCATATTTATAAATACAATGTTATTTAATTTTTATATTATAAGAATATTGAGTATTAGACTATCCTTATAATTTTTCTTATATACCTATCTTGTTCTCCATATACTTACAGTATTCCAATGCAAGTGAATGATTCAGTACAATATTTTGATCTGAAGTATAACATGCAAGTGCTTCTTTTATTAAGCCTTGATATTTACCATCAATATTTTTTATTCCCCATTCTCCACCTTCTTTTTTTGAAAGCACTAATCTATCTTGTACATATGCTAAAACCCTGCAAAGGTTCAAAATAATATAAATTGAATTATCTATTACTTCATCTTGTGAATCGGCAATATCTCTCTTAATACTATCTAAATATGCTTCTGATGGTATTTCTCCGAAAACATCATTAATTGGTTTTCCATATAGAACAATGCCCCGATTCTTAGTTATGACAAAATGAGCTGCTAAATCAGGGTCTTTTCCATTCATTTTTTCAATATATTCAGTTGGATTACTCTTATACCAGTTTAGATGCATATTTGAAAAATGCAAATCAAAAGGAGTTGGATAAACAAAATTTTTACAATACTCACTTCTAACTATACTCATTTCTATTCCTTTTGCTGGTGCATTATCATTCAAAGCAATAATAACGTCCATAAACATTTTCTTTTGAATGTCTGTAATTGCACTTTCTACTACAAACAAAATATCCAAATCGCTTTTCGTCGGATTAAAGCACCCCATTACACTAGACCCATGTAGATATACTCCAATCAAATTCCTCTCGAAAATACGACAACTATGTCCAACTAATTCATCTAATAACTTTTTTATTTCCATTATATCCCCCTCATATATAAACAAATAATCTTTAATTCGCCATTTAATACTATCACGAATTAATTATAATATATTTTGTAAAAAACACTCTTTATTAATTACTTCATCATTTAAGAAAACTATGAATGATTTTAATTATATTTATGCTTAATATATATTTTCAACAATCTTGTAGTACTAAACTTATAAATCATGTGCCTAATAAATTTTGTAATCTCCTATAATGCGAATGTCTGTTGGTGGTACTACTGGATAAGAGAAATGAATGTTGTGAAATTTCCATGTTCCATTTTTATTCACAAGGATAGCAGAAAATCTTACTGGTCTAACGACTTCTTCCCCTAGATTTTCTTCATTCAAACAACTAGATATATACTTTAGCGTACTTATAAGTTTATTCTTTGATTCTAATTCACCCTCTAAATTTTTTCTTATGTTTTTTAAACAATTGTCATACATCTTATTTACATTTAATTCTTTTTTTAATATTGCTTCAGTTGTTATCCATGCTACGTCACCATAAGATGATACTATTGCACCATCAATATCAATAATAAAATTCCCCCAATATACCCAATCTACTTCAATCAATTCACTAATTTCTTTATGCCCCAAGCACCATTCAACATCTCCTGTTCCAACAACCAATGTATCACTATCATCCCAGAAAAGTTCATCTATAAAACTGTCTTTTAAAGTTATATCTCTTTTAGCATATCCATTTTGAAATTTGATTAAGGTATCTCTAACACTACGCTGAACTTCTTCGTTTGCATTTCCCCTACCAAAATTTCTTCTCTCTTGACTCCAGATATTCATTATTGTTCCTCATCTCTTTCATTAAATTTCTAAAAATATAATTTCACATATTGTATTGTTCTACAACTACGATTCAAGTTTAATTGTTAATCCATATTATAACATATTTTCCAATATCGTATTGTTAAGTTTCCAAAGAACAAATATCATTAATCGCTTAGAATTATAATGTATATATTCCATTGAAATTGTGACATAAAAAATACTGCATATTCTTGTTGAATAATACAGTATTATTAATAAAGTATTTAAGAATAATGATTATACCATAATATCCCAAGCATACATATCTATTTTCTCTTTATGCAAGTTTTGTATAATTTCATCATCAGTAACATCATTTATGTTAATACGCGTCGCTCCTAATTTCTCTATTGTTTTTTTTGATGCAATATTATCATACCTAGCCCCTATAAACAAACGTTTAAATCCATGAGCCAATGCAACTTGCTTAATAAGTTTACATGCTTTCATTGCATAATTGTGCCCAGAATAATCTTTAGAAACACCATAACTAATATGACCTCTTAAATATTGTCTGCGTGTATTGTCTACTGCAAAATAAATTACGCCAATATCTTCATTATCATTAATGCGTATTATAGAAAATCCGTATCTTGGTAAAATCCCTTTATCATAATCAGGAAAGTCTTTGCTTTTCAAAACTAATTTAATTTCATCATCTTTTAAGTCATTAAATTCCATAAATTGAAACATACATACCTCCACTAAGATATTTTTGTTACACCTTATATTTGAAATACGATGAAAAAACACCACTAAAGTCAAAATTAAATAATGCGGTGCTTGAGTAAATCATTCTTTTTTTCATTTATGCACAACATAAGAATGTTGTATATTAACTAATGTTACGATATATATTATGCTTGATTATAATAATAATGCCATTGTATAACCATCTATATAGCTACCATCAGATAACATTTTGTCATTTCTTAATGTGCCTTCTATTTCAAAACCCAACTTTAAATATAAACTTATTGCTCTATAATTGTTTGTGTCAACTTTAAGTGTAATTCTAGATATACCATTTTCTTTTGCCCATTCAATTCCTGCTTTCATTAATTTTTTACCTATACCCATTCCACAAAATTCTTGCTCAATTGCTAGTGCAAATTCAGCAGAATGCCTAATCCTTTTATTGATATTTCCATTCAATCCACATATTCCAATTACTTCTCCGTCTGTTTCTGCCACAACCAATAAATCTACTTCTGAATCTACCTGATTCTGAATAAAATTTTCCTCTTCTTCAATTGTTATATTAAATTCATCAGGGTTATTTAATAGAAAATCAGTTTCTTTACCAACTTTTTTAATAAGATTAATCAATTTTTCAGCGTCTTTTACCTCTCCATTTCTTATGTTAATTGTTCTATCGTTAATAATGTATTTAGCTTCTTCTATTTTTCCCATTTTAATCCTCCTAGATAAAGTTATCCATATTTTTATATAATTATATTGGAAAAGGCAATTGAATACAAATATATATTTCATTGAAATTCTGACATAAAAAATACTGCATATTCTTGTTGAATAATACAGTATCAATAAAGAAATTATTTATTTCTATTTATTATATCTTATATTAAATCTAATTACTAAATTAGAATTTGTAGTAGATAGTGTTATCTACTCATTCATATTATCAACAAATTCTTTGGGTTTAATGGTCATCTCTACCCATGCAGGTCGAAATCCACTCTTTATTGCATTGCGTACCGATTTAATATTTGACCATGCGCAACAATAAAATGGTACTTTCCCTTTAGCTAAAATTTCTATGGCAAGTCTACTAGTTAATGCTGATGCAATTCCCTGACGTCTTACGTCTGGCAAGACGTCAACACCGATTTGCCACATTGTTTCACAATCTGCAGAACAGCCTGCTAAACCCACTAGTTGGTTATCTTTATATGCTCCCACGCCTAATACATCTAACTGCTTCCTCGATTCGCATAATGCATTGGACCATTGTGGCAAATATAACTCAACAAAATCTTCCTGTTCTAACACTCTCAACTCATACTTGCATTTTTGAACAGACAACTCATTAAGGTCAGGTAGAAAATATTCTGCCATAAAACAAACTTGCATACCATATTTTATGAACTCATTGTTCAATACATGCATATTAGGTGTTTCAAAACAATGCTCTACTTGATATTTGCTTATATAATTCTCAACAATATTTTTATATTCCATCTGAATTGAAGCTACTATATTTTGTCCGTAAGAAATTAAGTTGCAAGCAAGCGGTAATTCTAGGTATCTTCTTGCATTTGAGTTTTTTATAGACTCAACAATCACATTGCCTTTACCCTTAAAGTCATCAATTTTACAATTTGCATCTATAGCTGACTGTTTCATTGCAATCTCTAAAATATCTTTATTTGTCATGTCCTCCACCTCCCAAAATTCCTATTTATCTTATATATTCAATAATTTCACCATTTACTACTTTATCTTGATATTTAATTGTTTTTATAACAACCTCATGACAAACTACAATCACTCTGTCATATTTCATATATTTTTCCAATACGCTATCTACTCTTCTATTCATATTTTCCTTAGTTTCCCACACTTTGACCTGACCCTTAGGATGTACTCCATTATGTAAATCAAAATCTCTACTCAAGGAACAGCATTCTTCTGAGGTTCTATGTTGAAAGTTTACTATATCAGGTATCCATTCATGTAGGTCAACATCAACTTCTATATCTATTCCTAATTCCTTGGATAAAATTGCTGCACTTTGAAGTGCTCTTGTATAAGGTGATGAAACAATAATATCACATTCTTTAAGTCTATTATCTTTTGATGTTTCTTTTAATTGCTCTATTCCAGTTTTAGTTAATGGTGCTAAATCCAACCCATGTCCAATAAAATTTCTATCATTAACAGGTTGATACGTTGGTTCTCCATGCCTAATTAAATAAAATAATGTCATAATTAGCCCCCTTTAATACATGCTTTCTAAATATAATAAATTAATTATTTTATATTTTCTAAATTTCACATATTCATTTCTTAATAGTATGGTATTAAGAAACAATTATTTATTTTTATTGATTATAATTTAAAACTTATATAATAGTTAATGAGTAAAAGTGAAGAATTGAAAATTTAGGAATAAATTCATCAAATCCGAATTTTAATATATATTATTAAGAAATATCCTTTTACCTCTTCACTTTGCACTCTTACTTTTTAACTTATCTGCAATTTCTTAATTAAAACATGAATAATTTAAAATACTTACCTATATAATTGTTTTACCATTAATCCTCACCAAAACGACTTGTTTTCTTTAGTACCTCTTTAACTATCTTTGCTACTTGTTGATACTTAGTATTATCAACAAGTCTAAAGTATAAGCTTTTCAAGAAAAGAGTTACATTAAATTCAATAAATAAATCATCAGGAAGTATTCCTGTTTTTTCTATGTTTCCAAAGCTTCTTATCCATTCTTCAATTTCTTCTACAGGAATTATATCTCTTTCTAAAACCTCTTTAACAGCTGATATCATACGTTCATCCTCGTTGTTAATATATCCATAATAATTTATGTTGATTTTTTTATATATTGCATTTAGTATTTCTTTTAATTGTTCATATCCTATTACTTCACATTTTGCAAGTTCCATCAAGGCATCAGCGCCATGAGCAGCACCATGCGCCCAGCCTTTACCTTCTACAAAACCTCTTACATCCTTGTCCTCATTATAAAATTTTAAAACTTTATTAAATGCCTTTAAAATATCATTATCAGGTAAAAAATTTTTATGCTTATAGATTATACATGAAGACACTAAAACAGAAAAAGTCCTATCAAAAACTGTATCATCAACTTTTCCCAATCCATTAAAAATATGTTTTTCATCTAATGCTATTAGAAATATGTGATGTGCTTCTTCTGGTGTCAGAACATCTGTCATTATCCAATCTAGAAGAATGCTGCAAATCAAATCATCACGAAACTCACCATCAATATCTCCTATATACTCCATCATATCTACTGATAATTCATATGGGTTTACACCCTCTGGTACTGCATATTCGTTATCTTCTATATTCATTAACAATGTTTTTAATGCTTGTTTTTCCATATATTTCGCCCACCTCTCAATATTTTTGAATTCACTTCTTTTGCCATAGCTTAATGTCTCTTTTTACCAAATCTTCATTATACATTCCCATTATATTGCTTTCACTACTAAAACAGTAGTTCATGAAATACACTCTATTTTTAATGTTATATAATGCCTCATTTTATCAACCTATTTGTTTCAATTTTCAATCATTTTACTATATTCATCATTATTTCCCTTTCATAATAAACAAACCATATTTCTATCTGTATTTTTAAATTATAACATTGCATATGTTCATATAATACCTAAAACATTTTTACTAATTAAAAATGCTCCAATTCTAATATAGCTAATCCATTTTATAATAATAATGCAATCTTATGTTTTAATTGTTATATGCAAAAGTATGTTTTTCTTAATATTGCGATATTTGCATATTTTATTTTCTATTTACTTATTAAATTTTGTATTTTTCTTTCTTGATCTATGTTTTCTTTCTTCATATTTTTGCCAATATACATGTTTTTCATCGTATTGTGTTCTTGGTTCCTTTTCTTCCGCTGGATATCCAACATATACAATTCCTAAAGGAATTACTTCTTGAGGTAAGTTTAATATTTTATATAAAGGTCTATATGAGCTTTCCACAGGATATAATCCTACCCAAATGCTACCGAGTTCCATAGAAGTAGCTGCTAATAATATATTTTCAATAGCCGCACTACAATCTTGAACCCAAAAATCTTTAACTGGACCTGACATTGCTAATTTCATATTTCCACATACTACTATCATTGATGGTGCATTATATTTTCCAAAATACGTTTTTTCATTTATTTTATTTATTATATTTTCATCTGTAATTATAATAAACTCCCAAGGCTGACTATTACATGCAGTAGGTGCTGCTGTAGCAGCTTTTATTAAGGTTAATAAAAGCTCTTCATCTATAGCCTTCTCTTGAAACTTTCTTATACTTCTCCTTTTATACATACACTCAATTACGTTCATTTTATCAATCACTCCCTTCTTGTAAAATTGGAAGTTTTTCAAATGGCAAACTTTAAAATTTTAACTTTCCTTTTGACTTCTTCATACATTTCATTAACTTGTGGGATATTATCAGGTTTTTTTACTCCACTTTATATGTATTTTCATTTCTTCATTCATTATATCTTTAATATTTTTATCTTTTTCTATCCAAACATATTCTACTTTAAATACCAAATCCTTTTCACACTATTATATCCAAGAGCTTTCTAAGTAATATTCACTTATATCAATCTTTTCATTAAGTTAGTTAAAGTAATTACATCCTATAAACCCCTCTTTTACCTTTAACTATATATTTATTATAACATAATTTATAAACATAACCTTGCTTATGATACGGTATTTTCATCTATAGGAACAGCCTTAACCAAGTAATATCAATACCTAAGATTTAAAACTGTACTTACTTGTGATATGATTCTCCATATGAATCATAATCAGTATTATTTCAAATTCAAGTTTTAACCATATTTTTATACAAAAGATAGCTAGTAAATCTTTTATAATTTTACTAGCTATCTTTGCAATATATTATTTGCCCAATTAGGTATTTTTTTATCTCTCCATATTATCTTATCGTTTTTTAAATATATAACTTCTTTTAATACTTCTGTATTATCATATATGTTTACTTCATCACATATTTCAATTATATTATTTAAGTTATTTAATGAATCATAATATCTTCTTTCTATATCCTTATCTGGTATTCCATGCCCACCTTTACTAACTCTAATTTTAACTCTCTCTTTAGCAACTTCGGGATTCTCTACTCCTACATAATTCATAACTATATAAAATCCATTGTCTTTTGCAAACTTTATATTCTTTATTATACTTTTCCCAGATAAAGTAGTTTCCTGATTGAATGATATGCCATTTAAAATATAGTATTTTATTAACTTAACAGCTTCTCTTGCACATTTAATTTGAAGATTATTATCTTTCCAAGAACCAATCCTAGCTACCATCTCATCTGTATTTATTCTTTTTTCTTCTTTATTTTCATTATAGTATATAGCTTTATATATTGAAGTTTTTCCTGCACCATTAACACCTGCAAAAATTGTATACGTCGGCATATTATTTACCTATTACCTTTGCTTGCTCTTTTTGTAGCACTAAATTTGATAAAGTCATATAAAAATCTTGCTCTTCTTTTGTTTTTGCCTTTTTAAATAAATCCTTCAATTGGCTATAAGAATAATTGATAAAAATATCATATAAGTTATTATCTTTATTTTCCATATCAAACTCCTCCTGATGAAATTCTATTTATACACTATAGGGTTCCAAGTTCATCTTCATAATTATTAGTTCCAAAACTTGGATACCCTTAAGAGTGAGACTAGCTCGGAATCATTTTATAGTAAGTATTTCTTTTGAAATCAATATATTTACAGCTTAAAAAATAGTTTTGAATTCGAGCTTGTTTCCCTATATTATATACCAAACCTATAAAATAATAAACTTAATATCTTTTTATTTTGGTTCTCCACAGATATGCTTCACCGTATAATAAGCAAAAGATAACACCTTCCAAATATGTATTATCACTAGAATAGTTTCAATTTCAAATTTTCATTATAAATTTTCATAAAAAATAATATAGGCATCTGCCTATATTATTGAATTCCTACCATATAGTAAAATTATCTATATCCATATATAATAACATCATTTCCATCAACTTCATATGGTATATGTTCTTTTTTAAGTTCTCTTTTAAATTCTTCACTCTCATCTTGTATTTCAATTTTTGATGCAAGTCTGCCACCTTTGTTAACAGCATACTTAGGAGTGATCCTTATCCATTCTATTAAATAATGCTTATACTCAAGCCCTTCATAGCTATAATCGCCAAAATAACTAGGTATTTTAGATATAGTTTTTAAAAAATTACTATCAGGCATATCAAATAAAGTTTTATATATAAATGCTGGTGGAAATGAAAGTCTATTATTTACTATATCTAAAAGGACATTCCACTTTGTGTTATTCATATAACTTGTAAGATATTTATCTTCAATAATTTTTCGTGCCTTTTCTTTATCAGTTTTTTTTCTGTTATACTGCCCATCATTAATATTTTTAGCCAATTTTTGTACATATGATAAAACAGATGCTGCTCCCTTGAATTGAAAAGATTCAAAAATAGTATCATCCTTATAAACACTAATTCTATAATATTTACTATTAAACATTAATAACTCTAAACTAACTCCACCAGGCCATATAGCACTCATTATAATATTGAAAAAATTATTTTTATCTAATTGTTTATTTTCTACAAATTTTCCATTTCCTAAATCTATATCACTAAAATCATCAAAACACAGATTATTTTCCATCTTATCATACTCTCCTAAAAGCTCTATTTTTTATTTAATGCAATAATCTTTCTCTCTCATAATAAATTCTCATAGCTTCCTCATCACTACTTAGGTGTTCAATTTTTTGTTCAGCTTTTTATATTGCTGTATCACAACTTGATACAACTTTTTAAAATTTTATTTTTTAGACCTAATCCAAGGAGGAATTGGTTGTTACACAAGACAAGGGTGTATATTATAAACTTGAAATTTAACATTGTGTTTTCTTTGTATCAACCCACTTATTTAATGCTATCTTGATTGGCGGACATATCTTTTTAGGTAACTCTTCCATATAAAAAAACTTTAATTGTTCAACTTCACTTTCTTGACATATTAATTCACCAGCATAATCCCTACAAATGAATACTATATCCACATTAGATACCTCATCACCATTTGGATATACATAATGTGTATCTTTTCCTGAGAATATACCAAATAGTTCTAGACTATTAGCTATTAATCCAGTTTCCTCATATAATTCCCTTTTTGCAGCATCCTCAACTTTTTCATCTAATTCAACAGCACCTCCTGCATATCCCCAACAATGATTATCAGTTCTTTTTTGTAATAGTATTCTTCCTTTATCATCTTCTACAATTATACTTGCACCAACCTGCAATAAAGTTCTATGCCCAACAATAGTCCTCAAATCCATTATATAATTTGACACTTCATAACTTCCTCTCACACATATTTTATCGGTATATTACTTTTAAATAAATTTTTATTTATGCTTATTTCTCATTTTCAAATTTTGTATTCGTTCAATATAGTCTAGATTTTTACCACAACGCCCTATCCATATCATTTCTTGTTAATACCTCTTTATTTTCATAAGGATAACTGCATAATACGCTATCTAAAAATTTAATTTCACAAAAATATTTACATATCGAAGTTCCTTTTACAGCACATTTATGTTTATTATTGCCATCATCAACGTTCCATGGGCATTTTGTCTGTTTCCAATCAACTCCATCACTTGCCAAATCTATATCCATATTTCCACCGCTTAATGCTTTTACTCTATCATCCATATTAATACTCCTTTCACAAACTCCTATCTATATATTAGTTCAGTTAAAAACTATCACACATAAAATTCTACTACAAATTAGTAATAGCATATTTTATAAATATTATGTTATTTATATCTAAATTTTCAAAAATTTCATTTTCCTTTTATCTAATTTTAAAATAAAAACACTGCAAGATTTTAGATTAGATAATGCAGTGTTTTTTCATTATTTTGTTATATGTGAATATTTTCTTATAAATTATACATCATTTAAATAAGTTATATTATTTTAGTCAAATCGTATTCTATTATATACTAACTATTTTTAGTAGCTACTAAAACACCTACAAGAGGATGTAATTGATGTAATTCAACATTAAAATTTAGTTCTGAAAAACATTTAACTAAATCTTCAACTGTTGATGGTTTGTCCCCACCTGGTCCATAACCAATTTCATCGTATTCATCTTCATACTTATCTGGATTATCAAAAAACATTAAATCACCTATGATAATAGTTTGTAAGGTTTGTCCACCTATGTAAACCATATTTTCAATTGCCTTCTTCTTTTCTTCTAAATTTAAGTGATGTAATGCGTAATTTGAAATGATTTTAGTAATTTGCTTTTCTTTCAAATTAACATTTTCATCTAGCTTATCAAATGTTCCAATAAAAAATTCAACATTTTCTCTATTTCCTTCACTAGCATTTTCAGTTGACTTTATAATCATTCCTTCACTTATATCAATTCCTATGCCAAGTTTTATAGTATTTGAAAGTTCAATAATTTGCTTGCCTGTTCCACATCCCATATCTAAAATAACATCATTTGCATTTGGACTTGCTAATTTACTTACCAATTGACATGATCTATATCTCCAAATGTAGTTATCAGTTACATACTCTTCACTTGCATTATCAAATCTTTCCTTTACATTGTTATCCATTTAATTACCCCCATTTTTGCAATTTACTATTATTTATTATTTAAAATAAATATCCCCGATTAATATTTTACCATAATACTCAATTAATGTAATGAAATTACTATAACTAATTTATAAAAATACATTTAAAAACTTAAGCTATATATTTATTAAATTCTCGGATAATTTGGAAGTTAAAATTTAACGCCCATAATATATTAAAATTACAAATTATTTATTTAAATAGAATTTATATTCTTTTCCATGACTATAAACTTGAAATTATCATCTTCAATATACTCACCGCATCTATTAAATCCTAACTTACTGAACAAATTTAATGCAGGTTTATTAGTTTCACCAGTTTCAATGTATATTCTATTAATATCCATATTATTGAATATATATTTTGTAACTATATTTATTGATGTGAATGCAATACCTTTTCCCCAACATCGCTTATCAGCTATAATAATACCCATTTCACCCTGCTTTTTTTCTTTATCTATACTAAAAAAATTAACAAATCCTATAAAATCATCTGAATTATTTGTAATAATAAAATACTTATATTTTCTATCTTTAACATTCTCATTAATTATTTCATCATTAAATATATTGCAAAAATTTATACATTCATCTATTAACTCTTTACTTGTGTTAGGTATAGGTCGCGGGTCGTGTAAGTTTATTTCCTTATCTATTCTACAAGAAAATAAATTGATAACATCATCACTACGTACATCTCTAATCTTAATATTTTCATCTTGGTAATAAATCATTATAATCCCTCCTTATATCAATTTATTTTATTTAATGTAATTCTTAATCAAGCTAAGCCACAAATTCGCTTTTAATTATTTCACTTTTAATTCCTATTTATCTTTATTTTCAATTTCAATAATTGTCATTATAGAGTAATTGGCTAAATCTAGTAGTGTATCTATAATGCTCTCGTCTTTTACTTCAGCATCTTGTTTAATTAATTGCTTATATCTTCGTATCTTATCTTCCAATCTAATTGCAGGCATTATAAGTCCATATTCTTGAAAACCTTCACCAAAACTGTCTCCATAGTCTTCATTTTTTGCCACATATATCTTATTTAACTTTTCACATATCTCTCATACTGTTCAACTTTTGCCATGTAATAATATTTTCTTCTTGTATTTTATAATTTTTAAGGTTCATTATTTAAATATTAAATGAGAACAATGTTATTCCAGGAAAAAAGTTTAAATACTTTCTTTATCCAAAAAGTTAAAGTCTATTTTTCCTTTGTAGATAAAAACTATATCACCTTAGTAGCTGAGGTTTTAACCTTGGAGGTAATATATCCTTGCTAAATTCTTATTTTTTGAATTACAACATAAAAATACCCTAAAATTCATTTTTGAATAATAAGGTATTTAGAAAACTTATTTGTTTTATATTTTAGTTCTTGAATAAAAATATTGTTTTTAAAAACTAATTTAATAAAATCAGCATGGCTAATTAACACAACTAAAGTGTCTCATCTAACTTTTGAATTTTTGAATGTGAAATTAAATATACATTGCCTAAAATATCAATTTTGTTTCCTTTTACACGTATAGCACAATCTTTGTTTGATGCGTAAACATTCATTTCTTCTGATAATGGAGATAATTCGCTTTGAATTTGTTCAATGTTATTTTCAAGATCACAATGAGACAACACTGAAAAATCATCAAGACCAATACCATTGTAAATAGAACTTATGTCACATTCGCAGTCAGTACATTTCGAACATACCCATTTAGCAGACATGTTTATAGCACCAGCGCTTGTTCCCATCACAACTGATTTGCTTTTTTTTATTAAATCGGACAATTGGTATTCAATCAAAAGATTATTTTGTTCAACAGTATCTCCACCTAACAAGAAAATTACCGAAGCATCTTGAATTAATTTTCGTGCCTCTTCCTTCTGTACGCTATAATCAATTAAATGATATTCATCAAATATAATATTGGCCTGGTCAAGCCACGAACGTTCAGTAGCACCAACTTCTTTATCTTCATGAAGAAATGGATTTGCACTAATCATAACAAGCGATTTTCTATCAATTATATCCTCATACAATAACTTTACCAGTTTTTCAAGAAAAGTATCGTTAAACCAACCTAAATAATAATGAATTCCCATAAGTACCTCCGTATAAAAGTTTATATAATATAAACTTTTATATTTATAATTGTATTACATTTTAAATATATTTTATAAATAAAGCATTTTTCAATTTTTAAAGAACATTATCCATATTTAAATTTTCAAAAATTGCATTTTATTATAATCATAACATCCTCTTATTTTTGTAGAATAAAATAGAAATACCACATACTAACGTTGAATAGTATGTATTTAATTTTATCCTTTAACAAGAATATAAATTGTCATTATTCAAAATTTTCTTTAAATATCACTTTTAATGCTTCACATGGAATCACCTGATTATGAAAAATTTGTAGCATTCCTTTAGGCGTTATTTTATAACCTAACAATTCATCTTTATGAAGAACTACTGTTTTTGCTTCAACATTAATATGATCTTTAAAAGCAATAAGACGAACGAATTTATCACTTACATAAAATGTAGGTAGTTTAGCCCACAATTTTTCATCAATATTTTGGGAAGTACTTTCATAGATAAGTCTATATAAATCCCAAAACCTTTCCTTAGTTTGTTCTTCAAACTTCTTTAAATAATTATTTATTTCCTCTTTCATTTTTATCTCCATACTTCTATGATTTGTTTATATTTATATATCATATAAATTAACCTTGATATGAATTCCTTTATTACCACAAAACAATTATAACATATTTTGTAAATACAGAATTGCTTAATTTTAAAAAGTTATCTTGTATTTTCATTACTTTATAAAACATTTTATGCCTTTATTTTGAATATTAAGTAAAACTCCACTAGATCATTTTTCTTTGATTGGTATTACAACATAATAAAAAAAATACCATAAATTCATTTTTGAATAGTATGGTATTTAATATATTACTTTTCACTATTCACTTTTACTTCTTAACTCCTCATTAAATCACTACTTATCCTTAAGTAATGCATCTATATCCTCATATATCTCTTGTGCTATCTCCCAAGTACCATTATAAGGTTGTTCAATATAACATATATCTTTTATTTTGTACACATAAGCTACACTACTTCCACCTTCAGAATATGAAAATTCTAACTTTATATAATAGTCTACATTTGTTGGCGTGTCACCAAGAGACTCACGATTTGTTTTTTTAGAATTTAATTTAGTACTATCAATTATTTTTTTAATTTCTTCATTATCAGTGATTGTAATATATTTATTATTTTCTTCTTTGTTATCTGATAAAACTATACTTTTTAAATCAGCTTCATTTGGCAAAACAACTTGCACTTTACTACAACCAATTAAACTTAAACTCAATAACAAAATCACAATTAAAACACTGAAAATTTTGCTTCTACTCATTATTCAACTCCTATATAATTTAAAACTATGGTATTCTATCTCAATGTAATTATTTTAATAATACATTTAATACATTGATGAGACTAACCATTATTTTATTTTGCTTCGTTTTTTTGATAATTTAAATTTTTGGTAAAGAATATCTTTTAAAACCAAAGCAGTATCCTCATCATTAAAATTAAATTCATTTTTGCAATCATCATACAACTGCGATATTTTTTCACAATAATTATTTATTCCTTGCATACCTTGATAAGATGCTAAAATTGGATACTTCTTGCTCCATGCACTAGTCCAATCAATTTCATCCACAATCATTTTTATGCTTGTAACATCACCACTAAGATTACTTCCATTTATAAGATAATCATAACTTACATTATATAGTTGACTTAACAATTTTACCTTAATTAACTCTGGAACTGTTTGATCAGTTTCCCATTTGCTGATAGTTTGCCTTGATACCCCTAATTTTTCAGCCACATCTTCTTGAGATAAACCTGATTTTTTACGTAAATCTAGTAATTTATCACCTAATAACATAATAATCACACACCTTTCAATTCCTCTGAGCTACCTTGTATCTAAAGTATACTTGAAATGTAAAGTGTTATCTACCAATTAATCTTGGAATTTTGTCAACTATAATTAACATTTTTAATATAAGTATTCACTACTTTATTAAAATGACCAACAAATTTAAAATTTGATTTACTATTTACTTAATCTGAATTTTTAATTCCATACAGCGGTTAATAGCATAATCATTATTCTGCAATGCTGCCTTAATAAACCATTCTCTTGCTTTTGAAAAATTTTTTTCCACTATAATACCTTCCATATAGAATAAATCTGCAAGATTACATTGTGCATCTCTATCTCCGTGTAGTGCGGCTCGTTCAGTCCAGTAAAAAGCCTTTTCCATATCCTTTTCTACACCAATTCCATCATAATAGAAGCACCCAACTTGACATTCAGCTAAGGGATATCCTTTCTCAGCTAACCTTAAATGACCTTGAAAACACTCTTCATATTGTTGCGTTTCAAAGTATTTCTGAATAAGTTCATTACATTCATCAAGTTCTTTGCAGGGACTATAATAATCATCCGTCATATGTGTTTCCTCCCAAAATTCTATTTATCTTTATTTTTTACTTAACATAATTTGATTATTATAAATAATTTATGATTTTATAGGTTTTAATACTTTGTAAGAAAATTCTGAAATATATGCTTCTCTAAAACCTAAACTATCATATAACTTCCTAGCATCATTTCCAACAACACACCATAACACTACTTCTTTATAACCTCGATTATATATTTCATTGCATAAATACTTAACAAAATTTTTCCCTATACCATTTCCTTGTAAATCTGTTTTTACTGCTACGCTACCAATTTCATTTCCTACTAAATGTCCATGTCCAGCAACTTCATCATTTACTTCATATGTAAAACGATTAGCTGCATCTACATTCCAGGCTTTCCGATTTTTTTCACTTGGTTGTTCAACAACAGAGCCTGGAAAATCTCCTACTTTAATACGCATTTCATGAAATGGTTCTGCATACAAAGCATGCCCTTTTGAATAATCTTCATCAACATATAACCTTACAGGAAGCTCGCTAATTTCAAATTTTCCATCTTTATGTTTCATATAAGCACTTGAAAATTCTCTTTCATAACCCAATCTCTTTGCAAACATTTTTGACACTTCATTATCTGCATGAAAATTTGTTATTATTTTTTGTGATTCTTTTTGCAATTCATTTTCACAAAATTTAGCCACTGCTTGTCCTATTCCTTTACACCTATATTTTGGTGCAACAAATATAATTAAGCAAGATACCTTTTTACCTGATATTATTTGTGCTACTGCAACAATCTTACCTTCCATGTATACAACCGTTAGTGTACCTGTATCATTTTGCAATGCCCATAAAAATTCTTCACTTGTTTCAATATCTTGAAATAACAATTCCCTTACATCATCATACTCATTTTGACTTATTGATTTGTAAAAAAGCTCCATACTATTACATCCTCATATAATTATTTTTTTAAAATATATAACCCCCACTACAAATTAGAATTTGTATATGACTTATGGTATAAAACTAGATTTCTCTACTACTACATAAATATTTTTTCAAAGCTAAATTGCTTCACATTTTGTAGATATGAACCATATCTACAAAATATGAAGCAACTGATAATTAAATACAATCATTTAACATATTAAAAAATATTAGATTTAATTCTATTGTGGAGTTCAAAAATAGCTACTTTATTAGTTTGCCAATATAACATCTCTTCTGCTTTTTCATATGTAGCCCAAATATATTCTGTATGTTCTTCTGATAATTTTATTGGGTTATTATCTACGTTTACAGCAAAGCAATATTCAGGTAAAACAAACGTATCAGCAGACCAATATTTCCTATGTTTGTCGGAAATGCAGTCAGCAGGTACATAAAATGTTGACACTAACTGATAATAAGTAAGTGTCTTTTCAAGACTGGCTTCTTCAAATGCTTCTCGTTTAGCTGCCTCAAGTGGAGTTTCCTCGTCCTCGCCACCTCCAGCAATAAATTGCCAATATTCACCAGCATTTCTTTTGAAAATACAATATTGTGGTATTCCGTCTACTAATTTATAGGGTATAACTAATACTTGTATTGGTGCTCTCATAATAATACCTCCTAAAAAACTAATCTTCACATTAAAATACTATTATGAATTAATTATAACATATTTTGTAAATAACGCATTATTCAATTTTCAAAGAACACTTTTTACTTTTATGTCCCTTAATAATTATATTGCGAATTAAAAATACCAAATATTCACTTTGAATAATACGGTATTAATAAAAATTTAAAAGCTTTAAAAATTAAACCATTTTATACTTTTATATTCTTCTTCTACATCTGGATAACATCCAACTATTTTTTTTAAAGAAATAGCATCATTACCATATGTCATTTTAATAAATTTTACGAATAAAGTTTCATCATAGCAATTCTTCTTTTTCCACTTAAAGAAATCAGAAATAATATTATCAAAATTATCTAAGATAATTTTATCAACTTTATATAATCCAATATCGCCATCAGCACTTAATAGTAAATACATAATATACCTCCTCTTTACAAATTGAAGTTTAGCAATTCTATATTACGTTATTTTTTATCAACCATGTTGTTTTCCTTTTCTACCACTCTTATCACTACCAATTAAAATGAAGCCTTCAGAAACAGCAAGTGCAAATATAATATCATGTTCACCTAATGGATCTGATACGATAGAATATACTAAATGTACTGTACAAATTAATAATATACAAATTATGCTATTACGCAAAATTCTTCTATTTTTAAACATCAAAATAACCTCCTATGTAAATTGGAATTTAACAAGAAGTGAAGAGTGAAGAGTGAAAAGTTAATGAATAAATTCAGCAAAGCTGAATTTGAATATATTTTTAAAAAATCCTTTAGGATTTCCACCTTAACTCTTCACTTTTATCTCTTACTTTTTAACTCATATACAAATTAAAATTTGTAATTCACCATACTTTAAAATTGTTTAGTAAATTCAACTTTTTCAATTATATAATTTTATGCATCATCAATTGTTAAATCTTATTCATTATCAAATGTTTAGAATAATTTAGTTATTATTTATCCATTTTCCTTCTGTTTCCATAGTCTTTAGATTAATAACTTCTTTGAAATCATAATTTCTAGTCCATCTACAAAATATAGAATTCTTACTAAATAAAATCTTAGAAATCAAAGAATTAGGTACTGGAACCCACCCATCTGTGGCTCTTAAATTAAATTCAACTATATCTTCTTTTCTATTTACACTAAACTCACCATTTATGTGTCCATATATGCTTTTAGGTTCTATATTAAACTTTCCTGACATAGTTTCAGTAATATTTAGTGGTGGTGCAAATTTAATTATAGTTTCATTTTCTTTACACATAATTAGTATCTCTTTTAAAGCATTTTCTTTTTCAAATCTATACGCTACATTATCCTTCTGAAAAACAAGTTTATTATCCAAATTCACTTCCTCTAATTCTGAGTAATCTGTATTGATAAATTCAATTAACTCACAATTTTCACTATACCTTGTAAAATATCTTCTTTGAAAATTCATTAGCATAGGAAATGTATCTATTTCTACATCTATATTATCTATCTTACATCTTACAATTGTATCTTTTCTTCTAATGAAATCGAAATCATATAAAAATAAAAGTGGCATAAATTCAGGATTCTTAGAGCCAAATCCAACAGGTGCTAATAAATTGATTGGTTTAGTTTTGCTATTAATTTCCTCTTTTATAAAAAAGCTAATTTCACGATTTTCAATATCATTAAAAGTAAATGATAAGGTTAACTTTCCATCTTCAGTTTGAAATATTGTATTATCCAATGTAGTTTGTATATGCTTATTTAATCCATTTTCAGCAATATTAAATTTTTCATCCTTATCATATACAAGAGAATAATCATCATATACATCTAGATAATTATCATTTCTATAGGCAACTATTCTATATCCTCTACCAGAAATTTCACTATCAAAATATTGTAGTTCTAAGCACTTATAAAGTTTATCCGGATTATTTTCAAAAGGTATTAAAGCTAGTTTTTTCATTGGACAATATTTAACTTTAACAGACAAAAAACTTTTCATTTACTCAACTCCTTTGCTTTATAAATCATAGTTCTTTATATAACCACTCATATAGAAATTCCTATTTAACACTTTGATCTAAAACCTGTTGTTTATCAGTTTGTTTGAAATGCAAGAACTTGCTCATCATCTTCCAACTGATAAACAACAGGTTTAAATATTTCTGTTGATTTATTCCATAAATTAACGGCCGCTTTATTTTTTAAACTATATTTCAGTTCCCATTTACCAGGATATTGTGAAAATACTTTGTCAATTGCCTCTCGTGCAATACCTTTTTTTCTGTAAATTGGAAAGATAGAAAATTCAGTAATCACATAATCAGGTTTTTGGTGAATATATGAATGATTGTTTATCATTATAAAGCCAACAATTTTACCCTCCAATTTTATGAACAATGCTTTTCTTGTTGATTCAATAAAATAGTCATCAAAATACCTATATAGATAATTTCCTGTATCATCCAACTCATCATCATAATATTGCGTCATTTCATAAAGATACTTTTGAAAAATATTATACAACACTTCTTTTTCTGATTCTTTAACTAATTGTAATTCAATCAAATCAATCCCACCTTTATTAATTATAAATTCATCCAATTTTAGCCCATATCTATTTAACATACTCAAATATATTTTAATATTTCAAATGGTGTTTCAGCTTGTATAAAATCTTTCTTTCTTTTTGCAGGTTGAAGAGTTCCTTCTTTAAAATACCACACTGCCTGTATAGCTTTCATTCCTATCTCTGAAGCAGTTTCCAACTCAAAACTACCACCATCTCCAACATATATACATTCATCAGACGACACTGATAACTTATTCATACATCTAATAAATATCTCTTTTTCAGGCTTTTGCAAACCTTGCTCAAAAGAAAGATATGTAGCATCAAAATATGGAAAGAGTTCACTATTTCTTATTGCCTCAACTTCTTCTGAAAAACAATTGCTTATCAAACCTATACAAATTCCTTTTTTCTTTAGTTCCTTTAACATTGGGAGAATTTCTGGATGAAGATACTTGAAACATTCTTTCTTTGACATTTTCCTTTTATCCACGATCTTACTAAGTAGTTCTTTAGAATAACATTGTTTTTCTTTTAGTATGAATTCTAATGTTTCTTCTAAATTCATTTTTCCTATAGTTCTCCCATACTCTGTTGGTTTCCACAATAATTGAAATTCTTCTTCTGAAATTCCAGCATCTATAGCTATTTGCGTACCAAAATATAGTGGGCTTTGAAAAAGAGTTATTAATGTTTCATACATATCAAAAATTACTGCTTTTATCATACAAAACTTCTCCTTACACTCATAAAACTTTCTATTTATCTCTATTTTTTTTAATTAATATTTAATCAACCCAATCTACACATGGGTATCCCATATAGTAATCAATAGTATATGGTGTGCAATAATTTATATTTGCTTGTCCTATAAATCTTCTAATAATTCCACCATGTGCAATAATCATAATTTTATTAAATCCCTTTTCAAGATATTTATTTAAGATAGGAATAACTCTTTCTATAATTTCATTAATTGTTTCCCAATTTCTCTTCTCTCCATCTGGATACATACCCTTACACTTCCAAAAATCTTGATGAATCTCAAGTGATTGTTTAGAAGTCTTATATTGATATGTTTTGTCTGGACACCATTCATGTAAATCTACTTCTACTTCTATTCTTATACCTGTATTTCTAGAAATAATAGCTGCTGTTTGTAGTGCTCTTGTGTATGGAGATGAAACAATAAGCTCACAACTATATAAATCTAAATTTTTAGAAACATCTTCTGCTTGTTGTATACCTGATATAGTTAATGGAGCCAAATCTCTACCTTGTCCAACAAATCCTCTTTCATCACATGGTAAATAATTAGGTTCACCATGCCTTATAAAGACTACTTTCATATTAATTTATCCCCTTTCACACTTAAATATATTCCCATTTCTTATTATTTAAAACAAAACATCCTTAATTATATTTTTTCTACATACTCTTAGAATCACCTTTATTTTAATTTCCAAAATTACCTTTTAAATTTTTTTACTTAACTCATACATATAGAATTAGATTGCTTCATTTTTTCTTAATATAAAAGATTTAGATTTCAAGAAAATCGTATACTATTTACCATTTTTATACACTATTTTTAAAAATATTTAAAATAAAAAATATCACATATTCAAAATAAATATGTGATACTTTTATATAATATTTTATATTTTTAAGTTCATTAACAAATTTGAGTTTGTCATGGTAAGTACAAAATAAACTCTATGTAATATACTAAATTTACCACCTATCCAAAGCTGTTAGTAAAAAAATATAATGTGTTTTGTAAGGCATAAGCATAGCGGAATGTTTTTCTACCATTCTCTTAAATTTTTCAATTGAAACATACGATACCTCTTTTACTTCATTATCGTAGAAAGAGTATTCATCTAAAAGAATATCCTTTCTATAAATGAACACATCATCTATTTCATTTTCAATATATCCATCAACCTCACCATACTCTCGACAGGAAAAAAGATACTGGAGTTTATCTATTTCTAAATCAATACCAAGTTCTTCTTTTCCCTCTCGTATAGCTGCTTCTACAGATGTTTCACCGGCTTGGATATGACCTGAAAATGAAATATCCATCATATTTGGGAACATAACTTGATCATTTCGAGTTTGTAGTAGTATCTCATCCTTAGAATTAATAATCCATACACAAACACCTTTGTGAATAAATGCTTTTTTATGAGCCTCACATTTTTCCTCTGTCTTACCACATTTTTGACCTAATTCATCATAAATATCAATCATTTCCATACAATACAGTACTCCTATAAATCACTATTTATTTGTATATTTCATACAAATAGTTTTTATTTCACTTTATCTTATTATTATGAATAAATTATAACATATTTTACAAATACTATATTATTCAATTTTTAAAGAGCATTGCTCATATTTCTAGCTTTAGTAATTAGGTCACAATATAAGTACACTATGAATTAATACGATATTCTGGTTCGTTGACTTTATTTTCTATGTACAATTTCACCAGTACTTTTTAAAATACTCTTCTCTGGAATATAACCTCTTACAGAACTTAATGGGTAAACAATACTATCTTTTCCTATTATTGTCCCTGGGTTTAAAACTGAGTTACATCCTACTTCAGCTAAATCGCCTACAATTGCACCAAATTTTCTTAAACCAGTTTCAATAATATCTTTTTCATATTTTACTTTTACTAATGTTCCATCAGATTTTAAATTAGATGTTATTGCACCTGCCCCCAAATGAGATTTATATCCTAATATTGAATCGCCAACATAATTGTAATGGGGCACCTGCACTTTATTAAAGAGAATTGAATTTTTAATTTCACTTGAGTTTCCAATTACAACATCATTACCAATGATAACATTGTCTCTAATGTACGCCGAATGTCTGATTTGGCAATTGTAACCAATAATAGCTGGACCTTTTATAATAACATTTTTTTCTATAGTAGTACCTTTGCCAACCCATACAAATTCCTTTATTCTTTCAAAATCGCTTGGCAAATTTTTTGCGTATTCAAAAATGAAATCCTTAATTTCTGTAAGAGCTTCCCAAGGATACTTAACCCCTTCAAATATGGCTCTTGCATCTAATTCTTCAATGTTTAATAGTTCATTTACAGAAACTTTCATTATAATCCTCCTCTAAATAATTAAAATATAGTCACCCTCCATGTTATCACTAACGTGGTAATTTTATGAATATTTCGATATTTAAATATATTGTTTTATATCTAATTTTAAGTTACTTAATAAATTTTAATTCAACACGGAGTTAAAAATTAAAAGTTGTATGGCTTCAAGATATTTAATATCCTTAAGCTCATAACAACATAAAAAAATAAGTCACCAATATTTCTATTATTTTGGTTATCTCTATTTTCTAAAGCTATTATTACATATCCAAAACGCTAAAAAATGTAAACTAATTTCCTCTTAATTATTTTTTTATTTTCGTATACGTAAAAATAG
The DNA here is from genome assembly GCF_000612845.1 of Clostridium ihumii AP5. GTDB lineage: Bacteria > Bacillota > Clostridia > Clostridiales > Clostridiaceae > Clostridium_J > Clostridium_J ihumii. The sequence goes on from NZ_CCAT010000009.1 coordinate 72,995, forward strand.
ACTTATCACTTTTATGATTGTTTACTTTAATAAGGTACTTACTCCCTATTTACTTGCTACCAATTTCTTCTGTTTCCATAGCAAATCCAGTACAATTCTTAAATATGCTTTGCCAACATTCTTCATAATAATTAGTCAATATTATTATAGAAACTTTTTCTTCAGGTACTTTTAATATTATATTAGTAAATCCATTATAATGCCCTGAATGAAAAGGAACTTTCACATTGTCTTCTTCTAAAATAAACCATCCAAATCCATACTTTCCTCTAGATCCATCATTTAACTTGTTTGAAGTAAAGATTTTATCAATAATATCTTTATTAAAAATACTTTCATTTTCAAAAGCTGCCATCCATAGCTTTAAATCATTAATGGTTGAATATATACCGCCATCTCCTGTAGTCAATCCACAATAATCAAAGTCACAAAATTTATCCCCTTCTTTTTTATATCCATAAGCCCTATTAGGAATAACTTGAGTTTTCTCTGTAAATACAAAGGTATTCTTCATTCCTAAAGGTTTAAAGAAGTTATGCTCTAGAAAATCTGAAAAAGATTGACCTGATAATTTTTCTATCAATAATGCCAATAATACATAAGCAGTATTAGAGTAGCCAAACCTGCTGTTACATGGATATTCCAGTTCTTTTTCTCTAAGTATAAAATCATACACATCAGCATTAGTCATATTATCAGTGCTTTTATTATTATTTTCATAAACAGTAAAATAATCTTTTATACCTGAAGTATGATTAACTATATTAATAATTTTCACGTCATCATAATGCTGTGGTAAGTCTTTAAAATACTTATTAATATTATCATTTAAATCCAGTTTAGATTGTTCATATAATAACATTATTGCTGCAGCTGTAAAGCTCTTTGCAAGTGATGCAATATAAAAACATGTATCCTCCGTTATTTCAGTTTTATCTTCCATGCTTCTGAATCCATAAGACTTGTTATATACAGTTCTTCCGTCCTTCATTACGGCCAATGAAAACCCAGGAGCCTCACTTTTATTTTTGGTATAATTAGCTATAAATTCATCTATCATTTTCATATCATCTCTCATCCCCTTTTTATTTTTTACAATATACCCTCAACTAAATTGTATAATCTTCAATTTAGTATAAATTATTTTTAACTTGTCCTTTTCTTAACCTACTCAAAACTTCTAATACTTTATCCATTTAAATGATTATCTAACCCTTCATATATTTCAAATGACTTATTAGTTAATATCCCACACGTTTTCTTTAATTTTACTACTTCATACTCCCAATGAATTTAATGAATATTTTGATATTTCAATATATTATTTTATATCTAATTTTAAGTTACTTAATAAAGTATATTTTATAAGTCAAATTCCCTAATGTACTTAATATTTTTTATAATAATATCTGACTTCCACCAATTTTTACTTATAGCCCATTGTTCAAGATAATCATTCCACTCCCATGTAACTTTCCAAGAACCATCATCATCTTGAGTCTTTAAAATAAATTTGTATTCAAAGTCACATATATCCTTGTTTTCTAAATAGAAATCACTTGATTTACTATTTATGAATAATGATGGTTTGCATATATAATCAGTGTTCCATATTTTAGTGTCGTATGTTATAACTTGCTTAATTTGTTTTTGTAATAATTCTTTAAATTCATCCATATTTACTAAATTTAAAATAGAGCATTCTTTCATATAATTGTATAATTCTATAAAACAAGCACTTTCATGCATAGATTCTAAAGGGAAATTCTTTTTAAAGTAATTATAAGCTTCTTTTGATAACTCACATGCTAACTTATATATAGCAGTATCTTTTTTTGCATATTTCAATATAAAACCTATTAAACTAGCCGTAGGATTATATGTTAATTCTTGCTTTGTGCTATAAGACCACCAAGGCGCATGAGGATAATTATCATTTGTTACCACTGTATTTAACCCATTCCATCTATGTCCATCAAATTCATTATTAGATGATAAATAATTTAAAATTCCTTTTATTATTGGATGAGTTTTATCATCTAAATTAATTTCTTTAATAATCTGAGTTGCTGCCCAAGTTTGCAAAGGTGTTGAATTAGTATTCCAACAATCAGGTTCAAGTGCACTTGCAAATCCACCATCAATATTTTGGTATGTCTTTAAAACACTAATAACGTCTTCCTTACTTCCATTTTCAAATAAGTAGTTCCATCTTTCCATATCAAGTGGTCTTGAATTCTTTAATATAAATCTTTTTGCACGTGTATAATAATCCATCACTTTCCTCCTTTTAAATTAGTTTTCAAATCTCTATTTATCCTCATTTCTCATATAGCTAATTTTTAATTAACATAATTTTACTATGATTTATTAATTATAACATATTTTGTAAGCAACTCATTATTTAATTTTTAAAAAGTTATGTTGCCTAATTAAAATAAAATAATTTTATATTTGTATTGTGACATAAAAAATACTGCATATTCATTTTTGAATATTACAGTATTTTTATAATTATTGTATTTTTAATTTTTACATATAATAAGAATAATATAAAATAAACTATTATTAAGACTTTTGTAATTCCAAGTCGATTCTCTCATTTAATTCTTTTAATACTTCTGCTTCACTTAACAGCATATTTTTTTGATACTTATAAGGAATTAAGATTTTTAATGATAATGGAAATGCTTCTCCTTCACAAGTCTCTTTATGATTTATTACAGAATGCATAACATTTGAATACTTTTTAAGCATAATAACTAAATAGTCAGCTCCACCAGCAATTTCTTCTTTATTATCATCTGCTGAATATAATGTATATATATAACACCAAATTTCTCATTTGTTCCATAAGTTTTATGAGCTTCATATTTTTTATAGGATTTTATATGCCTCCAATTGAAATAATTATTTTTTTATATAATCTGATATTACTAAATCTATATCTTCCCTATTTAAGTTTTCTGAGCAAATAATATTATTTTCTTGAGGTTTATAATAACGTAATAATATAATGCTTAATATTATAATAATTGATATCTATTTAATATGTCTTTTTTTCAAAAATTCTCCCCCTTAAATATAAAACATATATTATATTTATACCCCCATATCATCTATAAGCCAGGGTGATTTTTCATCCTTTCTTACAAGATAATACCAATAATTATATATTCCACTATCTTGCGGTCCAACTCCATCCTTTTTATAATTTACTTCATACTTCACCTTATAAATCTTTAGGTTATTTTTTGTTGCTCCATTTACGCTACCTCTACCATTATTTAAATAACTTTCTACAATTTGTCCGTCTTTTTCCTCTTCAATATTTATTATTTTAATACTATCTAAATTTTCAAATCCCCAAACTATATTTGGTGTATTCCACTCTTCTGTTAAAGTAGTCAATACTTTATCTTTATTTTTTTCATTATTAAATTCAAAATAATTCTCTACTACATTTTGAGCAGAATCACCTTTGTAATTAACTATACTATTACTTTTTTCTTTTGAACAAGCTACTAAAATAATCATAGTAAGAATTATAATTAAAATTTTAAAATTTAACTTCATAACATATCTCCCATATATCTTTCATTTACTTCGTATTGCTATACTAATATAATTTTATTATAACATATTTTTAAATATTTTATCTAAAAAGTTATGTTACTTAATTAGAATAAATAATCTTATATTTGAATTGAAAATGAATTGAAAAACAAAAATATCGCATATTCACTTTTGAATAGTACGGTATTTACTTTATATTATAATAAAATTGTTCACTAAATTGAGGCTTTCAATAATTTGTTTAAATATAACGCATATGATATTTCATAATGTGTAGGATTATTATTTTTATTAATATAATGATAGGCAGTATTTTGCAATTTTATTAATTCAGAACCCCCCAGACCTTATACATGCAGGTTAATCTTTCGGCATCATCATTATCTACACCTATTGTCACTTCGCTGAAACCTCTTTCAATCACCCTGTGTAAAACTCTTTGCATTAGCATTTTTCACAGCCCACGTCCCTGAAATTCCTTGTCAACTCTAAAAGCACAAAGATATGACCTTTCCTTACCATTGGCTTCCTCCTTATCTTGAGAATCCCAAAATATATAGAATTCACCTATCAGTGAGCTATCTATTTCATTTTCAATTGTCCAAAATTCTATATTCCATTTTTCAATGCCATAAATGAAGTCAGTAATATCAAGAAACCTTCTAGTTAGCATTGCTATAAAAATTATAATAAAAGCTAAAATTATTCATTTCTCATCCTAAATCAGTTTGTTAATACCATTGTAATCCAATTATGGCATATATTTTAAACACCGTACTATTCAATTTTCAAAGATTAATATCTCTTAATTAGATCGCAATATAATCATATTAAGAGATAAAAAAAATACCACATATTCACTTTTGAATAATGTGGTATTAAAATAACATTATTCAGTTCTATATTTGTATCGTTAGATAAATAATGTTACACACTAATATATAATTAACTATAACATATCTTCATCAGATTTATATTTTAGTTTTTGTAATTGTAAAATTTTATGCTATTTTAACCAATTTTCTATAATAGATATTTTCTTTTCTGTTGCGTTAAGTTCAATCTGGCATCCTATAGGCAATGTAAACATTGGATGTGTATGACAACAATCAAATTCTGCAATAAAAGGTATGCTTTTACCATCTAAAACTTCTAATAAAACCTCATATGGTTTTCTACCAGTTTTCTTGTCATCAAATAATTCATGTTTTCCAAGTATTATTCCTGAGATTTTATCAAATATACCGTTAATTTTTAAAAGAGAAAAACTTCTTTCTATATCCGAAATATCTTTTAAGGAATCTTCGATAAATAAAATGTCTCCTTCTTTTACTTCTGGCATATACTTGCTCCCCCATATACCTTGCATTGTGTTTAGATTTCCACCTATCACCCTTCCACTTACTTTACCTTCATTAACTGTTATCCAGCTATTATCTCTTTTTTCTTTACACCTATCTTGTAATTCCCAATCTATATATTCATCTGTCCAATATGAAGGTATCTCATAAGTATATGGAAAATCTGTATCCTCTATAAGAATCTCTTTAAAATAATTGTATGTGCCATCCACAAATGGTATTAGTTCACCAAATGATGCAACTAACGCGGGTCCATAATATGTATTTATTCCCGTTTGTGCATAAATACCAAGTAGAATTGCTGTTACATCTGAATAACCTATTATAATTTTAGGGTTTCTTTTAAAGGCTTCATAATCTATATATGGAAGAAGTGAATTTGAATTCATTCCTCCAATTGTAGCCATAATACATTTTACTTTTGGGTTTCTAATTAACTCATTTAACTCTTCAGCTCGTTCTTTAATACTACCGGACCTATAAAAATCACATTTACCTGTAAGATTACCTTCTATAATATTAAAACCTTTTTCTCTTAAATAACTTTTAGCTCTCTCAAATCGCTTAGGACAAAAATACGTTATTGGTGTTGATGGTGAGAAAATTCCTATTGAATCTCCAATCTTTAACTTTTCCAATCTAATCATTATTATGTCTCCTTCTAATTATACTATTTCTCATTTATTAGATTATAATACAATTATTTTCAACCTAAAATAACTCACTGTCAAGTTTATATATATCTAGTAAAAATATTCTTTACTTAAGATTATCTTATAATTAATTGATTTAATAAATTTTATAACCAACTTTATTATTTTACATCTACATAATAGTCCGCCAAGGTTAAAACCTCAGCTACGAAGAAAATCTAATCAAAAGCCAAAATTTGTAGGCGAGGTTTCAAGCTTGCATAACGTTATTTCATATATCATTTTTTAAATGTATTCCCATATAAAAAACACCAAGACTGAAGTCTCGGCTACGGTGTATTAATTAAATATTTATTATAAATAATGATTTCAATTAATGTATTTTATAATTCTCCATTTTCAATTTTCAACTTTCAATTTAAAATTATAGGCGAGGTTTCAACCTTGCATAACGTTATTTCATATATCATTTTTTAAATGTATTTCCATAAAAAAACACCAAGACTGAAGTCTCGGCTAAGAATACAAATAAATATGATCACCCAATCTTTGTAGGCAAAAGTTCCTTCTTCAATAGTATTTCTAATAAAATATTAGAATTAAAAAGTTTTTCAATAAATTATATTTATTTTACTTATAAATTTAGCTATTTATAAATCTAAAAATTACGACTAAAAAAATAAGTATTGTTGCACATAGACTCATTTTAGCAACTGCTCTATTCTTTTTCCAATTATGAACAGTTTGAATTAATAGTAAAACACCCCACAATGGTTCCATTACATTTATAGCATTTTTCCAAATACCTAAAATTTGCATACATGCCAACATTATAATACTTATAGAACAAATATTACTCAAAATAGATATTGCTTTTTCATTTGTTTGTTTTTGACTGCTCATATGGCTACTATCTCCCATAATACCTCCTATACATACCATTATAAATTAATTAGATAAGATTTTAATTTTATATTTGATCATGATGTAATTTTATATTTAAAGTACATAATGAATTTGTTGTTGTTTTCTTAGTATATTTTAATGTATTGTTTTATATTTTATTTATCTATTGCATTATATTTTCTTTTATCTACATATTCAAAAAAAATTTGGTAAAAGAAACCAATGCCCTGTACTATATTGATTTAAAACACGTCCTGAATCAAATAAAATCCCCTTAATTTTTTTCTTTCCTTCCCATATTTACACTCCTATACCATTTTCTCTATTTATATAATCTTAATATTATTCTCTTCTGTAATCATAGATTTCATTTTTTACATTTAATTGTATTCCATTTATTTTTATAGTTTCATCATTAATCCATGATATATCTGCTTTTTCACAATGATACTGCAAATATATATTTTTAGTTTTACCACTATTGTTGTTCTTTAACATCCCTAAAACAGCATAACCTGTTGTAGCTCCACCATCATTTAAGTAAGCAATCAAAGTATATTTTCCGTTTGGAGAAGTTGATTCCGTAATATATTGTTGTCCATTTATTCTTTGTATATCGTAAAATGCCCAATAGACACCATATGATATCTCACCGGCAATAATTGCACTACTTAAAAATATGGTTATTATACTTTTTTTCATTTTCTTCACATATATCCTCCAATTCTTTTATAAAAAATCCTACTGCCAAATTGGAATTTAACAAGAAGTGAAGAGGTAAGAGTGAAGAGTGAAAAGTTAATGAATAAATTCAGCAAAGCTGAATTTGAATATATTTTTAAAAAATCCTTTAGGATTTCCACCTTAACTCTTCACTTTTATCTCTTACTTTTTAACTCATATACAAATTACTATTTGTTGAATTATTTCACATTGTTCATATGTCACCTTTTACTCATAATGCAATTTTATATTTAATTTTAAATTACTTAATAAATTGAAATTTATCTATTATTACTTTGTTCCAAATGAAATAAACATTGGTGGAACAGTTAATGCCATTAAGTTCTCACCCATATCTCTAACATAATCATTGATTTCTTTTTCACATCTATATTGATAATGAGCTTCTTCCTCTGTAAGCCCTCTGTTACAGAGAGATTTTACAAACTCACTCTCATCACCTATTTCATGTCCCCAGCCATCAGCATAAAAAGTTTCTAACTGTTTTTTATATTCGTCCTTATTTCCATAAGGATTGATAAACCTTGCACAATCATTTAATCTCATGGAAACATTTTTCAGTCCAAGTTTTTGCATCATAGCAGGTAATTTCGTACCTATACATTTGTCACTTCCATAAACTTCTTTTTCATTTTTCCACAATTTAGACAATAATCCTAGATTACATTTTCCATCAACATCCAACCCATCTATATACATTGCTGCATTACATACATTCCAATTATTATCTATACAAATAATGAGTCCTCCATCAATAGTGACATCTATCATTTTCTTAATCATTTTTTCTGGTTCAGGTAGATGCATTAAAAATGCTTGACAAATAACTACATCATATTTTCCATTAATATCCTCATTAACTAAATCACAATTACTAAAATTAGTTTCATAATCAGCTTCCTTAAATATCTGCTTTGCCTCTTTAAGTAAAGTATCTGCATTATCAAATCCAGTATAGGTACTTCCAGTAGGTAAAATTGGCATTAATATGCTTCCCAAATATCCAAGACCACAAGCAAAATCTGCAACTCTGACAGGCTTGTCTATATGCCAAACTTTTTCTACTAAGAACTCTATATAATCAAGGTTAATCCATCTCTTTCTTGACTCTCTTAAATATTCTAAATGGGTGTTCCAATCAGTTCCAGACATTTTTATCCCTCCATTGCAAATTTTAATTTGTTTAAGAATTAAATATTCCTTCATCAATTTTTCTATAATCATATAACAATATTTACATATAACAATTTTATTTGTCTGAATATTGCAATATTAAAACCTATTATTTTATATTTAATTTTAAATTACTTGATAAATTGGATTTTATACATTTCAAATTATTTTCAAACTGGATGTAATAAAAGTCAAAACTAATCCAAAAATTTACCCTTATAAAAATTTTCATTTCCAAGTTTCTTTGCTGTCAATCTAAATATAACACAACCATCTGGACATACAATATCCTTGCTATATTTGCTATTTCCACCTATGTTTTCTAAATCTCCACCACTTCTGATAGCCTCCATGATTGGAAACATAATCATCATGACCTTTGAACAAATACCTTGTCCATTCATATTTACAGGACAACCATATGTGCATGTATATTTATCGCCTACTTCCTCTCCGTTTCGGCAATAGTTCTCTGTATGGTCACTACGAAGAAACCCCGTTACCTCAATTTCAAATTCATACTCCTCATCATACCATTTTTTCATAATTAATCTCCAATCTCCTATTTATCTTTATTTATCATACAAATAATTTTGATTAATATACTTTGTTTATTACGAATTAATTATAACATATTTTGTAAGTAACTTATTCTTTAATTCCTTTTTTTAATGTATATATTATTTAAACAGTTATCACTTAAGAATAGGTACGTATTTAAATCCGCCAAGACTAAAGTCTCAGCTACGAAGACAAATAAATATGATCACCCACCCTTTGTAGATGAGAATTTATTCTTACTTAATATCTTTTGTATATCTTACTTCTTATTTTTCATACACACCATAATCCGCCAAGGTTAAAACCTCAGCTACAGTGTATAGATTAAATATGAAACATCATATTTTATAATTTTCAATCTTCAATTTTCAACTTTCAATTAATAAAGTAGGCGAGGTTTCAACCTTGTAAAGAATTATTTTGATATATTATTTTATGAAATGTATTCCAATATCCAAAGCCACTAAAACTGAAGTCTCAGCTAAGAGGATAATTAAATAAGATCACCCAACCTTTGTAGACGAGAATTCATTCTTGTATAACGTTGTCTTTTATATATACTATTTATTCTTTTATATCCACATAATAGTCCGCCAAGATTGAAGTCTTAGCTACAAAGGAAACATAATAGAAATAGGGGGAATTTCTTCCCCCTTAGTATGTTGATATGTTGAAAATGTTTATATTTGATTTTAGTGTGTTCCTCTTATAACTTTTATTCCTTTTTCTTCTAGCATAGAAGCAATTTCAGTAATTGTTTTGCATTCTTCACCTGCACCATTTTGAGTGCAAACTCCAACATGCACTACTTCTACTCCTTCTTTTCTTAGACGTTCAATCTTTTCAATCATTCCATCATCTTTAGATGGTTCTTTACCACATCCATTACAACGCATGTATGCTGCTAATTCTATTTCTTCATCTTTATACATTTCAAAATGTTTTTGTTTTAAGTTAAAAGCTTTAAAACAAGCTGCTCCTGTGCATACTTCATTAGCTTTTAGACAATTTAACATTGCTATCTTTTTCATTTTTTTATACCCCTTACAAATATATTATAGGATCCCAAATTAAAAGTAATCTTTTTATCAAATGACACTACTAATGTTATAGTTTATTCTATTATCATGCTTGGAACCAATTAACAATTAACAGTTAACGATTAACAATGATGGTTAATATTATTCACTTCGTTCTTAATATTTATGAATAAAATTCCATAAAAACTATGTTTTATATTGTTTTCAAACTAATTTGCTTAACAAATTATCATAAAAATTGTCAAATAAACTAAGACTTCAGTTTTATCATTAATTGTCAATTGTCCATCGTTAATTGTTAATTTTATACAACACTTTAAATTGCTCTTTATCAACTTAAATAATAGTAATTGCATTTTCCAACTTAGATTCCTATGTTTAAAATCCTATTTTACTTTTTATATAATTCTGGATAAAGTGCTTCACCAATTGCATTTAATCCATCAATTGTACGAATTCCACTAGTGTATACTTCACTTAATCTAATTGGAAATACTTTTTTATTTTTTACTGCATTTAAACTTCCATAAACGGGATTGTCCATTATTTCAGCTAAAGCTTTGCTTCCTGCTCCTTCTCCATAGCCTTCCATATGTACTGTAAATATCACATCTGGATTTAATGTTACAAGGTCTTCGGCACTTATTTTAGGACCTGTTTCCATAAGCTCACCGCCCATTTTTGTTACCATATCTCCAGCTAAGTTGTTTTTATCGTATATACGTATATTATCTTTTTCTGAGCTAAGCACAATTACTTTTTGTTTTTCTTTACCGTCTGTAGCTTTTGTAACTTTTTCTACAGTTTTTTTCATATCATCAATTAAAGCTTTTGCTTTGTCTTCTACATCGAATATTTTTCCTACTGTCATAATATCTTCATATTCATTTTCTACTGTTCTTTTTTCACTTATGTCATTTGAGTTTAATGCCATATATGTATTTACATTATTTTCATGCCAATAATCTACATCGCCTAATGACTTATCAGAAAAAGTTGATTTCCAAGCTAAAATAAAATCTGGTTTTAGCATAACTGCCTTTTCTTTAGTCATTGCAACATTTGTATCTGTAAAATCATTAAATTCTTTATCTTTAATCTTTTTATATGCTTCCTTTAATGAAGGTGCTATATCTTCCTCTTTTACCCCAATAGTTGAAACGATTCTATCTTCAAGTCCCAATGCAAGCATTGTTTCTGCTGAATTTTGCCATGCTGTAATAACTCTTTCTGGCGCTTTTTCAAATGTTTCTTCAACTGGCTCTTTTGCATAGTTAAAAGTGCTAATCTTTAATGGATAGTTTTGAGACTTTTTATCTCCTTTTTTCGTTTCAGATGCTGATACTGTTTTTGATGTATCACTATTTTCTTTTGTTTTGTTATTACCTTGTGAGCATGCTGTAGTTAAGCACATTACACCTATTAATAATAACGCTAATGTTTTTCTCTTCATCTCTTTTCCCCTTTTTTTATACTATATCACCGCAGATATTGTTTACAAATTTAAATTTATACACAATAAAAGAAGTGCCTGCAATAGCCGCAGACACTCTAAATTTCAATAATAAACACATTAATTTTAAGCTTATTAATTACGAACTTAATTTCATAAAATGATAATTCTAACTTTACATATTATTCTTTATTCATTCTTTTGAATGATTTCTTCATAAGTTAACTATAATAATTTTGCTTTATATTAAGTGGTTACTTTCTGCGGAAGATACCAACAATAAATACTGAGCAGGTTTCCTGACTTAAAGTTCATTGTAGAATCATGCCTTCTCACAATAATTGCAATGACTATTTTATGAATCTACCAACCTCTTACAGTGACCGGATCGTTTAGGACTTTCACCTAATTCCCTATTACCTTATTAAGATAAGCACTCAATATTTCCTTATAAAGATATCATTCCAAGAAAAATTTGTCAATTATAACAAAATGGAATGTATTACGCTAAAATAATATGCTTTTTTCACTTGACTTTTTTTGTTTATAATCTTTAACAATATTTATTAACATGATTATTGTTACTATAAATCCTAACCCAAGATATAAATACGCAAGCTTCGGAGTAACCTCCATAAGCATTGGAACTAATGTTGATCCAAGTATATTATATAAAAAATGCCCCAATATATTTGACCATATAGAACCAGTCCACATATAAATTACGCCCAATACTATTCCTAATAGAGATGCATATATAGCTTGTAGAATGTTTCCATGGAATATACCAAATAGTATACCTTGTATCAATAATGCCAAAACAACATTCATATTACTTTTTAATTCATTAAATATTATGCCTCTAAAAAATATTTCCTCAAATACTGGTGCTATTACTAAAATCACCAACATTGAAAAAATAGATGTTCTTGCATTAACTATGCCTTCGGATACACTTTTATAGCTCTCGAATTTATCTCCGAATATATGGACAAAAGCTAACGTAAAGAAATTCAATGCTAATATTAGAAGAATACTTTTTAAAAGCTCATTCTTGTTTAGTTTTTTAAATCTACATCTTTGCCATAAATTCTTTTCTTTTCCTCTTAGTATTAATGCAAATATTAAAAGTGTTAATATTGCACCTCCACCTGAAAGTATATATTGATTTTCCATTATAATTTCAGCAAGCTTTGCTTCTTCCATCCCCATATGCGTTACAGTATACGAAATTGAAAATATCATAGAAAATATAAATTGAGCTGCAAAATATATGAGTATAAACCCAATTATTTTTCCTACCATTGCTAATTTTTTCTTCATTAAATTTTTCCCCCTTAGATAATACTAATTATTTTACCTTTATTACCATTTATTTTTTAATTTTATATATTTAAACTTAAAATTAATTTCCAATTGTAAACTTTCTTTAAATTCTCACTTTTTATTTGTTGTTTTCTCAGTTTTTTACCTATATAAAGATTGGAGTACTTTATTTGGAGGTTTTATTATGTTTTTTAATCTAAATGTTAATACTATTTTTTATAAGAATTTAAGTGGCTTTTCTTACTCAAATTATATTCGTAAATTTTCATATGGCATAAGTTTTATTTCATACAAATTGGATTTTAATTCATTGAGTATAGAATTTAAATCCAACGACATAGTTTTTTTATCCAACAGTAAGGATTTTTTTACATGTACTATTGGAGTAAACTCCTTAGCTAAATATATATTTAATATATTATTAAATAAAATAACTTCGTTATTTTATTATTTATATAAATCTAAAGATTTATATATTAATTCTATAAATAGAATTAATAATAACAAAAACATTATAGTTATTATAGTTTAGATACGGATTAAAATCATACTTACTTAAGGAATTAAATCCCTATAGCATTGCAAATTCAAATTCAAAATAATATCTTGTAATAACGTTTTGCAAGGTTGAAACCTCGCCTACAATTTTTAATTGAAAGTTGAAAATGTAAAATTATAAAATACACTATTTCATGGTTAATTAATTCATTGCAATTAGCGGTCTTTTATTTGGATAAATACTTAAAAATAATATCTCCCAATAACGTTTTGCAAGAATGAATTCTCGCCTACAAATGTAGTAATGACATTTAAGAATAGAAGTACATAAAAACTATAACACCTTTGTAGCTGAGGTTTTAACCTTGGCGGTAATGTATCCTTGCTAGATTTCATTGTTTCAAATTTTAAAATATATTAATCAACAAGAGGGACGGACCTATTATAGGCTAATTACTTATTTATAGTAAACTTCCTTTTTAAATAACATATTTACATAAACAAGCAAAGTCAGTCCCAAATAGATTATAAATTAAGTTGAAGTAGTGAAATTTGGAAATTAACGTTTTGCAAGAATTAATTCTCGCCTACAAATGTAGTAATAACAAAAATAGAAGTACATAAAAATATAACACCTTCGTAGCTGAGGTTTTAACCTTGGCGGTCTTTGATTTGGATATAAATACTTAAAAATAATATCTTCTAATAATGTTTTGCAAGAATTAATTCTCGCCTACAAATGTAGTAATGACATTTAAGAATAGAATTACATATCGACTAATTTTTATATGATGTTTAAATAATTGTATTTTTCAGCTTGGAACCCTATATAGGGTTCCAGTTCGAATTCAAAATAACAAATTTATCAATTGAAGAGCTTTTTTCTTTCATCAAGGAACAGGAATTATTTAAATTAGTATTTCTTTTAAAATTGATTTAGAAAATCTTATTATTTTGTGTTTTATTTCCAAGACCTGAACCCAAGGACGGGTTCAGCGACTGCCTAGACAGGACGTCGATTCAGCCGTTTAGTCTTGGAAATAAAATGGCAAATTTATTAGAGTTTCTTTGAAATTTTTATGAATAACGTTTTAAATAATTACTGTTTCCTTTACTAACATTATTCTCATTTAATATTTAAATAATTGTATTTTTCAGCTTGTATTCCTATATTAGAAACTAGTTTCTTCTATAGATATTAATTCTTTACCTTGAAATTTCATGCATACAACCCATGGCATTATAGCTTTTATTCTATAGAATTCATTATAATCAAATTTATTATTATAGTAATTTACTATAGTAGAAAGTGCTGTTCCATGAGTTGCTATTACTATGTTTTTATCACAATTATTTTCTAATATACTGCTTAAAACACTTATATTTCTTTCTTGAACTTCTCTTAAGCATTCACCATTTTCCAATTTATATTCAAAATCACTCCATTGCTTTTCTGCAAAACCATCAAAATCATCTAGCCAACAATCTGATATTTTTCTTTCTCTTAAATCATCTATAGTTTCAATACTTAATCCTACCTTATCAGCAAATGGCTTTACTGTATCTATAGACCTTTTAAGTGGGCTAGAGTAAATCTTATCTATATTTTTGTCGCTAAGAAACTCCCTTACTTTCTTGCTACCTTCTATGCCGTTTTCATTTAATGGCCTAATTAAATCATCATGTACAGAATAATCTGGTGCAGCATGTCTAACAAAATATATTGTAGTCATTCTTATTTCCTCCCCATTTTTAGCATAAAAAAATACTAGTTTATTTAATATATATGTATTTTTCTATGAATCTTATACCAAATTTTACATTATTTATTTTACCAAATAAAATATGTCCTTTCAAATTAAATAAAAATCCCTCACTACAAATGCAGCAAGGAATTTTCATTATAAATCTACTCAGTTTTAGCTTCTCTAGTATCGCATATTAATTCAGCTCTATGCTTTTTCATTTTATCAACACCATTTTTAGTAAACTTATATATATAATCTAAAAATTGTTTTTTATCAAATTTACCTTTTTCCATATCAGCTAAAGCTTTTTCCATTCTACCTGTGTAGTCTGTGTCTAAAAGCTCTTTTATAGGAAATGTTTGTATTAATCTTTTACCTTTTTCTGTTATTAAAAGTGATTTACCTTTTGATGATATATATCCTGCATACTTTAATTTGTTTATTGTTTCTGCTCTTGTAGCAGCAGTTCCTATTGAATATCCTGCAAGTACTAATGATGTGTCTTTTTCTTCACTATCATCATTATTATTACTACTTTTTCCGCAAGTTTCCATAGCTTTTAGAAGTGTTTTTTCTGTATGATGAGCTGGTGGTTTAGTTTTCTTTTCTTCAACTTTTATACTAACCATTTGAACTACTTCGTCCTTTTCAATTTTAGGAAGCAATTCATCTTTTCCATTATATTTTTCTATTTTTAAATATCCTTCTCTTCTAAGAATTTTTCCTTTTGATGAAAATAACCTATCATAGTTTTCACCTTTTACACAAGTTATTATTTCTGTGTGTTCAAACTCAGCACTTGCCATGAATTGAGCTATAAATCTATTTTTTATAGAATCATAGACTTCTCTTTCTTCTTTATTTAAATCTTTAGGTATTAAATATGTTGGAATTATGGCACTGTGGCTTTCAACTTTTGCATTGTTAAATACTTTTTTAGTCACAGAAAACTTTATTTCATCTTCAAATGGCAATCCTTTTTTTAGAGTATCTAAAACTTTTTTTGCCTTGTCTTTTAAACTTTCTTCTAGTGCAGTACTTGATGTTCTAGGATAAGTTATATACTTCTTTTCATAAAGACTTTGACAAACTTTTAATACTTTGTCTGCTGTATATCCTTTAAATTTACTTGTTACATATCCTTGAAGGTTTGTTAAGTTAAAAAGTGGGCCTGCATTTTCCTTTTTTACCTCAACTTTTTTCTCTATAACTGTTCCTTCTTTTCCATCTATTTCTTTTCTTAGTTTTTCCATCATTTCTTTATTTTTAAATTTATCTAACTTCTCATGAAAAAACTTTCCTTTATAACTTCCATTATCATTTTCAAATTCACAATAAAGCTCATAAAACTTTTCTGAGTTAAACTTATCTATTTTCATATCTCTATCATAAACCATTTTTAATGTAGGCATTAGTACTCTTCCAATGTTTAAAAGATTACCTTTTCCTCTACAATATTTCATAGTTGCTACAGATGTGAAATTTATTCCTATAACCCAATCAGTAAGCTGTCTACTAAGACCTGCATCCTGAAGACTTTTCATTTCTTCGTTTGACTTTAAATTTTCAAGACCTCTTTTTACTTCATCTTCTGTCCATTCATTTATAAGTATTCTATATATTGGTTTTGTAGCTTTTATGTAATCAAATATTAATAGTGCAATAAGCTCTCCTTCTCTATCATAGTCTGTTGCACAGATAATTCTATCTACATCATCTCTTTCAATAAGATTTTTTATTATTGAAAGTTGCTTTTTTGCACCACTGTCTTCTTTATTTCTATTTTTATCATCGGGCTTAACTTTGTATTTAAATTCACTTGGTATATATGGGAAATTTTCAAAGCTCCATAATGCTAATGCTTTGTCATAATCCTTACAATCATATAATGTTAATAAATGTCCAAATGCCCAAGTTATTATATAGTCTTCGCCTTCTATATATCCATCTTTTCTACCTCTGCATTTTAATGCTTCAGCTATATTTCTAGCAACTGAAGGTTTTTCAGCTAATATAACACTTTTCATCTTATCACCACTTGTTATTTAATTTATTTAAGACAATAAATACTTCTTTTTAGAGTTATTAAATCTACGTTTTTACATTATATCACATATTATAGTATTATCCTATTTTTAAAATTTTCTTGCCATATTCATTAAATTTTTTATCCGCATCCCAGTCCGCTAAGGTTAAAACCTCAGCTACGAGGGTAATTAAAGAAAATCCCCACCCTTTGTAGGCGAGGTTTTAACCTTGCAAAGCGTTATTTAATATATTACTTTTTAAATGTATTCCCATATCAAAGACCACCAAGACTAAAGTCTCAGCTACGAGGGATAATTAAATTGAATTCCCAACCTTTGTAGGCGAGAATTCATTCTTGTATAACGTTTTTTATTATATTACTTTTAAAATATATTCCTATATAAAATATAGCCAAGACTTGAGTCTCGGCTACGAGGGTAATTAAATACAATTCCAACCTTTGTAGACAAGGCTTTAATATTAAATGTTGTTACTTTTTATATTATTTATAATTTACACTAATTTATTTAGGAATGTTCCTTCTTTCAAATTAACATTTTTTATGCTAATTTCACCATCTCCTTTTTCTGAGTCTTCTTTAGCTTTTTCAATGGCTGCAATTTTTATACGAAGTTGAATGTCAGAAATTCCTCCTTTTAAAGCCATCTCAGATATATTGCTCATTGCCATGGCTATAATTTGCTGTCTTTCTTTGGTGCTTTTAGCTCCTTTAAGTCTTTCTTTTAAATCTTCTCCTTCTTTTTTAGCTTGTTCTGCTTCTCTTTTCATATCTGGATATTTTTCATTTATAAATCGTTCTTCTTCTTCTGATAATTTTTCACCTTTAGCAATCTTAACTGCTATTCTCTCAGCTTTGCTCATTTCTTCAGTTATTTCTTGCCAAAATGCTGCATTTTCTGCTTTTTCAAACATATTTAACTTTCCATACTCTTCATCTGATAAATCATCAACTTTCATTCCTGCTGCCAACTTATCCTTAATTGCTCTTATATCTTCCGTAATTATTGTGCTACTTTTTTTATCATTATTATTCTTTATAAAGAATAAATTTTTATTTCCTAAATTTGAAATCATTTATTATCACTCCCTTAACATCATTTATTATTAGATAATCTTAACTTTATATTTAATTCTTAGTTTTGTATTTAGAGCCCGTTGACAATTGAAATATTTTTTTCATTCATCAAGAAACATGAATTATTTAATGAGTATTTCTTTAAAGTTTAAATTAGAAAATCTTATTAATTTATGTTTTATTTCCATATATTTAATATCGTAATAATCTTTAATTTTGTTATAGTAATTTCATTATTCTAAACTTTTGTACAAAGAAAAAAGCCTCTTTTAAAAGAAGCTTTTATCTATGCATCATTAATTCAGTTTCTAAACTTTCTCTTGTAATATTTTCAAATCTTCCTCCACCATTAGAAGTTATATTCATGTTATACTTTCCAATAGTTCCATTTGAAATTTGGCCTTCAAATTTGTTGTCCTTAGCTTGTATATTAAGACCTTTTATACAGTGATTAAAATAATTATTATTTTTTCTGTCATCTCTATCATCTCTGTCATCATAATCATTATAATCATCATAGTCATCATAATCATGATCATTATAGTGTTCTGGATTTTTCATTTCTATTTTACCATTAACATTGTAATCATGTATATCTGTCACAATTTCAAAATAATTATTTGTATTTATATTAACATTTTGTCCTATAGGCATATATGATTTTACTTTAACACTACTAGCTTTTAATGTTACATTACTCGGTAACTTTTTAACGTCTTTATAATCACTTAATAACCCATTAGTTGATATATCTATATTGTCTGCAAATATTTCTATATTCTCAGCATTAATTAGCTCTTTAAAATCCATTGAAATATATGAATTTGTTTGTATATTTATATTCTTTAAGTTATTAACCTTAGGTAAATCACAATATCCTGAGTAACTTTTATACTTTAGTGTGTCTTTTAAAGTACTTGCATCTTCTGTTATTAATGATACGTGTCCTTCAGCATTTAAACTTACATTTATACCTTTTGGAACTTCTACTGTAATTTTAGATATTTCCCCATCGTAAACTACAGAATATATAAGTCCATCATATAATCTTTTAAAGAAGTTCCCTTCACCACTTAGAAATCTTCTTTGAGATTTTAAATTTGTATTTAAATTTAAAGTTTTCTTTTCACTATCATATTTTGTATCTATATCTATATTTTGAAACTGTGAATTATATGCTTTTATTTTAAACAAATTATCATCGCTTTTCTTTAACTCTACTGTTGATATACCACCACCAACAGAATTTATATCTAAGTTTTCTATTAGGTCCTGTGATTTGTAAATTTCTTCACCTTGATTTTGTTTATATTTAATTCTTGCATCTTCAACTTCATTTATAACAGTTGGAACAGCTACTACTCCTGAACCTATAGCTCCAACAGTTCCAATTCCTACTAAAATAGCTGCTATTATAAGTGCCACTTTACTTTTCTTCATCTTCTCCAGCCTCCTTCTCTTCAAAGTTTTCAACTTCTACTATTTTACTTTCTTCTAAATATACAATTGTATCTTCTTTTTCATTATTTTCTTCTTCTTTTCTTTCTTCATTTACATTAACTCTTACTTCATTTTCACTTGATTCTCTGTTGCTATTTTTATTTTCTTTAACTCTTATATACATTTTTTTTGTTTTTATCCATGCTACATATTTTGTAAATAATCTTTTTATTAAAATAACAACATTTACGTATATAGTCCATAAAGCAATTATTACACCAGTTCCTGCTAAAGATATAAAGAATCCAAATAATCCTAAATAAAAATTAGCTGCCATTGCTGGAAATGATAATGCATATCCTATCATATCTAAAACTGAAAGGCCTACAAGACCTAATCCTGCTCCAATTACTGAACCTATAACCATTATTGATGGTATTATTAAAAGCAAACTTAAAATTATAAGAATAGCTTTAACTCCCCAAGTAGGAATTTTTTCATTTATTATATCATTAGAGTTTAAAAACTCTTTACTCTTTTGAAATCCTTTTTTACTTGTCTCTTTTGTTTTTTCCCATACCTTTTTAGCTTCATCTTTATAATCTTTATCCCTATTTGAACCTCTATTTTCTCTTTTCATTTCTTCTTTTAAATCCTGAGCTATAGTTTTTGGTGAACCTAATGATGCTATTATTTCTTCATCACTTTTTCCCTCCAACTCTCCATTTAAGAAAAATTCTTCATAATCTCTTAATATATCTAAAATTTCACTTTGACTAAAACTATCTTTTAAATAATCTCTTAATATATCTAAAAATTCATTTTTACTCATTTTTTAGCACTCCTTCCTATATCTTTCTAAAATAAAGTTTACATCCTCTACAAATCTATCCCATTCATCTACCATATTCTTTAAATTTTTCTTTCCTTCTTCAGTAATTTTATAATATTTTCTGTCTGGACCACCTTGTGCTTTTTGAATGTAAGTTTCAAAATTGCCTTCTGCTGTAAGTCTTCTAAGCAATGGATAAATTGTACTTTCCTTTACATCCATAACTCTAGAAATACTATCTACAATTTCATATCCATACATATCTTTGTCATTTATTAAAGTTAAAACACATATCTCCAGCACTCCTTTTCTTAATTGAGTACTCATATTAATCCTCCCATCTTTTAAAGATAATAATTCCTTTGTTTCTCTATACTGTGTATTGCATAGTACTCATGTTTAATTTAAGAAATAACCTAAATACTTATATATATTTTAGCTATTTCAGCAATTAATATTCATATATAATCTACTTGGTAATACATAGTAGCTTATTTTTTTATAGGTACTGTGTAATGCACAGCACCTTATGAACTTATATTATCATACTACTATGCAATACACAATACCCTTTTTAAATTTTTTTAATTTAATTTTTCATATTTCAATAATTATTAACATTCAACTATCTTTATTAACTCTTCGAATTTATTTATTATGTATGTTGGATTTGATGTTTTAAGCTCTTCTAATGTATTGTTTCCATATGTTACAGCACAAGAATGACATCCTGCGTTATTTCCCATACCAACATCATAGATAGTATCTCCTATGACTAATGCTCTTTCTTTAGATATATTTATATTTTCAAGAACTAAATTTACAACATCAGGCGCTGGTTTATGTTTTTCTACATCTTCACAGCAAGCAATAAATGTAAAAAATTCTTCTATTCCTAATTCTTTTAAAAATAGAACTAAAGTATCTCTTCCTCTACTAGTGGCTATTGTAAGCTTTACACCTTTTTTATATAAATATTCTAAAGTGCTTTTTACTCCATCAAATAATGTAACAGTATTTGTACATATATTTTTGTATCTAAGCTTGTACTCATTTACAGCCTTATCTACATTTTCTTCTTTAAATCCATCAATACTTTTAAACATTTGATATAAAGGAAGTCCTATAAGTCTTGTAATATTCTCATCACTTATATCATCATTTCCAAAATACTTTAGTGTATCCCTCATTGTTAGTACTATACTCTCATTAGTATCTGCTATAGTACCATCAAAATCTAAAACTAATGCATCAAAATTCATAAATCTAATACTCCTTATAATAATTATTTTTTAGTTAATTCACTATAAATTCTTAATAAAACATGAATAACTTAGTTTTTAGCTTTGGCTTCCTACATTATACTACAAAATGCACTAAAGGTTAAAACTTTAAATTACAAATTTTACATTGAAATAAATTGTTAACTTAAAAAACTTTATCTTAAATTTTAAAACATATGTTTTCTATTATGTAAATTTTTTGTATTTTTTCACAAAATATTTTTACTTGCTATATAATTAACTTAATCACTAAAAAATTTTATTACAGGATACATGACATAGCCTAATAAGCCATGTTACCAAGGAATTCTTACATGGTTTACATCCTTTAATTCTAGGATTAATTGAATGAATTTATTGCTAAATTGGCTTACTAGTTTTCGAGTGTATCAAAAATTTGAATTCATATTCATTTTTAATTACAAAATCCCATTAATAATCTAATATTTAAACATACTCAAGTTTAAAATTGAGTATGTTAATTTTTTTTATATAAAAGGGGGCTTTTTTATGAGAAAAAAATTTCCAAACTTCTGTAAATACTTTGACTTATATTGCACTATCTTAAAATGGCGTATTTAACGCATTTTTAAAGGAGGGCTAAAATCCCCCCTTTTTAACTGTCTATTACATATTTTTTATAAGATTTGCCATTTCTATTGCAGTACATGCTGCATCAAATCCTTTATTTCCTGATTTTGTACCAGCTCTTTCTATAGCTTCTTCTATGCTGTTTGTAGTTAAAACTCCAAATATTATTGGTTTTTCTGTATTTAATGAAGCATTTGCAACTCCCTTAGATACTTCTGAACAAACATAATCAAAATGTGGTGTAGAACCTTTTATTACAGCTCCAAGACAAATAACCGCATCATATTTCTCATTTTTAGCCATTTTATTTGCTATAAGTGGAATTTCAAAAGCTCCTGGCACCCAAGCAACATCAATATCTTCATCTTGCACTCCATGTCTTTTAAGCCCATCTAATGCACCACCTAAAA
The DNA here is from genome assembly GCF_000612845.1 of Clostridium ihumii AP5. Classification (GTDB taxonomy): domain Bacteria; phylum Bacillota; class Clostridia; order Clostridiales; family Clostridiaceae; genus Clostridium_J; species Clostridium_J ihumii. The sequence continues at coordinate 95,714 of NZ_CCAT010000009.1, forward strand.
GTTTTGAACCTATAAATTCATTAAATCTTCCAACTACAATTCCTATTTTTAATCCTTCTGCTATTAACTTTCCTTCTAATATATTCATATTTATCTCTCCCCTTAATTCTTTAAAGTATGTGATGTAATCTTTCTTTTTTAGTTTTTAAATAAAATTCATTTTTTTCATTGTGATTCATTTTTATTGAAACTCTCTCTACTATTTCAATTCCATGTCCTTTAAGTCCTAATATTTTTTGTGGATTATTAGTCATTAATTTTAATTTAGTTGCACCTAAATCACTTAATATTTGAGCTCCTATACCATAATCTCTAAGATCTACAGGAAATCCTAATGCAATATTTGCATCTACTGTATCCATTCCTTCATCTTGAAGCTTATATGCTTTCAGTTTATTTATAAGACCTATACCTCTTCCTTCTTGTCTCATATATAAAAGAACTCCACATCCCTCATCTTCAATTCTTCTCATAGCCTCTGCAAACTGCTCTCCACAATCACATCTTCTTGAACCAAATGCATCTCCTGTTAAACATTCTGAATGAACTCTTACAAGTACTGGTTTATCCTTTTTTATATCTCCCTTTACTAAGGCTACATGGTGTTCTCCATTAAGTTTATTTACATATCCTATTGCTTTAAAATTTCCATATTTAGTAGGCATTTCTGTTTCTACAACTCTTTCTACTAATTTCTCTCTTTCTTTTCTATACTTTATAAGATCTGCAACTGTTATAATCTTTAAATTATGTTCTTCACTAAATTTCATAAGTTCTTCTGTTCTTGCCATATGTCCATCATCACTCATGATTTCACATATTACTCCTGCTTTTTTTAATCCTGCCAAATTTGCTAAATCTACTGCTGCTTCTGTGTGTCCTGCTCTTTTTAATACTCCCCCATTTTTAGCTGCTAACGGAAATACATGTCCTGGTCTTCTAAAGTTTTCTGCTTTTGAATTTTCATCTATCAGCATTTTTATTGTCTCCGCTCTTTCAAATGCTGATATGCCTGTATCTGTAGTTATGGCATCTACTGAAACTGTAAATGCTGTTTCATGGTTATCTGTGTTTTTTTCAACCATTTGGTTTATTTTTAAATTATTAAGCATTTCTATGCTCATAGGTGTACAAATCAATCCTCTTCCAAACTTAGCCATAAAATTTATATCTTCACCTGTTGCTTTTTCAGCTGCCATTAAAAGATCTCCTTCATTTTCTCTATCTTCATCATCAACTACAATTAACATTTTTCCATTCTTTATATCTTCTATAGCTTCCTCAATTGTGTTAAAATTTTTCATTACTATTCCCCCTGTAAAATTTCAATATTTAATTCATTTTTTAATTAGTCATTTTAATATAATTATTTATATTTATTAATAAAACCCATTTTCTTTTAAGAAATTTATAGTTATATCATTTTTATTTGAATTTTCTTTATCTCTTGAATATAAAATCTTTTCTATATACTTGGATATTACATCACATTCTATATTTATTTTTGCTCCTATTTTTTTACTTAGAAGCGTAGTTTCTTCTTTGGTATGCGGAATTATACACACTTTAAATGAGTCTTCATTTACATCTGCCACTGTTAAACTAACACCATCTAAGGTTATAGAGCCCTTGTAAACTATATTTTTTATTATTTCTAAAGAAGGCTTTATAGTTATCCATGTTCCTATACTTTCTTTTTCATAACTTGTTATTCTTCCTATAGCATCAACATGACCTGTAACAATATGCCCATTAAATCTTCCATTATAACTTAATGCTCTTTCCAAATTCACTTTACATCCTGCATAAAAATCAGATAAGTTTGAGCATCTTAAAGTTTCTGCCATAGCTTCTGCAACAAAATCATTTTTGCTTTTTCTTACAACTGTCAAACATACACCATTTGTTGCTATGCTATCTCCTATTTTTATGCCTTCTAAAACTTTTTTACATTCAATAATAAGCTCTGAACTTTTTTCATAATTTATTATTTGTTTTACTATTCCTATTTCCTCGATTATTCCAGTAAAAATTTTTCTCATCTCCTTAATACTGAATATTACCTTCTATTAAAATATCCCCTTCAAAATCTAATACTTTTAAGTTTTTAATATTAAAACTTTCATTTATTTTACTTTTCCCTTCACCTTCTATTGGTGTTATAGCTTCCTTTCCCCCTATTATTTTAGGACCAATAAAAGCATATACCTTATTTATTATATTTTCCTCTAACAAGCTATAATTTAATGTTCCTCCACCTTCTACCAAAACACTATCAATATTTCTTTTACATAGCTCATCCATAACAGTTTTTAAATTCACTTTATCTAATTTTTTATCAACTTTTACAACTTCTACATTATAGTTTTTTAATGCTTCAAGTTTTTCTTCATTTTCCTCTGCATAAAATATTATAGTTTTTCCTTCTTCTTTTAAAAGCTTTGCATCTACAGGAATTCTTAAACTACTATCAATTACAATTCTTATTGGATTTCTTCCATTTTCTATTCTGCTAGTTAACCTTGGATTATCCTTAATTACAGTATTTATACCAACCATTATTCCTGAATATCTATTTCTTAATTTGTGAACATACTCTCTAGAATTTTCATTTGTTATCCATTTTGAATCATAATTTTTTGTAGCTATTTTACCATCTAACGTCATTGCCCATTTTAAAGCTATAAAAGGCACTTTATTAACTATGTAATAATTAAAAATTTCATTTAATTCTCTACATTTCTCTTCTAATACACCAACAGTTACGTCAATACCATGATTTTTTAGAAATTCTACACCTTTTCCACTGACTAATGGATTTGGATCTAGTACACCTATAACAACTCTTTTAATTTTACTTTCTAAAATTTTTTTAACACATGGAGGTGTTTTTCCATAATGACAACAAGGTTCTAAAGTAACATATATAGTAGAATCACAAACATCTTCTCTACATGAATTAATAGCATTTACTTCAGCATGATTTTCTCCAGATTTCTCATGATATCCACTACCTATTATTTTGTCATCTTTTACAACTACTGCTCCAACTAAAGGGTTAGGACTTACTTTTCCATGTCCTAATTTAGCAAGCTCTAATGCTTTAGCCATAAAAACTTCATCCATACTATTCTCTCCTTTTTATATTTAATCAGACTTATGACACTCCTATTTATTTCTCTATTTTATATAAAAAAACAAAAATGCCCTTAGCTTTTTATTGCTTCGGGCATTTAATAATTCCATATTAAAATTCATTTACTATTAATTATTTAATGTTAATTTTACAAGTTTAAATTTAAAATTTTTATAAAAATAAATACTCCAAGCTAAAAAGCTCGGAGCATAAAAATCATAAACAAAACCTATTTAAACAATATAAATAAACTTAATGTAAATTATTTTCTCTTCTCTCATCCAGACTATACTGTCG
>NZ_CCAT010000010.1 GCF_000612845.1 Clostridium ihumii AP5
TTTCATTTATTGGCGGGTCTATAAATATATCTAATTTATAATTTGCATCTTCAAAATTTGCCAAGACTTCTTCTTTATCTTCAATAAAAGATAACAGTATTCTATTATCTGTAACCTCTTTAACATTATAGTAATTGTTATTTTTACATAAAACATATTCATCTTTTTCATTTATCTTTAAAATAAATGGACCACTATATTTTATAGAATTATCACATTTTGAAAAATCTTTTAATAAATTATAGTCCCTTAAAGACATTACTGGTTCTGATAATATTTCTAACAATTTGTCACAAGGCTTATTTAATCTTATTTTCAAAACATCATCTGAAACATCCTTTATTGCAACATTCTCAAAAGAAGTTTTGTTTGTTATATAATCGGATACACCATAAATACAACTTAATTCTTCTCTATATAAATTATTTTCGTCACTTAAAAATTCTTTAAAAAACTTAACAAAGTCTTTTGATTTTATTTTTTCACCATTGCTATATTTTGCATTATCTCTAATTTTGAATTGATATTCTATTTTATCATCGCTGACTTTATATTCCTTCGATAATCCTCCAACTATATTTCCATCTTTATTAACTTTTACTAACCCTTCAAATAATGAATTTAATAAATCTTTTTCTCTAATTTTTTTATTATCTGTCATCTTTAAATCTTTAGGTCTATTTTCAATATTGCAGACTATATAATCTCCTTCAACTTCTTCACTTTTCCTATTTACATCTTGAAAAGAAACTGAAAACGTTAGTATTACACATAATATTGTAATTATAATAATTTTTTTCATATACTAATCACCTATATATAATAAATTTGAAACTTATTTTCATACTAAAATTATTAACATATATTAAAACTTTAATTCAATTTATAAAAAAAGACATTTTACTATTTAAAACTTCATAGTAAAATGTCTTTACATTTTCTTAAATCATATTTTCAAATTCTTCTTCTGTTAAAATTTGAACTCCTAAATCTAAAGCTTTTTGATATTTTGAACCTGCTTCTTCCCCCGCTAAAACATAATCTGTTTTTTTGCTTACAGCACTTGAAACTTTAACACCTAATGCTTCTAATTTTTCTTTTATTTCATTTCTTGAGTAATTTTTAAGTGTTCCTGTTACTACCATAGTTTTTCCTTCAAATGAATTGTCTTTTATCTCTAATTCATCATAAGTTGGATTAACACCTAATTTAAATAATTCATCAATAATATTTTTTACTTTTTCTGATTCAAAAAATTCCATTATGCTTTTAGCTACAATATCGCCTATATCATTTATATCTATAAGAGATTCAAAATCTGCTTTCATTAAATTATTTATATTTTTAAACTTGTTTGCTAAGTCCTTTGCAGTTTTCTTTCCTACATTAGCAATTCCTAATGCATATATAAATGAAGCTAAATCACAATTTTTACTGCCTTCTATTGCATTTAAAAGGTTCTGTGATTTTTTATCTTTAAATTTTTCCAATGTTAATAATTCTTCTTTTTTTATTCTGTATAAATCAGCTATAGATTTTATATCTAAGTTTTCAAATAATGCTTCTGCAGTTTTCTCGCTAAATCCAGCTATATTCATAGCTTCTCTACTTCCATAATGTACTATAGATTTAACTAGTTGTGGTTTACAAGAAAGTGTATTTTCACAAAAATAATGTACACCATCTTGAATTAATTTTGTACCACAACTTGGACAAACTTTAGGTGATTCAATTTCCTTTGCTTCATCTAAACTTTCTTCAACTGCACCCATTATTTCCGGAATAACATCATTTGAACGCCTAACAAAAACATTACAACCAATTTTTACCCCTTTTCTTTTTATATCATCCATATTATTAAGTGTAGCTCTTTTTACTGTAACACCACCAAGTTCTACTGGTTCTAATATGGCTGTCGGTGTAACTCTTCCACTTCTACCTACATTCCATTCTACATCTAGAAGTGTTGTAGACGTTTCTTCTGCTTCAAATTTATATGCAATAGCCCATTTAGGGAATTTTATAGTATATCCCAAAAGTTCCCTTGTTCTCATATCATCTATAGCTATAACTGCGCCATCTATATCGTAATTTAAATTATTTCTTATACTTTCTATATACTCAATTTCCTTCTCTATTTGTTCTATCGTTGTACAAGGTTTAAAGTAGTCATCTACTGGAAAGCCTTGTTTTATAAGGAAATTTAGCATTTCAGTATAACTTTCAAATGACTTCCCTTCATTGTAACCAACATCATAAAAAAATGCTGAAAGATTTCTTTTAGCCGTTTCTTTCACATTTAAATTTCTTAGAGCACCAGCTGCCCCATTTCTTAGATTTTTTAATGGAACATTTGATGAAGTATTGTATTTTTCAAAAGCTTCTTTTGTCATTATAGCTTCACCATGAACTTCTATAGTTCTATTATGATCTATTTTTAAAGGTACTGATTTTATTGTTTTTACTTGAAGTGTAATATCTTCTCCAATTTCTCCTGTACCTCTAGATGCAGCAACTTTTAATATTCCTTCTTCATCGTAAGTCAAATTTATTGAAAGTCCATCAAATTTTTTAGTAACTATATATTTTAATTCTGGTAATTCATCATCATTATTTAAATTGTATTCTTTTATAGCTTTTAAATTTCTATTATGAAAATCTTTTAGTTCTTGTATAGTTTGAGCTTTATCTAAACTCCATAATCTTGCCCTATGTGTATATTTTTTAAATTCTGGTAATACCACATCACCAACTCTTTGTGTTGGTGAATGTGGTAATGAATATTCAAGTTCCTTTTCTAGATTTAAAAGTTCATCATACAATTTATCATATTCTTTGTCTGAAACGGATGGTTTATCTAAAACATAGTACTCATAAGCATATTTATTTAATATATCTATTAATTCTACCATTCTTTTATTTTTGTCCAAAGTATCCACTCCTTTTAATTATCATAATAAAATTTTTATATTAATTCTATTGGAGCTTTATTGAGCATTAATTTCTTTATTCCTTGATTATCAAACGCTACTGTAAGAAGCATATCACTCCCACTACCTGAAATTCCAACTATTGTTCCAATACCAAAGCTAGCATGTTTAACTTTTCTACCTTGTGTAACTTCACTAGTATTTACAGATGATTTTGATACGTTAGTTTCTTTTGAGGTCATCATAGCTCCTACTGAAGATTGTGTTCCTCTATTAAAACTGCTGCTATAGCTTGCTACACTTTCTCTTCTTTGACTTTTAAAAGTATTAACTGCTCTTGACTTTTCTCCACCAACTAGTTCTTTTAACCCTACTGGTATTTCTCCTATAAAATCTGATGGTTCATAACATACAGTTCTTCCAAAAACTCTTCTAGTTTCAGCTGATGTTACATATAATTTTTCTTTAGCTCTAGTAATTGCAACATAACATAATCTTCTAGCTTCTTCCATCTCATTAAAACTGTTTAAAGCATTCATACTTGGAAAAATCCCATTTTCCATTCCAACTAAGAATACTACTGGAAACTCTAATCCCTTTGCACTATGAACAGTCATCATAACTGATGTTTCTTCTTTTTCTTCTAAATTATCTATATCTGATACTAATGTAACCTTTTCTAAAAATGCTGATAACGACTTATCATCACTACCTTTTTCAAACTCTACTGCATCAGATACTAATTCTTTTAAGTTTTCAATTCTGCTTTCATCTTCTATTGCATTAGATTTTTTAAGCATTTCCATATATCCTGTTTGATCTAAAACATCTAATATTAACTGTGATACTGTCATATCATCAGCTCTTGACATTAATGCATTTATTATTCCAGTAAACTTATTTATTGAATTTATAGCCTTTGTTGATAAGCCTGGGATAATATCAACATCTAAAAGTGTATTATAAAGACAATCCTCAGCCTCATTAGCTACATCTTGCACTTTAGCCACTGTAGCATCTCCAATACTTCTTTTAGGTTCATTAATTATTCTTCTTAAGCTTATATCATCTAATGGATTATTTATAAGTTTTAAATATGCCATTATATCCTTTATTTCTTTTCTATCATAGAATTTTAGTCCACCTACAATTTTATATGGTATATCTGATTTTCTAAAAGATTCCTCAAGAATACGTGATTGTGAATTCATTCTATATAGCACAGCAAAATCCTTGTATGTCTTGTTTTCTTCTTTCATTAATCTTTTTATTTCACCAGCAACAAAATTACCTTCATCAATATCACTAAAAGCTCTATATATTCTTATTTTTTCGCCTTCTTCACTGTCAGTTCTTAAAACTTTTTCTTTTCTCTGTGCATTATTTTTTATTACCATATTAGCAGCTTTTAGTATATTTCCTTTTGAACGATAATTTTGTTCTAATTTTATTACTTTGGTCTTTTTATAGTCTTTTTCAAAATCTAATATATTTCTTATATCTGCGCCTCTCCACTGATAAATACATTGATCATCATCTCCAACAACACAAATATTCTCTTCTTCACCCACTAATAATTTAACTAACTCATATTGAGCTCTATTTGTATCTTGATATTCATCCACCATTATGTATCTAAATTTTCTTCTATAAAAATCCCTTACTTCTTGAAAATCATTTAATAGTTTTACAGTCATAAATATTAAATCATCAAAGTCTAGTGAATTACTAGCTTTTAATTTTTTTTGATATAACATATAAATATCTGCTATTTTATTTTTTCTAAAATCACCTTGATTTTCTTTTTTAAATTTTTCACTAGATATTAAATCATTTTTTGCACTTGAAATTTTCCCTATAATTTCTCCATCAGTTAAATCTTTGTCATTTATATTAAGTTCTTTCATACATTGCTTTACTAAAGTTTTTGCATCATAGCTATCATAAATAGTAAAATTTTTATTATATCCTAGTTTATCTATTTCTCTTCTTAAAATTCTTACACAACTTGAGTGGAATGTTGATATCCACATACTATCTGCAACATCACCAACTAACCCTTGAATTCTTTCTTTCATTTCTCCTGCTGCTTTATTAGTGAATGTTATTGCAAGTATTTGAGATGGGTATATATTTAAATCCTCTATCATGTGAGCTATTCTATATGTTAAAACTCTTGTTTTACCTGATCCTGCCCCTGCCAATATAAGAAGAGGTCCATTTATAGTGGATGCAGCTTCATATTGTTCTTTATTAAGTAAACTTTTTAGATCCATTCTGTTCATCACTCCTACTCTAACGTTCTTCTAAATTTATATATAAATTAATATAATTTTTATATTTTAACTTTTATCCAATAACGTCCTATTATTATACCATATAACACCTATTATATTTAATAAATCAATCTTTATTTTATGTTTAATTCATAATTATATCCATAAAATAAAAAAAGAGATTACCTCATTAAGTAACCTCCCTATACATAGCTATTTACTTTTCCAATCTACTCTATCAAATACTGTTTTATATCCTTGGCATCCATAATTTAAAGATCTATTTACTCTACTTATAGTAGCTGTACTTGCCCCTGTTGTACTTGCAATATCTAAATATGTTCTTCTTTCCATAAGCATTTTAGCAACTTGCAATCTTTGCTCTATTGCTTTAACTTCATAAACTGTACAAACATCTTCAAAAAACCTATAGAATTCTTCTTTAGTTTCTAAAGATTTAATACACTCAATTAAAAAATCCATCTCTTCACATTCTAGTTTTGATTTGTATTCACTCATAAAAATACCCCCTACACTAATATTTCCCCTATATTAGTACTACAATCCCTTTTTTTAATGTAACCATATAAATTGATTTAAATATTTACAACTTTTATTTCTAAAAAAGTATTATTTATAATAGCTATTCCTTTTACGTGCAAAATTTTCTTTAAATTGAGAAATTTATAAAGATTCTAACACATTTTTCAACTTCGATTATATCACAGATATTAGAAACTTTAAAGAACAATAATATTTGATTTCAAAGAATATTTCGCAAAAAAAAGATTAAAGTAGACTAGCCACTTTAATCCTATAAAGCATTTATTAGTATAATAGATCCTGCAAATATAGTAGCAAAAACTATTGTCATTTTAATTAAAAAAGATTCTTTAGTTTTAGTTTTATTTTTTGAGTAAAACGTTTCTGAAGTTCCGCTTACTAAACCTTGTAATCCATTTGCTTTACTTGGTTGTAATAATATGCAAATAATTAATAGTATAGCTGAAATTATTTGAATCCATACAAGAACATCTTTCATGAGAACACCTCCTTATGTCTTTAGACATCAATACTATAATATTATCATATTATTTTCAAAGATACAATTTATTTAACATAATATAATATTCTAATTTTAGTAAATTCCTATAAAAAAGTTGATGCATAACTTAATCTGCATCAACTTTCTTAAATTATTTTCTATTTATATTATAGAATGATTTCATACCTCTATATTCAGCCATTTCACCTAGTTCTTCTTCAATTCTTAAAAGTTGATTGTATTTAGCAACTCTTTCACTTCTTGCAGGTGCTCCAGTTTTTATTTGTCCTGCATTCATAGCTACAACTAAATCAGCTATTGTTGTATCTTCTGTTTCACCACTTCTATGAGAAACTACAGCTGTATATCCTGCTCTTGATGCCATTTCTATAGCATTCAAAGTTTCTGTTAAAGTTCCTATTTGATTTAATTTTATAAGTATTGAATTTGCAACTTTCTTTTCTATACCCATTTTTAATCTTTCAGTGTTTGTAACAAATAAATCGTCACCAACTAATTGAACTTTATGTCCTATTTTATCAGTTAAATGTTTCCATCCTTCCCAATCTTCTTCAGCCATACCATCTTCAATTGAGATTATTGGATATTTTTCAGCAAGTTCTACATAATAATCTGCCATTTGTTCTGGTGTTAATATTCTTCCCTCACCAGCTAAATTATATTTTCCATCTTCAAAGAATTCAGATGATGCTGGATCTAATGCTAAGAATATATCCTCACCTGGTTTATATCCTGATTTTTCTATAGCTTCCATTATAACTTTTATAGCTTCCTCATTTGAAGATAAATTTGGTGCAAATCCACCTTCATCACCAACACCTGTTCCTAAGCCTTTTTCTTTTAATATTGATTTTAATTTATGATATACTTCTGCACACATTCTTAATGCTTCATTAAAAGATTTTGCTCCAACTGGCATAATCATAAATTCTTGTAAATCAACATTGTTATCAGCATGTTTTCCACCATTTAATATGTTCATCATAGGAACTGGTAATACTTTTGCATTAACTCCACCTATGTATTGATAAATTCCTAAGCCTAAATATTCTGCAGCTGCTCTTGCACATGCAAGTGAAACTCCTAGAGTAGCATTTGCTCCAAATTTTCCTTTATTTTCAGTTCCATCAAGATCTATCATTAAATTATCTATAGCAACTTGATCAAAAACATTCATTCCTACTAATTCTTCTGCTATTATATCATTTACATTGTCTACTGCTCTAAGTACACCTTTACCATTGTATATTTCTTTAACATTATCTCTTAATTCAACTGCTTCAAACATTCCTGTTGATGCACCTGAAGGTACCGCTGCTCTACCAACTGTTCCATCTTCTAAAGTTACTTCCACCTCTACTGTTGGAAATGCTCTTGAATCTAATATTTGTCTTGCATAAACATCAATAATTTCTACATATTGTTTCATTTATAAACCCTCCTAAATTGTTTTTATTTCAAGTCATATAAAATAGAATTGATCTTTTAAATTACACTTTGTAGTGTAGTATTTAAATATCTATTTTATTGACAATATATATTATTCCCTTAAGACACATTGATTTATTATTTTATTTTTTGCATCTTAATTAGTGTTTCACCTGTCATTTCAATTGGTTTTTCAAGTCCCATTACATCAAGTATTGTTGGAGCTATATCTGCTAATATTCCAGATGTTAACTCTTTCTTCTCATTAGATATACATATAAACGGAACTTCATTCGTTGTATGTGCAGTCATAGGTTTGCCTGTAGAATAATCTATCATTTGTTCTGCATTTCCATGATCAGCTGTAATAAATAACACACCATCTTTATCTAAAATCTTATCTATTACTTTACCCATACAATTATCTACAGTTTCCACAGCCTTAATTGCAGCTTCTAAAATCCCTGTATGCCCTACCATATCTGCATTTGCATAGTTTAATATTATTAAGTCATTTTTGTTTTCATCTATTTTCTTTAACACTTCATCTGTAACTTCTTTAGCACTCATTTCCGGTTTTAAATCATATGTGGCTACTTTAGGTGATGGTATAAGTACTCTTTCTTCATTCTTATTAGGTAATTCCACTCCACCATTAAAGAAAAATGTTACGTGTGCATATTTTTCAGTTTCTGCTATTCTTAATTGATTTAATCCTTTTGATGAAATGTACTCACCTAAGGTGTTTTCATACTTTTCTTTTCTATATGCCACATTTACATTTTCTAATGTTTTATCATATTCTGTCATTGAAACAAAACATAATTCATTTAACTTAATTCTTTCAAAATGTTCAAAAGTACTGTCATTTATGGCTCTTGTAATTTCCCTTGCTCTATCTGGTCTAAAGTTAAAAAATATTATAGAATCTTTACTCTTTATAGTTCCAATTGGCATATTTTCATCATCTATTACTACAGATGGAAGTACAAATTCATCTGTTTTGTTGTCATGATAAGATCTATCTACTGCTTCTATTGCATTTTTTACTATTTCGCCTTCACCTTTTACCATTGCATCATAAGCAAGATTTATTCTTTCCCATCTATTATCTCTATCCATTGCATAATATCTACCTGAAACTGTAGCAATTTTACCTATACCTATTTCTTTCAAGTAATATTCTAATTCACTTATATATTCTTTAGCTGAAGTTGGCGGTACATCTCTACCATCTAGAAAACAATGAATATATATTTTTTCAACTTCATTTTCTTTGCATAATTTAATTAATGCTTTTAAATGTTCTATATGGGAATGAACTCCACCATCTGATAATAATCCCATCATGTGTATTGAAGAATTGTTTTCTTTAGAATTTTTTATAGCTTTTAAAAAGGCTTCATTTTCAAAAAAAGTTCCTTCTTTTATACACTTTGTAATTCTTGTTAAATCTTGATAAACTATTCTTCCTGCACCTATATTTAAATGTCCCACTTCCGAATTCCCCATTTGACCTTCCGGAAGACCTACACTAAGTCCTGAAGCCTTTAATGTTACACAGGGATATTTTTTTATTACTTTATCATAATTTGGTTTTTTAGCAGCTCTTATAGCATTTCCATCTAAACCACTACTTAATCCAAACCCATCTAATATCATAAGCATTGTCGGTTTTTTAGACATCTAACCACCCTTTAACTATATTTTAATAATTAACTATTGCACTAAATTCTTCAGCTTTTAAGCTTGCACCACCTATTAAGCCTCCATCTATATGTTCTTTTGACATTTGTTCCTTTATTGTAGATGATTTTACTGAACCACCATATTGTATTCTTAATTCTTCACTTGTATTCTTGTCATATAATTTTTCAACAATGTTTCTTATAAATCCAATAGTTTCATTAGCCTCATCAGCAGTTGCTGTTTTTCCTGTTCCTATTGCCCATATTGGTTCATAAGCTATAACTAATTTTTCAACTTGCTCTTTACTTAATCCATCTAAAGCTTTTTCAACTTGACATTCTAATTTTGCTTCTGTAGTATTTCCTTCTCTTTCACTTAAAGTTTCGCCAACACAAAGTATAGGTAAAATACCATATTCAAAAGCTTTTTTTATCTTTTTATTAACAGTCTCATCTGTTTCATTAAAATATTCTCTTCTTTCACTATGTCCTATTATTACATAATTAATATCTAATGATTTAAGCATTGGTGCAGAAACCTCTCCTGTAAACGCGCCATTTTCCTCAAAATGCATATTTTGAGCCCCAACTTTTATATTAGTTCCTTTTGTTAATTCTCTAACTTTTTGTAAAGCTATAAAACTTGGACAAACTACTACATCGCAATTTGCATCTTTTACTAATGGAATTAAATCTTCCACTAATTTAGTTGCTTCACTTATATCTTTATTCATTTTCCAATTTCCTGCAATTATTGGTTTTCTCATCATATTCCTCCAACTTTACAACTAACTTAAATATTATTTTTTTACTTATCATCAAGTGATACTATACCTGGAAGTTCTATTCCTTCTAAAAACTCTAATGATGCTCCTCCACCAGTTGATATGTGAGTCATACACTCTCCTAAATTAAATATATTAACAGCGGCAGCACTATCTCCGCCACCAATTATAGTGGTGGCTTCTTTATTATCTGCCATTTTCTTTGCTATAGCTAGTGTACCATTCTTAAAGTTTTCAAATTCAAATACTCCCATTGGTCCATTCCAAACTATTGTTTTTGAATTTTTTATTACTTCTTCATATATTTCTACTGTTTTTGGTCCTATATCAAGACCCATATACCCATCTTTTATGTCTTTTCCTTCTGTTATTATTGCCTCTGAATCTTTAGAAAATTCCTTAGCTACAACATGATCCACTGGTATTAATAATTTAACATTTTTATTTTTAGCTTTTTCTATCATCTCTCTTGCATAATCCATTTTATCATCTTCAACTAATGAATTTCCAATGTTATAACCTTCAGCCTTTAAGAATGTATACGCCATTCCCCCACCTATTATTAAAGTATCAACTTTTTCTAATAAATTGTTTATAACATTAATTTTATCAGAAACTTTAGATCCTCCCAATATGGCAGTAAATGGTCTAACTGGACTTTCTACTGCATCACCTAAAAACTTAAGTTCTTTTTGTATTAAATATCCACAAACTGATTCTTTTGCATATTTAGTTATACCAACAGTAGAACAATGTGCTCTATGAGCTGTACCAAACGCATCATTTACAAATATATCACAAACTGATGCTAATTCTTTTGAGAAATTCTCTTCATTTTTAGTCTCTTCTTTTCTAAATCTAGTGTTTTCAAGAAGTGCAACTTCTCCATCTTGTAACTTATTTATTTTTTCAATTACTTCATTTGATATAACATTATTATCTTTTAAGAAGTCAACGTTTACTTCTAAAAGTTCTGATAATCTCTTACCTACTACTTTTAGTGATAACGCCTCTTTTGCTTCTCCCTTTGGTTTTCCAAGATGAGAACACAAAATAACTTTTGCACCATTTTCCATTAAATATTTAATTGTTGGCATTGCACCTAATAATCTATTTTCATCTGTTATTGCTCCATCTACAAGTGGAACATTAAAATCACATCTTACTAAAACCTTTTTTCCCTTAACATCTATATCTTCTATTGTTTTTTTATTAAACTTCACTTATATTCCCCTTTCCATATTATTCTTATAAAAATTTTACAATATATAAAATAATATTTCAATTTATTATGTGTTATTTTCTATATTATAATATTATCTATTAATTAAAATTTTATAAGAAAATATATCGCATCATATATAGTACAGTAAATTTTATACTTTACTCTTTTATTTTACCATCTTTTTAGGAAATATGATATACTATTAGGTTATTTTTTTAATATTTAGTGTAGCTTTATTGTTTGTTATAAAATTAAAATCTAGTTCTTATTAAAATTCAGAACTAGATTTTATAAAATTTATTCTTTATAATCTATCAGCTACATATTTTGTAAGATCAGCTAATCTATTTGAATAGCCCCATTCATTATCATACCATGAAACTATTTTAACCATATTATCATTTATAACCATAGTAGATAATCCATCAACTATTGATGAACGTTCATCTCCTCTATAATCTATAGATACTAATGGTTCTTCACTATATCCTAATATTCCTTTTAATTCACCTTCTGATGCCTTCTTAAATGCAGCATTTATTTCTTCTGCTGTAGCTGTTTTTGAAAGTTCACAAACTAAATCTGTTATTGATACAGTTGGTGTTGGTACTCTTACAGCCATTCCATTTAATTTACCTTTTAATTGTGGTAAAACTAATGATACTGCTTTTGCCGCTCCTGTTGTAGTTGGTATCATAGCTTCTGCTGCAGCTCTTGCTCTTCTTAGATCCTTATGTGGTGCATCTAATATTTTTTGGTCATTTGTATAAGAATGAATTGTAGTCATAAGACCTTTTACAATTCCAAATTCTCTATCTAATACTTTTGCAAATGGAGCTAAACAATTTGTTGTACAAGATGCATTAGAAATTATATTATGCTTTTCATTTTCATATTTTTCTTCATTAACACCTAAAACTATAGTTATATCTTCATTTTTTGCTGGAGCTGAAATCAATACTTTTTTAGCACCTGCCTCTATATGTGCCTTTGCTTTTTCTCCATCAGTAAATTTACCACTAGCTTCTATTACTATATCAACACCTAAAAGTCCCCAAGGTATATTTTTAGGTTCTCTTTCTGCAAAAATTCTTATTTCTTTACCATTAACAATTATAGCATTATCCTTAGCTTCTACAGTTCCATCAAATTGGCCATATAAAGAATCAAATTTTAATAAATGTGCTAATGTATATGGATCTACTAAATCATTAATCGCTACTACCTCTATGTCATTATTATACTTTTCTACTAAAACCTTAAACGCATTTCTTCCTATTCTTCCAAATCCACTTATTCCAACTTTTATCATTATTAATTCCTCCTACCATTCATTTATTATGTTTTATTATTTACAATGATGTTTCTGTTAATATATTATATATTTCTTTAGCTGTAGCCTCATCTGTAAATAAAACCTCATTTTTTCTATCTTTGATAGCTGCGATAATTGCTCTAGCTTTTCTTTTACCTGCAGCCACCGCTATCATATGTTTAATTTTTGATATTTCATTTCCATTTATTCCTATATTAGGTAGTGAATATACTATTTTTCCATCAGCATTAAAGTAATGTCCATATGCTTCTCCAACAGCATCTTCACTTTTTATTTTCTTTATTATTTCATAATTTAATTCTCTTTTATGGGACATCCTAGTAGCATCACCAATACCATGAATAACTATAGTAGATTTTTTTATACCTTCAAATATTCTTTTAATTTCTGGTTCATTTAAAATTGCATCAACGGTCTCTTTGCTCAAGCTATCTGGAATATGTAATATTTCATATCTTCCATTAATTTTAGATGCCAATCTACCTGCTAGAGTGTTTGATTGCAATTCTATATCTGTTCCCATTCCTCCTCTTGCTGGTAAAACCATTATATCCTTGTATTCATTAGTGGCCTGAAAACTATCAACTACTTCTTTAACAGTATTACCTCCCGTTAATGAAATTATTATATTATCTTCTAATAAATTTTTTATATATTCCGAAGATATTTTAGATATTTCTCTTAATACTGATTTATCCTCTTCAACATCGCCTGGTACCATTACCATGCCTTTTATATGCAATAGATTTGCTATTTCAAGTTCTATTGATTTGAATCCTTTTATTTCTCTTATAAAAAATTTTAAATCTCTAAGCAAATCCTTTCCTTCATCTGTTATACTCATTCCTATGCTGTTTATATCTATTAAATTTTGTTCTTTCAAAAAATTTACTTCACTTCTTATTATTCTTTCACTCAAATTTAAATTATTTGATAACATTCTTCTACCAATAGGTTGATTGTAATAAATATTGCTTAAAATGTTATATCTCATATCCAAAACAGTTAAAAGTTCTGGTACTAATTTCATTTGTAATTTTAATAATTCTTTCATTTTTCTCTCCTTGGACTTTTTGTGACCCGTAGGAACATTTATGTCCCTTTATGGTTTTATTATATTATAAAAAGCTATTCATGTGAATAGCTTTTTATAAATTTATTAATTTTTTTATTTTTTCAAAATTGTCTTAAACTCTTTTTCTTTGCGCTGAACTTAGTATATTTAATTCATCCCTATATTTAGCTATGGTTCTTCTTGATATTTCTATCCCTTCGTTTTTTAAAATATTACAGATTGCTGAATCTGAAAGTGGTTTCTTTTTATCTTCATTTTCTATTATACTAATTATTCTTCTTTTTATATTATATGTAGAAACTTCTCCGTCATTTCCAGTTAAGCTGTTAGTAAAAAAATCTTTTATTCTAACTACCCTACCACTAGGTATCGCTATATATTTATCTTTTATTGCTCTACTTACTGTAGATTCATGAAATTTTAGATTATCAGCTACAGTTTTTATTGTTAATGGTTTTAAATAATCTTCTCCATATAGAAAGTATTCATTTTGTATTTCTAATATATTGGATATTACAGAATACAACGTTTGTCTTCTACTTTCTATACTTTTTATAAGAAACATCGCTTTATTTACTTTTTCTTTTACATAATCAACAACTTCTTTTTCTTCACAAGTTGATATTATTTCACTATAAGTGCTATTTATATTTAATTTTGGTAATACTGAGTCATTCATTACTATTACAAATTCATCTTCTATTCTTTTTATAATAGCATCAGGTATTATATAGCTAGTCTCGTCTCCAGTAAAAAATCCTCTAGATGGTTTTGGTTCTAATGTTTTTATTATATCAACATACTTTTGTACTTTATTTAAATCTAAATTTAATTCTTTAGCTATATAAGAATATTTTGCTTTTGAAACTTCTTCAAGATATTTATCTATTATGATGTATATATTTTCATCTTCAATATTTTTTCTAATAAGTTGGATTTTTAGACACTCTCTTAAATTTCTAGCACCTATTCCTATTGGTTCCAAACTTTGAATTATTGATAATGCCTTTTCTACTACTCTTATATCACAATTATTTTTATTAGCTATATAACTTAAATCATCTTCAATATATCCACTACTATTTAAATCTTCTATTAAATAGTAACATAACTTTTTTTCTACTTTGTTAATTTCTAAATCTATTACTTGCTCTTTCAAATAATCTTTTAATGATTTTTTAGCTTCAACAAAGTTTAAAGGCGATACTTCCTCATCATTTCCCTTATATTCTTTTGAACTACTATCAGTATTGTTGTTTTTTAAAAAGTCTATAAGTTTTTTAAATTCAATATCACTTTCATTATCATCATTATTTTTAGCTTCCAATGTCACATTTTCTTCCAATTCCTTATTTATATGAGTAAGTAAATCATACGTTGACATTTGCAAAAGTTTTACCGACAGTTGCATTTCCATAGTCATAACTAATTTTTGTTCCATTGATAACTTTAAATCAAAACCCAAACTCATAATTACCACAGCCTTTTCTACATAATTTTAAGACTATAAAGTCTCGTAATTAAATTTAAACTCTATAGTCTTAATTATATCATAATTATAAATTTTTTCTATTTTACTACATATTATATAATTTAAATTAAATAATTATATTTTCTTCATTTAATATATTTATTGTATTGCATATTAAACTATACATTTCTTTTAATTCTATTCCATTTTTAATTATACCTAAAGTTCTAAAGCTTACTTCAAAATTAAACATTCCCTGATTTTTATCTATTTTGTCACACTGATTACACTGGAATATAAAATTTCTATATTTCATTAGTACATTTATTATATTTTTATCTTTTACTATTTTTTTAACAATCTCTTTTTCATTTGTCTTTATTATTAATTCATTATCAATTATTGCATTTTCTGTGCTGTATTCTTCAATATCTAATTCATTGCATTTAGAATTTAATTCATTTCTATTACATATTTTAAATTTAAAATTATTTAGACTCTTAAAATTACTTTTAATTCTTGTATATGTTATAGGAATACTCCCTGCATCCATTGTATAGTATTCTAGTATTATATCTGTACCATCATACTTCTTATTAATTTTTATTCCCCTGGAATTAATGTTTATATCTGCCCCAATTTCCTTACTTACCTTTTCCCATACTTCCTCTATACAGGGACCAGAAATACTATTGATTCTACTCATATTTTTAATTACCCCCTATTTATTTTACATTTTTCTATTATAATGTGTTATTTTATTAATATATATTATAATTTCCCCAAAAATTATTTATTTCATAACAACATTTATAATTTTCTAAATTTTTAAAATATTTTCATTATAATTATACTATATTTTTATATATTTTAAATATTTTTTTCATAATAAACTATAGAGTGTATCTCAATAATACTACACCTCCTAAGTGATTTCAAATTCTGCCCTACTTTAAATATGTTTTTTAAATATATTTTATAAAAAATAAAGTAGACTTAAAAAGCCTACTTTATTACTTATCTTTAACTATCTAGATCCCTTTTCATATGGTTGACCCTATGTAAAGAATAGTAGTATTGTTTTGAACTACTTTCTACCTATTATATATGTTTCTATTTCATTAGTCACCTTCGGCGTTAATCTATATATTATATCAATGCTTTTTTAAATTATAATTATATATATTATCCCCCCTCGTTCCTCGCCTTTTCCATCCTCTTATATTCCGCCTAACTCATCTATAATTTCTTTTAATTCTAATTTAAGACCATATTTATTAGAACTTAATTGTAAACTTATTTTATACTTTGTCATTTGCTTTAAACTTTTAATTAATTCTATATCCTTTTCAATTATATTGAAAGTATCTCCACTTTCTAAATCTAAAAAGTCTACAACAACATATGGTTTACCTTCTTTATTTTGCTTTAAATCAACTTTTGTAACTAACACATCTATTTCATTTATTTTCATATTCAAAACACTCCTTTTTATATAAATCAAAATAATTTACTGTGCCTTTGTATTCACCTTTAAAACTTTCATAACCAATCTTATAATTGTTTTGAAACTTTATATAGTAATCATCAAAATTAGATAATATATCTTCTATACTTTCTTTCATATACACTTTTGTTATTGCAGGCTTTTTTAATGTTTTATTGCTATATCCATATATTCTATATCCTTCTAATTCTTTATCTTCCATGGATTTTGTAATATAGCAACTTACATAAAGAGCCACATTAGTATTACCTTCTTGATTCAAACTTCTTATATCTACAAATCCATAACCCCAATATTTTTTATTAAATTCATTTTCTAAATTCTTATGCTCTATTGTTTTTCGTTCTTTACTACCACTTAACTTTATATTAATTGGAATATTACAAAGTATATGATAATGTAATCTTTCTTTTAAAGAACCATACTCTAAAACCCAAATATATTTTAAATCTGAATATGTTCTTCTCAATTTATTAAAAAAATTATTTAAATACCTCTTACTTTCTTGATAATTTGTTTCTTTATTAAAAGTTAGTGTTATAAATGTTTCCATATCGTTATTAGCTTTTATAAGTCTTATTATGTTATTTCTAGCATTTACAAGTGTTGTTTTTCTACCCCTCTTACTATTAACTTCTTTTTCATTCTCATTTAATTCACCCTTACCTCTTCTTCCATTTCTATTTTTACTCTCATTTCCTTCTTTAATTACATAATTGTTAACCTTGTATATTTCTACTCTATCATCTGTTGTCACTATCTTTACATTATAAAATCGTTCACTCATTGTATGAATTAAACTGCTACTATCAAGTTATATAGAATTTTTATTTAAAGTATTTTCACGTTCAATATTTTTCGCTATCGCTAAAGACTATCGCAAAAATATTGAACTTAAATGCTTTTTAAATAAAAATTCTATAAACTAAACAGTATAAGTTTTACCCTTACCAACATTATCACTATAATAGTAAAACTCTCGTTTTTTAACTTTTGTATTCTCTGGACTATAGCCAAGAACAACTCTATAACTACTTTCCTCCACCTGTCTGAAACATATTCTTGAGTTAAATAAATCTTTGAATTTAATAGATTCCTTTGTTCCTAACTGGCTTATTCCAATCACAAATATATTATAATGTCTACCTACTGCCAAAATATCAGCTATAGCTTTACTTATTGCTTTATCATTGCACAACACTAACATTTCATCTATAACTACGTAAAGTGGTCTTTCATGTCTTTTAATGTTTTTTAATAAATTATTTAAGTATTTTAGTATGTCCTCATTTCCGTTTATTCTTCTACTTGACTTAAAGTTCTTTAAGTCATCTTCAAATACATTTATTAATACAACCTTTTTATCTTTTAGTGCATACTCTACCATTTTAGTTTTACCATTTCCACTTAAACCTGCTATAAAAATGTGTGGAGTTATCCTCATATCAATAACTATAGGTTTTTTAACTATTAAATTGTTTTTATATCCCACCTGTAATTGATACTGATTTAACGTTTTATATTGCAATCTCTTGTTGTTACAATACCCCAATGCTATTAAATCTAAAGTTAAAAGTACGCTTCTTATCAACATATATATCACCTACATACTTTAAATAATTTTTAATTATCTTTATGTTTTATATGTATGCACTTACTTATAAAAAGTTTCTTATTTTTTAAGAAATTTCTTGTATTTATTTAATATTCTTATTTTTCAAGGTATTTTCTATAATAAAAAAGAGATATAGTTTAATCTAAAAACCATATCTCTTTTACGTCCCTATTTAATTTATTTGCTATATTTAAAGCTCTCTCTAGTGTTGGTTTGCTTCTTTCATTTTCCCATCCAGAATATGTTTTTATATCGACTCCTAAAAATCTAGCAAATTCACCTGGAGCCATAAGAAATTCTATCATTCTTATCTTTTTTAAATTATTTCTTACACTCATAAAATACACCTCTTAATATTATTATATTCTGTCAGTATGTTTTATTTCCTTTTTAGGCATAAAAAAATAAAGGCAATCTAATATTCAATTACACTAGATTGCCTTTAATAATTTTCTATTTTAATCCAAATTGAGCTTTCATATTAA
The DNA here is from genome assembly GCF_000612845.1 of Clostridium ihumii AP5. GTDB lineage: Bacteria > Bacillota > Clostridia > Clostridiales > Clostridiaceae > Clostridium_J > Clostridium_J ihumii. The sequence continues at coordinate 18,888 of NZ_CCAT010000010.1, forward strand.
CTACTCCACCTTGAAATGTTATATCGCAATTAGAGCCATCTTTGTTCGCCCATGAATATATGCTACATTCTAAGTCCATTATTTGAGTTTGTGAAGTTAATCCACCTTCTCCTAAAATTGAGTTTACTTCCTCTAAAGTCATTCCTTCATTAACAGAATTATATTTTTCTAATGTTATGCCCGAATTATTTTTATTTAATCCAAACTGTGCTTTCCCTACAACAACCCCATCTTGAATTGTCATATTCATATTCGAAATTCCTTTACCCTTCCAAGTATACATTTTAGTTGACATTCCGCCTATTTCAGATGATGAATTTTCTGTACCTTCCCCTAAAATTGACTTTGCTTCTTCATATGATTGATTCATTCTTATGCTTAAAAAATTCTCATATGTTATCTTATTATCATCTTTTTTAGGCTCTACTTTTTTTTCAGTAGTCACTGGTTTAGTTTCCAATGATTCTTTTTGTTTTTCCTTTGTTTCTGTTTTAGTAACTTCCCTTGCAGGTTCTTTTTTATTTGATTCTACTGAATTGTTTGTTGGTGTACTAGTTGGCATGGATAATGATACTATAAAAAGAAATATACAAACCCCACCAGCAATTAAAGGTTTTTTTATTTTTTTTCTTCTAATAATATTTACAATTATAAATATTATAGAAATAAGAAATCCTACTCCTCCAGCTAAAAATAAAAATGTACTCATTTTAAATCCCCCTCATTTTAATCTTACATTAAAAATTTTACCTCTTTAACTGTTTTCTGTACACAAATTCGACAAATTTAGAATTAAACATTTATTATTAGACAATTATTTTTAATAAAAAATGAGCCTAGAAGTAACTAAACTCCTAGGCTCATTTCGTGCAATATTCTTATTATATTTATAATTTATTTTAACATAATTCTATTATTTATTAAACTACATTAACCATTAAATTTACATTCATATTCAACATAATCTATGTTAATCATTAACAAAGGAGGTTGCTTATGTTTAATAACAATATTTCATTTAAATATAACCTATGTTAATCATTAACAAAAGTAGAAAATTTGCTTATTCTTAGATATTTTGTATTTAAATATAACCTATGTTAATCATTAACACAATAAAAGTGGGAAGTAACTGGATGGTCCATCTTCCATTTAAATATAACCTATGTTAATCATTAACACAATAAAAGTGGGAAGTAACTGGATGGTCCATCTTCCATTTAAATATAACCTATGTTAATCATTAACTTCCGCTATCTAATATGCTTTTTATAATATTTAACATTTAAATATAACCTATGTTAATCATTAACCTTAGTAACTCAGCCATTTCCTCTAATAATTATTAATTTTTCTAATTGGTTATATCATAGTACCCACCATGCTTATAGCATTTTTTATACTAGCTTTTTACCAGCAAATTTCAACTGGAGCGGTTGTAAGAGTGTTAACATGCTTCCTTTCAAGTAATTTCAATGTTTTTAAGCGTGTTACTTCTCTACTTAGGATGGTAAATCACCCTTTATTAAAACTATACTACTTTGTTAGTTTCTAAACATTGTTCTATAATCTTATCAATGTATGGTAATGCTATGTTTTTCGCTGCATTAATGTCAGCATTTTCATAATTATTACATTCATCATTAACACACTTGAATTTTGACTGATTTTTTTTACAATCTCTATTTAACTCATTTATACATCCACATCTACTACATCTTTTTGATGTATATTTAGGATTCACTTTTATAACTTCTATTCCATATTCTTTAGCTTTGTATTCTATTTTTGTTTGCAAGTCAAAATATGGCCAATCCTTTAAAAATTTTTCACTTGGATTAAAGTTTTTTAAATTTTCCATCTGGATAATTCCACAATTATTTTTAACTGCGAAATCTACTATATACCTACTATATTTATGATTAAATGTATCTTTAAATCTTTCTATTTTGTTACCAATTTTATCAACTTGTTTACATCTTACTCTTCTTCCATGCCCCACTTTACTATTTCCACACCACTTGCACGATTGAGACAATCTTATCCTTTTACTGTTTAGCATAATCCTCTTATATGTTAAATTATGTCCACTTATTATATTTGTTGATAATCCTCTATATTCTTTTTCCTCTAATTCATGCAACTCTCTATTTATATTTTTCTCTAACTCCTTATTTCTTAATCCTAATTTATAATATTTTTGTCTTAATGCTATAGCTTCATTACCACTTATTAAGTTATGTGAATATCTTGTTAATTCCCACTCTTGTTTATTATTATCCCAAATTGCCATAGCTGCTATATTTACAATTCCAATATCTATACCTAATGTCCTGTTTTTATCTAATTTAATACTATTCTCCCTTTCAAATGAATAAGAAATTATAAATTCTATCTTACCTTTTTTATTTATATGCAATTGAGCTGAACCTTGCTTATAATCACCATTTAAAATTTTATAAATAGTTGCCTTCTTATTAGAGTCTATTTTATCCAATTTAAACTTTATCCAATCACAATTTAATTCTTCCTTTTTCTCTTTATTAAAAAGACCTATCTCAACAAAATATCCTTCATTTTTACTAAATCTATATGCCTTATTATGTATTACTACTTTTCCATTCATTTTATAACTTGGCAATGTAACCTTCCCAATAAACAATCCATCTTTTTTTGATTTATTATATTTATTAATTACATCTTGCCTTGCCTGAGCAACATTATTAGTCAAAAATCCCTTCATAATTTCATTCATTCTATTTTCTATCCAAGCACTTTTACTTTTACCTAGTAAATCTTTGTCAACAATTTTTTCTTCATACAAGTTTTTAAAATTCATACTATTAGTGTCCCATATATATAAGTAATTTGTAGCTAAATTATAAGCTTTTGATGACAAATATTGCATTTCTCTTATAATATTCATTATTTCTTTCATATTATAATTTACACATCTATTCAATGTAACTTTAATACACTTAGTCATTAAAACATTCTTTTCAGTAGTTTTCATTTACTCCCTCATTTCAAAGTTTTATTTTTAAAGTTTTATAAATAAAAAAAGAAGACCTAGAGATTCCCCCTAGGTCTATTATGTGCAACATTTACTTATATTATTATAAAAATTATATTTTAAACTAATTTTGCGGCATCTTTTAAACTATCATCCCTATTAGTTCCTGGTCTGCCACCTATTTGAATTGTCTTTTCAGCTTTTAATCCACTTATATCAAAGTCACTTTTCTTCATCATAGGACATTTCTTCTTTTGTGCTACATATATAGCTGCATTTGCATCCATATCACCAAAATATAATACTATTGTTTTCATATCATACACCTCTTTCTTTATATTCTCTTTCTCAAATTCTGTTTTTACATAATCACTACTTATATAACCTCCATGGTCTCCAAAATAAATTGAATACCAATTATCTACTTTTTTATCTATCCTTATAACTGCTCCATTGGTTAATGTTCCAATTATAGCTCCATCTGGCTTATCTCTAACATTTAATACATCAGCTAGAACCAAGCCTTCGTTTTTATCAAGGGTGAAAACACCATTAAATATTCCACTATTAAATTCATTAACATCACAATTCCCATTTACACCTAGAACATGTCCCTTATCTGTATATTGAAATCCTACCCAATTGGACCATATGCCATTGTAACTAGGTGGGTTAACATCATAATCAGCTATCCATACTGGATATTTTGAAAGCCTTGAATCTAAATTTTCCCTAGCAAATGATGTATATGTGTATACTACAACATTCTTTCCAGTTAATCTCTTAATCTCCTCTAAAAATGTAATACATTCACTAGTTAAAGTGTTTTTATCCATATTATTATTTTTTTCTATATCTATTGCCAATAAACAATCTGATACTTTATTTTTAATGCATTCAATAAAAAATTTAGCTTCATTAATTGCATCACCTAAAAAGAAATGATAAAATCCTACATTTAATCCTTGTTCTTTTGCTCTACTATAATTTTGCTCTAAAAAAGCATCCTTATAATTACTACCTTCTGATGCTTTCATGTATACTATATTTACTCCATCTCTTTTTACTGCTGCAAAATCTATGTCCCTTTGCCAATTTGAAACATCTATACCTTTTAAATTATTTTTGTTTCTACTTTGCATTAATATCACCTTCCTCTGATTTTTTCTTTAAAATATCTACTGCATCTACAAATGGTTTAGGTAAGTTTATCCCCATAAGTCCTACATTTTCTATTATGCTAAGTATTTCATTTGCCATAAATCCTATTATTACTGCATTTCTTATAAAGCCATTTGCTTTTAGTACAATATCCATTTGAACAGCTACGACAACAAGCATATATATAAATATCTTTTTTACTAACCCTTTAAATCCTATTCTACTTTTAGCTCCTCCTGTTTCTGTTTTAGGACTATTTTTAAATATAATGGCTACTGCTCCACCACTAAAATAGTCTATAATACTACAAGTTAATAATGCCCAAAATAAAGTATCAAACCCTCCAAATAATTGTCCTAAACTACCACCTAATAAACCTATTACCCCATAAAAACCTGTCTTTAATAAATTTTCCTTTTCCACTTCTACACCTCTTTCTATAAAAATAGGCAATAAAAAAGAACCTTTATGGTCCTGCTCTATTGCCTTTAAATGATTTAATTTACTTTGTTTTACTCTAATTTCAATATTTAATAGTCAATATTACATAAAAAAAATACTATTATATCATTCACCCTTTATTGTATAGCTTAATATAATATTATTGAAAGAGTTCATAATAACCTACGTATAAATTAGATTTTATAATAATATATGATGTATTTAAATTCACCGTATCTTATCAATTGTTTAAAGCCAAATCCTTCTTTCATTACAACTTATTTTGGAGATGTTCTACAATTTAAAGAATATCTCTTTTTTTAATACATTTACATTGTTCTATTATAGAAAATTAGGCAATAAAAAGGGTGATATA
>NZ_CCAT010000011.1 GCF_000612845.1 Clostridium ihumii AP5
CTTCTATAATAGAGTAATCTAGAAAATACATTTAATAGGACTGGGCACTAAACCTGGTCCTTTTAAAAGAATGTTATATTCAAAAATAATGTAAATTTATGAATATAAAGTCGTGAAAAGAGCAATACTTACCAATAAAGGTAACAACTAATTTATTGACATCTTAAAAAAGTTGTGATAAATTAGTTTGGTAGTTTAAATTTTGTATTGAATTTAAAATAAAGTATTAATTTGAGATATATAACTCATATAATTAGGAGGTGTAGATTGTGAGAGTTAAAATAACTTTAGCTTGCACAGAATGCAAACAAAGAAACTATAACACTATGAAAAATAAGAAAAACAATCCAGATAGAGTAGAGATGCAAAAATACTGTAAGTTCTGCCACAAACATACACTTCATAAAGAAACAAAGTAGTGTTTTGTACCTAATATAAATTGGGGATGTGAAAAAGATGGCTAAGAATGTTGAAAGCAAATCAAAAGATACCAAGAAGCGCTTAGGAATTTTTCAATTCTTTATTGATTTGAAGGCTGAATTCAAAAGAATAACATGGCCTTCTAAAAAAGATATAAAGAAAGCTTCTGGAGCAATAATTAGCTTTTGTCTTCTTTATGTGATTCTAGTAGGTTTGTTGGATGCTGGTTTCAATAACCTCTTTAAAATGGTTTTTAAATAATATAAAAGGGAGGTAGAGGGGCTTCAGTTTAGGTAAACCCCTTGAGTTATGACAGATAAAGCTAAATGGTATGTAGTTCATACGTATTCTGGATATGAAAATAAAGTTAAAGCTAATCTTGAAAAAGCAATAGAAAACAGAAATCTTGAAGAGTTCATTCATGACATTCAAGTGCCTGTAGAAGAACAAGTTGAGATAAAAGATGGCAAGAAAAAAGTAACTTATAAAAAAATATTTCCAGGCTATGTGATGGTTAAGATGGTTATGACAGATGACTCTTGGTATATTGTTAGAAATACTAGAGGGGTTACAGGATTTGTTGGACCTGGATCTAAACCAGTTCCTTTAACTGATGAGGAAGCTAGCAAAATGGGAATAGTTGAGCGAACAGTTTCTAGTGATTTAGAAATTGGAGAACAGGTAAAAATAATATCTGGACCATTCGCTGAATTTATGGTGCTTATACAAGAAATAAATATAGAAAAGCACTCAATAAAAGGTTTAGTTGATATGTTTGGCAGGGAAACTCCTGTTGAACTTGATTTTAATCAAATAGAAAAAATGGATTAAGCTTATAAGATAAAATCTTAATATAGATTTATTCTTATTAAGTGGGAGGGCTTTTAAAGTCCGCTTACCACAATATAGGAGGTGTAAACTCATGGCTAAGAAAATAACAGGAATGATAAAACTTCAACTTCCTGCAGGAAAAGCAACACCAGCACCACCAGTTGGACCTGCATTAGGACAACACGGTGTTAATATTATGGGTTTCTGTAAGGAATTTAACGCAAAAACTTCTGATCAAGCAGGAATGATAATACCAGTAGTAATCACTGTATATCAAGACAGATCATTTAGTTTTATACTAAAAACTCCACCAGCAGCAGTTCTATTAAAGAAAGCAGCTGGAATAGAGAGTGGATCAGGCGTTCCAAACAGAACAAAAGTTGCTACAGTTTCTACTGCAAAAGTTAGAGAAATAGCAGAATTAAAAATGCCAGATTTAAATGCTGCATCAGTAGAATCTGCTATGAGCATGATAGCTGGAACAGCTAGAAGCATGGGAATCGTAGTAGAAGAGTAATTTTCATTTTAAATTAGTGGGAGGCAAAAACCGTTAGTACCACGAAGGAGGATAGCAATATGGGAAAGAATTACATAGAGAGTACTAAACTAGTAGATAGAAGTGCGCTATATACACCATCAGAAGCTATGGGGCTTGTAATCAAAACATCAAAAGCAAAATTTGATGAGACAATAGAAGTTCACGTAAGACTTGGTGTTGACCCAAGACATGCAGATCAACAAGTAAGAGGAGCGGTTGTTCTACCTCACGGAACTGGTAAAACAGTTAGAGTTTTAGTATTCGCTAAAGGCGATAAAGCTAAAGAGGCAGAAGCAGCAGGAGCAGATTTTGTTGGAGCTGAAGAATTAGTAGACAAAATCCAAAAAGAAAACTGGTTTGATTTTGATGTAGTTGTAGCTACACCAGATATGATGGGAGTAGTAGGAAGATTAGGAAGAGTGTTAGGACCAAAAGGATTAATGCCAAACCCTAAATCAGGAACAGTTACATTTGACGTTACTAAAGCATTAGCAGATATTAAAGCAGGTAAAGTTGAATATAGAGTAGACAAAACTGCTATTGTACACGTTGGAGTAGGTAAGAAATCTTTCGGAGAACAAAAACTTCAAGAGAACTTCAATACTTTAATGGAAGCTATAGTAAAAGCTAAACCAGCAGCTGCAAAAGGACAATACATTAAGTCAGTTACTGTTGCAAGCACAATGGGACCTGGAATAAAAATCAACCCAGCAAAAGTTGTTGAGTAATTTTTAAAAAAGGTATTGACATATTGTCATAAAAATGTTAGAATCTTAAAAGTTGAATAAATTAATATTCCGTAGACAGTAGGTGCATTAAGCGTAACAGTTATTACCTACCGAGGATTCTAATAGAACGTGATGATTTTATTGGTCTCTTCGTAATGTTTGCGAGGAGACTTTTAATTTTAAAATAAACAGTGAAAACTGTGAGGAGGTGGACACACAGTGCAAAGCAAAAACAGATCATTAAAAGAAGCAAAAGTTGCTGAAATAAAAGAGAAATTAGAAAAATCTCAAAGTGTTATATTAAGTGAGTATCAAGGACTAACAGTTGAACAAGATACACAATTAAGAAAACAACTAAGAGATGCTGGTGTTGAATATAAAGTTTACAAAAACACTTTAGTAGCATTAGCAGCAAAAGAGCTAGGATTTGAAGGACTAGATGCTTACCTTGAAGGACCAGTATCAATAGCTTTCGGATATGAAGATCCAACAGCTCCAGCAAGAATATTAAATGATTTCGCAAAAGCTAACAAAAAGCTACAATTAAAAGCTGGATTAGTTCAAGGTGAATTATTTGATGAAAATAAAGTTAAAGAGCTTGCTTCAATACCACCAAGAGAGGTATTACTTGCAAAACTTCTTGGAAGTTTCCAAGCTCCACTATCAAATTTAGCATACTTACTATCTGCTATAGCAGACAAGAAAGAAGAAGTAGTAGCTGAATAATATTAAATAACAAATAAAATAAGAGAAAGATAAATTTCGGAGGTGCGTTAAAAATGACAAAAGAGCAAATAATAGAAGCTATAAAAGAAATGAGCGTTTTAGAATTAAATGAATTAGTTAAAGCTTGCGAAGAAGAATTCGGAGTAAGCGCAGCTGCACCAGTTGCAGTTGCAGGAGCAGTTGCAGGTGGAGCTGCTGCAGAAGAAAAAACAGAATTTGATGTAGTATTATCAAATGCTGGAGCTAACAAAATCAAAGTTATAAAAGTTGTTAGAGAATTAACTGGATTAGGATTAAAAGAAGCTAAAGAAATAGTTGATGGAGCTCCTAAAACATTAAAAGAAGCTGTAAGCAAAGATGCAGCTGAAGAAATGAAAGCTAAATTAGAAGAAGTTGGAGCAGCTGTAGAATTCAAATAGAATTCTAGTGGTTTCAATTGATAAAAGGAGTGCTTTGAAAAAAGTACTCCTTTTTTTAAACTAAATTATTGACAAAACAAAAAAAACGTGATAAAATAACTAAATGCGAAAGCGTTTAGGTTGCGAAAAAATAGCAATCTATAGATAGAAAATGCTATAAATACAGTTTTGTGAATAATTTTTAGGAAATTGGATATAATAGCATGATGAAATGTGTGAAGTCCGAAAGCACAAGGTCCTAGGGGAAAGTGTGTCTTTTGGTTATTTTAGTTTATACAAGGGGTGAAAGCTGATGGTACATCCTGTCAAAAATGGTAAAAGAACAAGAATGAGTTTTGCCAAAGTAGGCAATACTGCCGAGATGCCAAATCTAATTGAAGTTCAATTAGATTCATATGATTGGTTTTTAAAAGAAGGACTACAAGAAGTATTTGAGGATATCAATCCAATACAAGATTATACAGGCAATCTAGCATTAGAATTTGTTGGTTATAAGCTTGATACTGATAATATCAAATATACTGTAGAAGAATGTAAAGAAAGAGATACTACTTATGCAGCACCATTAAAAGTAAAGGTAAGACTACGTAATAATGAAACTGGAGAGATAAAAGAGCAAGATGTATTTATGGGAGATTTCCCATTAATGACAGAGCAAGGAACTTTCATTATAAATGGTGCAGAGAGAGTTATTGTAAGCCAACTTGTTAGATCACCAGGTGTTTATTACAACTATACAGTTGATAAGACAGGTAAGAAATTATTTTCTTCAACTGTAATACCTAACAGAGGAGCTTGGCTTGAATATGAAACAGATTCAAATGACATTATATATGTAAGAATTGATAAAACAAGAAAAATACCAATTACAGTTCTTGCAAGAGTCATGATGAATTATGGTAGCGATGCGGAAATTCTTGATTTCTTCGGAGAAGAAGAAAGACTACAAGCTACTATAGAAAAAGACAATACAAAAGACAAAAATGAAGCTTTACTAGAGATATATAAGAGATTAAGACCAGGTGAACCACCAACTGTAGATAGTGCTATGTCACTTATAGACTCACTATTCTTTGATGCAAAAAGATATGATTTATCAAGAGTAGGAAGATATAAGTTTAATAAAAAACTATCAGTTCACTTAAGAATTGCAAATCAGATAGCTGCTGAAAACATAGTTAATGAAGCAACAGGTGAAATTATAGTTGAAAAAGGTAATAAGATTGATAGAGATACTGCTCTATACATTCAAAACCTAGGTATAAATTCAGTAGATATATTAGTAGAGGATAAAGTAATAAGAGTTATAGGAAATGGATTTGTTGATATAACAAAACATGTTAACTTTGATGTTTCTGATTTAAAAATAAAAGAACTTGTACATTATCCAACACTAAAAGAAATATTAGACAACAATAGCGAAGAAGAAGCTATTAAAGAAGCAATAAAACTTAATATAAATAAGTTAATACCAAAACATATCATTAAAGATGATATATATGCAACTATTAGTTATGAAATAGGTTTAGCATATGGAATTGGTTATATTGACGATATAGATCACCTTGGAAACAGAAGATTAAGATCTGTAGGTGAATTATTACAAAACCAATTCAGAATAGGTCTTTCAAGAATGGAGAGAGTTGTTAAAGAAAGAATGACAATTCAAGATCAAGAAATAATAACTCCTCAAGCTTTAATAAATATAAGACCAGTGGTAGCTGCAATTAAAGAATTCTTCGGAAGTTCTCAGTTATCACAATTCATGGATCAAACGAATCCATTATCAGAGTTAACACATAAGAGAAGATTATCTGCATTAGGACCTGGAGGTCTTTCAAGAGAAAGAGCTGGTTTCGAAGTTAGAGACGTTCACTATTCACATTATGGAAGAATGTGTCCGATAGAAACACCAGAGGGTCCAAACATAGGTCTTATAAACTCATTAGCAAGTTATGCAAAAGTTAATGAATATGGATTTATGGAAACTCCATATAGAGTTATTGATAAGAAAACTGGAAAAATAACTGATGAGATAATCTACATGACTGCTGATGAAGAAGATAACTATATTGTTGCACAAGCAAGTGAGCCAATAGGCGATGACAATATGTTCTTAGATGAAAAGGTAACAGTAAGAATAAAGGAAGAAGTTATATTTGTACCTAGAGAAGATGTTGATTTAATTGATATATCTCCAAGACAAATCGTATCTGTAGCAACAGCTATGATACCATTCCTTGAAAATGACGACGCAACAAGAGCACTTATGGGATCTAACATGCAACGTCAGGCTGTTCCACTATTAAGAACACAAGCACCAGTAGTTGGTACTGGTATAGAATTTAAAGCTGCTGTAGATTCAGGAGTATTACCAAAAGCAAAAAATGCAGGTACAGTTGTATATGTTAGTGCAAATGAAGTAAGAATAAAAAGAGATTCAGATGGCGGCATAGATACTTATAAATTGCTTAAATTTAAAAGAGCAAACCAAGGTACTTGTGTAAATCAAAGACCGATAGTTGATAAAGGTGAAAAACTTGCAGCGGGTGATGTAATTGCAGACGGTCCATCTACTGATTTAGGAGAAATGGCTTTAGGAAAGAACATTCGTATCGGATTTATAACTTGGGAAGGTTATAACTACGAGGATGCTATGTTAATTTCAGAAGAACTAGTAAGAGAAGATGTATTTACTTCAGTTCATATAGAAGAATATGAAGCAGAAGCTAGAGACACTAAGCTAGGACCTGAAGAAATAACTAGAGATATTCCTAATGTTGGAGAAGAAGCTCTTAAAGATATAGATGAACGTGGAATAATTAGAATCGGTGCAGAAGTTAGATCTGGAGATATCTTAGTAGGAAAAGTTACACCAAAAGGAGAAACAGAACTAACTGCTGAAGAAAGATTATTAAGAGCAATATTTGGTGAAAAAGCTAGAGAAGTTAGAGACACTTCACTAAGAGTTCCTCATGGAGAAGCTGGAATTATAGTAGATGTTAAAGTATTTACTAAAGAAAATTCTGATGAACTTCCACCAGGAGTAAATCAATTAGTAAGATGTTATATAGCTCAAAAGAGAAAAATATCTGTAGGAGATAAGATGGCTGGAAGACACGGTAATAAGGGTGTTATCTCTAGAGTATTACCAGAAGAAGATATGCCATTCTTACCAGACGGAAGACCACTTCAAATTTGCTTAAATCCACTAGGGGTTCCATCTCGTATGAACATTGGTCAGGTACTAGAAGTTCATTTAGGATGGGCAGCAAGCGAACTTGGATGGCATATAGCAACACCAGTATTTGATGGTGCATTAGACCATGAAATAGAAGATTGCTTAGAACAAGCAGGATATGCAAGAGATGGAAAAACTGTTCTGTATGATGGAAGAACAGGAGAACCATTTGATAATAGAGTTACTGTTGGATACATGTATATCTTAAAACTACATCACTTAGTAGATGATAAGATACACGCAAGATCAACAGGTCCATACTCACTAGTTACTCAACAGCCACTTGGTGGTAAAGCACAATTCGGAGGACAAAGATTTGGAGAGATGGAGGTTTGGGCACTTGAGGCATACGGTTCAGCTCATACACTTCAAGAAATCTTAACAGTTAAATCTGACGATGTTGTAGGAAGAGTTAAAACTTACGAAGCAATAGTAAAAGGTGAAAATATTTCTGAACCAGGAGTTCCAGAGTCATTTAAAGTTTTAATTAAAGAATTACAAGCTTTATGCTTAGATGTAAAACTTTTAGATGAAGCTCATGAAGAAATTAAACTAAGAGAATCTGTAGAAGATGAATTAGCGGAACTTGAGGTTAATATTGAAGGAACTGAAGATCAAGTACCAGCAGTTCCAGAAGTAGAATATGTTGAACCTATAGAAGACATCAATGAAGAGCCAGAAGCTGAAGTTGAAGCAGAAACAGAAGTTGAAGCAGAAGTTGAAGAAATAACTGGTGAAGTTGTTGAAGAGATAGACATAGATTATGATAATTTATCAATAGATTTTAACGATGAATTAGAACTAAATGATTTCAGTGATGAACACTAAAAATTGAAGGGAGGATATACCCTTGGTTGAATTAAATAATTTTGATGCAATGCAAATTGGCCTTGCGTCTCCAGAACAAATTAGAGAATGGTCAAGAGGAGAAGTAAAGAAGCCAGAGACAATTAACTATAGAACATTAAAACCAGAGAGAGACGGTCTTTTCTGTGAGAGAATATTTGGACCTATGAAAGACTGGGAATGTCACTGTGGAAAATATAAAAGAGTAAGATATAAAGGTATAGTATGTGATAGATGTGGAGTTGAAGTCACTAAAGCAAAAGTGAGACGTGAAAGAATGGGGCATGTAGAACTTGCTGCCCCAGTATCTCACATTTGGTATTTCAAAGGAATTCCATCTAGAATGGGACTTATCTTAGATATGTCACCAAGATCACTAGAGAAAGTTTTATACTTTGCTTCTTATGTAGTGCTAGATCCAAAGGATACACCATTAGAGAAGAAACAAGTATTAACAGAAAAAGACTATAGAGAAGCAGTAGACAAATATGGATATGATGGATTTGAAGCAGGAATGGGTGCAGAATCTGTAAAAAGATTGCTTCAAGACATAGATCTTAAAACTCTATCAGTAGAGTTAAAAGAAGAATTAAAAACAAGTAGTGGACAAAAAAAGGTTAGAACTATAAGAAGACTTGATGTTGTAGAATCATTTAGAAAGTCTACAAACAAACCAGAATGGATGATTATAGATGTTATACCTGTAATTCCACCAGATTTAAGACCAATGGTTCAATTAGACGGAGGTAGATTTGCTACATCTGACCTAAATGACCTATATAGAAGAGTTATAAACAGAAATAATAGATTGAAAAAATTATTAGATTTAGGTGCGCCAGACATAATTGTAAGAAACGAAAAAAGAATGTTACAAGAAGCTGTAGATGCACTTATAGATAATGGTAGAAGAGGAAGACCAGTAACAGGACCAGGTAACAGACCACTTAAATCTTTATCTGACATGTTAAAAGGAAAACAAGGTAGATTTAGACAAAACTTACTTGGAAAACGTGTTGACTACTCAGGACGTTCGGTTATAGTTGTTGGACCAGAATTAAAAATGTACCAATGTGGACTTCCAAAAGAAATGGCATTAGAATTATTTAAGCCATTTGTAATGAAAAAATTAGTTGAAAGTGGAACATCACACAACATAAAAAGTGCTAAGAGAATGGTAGAAAGAGTAATGCCTCAAGTTTGGGATATACTTGAAGAAGTTATCGTAGACCATCCAGTATTACTAAACCGTGCTCCGACTCTACACAGACTTGGAATACAAGCGTTCCAACCTATATTAGTAGAAGGAAGAGCTATAAAGTTACACCCATTAGTATGTACAGCGTATAATGCTGACTTTGATGGAGACCAAATGGCTGTTCACGTTCCATTATCAGTTGAAGCACAAGCAGAAGCAAGATTTTTAATGCTAGCTGCACATAATATATTAAAGCCATCTGATGGAAAACCAGTTTGTATTCCAACTCAGGATATGGTTTTAGGTTCATACTACTTAACTTTAGATAAGGATGGAGTTAAAGGTGAAGGAAGAATGTTCTCATCACCAGATGAAGTTCAAATGGCTTATCAATGTAAAGATATAGATATCCATGCTAAGATAAAAGTTAAAGTTAAGAAAGTTATAGATGGAGAGTTAAGAACTGGAATCGTTGAAACAACTCCAGGTAAATTAATGTTTAATGAATCTATTCCACAAGATTTAGGATTTATAGACAGAAGTTTACCTGAAAATGAATTCAAATTAGAGATTGATTTCTTAGCAAGCAAAAAGAACCTAGGTAAAATAATAGATAAGTGTTATCTAAAATATGGTGCAACTGAAACATCTAAAATGTTAGATAATATAAAAGCTAGGGGATATCACTTCTCATCTATAGGAGCTATTACTGTAGCGACTTCTGACATGGAAGTTCCAGAACAAAAGGAAGCTTTACTTGCAGAAGCAGAAGCAACAGTTGAAAAAATAGAAAAAATGTATAGAAGAGGATTCATATCTGAAAACGAAAGATATGAAAGAGTAATAGATAAGTGGACTAAAACTACTGATGACATAGCCAACGTGCTAATGGACAGCTTAGATAAGTTCAACCCTATTGCGATGATGGCAGACTCAGGAGCCAGAGGTTCTAAGAGTCAGATCAAACAGCTTGCAGGAATGAGAGGACTTATGGCAAGTCCATCAGGAAAAATACTAGAGTTACCAATCAAGGCATCATTCAGAGAAGGTCTAGACGTATTAGAATATTTCATGTCTACACACGGAGCTAGAAAAGGAAACGCCGATACAGCGCTTAAGACAGCTGACTCTGGATACTTAACAAGAAGACTTGTTGACGTAAGCCAAGATGTTATAGTAAGAACTGAAGATTGCGGAAGCACTGAAGGTTTTGAAGTAACAGAAATAAAAGAAGGTAACGAAGTTATAGAACCATTAAGTGAAAGACTTACTGGAAGATATAGTGCAGAGGATATAATTGACCCAAAAACTGGTGAAGTTATAGTTCCAAATGACACTTATATGGATATACATCTAGCAGAAAAAGTTGAAAATGCTGGAGTTAAAAAAGTAAAAATAAGATCTGTATTCACATGTAAATCAAAAATTGGTGTATGTTGTAAGTGCTATGGTATGAACATGGCAACTGCACAAAAAATCAACATAGGTGAAGCTGTAGGTATAGTTGCAGCACAATCTATCGGAGAGCCAGGAACTCAGCTTACAATGAGAACATTCCACACAGGTGGAGTTGCTGGAGCGGATATAACTCAAGGTCTTCCAAGGGTTGAAGAGTTATTTGAAGCTAGAAAACCAAAAGGATTAGCTATCGTAAGTGATGTAAGTGGTACAGTTAGAATAGAAGAAACTAAGAAGAAGAGAATTGTTATAGTAACAACTAACGATGGTGAAGAAGTTAGCTATGACATACCATTTGGATCAAGAATAAAAGTTGGAAATGGTGACTTTATTAGTGCTGGAGACGAAGTAACAGAGGGTTCAGTAAACCCACATGATATTATCAGAATTAAAGGCGTTAATGGAGTTAAAAACTATCTTCTTTCAGAAGTTCAAAAAGTTTATAGACTTCAAGGTGTTGATATCAACGATAAGCACTTAGAAGTTGTTGTAAGACAAATGACTAGAAAAGTTAAAATTGAAGAATCTGGAGATACTGAGTTATTACCAGGTACTATGATAGATATATTTGATTTTGAAGAAGCAAATGAAAAAGTTCTTGCAGAAGGTGGAGTTCCAGCAGAAGGAAAAGTTACTTTACTAGGAATAACAAAAGCTGCTCTTGCTACTGAATCATTCTTATCAGCAGCATCATTCCAAGAAACAACAAGAGTTCTTACTGATGCAGCAATAAAAGGAAAAATAGATCCACTAGTAGGATTAAAAGAAAATGTTATTATAGGTAAGTTAATTCCAGCAGGAACAGGTATGACTCGTTATAGAGATATAAAGATTTCTACAGACGATGTACAAATTCCACAAACAGAAGAGGAATTAGAAGGATAAACTACCAATATATATTATTGACAGTATAGTGTTAAGGTGATAAAATACAGTTTGTGTGATTTTAAAAATAGAATATAAATCACATATATGAGGGGTGTAGATATGTTAAGCAAGCTCACAGGTGAAAAGGTGGTAGGTGTAAAACAGACTACTAAAACATTAAAGTCAAATCGTGGTAAAGTTTTGTACGTAGCCAAAGATGCAGACGAAAATGTTATAAAGCCTATAATAGAGTTAGCAAAGGCTAATTCCCTGCAAGTTGAATATGTTGATACAATGAAAGAATTGGGAGATTTATGCTCCATAGATGTATCAGCGGCAACTGCGCTCATATTATAATAAATTAGCTAACACGTAATAATAATAAATTATATCTATAGCATTGTGCATTAGCTATATGCTAGTGTACAATGATTAGATAGATATACTATTAAATTTTTAATAGTATGCTAAAATATAGGAGGTGAAATAATGCCAACAATCAACCAATTAGTTAGAAAAGGAAGAAAATCTTTAGCAACTAAATCAACTGCACCAGCATTAAAAGAGTGTCCACAAAAAAGAGGAGTATGTACTGTAGTTAAAACAACAACTCCTAAGAAGCCAAACTCAGCGTTAAGAAAAATTGCAAGAGTTAGACTTACAAATGGATTCGAAGTTACTGCTTATATCGGTGGAGTTGGACACAACTTACAAGAGCACAGTGTTGTTCTTATAAGAGGTGGAAGAGTTAAGGACTTACCAGGGGTAAGATACCACATCGTAAGAGGAGCTTTAGACTCAGCTGGAGTTGCAAACAGATTACAATCAAGATCTAAGTATGGTGCTAAAAAACCAAAACAAAAATAATTGGTTTTAAGATGATTGAACTGAAAGGTGCGATGCCTTCGGCATTTATATAGATTATACATAAAATTAATTTAAATATAAGTTGAAGCAGAGCGCTTTGCGGTAGAGATATCGAGTACCTATGAGTTAATTTAAATTGTTAAGGAGGGAAGTAAAGTGCCAAGAAAAGGATTTATAGCAAAAAGAGATGTTTTACCAGATCCAATGTACAACTCAAAGGTTGTTACAAAGTTAATAAACAACATAATGGAAGATGGTAAAAAAGGAGTAGCACAAAAAATATGCTACGATGCATTTAATATAGTAAGCGAGAAAACTGGTAAAGATGCTTTAGAAGTTTTCGAAGAGGCAATGAACAACGTAATGCCTTTATTAGAAGTAAAAGCAAGAAGAATAGGTGGAGCTACATATCAAGTACCTATCGAAGTTAGACCAGAGAGAAGACAAACATTAGGTATCAGATGGATGCTTGCTGCTTGTGAAAAAAGAGGCGAAAAATACATGAGAGAGAGACTTGCAAACGAGTTAATCGACGCTTCTAACAATACTGGAGCTGCTGTTAAAAAGAGAGAAGATACTCACAAAATGGCAGAGGCAAACAAAGCTTTCGCTCATTACAGATATTAATACTGGAACTGTTTTGGCTTTGCCAAAACAGTTTTGTCAAATTATAAAATTACTCGTCGAGAGGAGGAAACAAAAGTGGCAAGACAATATGAATTAGAAAAATTTCGTAACGTTGGAATAATGGCCCACATAGATGCTGGTAAGACAACAACTACTGAGCGTATATTATTCTACACAGGTAGAACTCACAAGATCGGAGAAACTCACGAAGGTGGAGCTACAATGGACTGGATGGTTCAAGAGCAAGAGAGAGGTATAACAATTACTTCTGCTGCTACAATGTGTTTCTGGAAAGATCACGTAATAAACATAATAGATACACCAGGACACGTAGATTTTACAGTTGAGGTTGAAAGATCTCTAAGAGTTCTTGATGGAGCTGTATGTGTATTCTGTGCTAAAGGTGGAGTTGAGCCTCAATCTGAAACAGTTTGGAGACAGGCAGATAAATACTCTGTACCAAGAATGGCATATGTAAACAAAATGGATATCATGGGTGCTGACTTCTTTAGAGTTGTAAACATGATGAAAGAAAGATTACACACTAATGCAGTGCCAATACAATTACCAATAGGTAAAGAAGAAAACTTTGCTGGAATAATAGATTTATTAAAAAATAAAGCAGAGATATATAAAGATGATTTAGGAACTCAAATCGAAGAAGCTGAAATTCCAGAAGATATGAAGGAATTAGCTGAAGAATACAGAGCTGCTATGATCGAATCTATAGCAGAATTAGATGAAGAGTTAATGATGAAATATCTTGACGGGGAAGAATTAACTATAGAAGAGTTAAAAGCAGCTTTAAGAAAAGGTGTTTGTAACAATGAAATAGTTCCTGTAATGTGTGGATCATCTTATAAAAATAAAGGTGTTCAAATGATGATTGATGCTATGGTTGATTTCATGCCATCACCATTAGATATCCCATCTATAAAAGGTACTGATGCAGTAACTGGTGAGGAAATCGAAAGACACGCAAGTGATGAAGAACCATTATCAGCATTAGCATTCAAAATAGCTACTGACCCATTTGTTGGTAAATTAGCATTCACTAGAGTTTACTCAGGTATAATGCAAAGTGGTACATATGTATTAAATGCTAACAAAGGTAAAAAAGAAAGAATTGGTAGACTTGTTAAAATGCATGCAAATGCAAGACAAGAAGTTGAAGAATTACGTGCTGGAGACTTAGGAGCTGTTATAGGTCTTAAGATGACAACTACAGGAGATACTTTATGTACAGAAGATTCTCCAGTAATATTAGAAAACATGGAATTCCCAGAACCAGTTATTTCTGTTGCTATAGAGCCAAAATCAAAAGCAGGTCAAGAAAAAATGGGATTATCTTTAGCTAAACTTGCTGAAGAAGATCCAACATTCAAAACTTGGACTGATCATGAAACAGGCCAAACAATAATAGCAGGTATGGGTGAGTTACACTTAGAAATCATCGTTGATAGACTTCAAAGAGAATTCAAAGTTGAGTGTAATGTTGGTCAACCACAAGTTGCTTACAAAGAAACAATCAGAAAAGAAGTTAAAGCTGAAGGTAAATTCGTTAGACAATCAGGTGGACGTGGACAATACGGTCATGCTGTAATAGAATTAATACCTCACCAAGGCGAGTATGAATTCGAAAATGCTATCGTTGGAGGATCTATACCAAAAGAGTATGTTGGACCTATCGATAACGGAATAAGAGAAGCATCAGAAGCTGGTATCTTAGGTGGATTCCCAGTTCTTAACTTCAAAGTTAGACTTGTTGATGGATCATACCACGATGTTGACTCATCAGAAATGGCGTTCAAAATTGCCGGATCAATGGCATTCAAAAATGCTATGTCTAAAGCAGACCCAGCATTACTTGAGCCAATCATGAGAGTTGAAATAGTTGTTCCAGAAGAATACATGGGAGACGTTATCGGAGATGTAAACTCAAGAAGAGGAAGAATCGAAGGAATGGAACCACAATCTGGAGCAGAAGTTATAAAAGCTATGGTACCACTATCAGAGATGTTTGGATACGCAACATCATTAAGATCTAAAACTCAAGGTAGAGGAAACTATAGTATGGAATTCGCTGCTTACGAAGAAATTCCAAAGAGCTTACAAGAACAAGTTATAGGAAAAAAATAATCCTAACTTGAATTGATATAGATAAAAATATATGTAAGAAATAAATTTATATATATTTAAGATCATTTTTAAAAAAAATAAAACTTAATGTATTTATTAAGGAGGAATTAGAAATGGC
>NZ_CCAT010000012.1 GCF_000612845.1 Clostridium ihumii AP5
CCATCAAATGCAAAATCATCAATTTTCAATGGTATAAGTACATCATGTGATGCAACCAATGCATTTATAGTAGATATATTTATATCTGGTGCATTATCTATTATGCAAAAATCATATTTATGATTTACTTGTTCTAATGCTATTTCTAACCTTGTTTGCTGAGGTCTTGCTTGATCCATTAGCACCCTTAAATTTGCATTTAATAAATTCATATTTGCTGTAATGATATCAAGATTAGAATAATTTGTTTTTTGTATTATTTTATCTAAGTTTACTTTTCTCATTGTCATAATTTCTTCAATTCCTTTATGATTATAAGAATGTCTATCAAACAGCTTAGATAAATTTCCTTGTTTGTCATTATCTATTAGTAATACACGATAGTTATATATAGCTGCTAAAATATATCCAATATTTGCAGTAGATATTGTTTTTGCTACTCCACCTTTTAAATTAATAATTGATATAACTTTCATTACATTTCACCTTCTTTTACATAATCTAGAAAGAATGCACAATCGCCTATTTTTATTTTGTACTTATCCACATCTTGTGCAGTTAAATACTGTCTACCATAAATCTTTTTCATATCTTTCCAAATAGTCCATGGTATAAATGCATACACATCTTTTATACAAATACATACACCTGTTTTTGCACCCATTCTTTCATGTTCCTCTAGGCATTCCATTTGTGTATCTGTTAATGCTGCTCTTCTCATTTTTAATGTGCTTGTGTATTTGGCTTCGAATACTATTGCTTGACCACCAGCTAACGTTCCTTTAAAGTCTGGCTGTGCATTAGCTGTAAATCTCCCCATAAAAGTTCCATTATTACTTTTTTTCATAACTCTAAATGGTTCTGGAGTTTTCTCTATAACTGCTAGTCCTTTTCTTTTATAATAATTACACCCAGCAGTTATATAAGCTTCAAATAAATGCCCTTGTGCATTGTTTACAGTATTTTGATATTCTCTACATTCACTGACTCTCATAAAATTCACTCCTCTTTAATTTCTTTTATATGTTTTTATAAATATCATTCTTTCCTTTTCCACATTTTTAGGTATATGTGCCACCCTGTATCCTCGTAATATTCTGTAACTACACTTGTTATTTCATATTGTGGATAAATCTTTTCAAATTCTTTTTTATTGCTATTGTCTTTTGCTAATTTTTCTACTTTTCTTTTAGAATATTTATTATCATTAGTTCTTGAACAAGGTCTTATAAGGTTTTGACTACCACTCCAACTTTTTTTGTTCTGTGGTCTTTTCACTATGTATTTACACATAGCCTCTATGCCATTTTCATTAGGTTGAAGTCTATCAGCATTTACATATCCTAAGCTTTCGCCTTTCTTTTCTCCCCTTTTTCTTCTTTTGCACCATAAGTCTTCTACTGTGTTTCTATCTAGTCCACCATTCATAATTAAATGATGATGAATCTTTATATTCTCTTCTTCATTTTTTGAATAATAGTATTCTGTAACAACGATATATTTTAACTCTCCTAGTCCCTCTTTTTTCATCTTACGTTTTATTCGTCTAATATGATTAATTAATATTATTTCTGCCTCTTCTGGTGTTTTAGGTCTATTTGCATCTGTATATGTTAAAGACACATGATAATCACCTATTCCAAAATTGGCATTACCTATCTGTACTAAACGCCTCTTTGAATTTTTATCATTCAAGTCTTTTTGCTTTGGTAAACTTTCTCTTACTTTCTTTGACCTTTTCCCTTTTACATATGTTTCTTGGTTTTGAGTTCTAGGGATTATATCAACCTCCATGTACTCACTACCACAATATATTTTTTTCTCTCTCATAAAACTTCTACTCATTTTGGTTTCAACTCCTACCCTCATAACTCAATTTCTTATCCCACTTGTACATATCTTTCTTTTAAAATCTATAGGGTATATTCTCATATATTTATTTTCTATATTTTCTTTATATAAAAATGTAATATTTTTATATAAAATCTAATATATTAGTTTATATGGTTGTAATGTTAATACCCCATACAAGCCCTAAAAGGACTATGTTTTTTATTTCCAATTGTACTTTTAAAACCAAAATGATATAATGTTGTTACTGTAGATATCGTTTTGGTTTTTTTAAGACCTTTAATAATGTGTTCCCGCACAAAATTAAAGGTCTTTTAGCTTTGTAAGTAAATTCCATTTCATAGATATATTTAATGCTTGTACACTTTTAAACGTATTCATGTTTCTTTATGCCTCTTATACAATCAATTCATTTTTTAACTTATTTAATGCTTTATTTTTTATCCTACTTATATGTGTTGAAGAATATCCCATGATATTAGCTACTTTGCTTTGAGGATATCCACTTAAAACATTTAAAATTACAACTTGTTTTTCTTTTTCATTTAATGATTTATCTAAAATATCTTTAATTTCTATATATGATTCAAATTCATTTATTTCAGTTTCTTTACTTTTTATCATATCTAGCAGTGTACTTGCTCCATCAATATTAGCAATTGGCATATCTAAGGATAATGGAATTTTTGCAACCTTGTTCAATCTTTCCTTTTTACTTCCCATTCTCCATTTATCAGTAGTTAAATAGTCTTTTATATAATTTCTTATAAATTGAGCTGCATATGATGAAAACTTGTATCCTAAACTTTCATCATATTTCTCAGTTGCTTTAATTAGTCCCATACATCCAACTTGAAATTTTTCTTCATAATCAAATTTATCAATTACTATAAAATACTTATTTATGGTAAATGAAACTAAATCTAAATATTCTTCTACATTAATCATTTTCTAAACTCCTATTTAAATTGATTTTTATCTACATTTTTTAATATTTCTATTGTCATTTCTAAAATTTCTACATCCTTATTACAAGTTTCTATCATCTCAAATTGTTTACAATCTGATTTCAAATCATTTAAATGTTTTATAATGTATTCTTTCTTTTTATTCAGTTGCTCTTGATTTTTTTCAAGAGCAACCCTTTGTTCTTTATCTTTCTCCATAACATTTCCCCTCATTCTTTGCCATTTCTCTTGCATGAACATTTTCAAGTTTAATACCACCATTTTTTAATAGTGTTTCTATAGCTTCTCTTAATAGTTCTGCTGCCTTTTCTTCATTTTGCTCTCCTGTAATTTTACATTCTAATAACATTTACAAATCCCCCATCCTTTTTAATTGCTTCATTATGCTAAAAAACTATTTAATTAAACTTTTTAATGATGTTTCTAAACTTAGTTCCTCTACTCTACTAATAGCCTCTTGAAATAATCTCCTAGTAAATATTGCTGTGACTTCTACTCCCTCAAATTCATCTATTACAAATTGTATTAACTTATCTATTACTTCTTCTCTTTTTTCAGTCGTAACATATACTGTTAATTCTTCCATCCTAATCCCTACTTTCTATATTCAAATTCACAATGTTTTGATTTTCTACATTTTTCCACCTATAATGTAATTATCAGCTTGGCAGAGCTGAAATATTTTTGAAAGGTGGTTCTAAAACATGTCGACTTTTGACTCACTCCCAAAAGAATCAAAAAAATTATTTTGTATTCTTTATAAACAATACTTAAAAAATCTAAAAGATAATATGTCTAAATCACGTGCACGATTCATGGATAATTCTGATTATATTCAGAAAAATCTTTATTCACATCTAAGTGTTGATGATGTTTCAGATATATGTCGAAACTTACACCACAATGATTTTATAGAGTGTCATTTCGGTGATGATTTAGTTCTTGATGTTTCAATTACAGATGATGCAATTGCTTTTATGCAACATCGCTTTAAAAATGGAATTAAAGATTTAACAACATTTATTACTTCTCTAATTCCTTAGGTTCAATTGAAGTCGCATCTAGCATGTGACTTCCTTTTAAAATTTTGTGTTCTTCTCTAGTAATCAATCTTACTTTTCTATACTCTTGGCATGGATTAGCTAATTGTATTACTCTTATTAAACTTTCTTCATCAACCAAGATTGTTTCATTTTTTCTGTCATACGCTAACGCTGATAAATAATTTCCCACACCTCTCCATCTAAACACATTCATAATTTCAATAGCTTTATTCAATTCCTTACATTCTTCACATTTATTACTTTTTGTTTCTATAAACGGACTATCTAAGTTTTTATCAATACTCATTTGTTTTAAAATAAGTGCCTTACAATTTTGTAAAGCTTCTAATGTTTCTCTAATTGTTAATCCACTAAATCCTAAGTGCCTTAAAATATCCTCTGTTATCTCTGACACTTCAACAATTTCATCTTCTTTAATCATTTATTAAATTCCTCACTTTCTTTTTCTAAGGTTGCTACCCATTTATTTAAGCTATTATTCCCATCATTACGATTTCACCGACCTATCGAGAAGTGTTCGCTTTTACAAATTTTTAACTTATACTAATTTAATTTATTTTCTTCTTTTTTGTTTCCAAATTGTTTACCTAATTCAAATCCCAGATTAAAGCTTCTTTTAAAGAATTCAAAAGTTTCTTGGTCTTTAACATCTAAAGATAATACAAAATCAGTTATTTTATCAATTCTGGACTTTTCTTCTTTCTTTAAAATAATTTCCATTTCTTCACTTCCTTTATTGATTTTTAGTGAAATTAAATTTTATATTTTGTGTTGATGAATACATTATATATCTATATTAAGTATCAGTCAATACATAATTATAATTTATTTTTATTCTTTTGCGTTGACTAACACATTTTGTAATGTTATTATTTTCTTATGACTGGAGGTGATAAAATGGAAATGCATGAAAGAATAAAAAAGGTTAGAACTGATAATAAACTAACCCAAAGTGAATTTGCTAAACATTTAGGTGTAACAAGATCTGTTATATCAAATATAGAATTAAATAGACTTGCGAAACCTGAGCAAAAAAACTCTCTAATAAAACTAATTAGTAAAGAATTTAACATTAATGAGCAATGGCTTCTTGACGGCATTGGTCAAATGTTCATTGAGCCAGATACCTTTTCTCTTGATGAATATTTAAAACAAAAGAAAGCTACAGATTTAGAAAAAAATATAGTTGAGTCTGTTGTTAAAAGTTATTTTGAAGTATCTGAAGAATTTAGAGATGAGTTTATCAATAATCTTATTAACAGATTTAAAGAAACACTAAACAATGAAGATTGTGCTTGTGAATATGATGACATTACATCTAATAATGAAAAAAGTATTGAAGAAAGAGTTGCTGAAGCTGAAAGAGAATATTTAATTACAGTTCATGGTAAAACACCTGAACAATTAGACACTAGAGATAAGATTTTAAACTTTAAGCCAAATAGTAAATCTGATAAAGAACATGCTTAAAAATTAAGAAACTATGGATAAATGGGGGATTTTATAATGGGAAAAAAATATACTAATGAAATGTCAATAACTACTGATAAGTGTAATTCCTCTTATTTTACATCTGAGGAATTATATATATAAGACATCTAATAGACTGTAAAAGGAAAGATGTTATTTGTCTAGAATATTTCAGAAGAAAGAAAAATAAAAGAATATAATTATATGAAACTAAATCTTAATTAATATGCTAACTTATTAATTAAATTTATAGTATTTGAACAATCACTATTTTAAAAGAGTTATGTTAATGCATAGCTCTTTAGTCTTGAAAGGAGTATTTTTATGAGAATAGCAATTTATGCTCGTCGTAGTGAAGAAAAAGAAACTGGTGAAAGCATTAAAAATCAAATTCTTATATGTAATAGATATGTCTCTACATATTATCCTAACGCTTCTGTGGTGGATGAGTATTTTGATGATGATTATAGTGGTAGAAATATGCACCGTCCAGAATTTGAAAAGATTTTAAAATTAACTAAAAAGGGATTTTATGATGCATTAGTATTTTGGAAGTTAGATAGAGTTTCTAGAAATGCACTTGAATTTTTACAACTACAAAAACAACTAGAAGATTTAAATGTTAATTTAATTTCTGTTACAGAGGGTTTTGACCCATCAACTCCAGCTGGCAAACTTATGATGACTATGCTTGCATCTATAGCTGAAATGGAACGAAAAAATATTTCTCTAAGAGTTGCAACAAATATGAATGAAATGGCTAAAGCTGGTCGTTGGACTGGTGGTAGAGTTCCTTTTGGATATTCTGTAAATATTATTGATGGTAAAAAATATTTAGTTCAAAATGAAAGCGAATTTGCAATAGTTAAATCTATGTTTGATAAGTATTTTGAATGTGAAAGCTTATTTGCTACTAGTAAATGGCTTAAATCTACTTACTCTATAAATAAACCAGCTACTACTATAAAAAGAATGTTAGAAAATTTACTGTATGTAAAATCTGATGAAGATATTAAAAGTTATTTATCTTCTAAAAATATAACTCTATATGGTGATATTAATGGATTAGGTCTTATTAGCTATAATAAAGTGGATAAAACTAAAGATATTGGTGTAGAGTATAGAAATGAATCTGATTGGATTATTGCCATTGGAAAGCACCCTGGCATTATAACTGGAAAAGACTATATTAAAATTCAAACAATATTAAAAAGTAAAAATAATAGTGGTCGTCGTGGAACTGGTGAAGTTACTTTTTTAAATGGTCTATGTAAGTGTGCATATTGTGGTGGTTATATGCGTACTAAGCAAAAAACTGGATCTAAAAATAAATATTTTGTTTGTGGAAATAAAGATAGCATGCGTAATGATTGCAAAAATAAATTTTTAAGAATACAGGATGTTGAAGAAACTGTTATTTACAAATTATCTAATTATACTTCAAGTACTATAAGTATTAATAATAGTAATATTGATACTACTCTTCTTAAAAAGGAATTAGAAAAAAAGAATTCTCAAATAAAAAAACTAGTTACTAAAATATCTCTTGCTGATGATTTAGAAGATATTTTCCTAGAACAAATAAGAGAATTAAAAAAGGATGTAACTGAATTAGAAGTAACTATTCAAAATGCTGAAAGAAAGAATCTTTTAAATGAAGTTGACGAATATAATAGAACTGTTTATCTTCAACAACTTAAAAATTTTAAAACCGCCTTTTATAATTGTGAATCAATACAAGATAAAAGAATACTTGTAAAATCGCTCGTTGCATCAATAAACCTTGATGGCATAAATAAAAAAATAGAGCTAGTTCCTAAGTTCTAGCCCTATTTATATCTCATTTTTTATTATCTACTATTCTTTTCATATGGCTGACCAGATGCTGCTGGTCCTTGAGTTTTTCCAACAAAACCAGCTAGTGCTAACATTGTTAGTATATATGGTATTGCTGAATAGAACTCAGTTGGTAAAGACCATGTAAATCCTTGAGCAACGATTTGGAATGCTTCTCCAAATCCAAATAGTAAACATGCTCCAAGTATTCCAAATGGTTTCCAGTTACCAAATATAAGTGCAGCTAATGCAATAAATCCTCTTCCTGCAACCATGTTTTCTTTATATAGTGGTGTTATACCTAATGATAATGCAGCTCCACCAAGGCCCGCTAACATTCCAGATATTATAACACATATATATCTAGTTTTATAAACATTTATTCCTAATGTATCTGCTGCTTTTGGATGCTCTCCAACAGATCTAACTCTTAATCCAAATGGTGTTTTGTAAATTACAAAGTAAGATACAAATACTAACACTATTGCTAATATAACAAACCAGTTTATCCCGCTTAAAAATGGTCCTATTACTGGTATACTTGCAACACTCTCTGGAACGTGGAATGGTAGTCCTTTAACTATATCTGTTTGACCACCTTTTCCAAACAATCTAGTTATTAAGAAACTTGCAAGTGCTGTTGAAAATAAGTTTATCGCTGTACCTGATATAACTTGATCTGCTTTTAAGTTTACACTTAAGAAAGCATGTATTAGTGCAAGAACACCTCCTGCAACCATACCTCCAAATATACCCATTACTGGGCTTCCAGTAACATGAGTTACATATACGGCAAAGAAGGCTCCCATTGTCATCATACCTTCCATACCTATATTTACTACACCTGATCTTTCTGAGAACATTCCACCAAGGGCAGCAAATAATAGAGGAGTAGCTATTCTTAACGTAGCTGTTATTAGTGATATAAAGTTAAAACTATCCATTTATTATCGCTCCTTTTTTCTTTTTCTCTTCAAAATGTTTCATAATGTAGTCTGTTGCAACAAATATAATTATTATCGCTTGTATTAAAAATATTATTTCTTTAGGTATTCCATTTAATTGAAGTGCTCTTGCACTTGTATTTAATGCACCAAACAATACTGCTGAAGCTATACATCCAACTGGATTGCTCTTAGCTAATAATGCAACTGCTATACCATCAAATCCGTAAGCTGGTACTGCCATAAAGTCTTGTACCATATAAGTAACACCTGAAACGTGTAATGCTCCACCAAGACCTGCTATAGCTCCTGAAAGTACCATTGCAAGAACTGCATTTTTCGCAACATTTATTCCACCATACTCTGCAGCATGTGGATTTATTCCAACTGCTCTGATTTCATATCCTACAGTAGTTTTCCATAATAACCAGAAAATAAATATTGCAACTATAACTGCAAATATAATTCCTATGTTTGCTGTAGAACCTTTAGAAAATCTCATAAGTTTTGCACTTTCCTGAATTATAGGAGTTCTTGCTTTTCCCGGAACTCCAAATGCAGTTTTAAGTATTACATAGTTAGATAGGAATAATGAAATATAATTAAGCATTATAGTATTTATAACTTCACTAGTTCCAAATTTAGCTTTTAATAGTCCAGGTATTCCTCCCCAAATTGTTCCTGCTATAATACCTGAAACTATCATTAATATTACATGAACTATTGGGTTTAATCCTGGAATTGTTCCAACAATTCCACCTGCTAACATACCTACAACGAACTGTCCACTTACCCCTATATTAAATAATCCTGTTTTAAATGCTATAGCATTCGCTACACCTGTGAATATAAGTGGCGTCACTTCTGATATAGTATTTAATATATTTTTTTCATTTCCAAAGCTACCTTTCCATACTGTTCCTATTAAATCAGTAAGAGCTGTAAAATACTTTGTTATAGAGTATCCTTTCGCCCACATAACAAAGAACACTGATATAAATAATGAAAGAAGTATAGCTATAAAAGGAAACGCTACGGCTTTCCAATTTATTTTAAATCCTTTTGACTGTTCAGCCATTATTTTTCAACTCCTTCCTTGTTTTCATCTAATGTTCCACCAGCCATTAATATACCTAATTTTTGCTCATCAGCATCTTTTCTATCTATGATGTCAACAATTTTTCCATCATACATAACTGCTATTCTATCTGATAAAGCTAAAATTTCATCCAACTCTAATGATACTAATAAAACGGCTTTTCCTTTATCTCTTTCTCCAACTAATCTCTTATGTATATATTCAATAGCACCAACGTCTATTCCTCTCGTAGGTTGAGCTGCAATTAATAATTCTGGATCTTTATATATC
Organism: Clostridium ihumii AP5; assembly: GCF_000612845.1. Lineage (GTDB taxonomy): Bacteria > Bacillota > Clostridia > Clostridiales > Clostridiaceae > Clostridium_J > Clostridium_J ihumii. Next base: position 9,503 of record NZ_CCAT010000012.1, read on the forward strand.
TCTCTCGCAGCAATTAGTTTCTGTTGATTTCCTCCTGACAATGCTGAAGCATTAACTGCATTATTTGGAGTTCTAACATCAAACTCTTCAATTAGTTTATCACAATGTTTTTTAATATTATTGTAATTTAAAACTATTCCTTTACAGAATGGTTTTTCTTTATGCATTCCAAGAATAGAGTTTTCAAATAGTGAGTACTTAAGTACTAACCCTCTTTTATGTCTATCCTCTGGGATATGAGCTACACCTGCTTTAATTATTTCTTTAGGTGTCTTTCCATATATATCTTTTTCATCTACTGATATTTTTCCTTCTTTGGGCTTTCTAAGTCCAGTTAAAACCTCTAATAATTCTGTTTGTCCATTTCCATCTACACCAGCAATACCAAATATCTCTCCGCCAAAGACTTCAAAGTTTATATCTTTTATAACTTCCACTTTTCTTTGATCTATAGCTGATAAATTTTCTACATGTAAAACTCTTTTTCCTATTTTACAAGGATCCTTTTCTACAACTAGATTAACTTTTCTTCCAACCATTAGTTCTGCTAGTTCATCTATGTTTGTCTCCTTAGTTTGAACTGTTCCAGTTACTTTACCTCTTCTTATAATTGTAACTCTATCACTCATTTTCATAACTTCTTTTAATTTATGAGTGATTAATATTACAGACTTTCCTTCTTTTTTCAAGTTATCTATAATATTAGCAAGTTCTTCTATTTCTTGCGGTGTTAAAACTGCTGTAGGTTCATCTAATATTAATATTTCCGCTCCCCTATATAAGGCCTTTAATATTTCAACTTTTTGTTGTTGTCCTACAGAAATATCTTCAATAACTGCATTTGGATCTATACTAAATCCATATTTTTCAGATATTGCCTCAACATCTTTTACCGCTTTTTTCAAGTCAAGTTTTATTCCTTTTTTAGGTTCTATACCAAGTATTATATTTTCTGCTACCGTAAAGTTGTTTACAAGCATAAAGTGTTGGTGAACCATTCCTATTCCTAATTTTATAGCATCATTAGGATTTGTGATTTTTGCCAAATTTTCATTGACATATATCTCACCTTTTTCTGGTTGGTATAACCCATATAAAATATTCATAAGGGTAGTCTTACCTGCCCCATTCTCACCAAGTAAAACGTGAGTTTCTCCTTTTAAAAGTTCAAAATCCACATTATCATTGGCAATAGTTCCAGGGAAAACTTTGGTTATACCTTTCATTTCTATTACCTTTTTCATTCCGTTTCCTCCTTATACTAATAACCTACCACTTATTAGTAATTTACATCTCATACTTATTTAAGCCTACCATAATTATAATATTAAAAATAATAATTCAAAATACAATTTACTATTTATTTAGAATTTCTCACAATTAATCTAAAAAAAATTAACATTTTGATTTATTATTTTGATTTTCTTAAAACCACTTTTTTATTAAAAGAAGCTAGATGTAACTAGACACCTAGCTTCTTTAAACTTATATATTAAAACTATTTAAATTCCATTACACCTTTTCTGTCTTCTGGAACTTTAACTTCGCCTTTTACTATTTTATCTTCATATTCTTTTACTATTTTTATAACATCTTCTGGAGTGTTTTTATTTGTAGTTTCAGCTATACCAACTCCGCCTTCTTTTAAGCCAAGAACTTTATGTTCAGCTTTGAAGCTTCCATCTTTTAATTCTTTTATAGCTTCGTATGTTCCAAGGTCAACTCTTTTTATCATTGAAGATAAGATTACATCAGCATATTCTGGAACTGATAATGATTGATCCATATCAACTCCGATTGCCCATACTGCATTTCCTTTATCTTTTATTTCTTTAGCAGCTTTGAACATTCCAATTCCAACTCCACCAGCAGCATGATATATAACATCACAGCCTGAATCATATAATGATTTAGCTATTTCATATCCTTTGTTTGTATCTGAGAATGAATCAGCATATTTTACGTTTGATCCTGGTTTTGTTCCATCAGCACTTTCTAATCCTTTTGCAGCTTCTGGGTTAACTGCTTTAACACCAGCAGCAAATCCTGATTCAAATTTATTTATTGTAGGTAGGTCTTTTCCACCTATAAATCCTATTTTATTTGTTTTTGTCATTTTACCAGCTATTACTCCCATTAAGAAAGAACCTTCTTCTTCTTTGAATGTAATAGACATTACGTTATCTACTCCATCTGCTTCTTTATCTATAACTTCATCAATTATAGCAAATTTAGAATCAGTATTGTTTTTTGCAATATTAATCATTGCTTCTTTTAATTGGAATCCAATTCCGAATGTTAATTGTGAACCAGCATCAACTAAAGCTTGTAGATTTGGCTCATAATCTTCTTTCTTTTGAGATTCTATTGGTTTATATTCTACACCAAACTCTTCAACTGCTTTTTTTACTCCAGCGTCAGCTGATTGGTTAAATGATTTATCATTTAATCCACCTTCATCAGTTGCTAATCCAACCATTATTTTTTCATTGCTATCGCCTTTAGCTTCTTCTTTTTTATCTGCTCCATTGTTTGCACCATTGTTTGCAGCATTGCCACAACCAACTAAAACTGAAGCACTTAACATAGTTGCTGTTAGTATTGCTACTAATCTTTTAACTTTCATAAAACTAACCTCCTAAGATTACACTTAATTATATGTCTGAATATGAAAACATGCTAATTTTCTGCATATTTTCAATATATATAATTCTTTTATAATTCTCTTTAATATTATAATTAAAAATCATATATTTATTCAACTGTTTTTCGTTTAAAAGTTTAAATTAATAAAAAGATAGCACATATGTAAAGTTTTTTTATTATCAATTAAATTTTTAAACATACTTTTTTATAATATGACAAAAATATAATATACTCTTTGTTTTTTTATTTAGTATGTTGTACACTAAAACTCCTTTTGTAATATACTATATTTTTTTAAATTATACAAGTACTTTTTAATACACTTAAAATTCTGTTTTATATGACTTTTTAGAATTATATATATATTTGTCGTTTAATTTATTATCGCATCACTTTTATGAATATGTAAAGTTATTTTTTTAATATTTCACATTTTTTTATAATAAATTTATAATTATCATTTATGATTTTTTCTCTGATGGATTGTTTTTGTTCCCAGTTGTATAGTTTATTTTTTCTTTATAAATAACTTTATAATATTCAATTTGAATTTTTTCTTCCTATATATATATGCATTTTAAATATACATTTATGTGTATTTATCTTTTATTGTTTAACGTAAATTTTGACTGAGCAAAATGCTCAGTCAAATCTATGCTAAATATTCAGCTTTTTTCAAAACTTCTTTTGCCTTATCAAGTTCGTCTTCAGATACAAGTACTATAGGACCTGTACAGCCCATTCCACTTTCTGAATAAATGTTTTCTTTCCATAAAGCTTTACATGCATTTTCAAGTTCTAATATATCTATTCCAGCGATTGATGCAGTTACAACCTTTTTAGGTGGAATTTTAACTTCTTCTTCACTTTCTACCTTAACTGCTTTCTTAGCAGTTTTATCTATGAATTCTTGAAGTCCTTTTTCATTCGCCTTTTTAAACTCATTTCTTGCAATATCTAAAACTTTATTTTCTGCACAAGTTGCACAGTATCTTAATGCTTCTGCTATTAAAGGTGCTCCTGATGCCCTTGAAACTATATTAACAAGTTTATCATAATTTTCTCCTACACCTGGGCCATATCCTGCCCCAACTGTTTCATAGTTTCCACCAGTTGTAAATGAAGAAAATACTTTAACAAGTAAGTTTCCTGTTAAAGAATCACAAACCATAACATCTGGTGTTCCTGCTAATAAATCGTTTCCTCTCATAACAGCTCCACCATCAGCTCTTAGTGAACTTGCAAATTCAAATTCATATCCAGCTTCTTTAACTTCATTTAATATTCTTTCTACTTGTCTAGCACCATCTAAATTTAATATACCAACTTTAGGATTTTTTATTCCATTAGCTTTAGCTACTGAAATTCCTGATATTGCATTTTTAACCATTCCTTCAACTCTGTTAGTTGATGTAGTTCCTGTTGTAGTTGCTAATATCATTTCCTTACCTAATCCTGGAGTTAAAACTCTACCTATAGTAGACACTCCTATTGGAAAATCAAAGTGTTGAGTTACACAACCATCTAACTCTCCATTTTCTAGCATTTCAGTCATTTTTTTATGACCTGCTTCTGGAGAATCAACTTCCACTACTTCAAAATCTCCATCTACTTTTGTTCCTATTAAAACTATATCAAAATCACCATATTTATTTTTGCAAAGCTCCGCTGCTTTAACCATTTCTTCTACACCGTGCTCTGAACCTAATATAGTTAAGCCAATTCTTGCTCTTTTTTTGAATTGACCACTTTTTATCCCATTAGCAATATCATTAAATACTTCTGCAATCATTGCCTTAGTTGAATTTTGGCTCATATTTACACCCCTTTTCTAAAGTATAGTTCCTCCATATTAAAAGGAACTATACTTAAAAATTTAATTATTCCATATCTTTTGCTAAGAATGTAGCAAAGTCTTTCATTGCATCTGCAACCATTGATTTAACTTCGTCTTTACTGATTCCTGCATTTTCTTCTACAACACCTGTATTTTTCTCAACTAGTATAGATACACCATCAAATAGATTAGTCATTCTTCCTAAGAATAAACTTCCTTTACCTATTATCATAAAGTTATTTAATTTTCCTTCCTTTATGTGATCTATTCCATGTCCTATTACTGGCACTCCTGAAGGTATATGTCCTTGAGTTGGTGCAAATCCTGGATATCCATGTTCTTTTACGAATCCTGGTAATTCTTTTCTTTCTAATTGTCCTTTTTTAACAGCTAATGCTCCTATCATTTTATAGTTTTGTGTTGGAACATCTCCAGCTCCTGCTGGTTCTGTTATATCTGGTGTTTGCATTTCTGGTGCAAATTTATCTACATCTGTTATTTTTATTCCATTTTTAGTTAATGGATCAAGAACTAATGCTTCTAATACAGCTTGTGGTGAAGCACCATGTCCTATTGTGTGTCTTCCAATTACATCTGTTCTTAATATTGGACTAACACCATCATTTTGAGATACTAATACTGCAAATCCGCCTAAGCAATCTTCAAGTACTGGCATATCTTTTTTAACATGATCTCTACCATTCATTCCAAGTTTAGCTGTAGCTCCTCCAGCTATAACTAAAACATTTTTATATATTCCACTTTTAACAAGTGATGCTGCTGTAATTAATGAGTGTGATGGTCCTGCACAGAATCCTCTCATATCAGCTCCAGTTGCTCCTGTTAATCCAACAACTTCTCCTATTGATTTAGCTATATTTCCGCCACCTCTTTGGTTCATGTCTCCTATAGCTTCTTCTGAACATTCAATTATATATTCAATTTCTTCTACAGGTACATCTAAGTTATCAACTAAATGTAATCCTGCTAAAACACCAGAAGACTTAACTGCTAAGTTTTCTAGCATATAGTGAGCTGATAAGTTTGGATCTATTTCGTGAGCTCTTCTTACACATCCAACTAATTTTCCATCTATATATAGACCTTCTGCTCCTACATTATTAACTAAATCTTCAATTTTAGAAATTTCATCACCAACAACTTTTTCAGCTTTGTCAGCTATTAATTTATGTTTAGTTAATTTTTCTCTTGTTTCATTTGCAAAACTTTCTTCTAATATAACTAAATCAAATACGTCACATATTTTCATAAGTCCATAGAATTCATCTTGTGGCATAACTTCTCCAAATTTACCAAATCTATTTGCATTTTCAACATTTTTTCCAAACCAAGGTCTTGGCATTTCACTTAATTCATCTGGAGTTAAGTTTCCTATATAAGTTTGGTTTGGTGCATAAGCTACAACTTCCTCATATGGTCTTAAATGATCTTTTAAAGCTTTTAAATATTCTGACCCCGGATTAGTTTGTCTTTCTGCTGTTTGAGTTGTTCCATTATGTATTACCATATCTGGAGTGTTAACTAATATATATGCTGCTTTTTTTAATACTGGAAAATTCATGATTTTAAAACCTCCCTTTATACTCAAGTGAATATAATTCACATTTTTTACTCTTATTAATATTATCTAAATCATGATAGATAATCTAAAATATACAAGCTACTTGTTTTAAATTTTTCTTGCATATTTTACATCATCTAATAATTTAACTATTATGAAATTTTAAAATAATCAGGGAACAGATTCGTTCCCTAATTATTTTATATTATTAAAATTTTACAATTTTATTCAAATATTTTTTGTCCATCTACTGGAGTTTGTAATGCTATTAATGCTTTTTCTACTAAGTGTTTTCTTAAAGCATATTCATCTTCCTTGCTTAATGCAGGGTTTCCTAGTGGGTGAGGTATTGCTATTGTTGGTACTATTCTATTAGCTCCAACAGTTAAAGAAACTGGAGTTATTGTACACATGTGTACTACTGGTAATCCAGCTCTTTCTATTTCTTTTACTAGCGTTGCTCCGCAACGTGTACAAGTTCCTCACGTAGAAGTTAATATAACTGCATCTACACCATCAGCTATTAATTCTTTAGCTGCATATTCACCATATTTCTTAGTAGAAGCAACAGCTGTTCCATTACCTACTGTTGAATAGTAATATCTGTGTAAAGAACCTATTTTACCTTCTTTTTCCATTTCTCTTAATACATCAACTGGTATTACTCTATCTGGATCTTCATTTGCATATACTGGATCGTGTCCACCATGAGCTGTTTCATGAGTTTCACTTGTTAAATCCATTATACCTTCTATATCATATTTACCAATTTTTGATGCACTTGATGATTCAATATGATCTGGATTTCCTTTTGGAACTATACCACCAGATGTAACTATAGCAATTTTAGCTTTAGTTATATCTTTTATTGGAGGATTTGGCTCTACTCTATCAAAGTTAGGCATTTTAAATTCTGTTACAAATTCTTCACCTTTTAATTTTTTAACAAGCATATCTACTGCTCTCTTAGAACCTCTTTCAGTTGCGAAGAAATTTTTTCTTACGCCTCTTTCAATATATCCTTCTTCAGCTGGTGATCCAATCTCTTCACCTTTAGCTAATTTTATAGCTAATTTAGCCATTGATGGAAGGGCAGCTCTCATACCAACAGCACTATTTCTAGTAGATACTATATGAACATATTTTTTGTACATATCAGCACCTGGGTTTTCTATATACATCGCTGTTAAAACTGGTATATTTAAACTTTCTTTAACTGCTGTAGATACGTCACCACAAGCAACTCCATATCTACCTGCATTAAATGCTGGACCAGCTATAAACATATCTGGCTCGTATTTTTTAACCATTTCTAATATTTCTTTTTTAGCTTCTTCTGTATTTTCAGCAAAATATGAGTCACCACATATTACAGTTGCAACTATTTCTGCTCCTTCTTTTTTTAATAATCCGTTAAGACCCATTCCTGGTCCAACAAATCCTTCACGAACTTCTGGTTTATAATCAGCTTTTTCTTCTCCACCTATTCCAGCGTAAAACTGATTTATATAATGAACTACTTTTATCATGGTTTTCCCCCTTTCATTGGGCATTGACCCGTGAAATCTAAAATGTTTTCAGGGTCAAAAAACAATTTCTATTTCTTCCGTATTTTATATTTTTACTTTATATATTTTAAATTAAAGGTATTTACAGAATTGGTCTCTTACTGATTTAACTTCACTTACTATTTCATCAACATCTAAAACCATTTCCATCATTCCGCATTGTTCATCATAAACAGCATCATCAAATTCAGCTTTCATTTCTTCTTCAACAACGTGGAAAACTGATAATCCTAATTCAACTCCTGCTAAAGGACCTGCAAAAGTAGGGTCTCCAGCTGAAACAGTTTCTGCTGATAATCCTGATGCTTCAGCCTCTGCTCCACCTATTACTACTACCATATTTTCTGGTCCGAATTTTTCTGCTAAATCTTTAACTCTTTGTTGGATCTCCAGATCCATTGCACCTGCAGCTGTTCAGACAAAGCACTCTGTAGATGCAAATACTACTTCTCCTCCTGCTGATTTAACGCAAGCTTCTAAAGCTGGTCCTGGTATTCCGTCTCTATCACCGATACAAACAACTTTTTTTCCTTGTAACATAATTAATCTTCCTTTCGCTTATAGTATTTTGGTTATAGTTTTATTTATAAACCTAATTTATTTCTTTTACTTAAAAACCTTTAGCTGTTAAAGTGTTAAATCCAACTTCGCTTGTAGCTCCTGTTATAACTTGGATTTCAGCTTCTATACTTCCATCTTCTCTTAAACTTCCCATGTGTCCTCCAGCAATTATATTTGCTGCATCAACATGTCCAATTACTCTATCCATTTTAGGAAGTACTATAACTTCATTAGCATTTCCGCCTGTTACAACTGCATCTCCTTTTGGAGTTGAGTCTGCTAATGATTGAGAACATCCATCTTGTCCTGCATATTCATCAGTTACAAGTACAGTTTTTATTCCTTTTGCAGATATTTTATTACAGTTCATAACTAAATCAGCATCTGGATTACCAAATCCTTCTTCTGAAATTATTACTGCCTCAGCTCCTAAGAATTCTACTAATTTAGCAGTCATGTTAGAAGATCTTTCTTTGTCTGCAAGATATACGTTTTCATTAGTTATTACACAACCAAGGAAGTTTATATCTTTTCCATGTCTTTCATATAAATCTTCTATTATTGGATGATTCATGTGAACATAACTTGGATTTTTATCGCAAGCTGATACACAGTTACCACTTACTACTGCTCCATCAAATACTTCTGTTGGATAAATAAATGTTGGTATTATTTTCTTAGCATCTACTCCATAAACATAAGTGTCATGTAATAGTCCTTGAGTTTGTAACATATAAACATATATTACCTTTGGTAATTCTGGATATTGTTTAACTTGTTCTAATAATGGTAATGTTTCGAATGTTTTAACTTCATCTGGTTCAACATTCATTCCAGCTTTTCCAAGGTATGTAGCTGCTTTAAATCCTATAGTTCTAACAGCTTCCTCATGTTCGTGTTGTTTTACTCCCTCTTTTGGTTCACATATAATAACTAAGTTATTAGTTTTTGAGAATGGAGTAAATTTAGCTCCCTCTCCACACATATCTACTATACCTTCTTGGAATCCTACAATTTTACCAGTTGTAACAACTGCAGCTCCTTTTAATACATGTGTTCTGCCTGATCCTACTGTATCAACTTTGTTTACGAAACCTGGGAATATACCACCATTGCCCTCAACTTTAACTCTTGGCTCAATTACGTCTTTAACAGGTATTATTCTTACACTTTCACCTGGTCTTGCAATATCAAAATCGATGCTTGCTATTTTTTCATCCCCACCGATTTCTTTTAGAAGCTCTTCTTTATTAACATAAAGAGTTCCATTTTCAACTTTTGTTTCTGGTCCGAATTGAAGATCTTTTATCATTATTTTTCCAATCTCTAGACGCAAAACATTCACCTCCTAAAAATATATAAAGTTTATTAACTTATAGTTTATTATTATTAATATAGGCAGCTTGAGCTGCCTATATTATAAGCAACACATTTAAATTTTTTTATTTATTAATTATAGTGTTTCATAGCAAGCTTTTATGAAGCTTTCTACATCTGCAATATTAGATATTTTATCTGGAGTTAAAGTATCTACACATTCTCCAGCTTTGTATAATTTCATTGTTGGAAGACCTAAAACTTTTTGTGCTATTGCAAGTCTTCTTGCTCCACTTATATTTAAGCTAACGAATTTTATTTTATCGCCATATTTAGCTTCTAATTCGTGTACTGATGGCATTAATTGTTTACATATTTCACATTTGTCTCCCCAAAAATCAACAAATACAGGTTTTTCAGTTTCACCTAAAACATCACTTTCAAATACTTCCTTGTTGTCTTTTCCTATTTCTAACATTTTAATACCCTCCCAAAATGTTTCTTCATATATTTAAAATTAATTTTAATTTTACTTATTAGCAATATAGTGTTCAGCTTGAGTTGCTGCTATAGCACCATCTGAAGTTGCAGTTATAACTTGTCTTAAAGATTTTTTTCTAACATCTCCAGCCGCAAAAACACCTTCTATATTAGTTCTCATATCTTCATCAGTTATGATTTCGCCTCTATCACTTAATTTTAAGCTAGTTCCTTCAAATACTTTTGTAGTTGGGTTGTATCCAACAAATACAAAGCATCCATCTACTGCTAAATCTGATATCTCATTAGTTTTAACATTCTTAATTTTCAATCCACCTAGTATTCCATCGTTATCTATTGCTTCCTCAACTACTGAATCCCAAAGTATATCAATTTTATCATTTGCAAATACTCTTTCTTGTACTGATTTATTTCCTCTAAATTCATCTCTTCTATGAATTACAGTAACTTTTTCAGCAAATTTAGTTAAATATATTGCTTCATCTAATGCTGAGTCTCCACCACCTACAACAGCAACATCTAATTCTTCAAAGAAATCAGCGTCACATGTAGCACAGTAAGATACTCCTTTTCCTCTTAACTCTACTTCGTTTTTAAATCCTGCAAGTCTTGGGTTAGCACCTGTAGCTATTATAATTGTTCTTGCTTTATACTCACCATTTTTTCCAGTTAAAGTTTTAACTTCACCTTCTAATTCAACTTTAACTATTTCATCTTTAACTATTTCAGTTCCAAAGTTTTCAGCTTGTTGTTTCATTCTTGCTATTTGTGGAGCTGTTTCGTCTTGTATTGATCCTGGATAATTTTCAATTTCTGAAGTTGTAGCAGCTTGGCCTCCAAATTTAGCTCTTTCTAATAGTAATGCACTCATTTTAGCTCTTCCTGCATATAATGCTGCACCTAATCCTGCTGGGCCTCCACCTATAATAATGGTATCATAAATTTTATTTTCCATGATTTTCCCCTCCCTATTCAATTGCATGATGTATTAAATCACAATCTATTAATTGAAAATCTTTTAATATTTTATCACTCCATTTTGGAGTATTGAAATCTTTCAAAAATTTTTCTGTAGTATGTATAGAATTTTCTATTATATCTAAAGACTGTAAATCTATAGATTTATTTTTTTCTATTGAAACACATATTGTTCTATATGGAGTCTCATTAGGCTTTACACTACTCATTAATGGATGCGTTAAAAGTTTATGTCCTATATGTATTTCGTCTCTCACTTTTCTTAATACATCCATAGCATTTCCGTTTTCTAAATATATAACTTCAAAGTTATTTTTAAAATGTTCATCTGACAATGGATTATTAGTTATTATATATAATGGTTCAATCACCTAATTACCTCCTAACTAAGCATAAAAAAAGCATACACAAAACTATTAATAAAACAATTTTGCCTATGCCCTGTCCTTTTACCTGAGAGTTTTACTCCTTCGGTGCTTGCGCTTTCCAGAGTTATGTCCATCTTCGATCCTTTTGCCTGAGAGTTTCAAACATACCTGGCAAGACATGTTTTTGCTTCTTCGGCTATTCTACTATAAAAAGCTTTACATTGCTATTATGTAGAATCATCTCTCGAATATTTCATCCATACTATTTTTATTAAATTTTCTAAATCTATTGGAAATTTCAATTACAAGTTAAGTATATATTATTGTTTTTTAAATTTCTATAGTTTTTCGAATTTTTTGTATTTGAAATATCTATACTCAATTTTAATATTTCAAATAATTAATATTTTTTGAATTTTCCTGTCGATTTTTGTTTATTTTTTAGTAAATTTATAATATTCTTTAAATTATACTCTATTTTTTTGAACATTTCTTATTTCTATATTCAATTATATTTATTTTTATACATTTTTTTCTTATTTATGTCGTACTAAGAATTTTAAATAATTAAAATATTCATTATTATATACTATTTAAAATTTAAATTTATGATATAAATTGCTTAAATACTGTTTTTTTTAAATATATTATATGCTTTTATATATAATATACTTTAAGTTCCAATCATTTTTTGTTAATAAGTTATATATAAATTTGTTTTTAATCTAAAAAATCAAACTTTAAATTTCTTTATATATAGGAATCCAAGTTGAAACTTTAAGTTATTCATGTTTCAGTTGAGAATTTTAATTCTAAGTTTTAATCTATATTTTTTTAAAATTGACAATGGACAATTGACAGTGGACAGTGAAGGTGAAAATTGGATTTCCAATTTCAAAGAATGATCTTTTATTAAATTTGCGAAGCAAATTAGTTGAAAACAATATAAAAACGTAGTTTTTATGTATTTCCATTTTAAATATTAGGAATGAAATGAATAATATTAACCCTAACTGTCAATTATCAATTTTCAATTGTCAACTGGTTCCAAATATAAATATAGCAATAAACTGTAAGATTAGTACTATCATTTAAGAAAGACATTACTTTAAATTTGAACTTGGAACCCTATATATTATTGTATGCTAATTTTTTTTATTTTCTCTTTCCTATATAAAGTTAAATTATTTTTAAAGTTTTATATTAGTCTTTAGTATTTACTGCTTTCTTAACATGTATTTTGTATAAGAAAAAAAGATAATAAAGAAAGTTAACTTTCTTCATTACCTCTTTATTATATATTACTATTTTTCTATAAAAAATATTGCAAATACATTATCTCCAGAATGAACACCTACTGCACATCCAGGAGTTCTTTCTAAAATTTCAGCATTGTTATTAATTAATAATTCCTCAGCATTATCATATATGCTTTTATTTTCTTCTTTAAATCCTGATTCTATAACTATAACAGGTGTGCTACTATCTATTTCATACTTTTCCAAATACTCCATTATAGATCTTTGCACTTTTTTATTTCCTCTTATTTTTTCTTCTACCACCATTTCTCCGTCTCTGATAGTAAGAATTAATTTTATTCCTAATAAATTTCCTATAGCTCCTGCTGCTTTTGAAAGACGTCCACCCTTCACAAGATTTGTTAAGGATTGAAAGCAAGTCATGCTTCTCACTTTACTTTTTGCCTTTAATACTTCATTATATATTTCTTCTGCAGGACAACCATTTTCTTTAAGTATTGCAGCTTTTAAAACTAAAACACCTAAAGCTCCGCAAACAGCTTCTGAATCTATAACATACACATCATTCGTTTCAATTAAATCTTTTGCAATTAATGCAGATTGATATGTTCCACTCATTTTTGAAGACATATGTATAGCTACTATTTTATATCCTTCTTTTAAATATTTATCAAACATTTCAGTAAATCTGTGAGGCGTTATTTGTCCTGTCTTAGGAAATTCACTACAATTCTCCATTTTTTCCATTAGACTTGAAAAGTTTATTTCAACTCCATCTAAGTAGCACTGTTCATCTATATTAATTATTTGAGGCATTACTTCTATATCATACTTTTTTATTATATGGTCAGGTATATCACAAGTACTATCAGTTATAATTTTCACTTTTTCCTTCATTAAGAATAAACCCTCCTGTCTATTTCATCCCTTTAAAATTTATTTGCCTTAATGCTTCGTACGCTATAATTGCTACTGTATTAGATAAATTTAAAGACCTAGTTGTAGTTTCAACCATTGGAACTCTTATTAAATTTTCCTTATTTTCTTCTCTTATATAATTAGGCAATCCACTAGATTCTCTTCCAAACACCAAGAAATCTGCCTCTTTAAATTGAGGTTCAGTATGATTTTTCACTGCTTTAGTTGTGCAAAAATAAAATGTACCATCTTTATACTTATCTCTTAAATCTTCATATGATTCATGTATTTCTATATCTAATAGTGGCCAATAATCTAATCCTGCTCTTTTTAAGCTTTTTTCATCCAAACTAAATCCTAATGGTTTTATAAGATGTAGCTTACAATTTGTAAGTACACAAGTTCTACCTATATTTCCTGTGTTTTGAGGAATTTCTGGTTGAAATAGTACTATATTCAAATTCATATATTTTCCTCCCTAGTTCATACATACTTTATATTTTACTTAATACTTATTTTCTACTTAACAAAATTTAATTATATCATACAGTTGTTTATAAAAATAACTTGAAAATTATAATTCACATAAATTTTAAATTATAATACTTATATTATACGTTATTTTATTATTTTTTTATAGTGTATATTATGACTTTAGTAATAAACACTACTACAATATAATCACATTATGTCATTTTATATATTTTTTTAAATTATATTATCATTTTTATATACTTGAAATAATAAATAATAAGTTAAATATATCTTATTATTTATTGTTATTTTTTGCTTTCTTAATTTAATATTCTAATATAAATTTATCTATAATTTTTTTTACTCCATCATTATCATTACTATCTGTTATGTAATTCGCAATTTTTTTTGTTTCATCAGTAGCATTTTCCATAGCTACACCTAATCCAGCATACTCTATCATTGAAATATCATTTTCATTATCACCAATTGCAATGACCTCTGATTTATTTAAGTTGTAATACTCTGTAAGTCTTTTTGCTGCTCTTCCTTTTGAAACATTTTTGTTCATAACTTCAAAGTTATTACTAAATGAACTCACAACTTCATACATTCCTAATTTTTTTATATCTTCTTTTGCTTTTTTTATTTTATTTATATCATCATCAATAGCTACAGCTTTTAATATATCCATCTGATGATTTTCAAATACTTCCTCCCAATTTTCTACTGTTTTTATTTTTATTTTAAATTGTTCTGGAACAACCCTATTTGACTTTTCATAAAACTTAGATGTATACATCGAATTTCCTGCAAATATACCTTCCGCTGTATAAAAATGTGGTACTAACTCATAATAATTGAATATTTTTAAGAGTTCTCTACAATTTTCTATCCCTAATATACATTTATAAATTAAATTGTCACCTTCTCTTATATAAGCACCATTTGATGCTATTATTGGCGCTTGTATTTTCAAAAGTTCTCCGTAATATTTAGCTGAAACGAAAATTCTTCCAGTTGTTATAGCTATTTTAACACCTTTCTCATGTGCTTTTTTTATACTTTCTAAAGTTGCTTTACTTACCTTTTTTTCATTATTTAATAAAGTTCCATCCATATCTGTGCATATTAATTTATATTTCATATTTACCTCCAACTTCACAAAAATGGCATTGAAAAATATCAATGCCATTTTTAACACTTTTTAATATTTTCTATAATTATAAAGTCACTAAATACTTTTTCATTAAATACTTAAATATTGACTGTCTTTGTCTTACATAGTTTTCTATAAATATTATATAACTTTTTTTATCAATATTACCTATGTTTATTTGGCCATAATATTCTTTGTAACTTAGCTCTATTAATTCTTTAAGCCTTTTCTTAAGTTCTGAATTCCTTATTTCATCTAAAAATTCCAAATCAGTTGAACTTCTATTTTTAGTTATTCCTAATGTTTCTAATCTATTTATATAATAATTATATAACGGTATTATACTATCTGATTTTAACATCTTATTTTTTCTTACATAATATAAAACCACTTTGATTATTATATATAAAACTATTGTAAATATAATTGATACTCTTTTAAAGATTTTCTCATAATTTAAATTATAAAAATAACTGTCATCATCATCTTCTTCAAATTGGTTAATATTTTGATGATTTTTTCTTGGTGATATAATATTGTTTTCTTCGTACTTACTTTCTTCCTTTTTTTCTTCTTCTATTTTATTTTCCTTTTTCCATTCAGTCGGCGTTGGTGATGGATCTAGTGGAATCCATATATCCTTTTCTGGGTTTATTAAAATCTCACACCATGCATGTGCTTCTCCATTTGTAACAGTATAATGATCAATACCATCTTTTTTATCTTTTGAAATTTTAAATCCTTCTACATATCTTGAAGGTATTCCCGCTATTCTACACATCACTGATGTAGCCGTTGCAAAATACGTACAATACCCTTTTTTTTCTTTAAATAAAAAATAATTTAGGAATTCATCATCTTCTGGAATTTTGGAAACATCTAAACTATACGGATAATTGTTTTTTAAATACTTACTTATGGCAGTAGCTTTTCCAATAGTTGTATTTTCAAATTGTGTAATATCATTTACTAACTCATAAACATTTTCTGATAAAATAATTGGCAACTGAAGATATTTTTCGTAATCTCTTAGTACAATTGCATTACATCTAATCTTATTTTCATCTTTTTCATCATAAGCAATTATTTCTTCATCACTACTCTTTCTTGTTATAAAGTTATATGCATTTCCTTTATTATTGTTTTTTATATAACTATATAAGCCTTCATACCCCTCTGTTTTTATTGTATTTCTTATATTTTCTGGTACATTATACATAATTGTATATTGCTTTTTTATATTTTCATTACTTAAATAAGTGTCACCTTCGCTATGATAAACATCTCCAGTAGCTCCTAATATATTTATAGCTTTTTCTGGAACAAAAAAAGTATTTGTTTTGAAACTATTATTATGTGATATTTTAATGTTTTTGATATTCTTATAATCTGATAAATAATCACCTTTGTTCAAACTATTATTTTCATACTGTTTATTTTCATTTATACTAATTAATTCATCTATATTCTTTGATTTTAACCATCGCTTTCCATCATAAGTGTATTTTATATTGCCCTTTAAATAGCAAGGAATATCCGTATCCACATTAAATACATCATCATTTTTTAACTGTATCGGCCCACCTAGCTCTTTATCTGAATTTGTGTATCCCGAACTTTTTATACTATATGTTCCATTTAATGCATTTTCCTTGATATTTTCAATATTATTAACTCCAAATTTATTTTTAACTTTACTAATATATATATCAGTATTTATTGCTTCATATTCTTTAGGTAATGTTGATATTGAATATATCATCACAACTGATATTACAGTAGTAAAAATCATAGTATTTTTTATACTTAAATTTATATCTATTTTTTCCTTTTTATATTTCTTAGCCATATCCATATAATTGATCAAACATATGGATATAATAAAGAAGAAAAAATATAAATCTAAATACATTATAACTGTTTTAGTATATAGATACCAAAATGCTATTATAAAAGAAAAACTTAAAACTAATATTATTTTTTTAATTTTATTTGTTAAATATAATAATATTAACACTATACCAACTATAAATATTGCTATTACTATTTTGTATTCAATATAATCTATAGGTTTATTTTTATAAATCAAGTTGAAAAGCCTAGGTGTTTTTTTAACTATTTCATTTGTTATAAAAGCTATTACAACTTCATAGTTTCTATAACTATATATTGCACCTGCTATTAGCATAGCTAAAATTATACCTAATTTACATTTAATTTTTTTTGCAATTTCGTTTAAAAAATATACAAAAAATGCTAACATAACCCATTTAAAAATACTAGAAAATATAATACTATAATTGTAACTAATTTTTTCCACATTGTATGCTTTAATGATAATCTCTAAGGGAACTATTATATTTAAAAATACTAAAATTATAGTCACTATTTTATTTTTAAATTGCTCTTTATAATCATTATTTAAAATATACTTTTTCAAGATCTACACCTGCTTTTAAAATTTAATTATCTTATTAAATTCATAAATTTCTATATTCATATCTTTTAATTCATTTAATATTTGACTTTCATAAATATTTTTATCATAATAAAATATTTTTAAATTATATCCTATATTTCTTAAATAAATTATGTTATTTATATCCTCTTTCATTAATGTTAAAGTTATTATTACAACATCTGATGAATTATTTAAATTTTTAATTTTCTTTAATATAAATTTTGAAAAACTTTCATTACTATTACTATAATTTCTTAGGAAATACTCTCCCAGAATTTGAAAATCTTCATGATTTTCTATTTTAAATACCTTTTCATAATCATTATTTATATATATATTACTTTTTATTTCTCTTTTTAATATTTGATTTAAAAAGGATAATGTAAAATCTATCATTAGCTCTTCTTCTTTTGCAGTATAATCTTTTATTTTTTCTAAACTTTCCATGTTAAGGAAAATATTGGTATCTCCCCCTGATAATTTTTCATAATTTTTTACATATAATTTATTTTCTTTAGCACTTATCTTCCAATGAATTTTCTTTATGCTATCCCCATTTGTATATTCTCTAACATCTCTTACATCACTATTATTATTTAAAAACTTTTTTTTAACTATAACTTCTTCTAACATATTACTATAACTTTTATCTATTTCATCTAACTCATATATTTTGGGATAAACCATTATATTTTCATCATGTTCACCCTTAATGCTTATTGTACTAATATTGAAAATATCATTAATTGTTATATCTGTTTTTCCTAAACCATATACTCCTCTTCTTATAAATCTAATTTGTTTTCTCACAAAGTAACTGCCATCTTGTTTTAAATAAAATCCATTTCCTTTATAATCATTGCACATATGTTCAAAAAAGGAACTTTTAACTTTAACATATGGTAATGGTATAAAACTATCATTTTTAACTATCAATTTAATTTCTTCATTATCTCCTACTATAAAACTTTTTTTTAATATTCTAAAGTTACAATATACATATTTTGTACATATATAAAAATATATAACTTCTACAATTCCTACTAAAAATAATATATAAAAAATATAGTATGGAAAGTTTCCACCTGATAACTTTGCATATATAAAAGATACTATTAACATAAAAATATATATTAATTTGAACTTAATCATTTTGTTTCACCTTAGGAACAGGTATTATTTTCAATATATCATCAACTACATTTGCTTCTGTTAATCTTTCCGCTTTACTTTTAGGTGTTAATATAATTCTATGACATAATACTATCTTTGCATTTTCTTTTATATCTTCTGGAATAACATAATCTCTCCCCTTTATAAATGCAGTGGCTTGAGATATTTTTTGGAATGCCAATGATGCTCTTACACTTGCCCCTAAAGCTAATGCTTTATTGTTTCTAGTTGCTTCCACTATTCTAATAATGTACTTTATTAAGTCATCATTTATTTTTACTTTTTTTACTTTATTCTGAAGTTCTAATATTTCTTCTTTAGTTGATATACTTTGTATTTTATCAATTGGTGAGAATTCTCTGTATTCTTTTAATATGTTAAATTCATAGTCACTACTTGGATAACCTATATTGACTTTTATCATAAATCTATCCAATTGTGCTTCTGGCAATTGAAATGTACCTTCATACTCAATTGGATTCTGTGTTGCCATAACTATAAATGGTTTATCCAATTCATAAGTTGTCCCACTTTCTGAAACTTGATTTTCCTCCATGGCCTCTAATAATGCTGATTGTGTTTTAGGTGTGGTTCTATTTATTTCATCTGCTAAAAGTACATTGGAAAAAACTGAACCCTTTTTGAATTCAAATTTTTCTAATTTATTATTATATATGGATACCCCTATTATATCTGAAGGTAACAAATCTGGTGTACATTGAACTCTACTATAAGATAATCCCAATGTTTTAGTTAATGCTTTTATAATCATTGTTTTCCCTACACCTGGTATGTCCTCTATAAGTATATGCCCACCTGCAATTACACCTTTTATTATATTTAAAATTTCTTTTTCTTTTCCAAATATAACTTTGCTTACATTTTCATTAATTTCTTTTATTAAGTGGTTTTGATCATTCATAAGTAATCCCCCTTTTTTACCCATTTATTGTAATTTTATCATATTGTATAAAAAAAAAAGATAATAAAAACATTTGTTTTTATTATCTTAAAACTTTATTAACACTATATTAATATATTTATTTAGATACAACTGCTTGTGTATCATTATTTATTTCACTTTCTTTAGCTTTTTCTAAAGTTCCCTTAATTAACTCTGGAAATCCTGATGCAAAAATTAACGTTCTATCTCCTTGCTCTTCCATAACCTTTATTACAATATACTTCTTAGAAACAATATTTTTATCATTAAAATTGTGAGTAGTTTTTATTTTGTGATATTTAACTTCACTTAATAACTCTTCTTGCTGATATATCTTTACATCTTTTATTCTTCTTAACTTTATTTTTTCAACTTTACCTTTATTTTTAAATTCTAAAGAAAAAGTATGAAAATATACTGTTATAGTTACATCATCTGTCCCACTTAAATCTTCATAACCATCTAAATATAACAAATCTTTACTTTTAAATTGAATCCCCTTTTTCTTATCCATTTCAATAGATATTTTACACCAAATCATGATTCCTATTAATAATGCTAAAATAGCTGAAACAATCCATACTATAATCATAAAACTAATACTCCTTTTTAAATCATCTTGTTAATACTTTATTAATATTTTATTAATATTTTCAATTATATCATAATTTCAACTTTTAACAAATAATCTAAAAAAATTTTATTATATTCCTACAATTACAATATTATTTACAGCTTTATATATATCCTTTGCTACTATTTTTTTTTCTATCATTTTTCCATCCTTATATAAAACTCTATAAGTATTAACTACATATCCAATTTTGCCCTCTTTTTCTACTAATCTTTGGCCTTTACTTATAGCTCTACTATACTTAATTGTATCTTTTGGCTTTAAAATTTCTTCTATTTCACTTTCTATTTGATATCTTTTTAAATTTATCGATGTATCTGAATATATTTGAAATCCTACATAGTTATCCTGAACCTGTCCTCTTATATATATAGGTACCTCTAATGTATTTTTAAATTTAAAATCTATAGCACCATAATTCACCGTAGCATCTTGACCTAATGGAACATAATTTATCTTTTTACTATGTGGTTTTCTTTCTATAACCTCTATATCAGTCTTTAATATAGCATTATATAATGTTGATGATACTTGACATATTCCTCCCCCTACATCATCTACATATTGATTTCCTAATATTACATGTGCCCTTTTATATCCCTTACTTTCTGTTCTAACCCCAACTACATCATTAAAACTAAATATTTCATTTGGCATAACAACATAACTATCTACTGCTTTTGTCGCTAATTTTATATTTGTTCTTCTTTGTTCTGAAGAATTTTGTAAACTAGTTGAAAAACTACATATTACTCCATTTATCTTACTTAAATTTTGCTTCCTTTTTTCTGGTATCCATTGTTCTAGCTCACATTGAATTCTAATAATTTCTTCATTAATATTTTTATTTATTGACTTTTCTAATTGACTTTTTAAACTTTCATTATTTATTCTAACTCCATTTTCTTCATCTGTTATTGTAAATGATCCATTACTTTCTAATGTCATTTTACTTTCTATTGGCTTTATATTTACATCTCCTTCTATATAATAAATAACTCCATCCACTGCCTCATTGTTATACGTTAAGTTAATTTCTATATTTATTTTTTTAGGAAATAAAATCATGTAAAGTTTTTTTATAAAATTTTCTTTTTCCCCAATATTAATTGCATCTTCAATAGCTCTTTGTGTATCAAACTTTACTCCTAATTCCTCATAACTTGTTTTAAATAACTTATCTTCAACTCTTATTTCTATTTTTTTATTTGATATGTTTTTTTCAAATTCATGATGTAATTTTTCTTTGGCTTCCTCTATTTTTAAATTTGATACTTTTATATTTTCTATGTATATTTTAGGATATATCCTTGTACTATATTTATAAACTAATGTAATTGATATGATTACAATTCCCAAAGCTAAAATTAACATTTTAAATCCAATCTTTTTTAATTTTTTCATTAAGTTTTTCCCCCATATATCATTTTAAAATTTATTAAATTATTATGCTTAATACTTCTAGCTTGTCTTTATATTTATATTACTTAGGATTCAATATTAAAACTAAATTTTATAGAACATTAAATTTTTACAAACTTCATTGAAATTGTTTTCATTTAGTGAATTTTTTACTAGATTTTATTTGTTTATTATGTTAATATTTAAATTGATGAAAATATATGAATATTTTAGAATTTATTTCTATTATGTATTTTCAAAATCATTATATATAAGAGGTGGAATTATGTATAACATAGATTGCATAAAAAACTATTTAAATAATATATTAACAATACCAAGTCCAACTGGTTATTCAAAGAAAATAATGCCTTACATTGCTAGTGAATTAGATAAACTAGGAATAGAATATCATTTCACAAACAAAGGTGCTTTAGTTGCTACAATTAAAGGTAAAAATGATGAATATCAAAAAACTTTATCTGCACACGTTGATACTTTAGGTGCAATGGTAACTGGAATAAAAGGTACTGGTAGACTTTCCCTTACTCAACTTGGTGGTTTTATGATGAACTCAGTTGAAGGAGAAAATTGTATAGTTGAATGTGTTAATGGCAAAAGTTTTGAAGGAACAATTCAAACAATAAAACCATCTGTTCACATAAGTGGAGCTGAAGCAAGAGACCTTAAAAGAACAGCTGAAAATTATGAAGTTGTTTTAGATGAAAAAGTTTCATCTAAAGAAGATGTTGAAGCTTTAGGAATTAATGTTGGAGATTTTATTTGTTTTGATACTAGAACTAGATTTACTGAAAGTGGTTTCATAAAATCAAGACACCTTGATGATAAAGCTAGTGTTGGTATGCTTTTATATTCTCTAAAATATATAGTAGAAAACAAAATAGAACTTCCTCATACAATAAATGTATTTATAAGTAATTATGAAGAAATAGGACATGGTGCATGCTCTGGTATTCCTGTTAATACAAAAGAGTTTGTAGCTGTTGATATGGGATGTCCTGGACTTGATCAAAATTCAACAGAATATGCTTGCTGTATAGCAGCTAAAGATTCTTCTGGTCCATATGATTTAGATTTAAGAGTTAGACTTACAGAGCTTTGTAAAGCTAATAATATAGAATATAGAATAGACACATATCCTAGTTATGGTTCTGATGCTTCTGCAGCACTTAGAGCTGGATACGATGTTAAAACAGCTTTAATTGGAGCTGGAATATTTGCATCTCACGGATATGAAAGAACACATACTGATTCAGTATTAGCAACTGTAGACTTAATAATCAAGTATGTTCAAGAAGCAGTTAAATAAACCTTAACTATATATATTTTTATAAAAAGTCCATACTTTAAATAGTATGGATTTTTTATTTTTGTGTTTATAATTACATTTATTGTTATTTATATTTCTTTTTCATTATGTTAAGATGAATAGATGTCTTATGTTTAAGAATTAGAAATTAATTTATTAATTATTAGTTCCAAAACTTGGATACCCTTAAGAGTGAAACTAGCTCGGAATCATTTTATAACAAGCATTTCTTTTGAAAGCAATATATTTACAGCTAAAAGAATAGTTTTGAATTCGAGCTTGTTTCCCTATAAGCATATAAAATATTACCCTAGAACCCTATAAATTTAAAATTTGGAGGTTTTTTATGATAGTAAATAATCAATTTTTACCTATAAGTAAAGATGATATGAAAAAACGTGATATAGATCAGTTAGATTTTATAATTATAACTGGAGATGCATATATAGATCACCCTTCTTTTGGTACTGCCATAATTGGTAGACTTTTAGAATCAGAAGGATATACTGTTGGTGTTATAGCTCAACCTAACTGGCATTCTGTCGATGATTTTAGAAAACTTGGTGAACCTCGTCTTGGTTTTTTAATTAACTCAGGAAATATTGACTCAATGGTTAACCATTATACTGCAGCTAAGAAAAAAAGAAGTGATGATTTTTACTCACCTGGTGGAAAATCAGGATATAGACCAAATAGAGCTGTAATTGTATATTCCAATAGAGCAAGAGAAGCTTATAAAAATGTACCTATAATAATTGGAGGTATTGAAGCTAGTCTTAGAAGATTTTCTCACTACGATTATTGGGATGACAAAGTAAGAAAAAGTATTTTATTAGATTCTAAAGCTGATCTTCTAATTTATGGTATGGGTGAAAATCCAATTATAGAGGTTGCTAAATTTTTAAGTTATGGCAGTTCTATAGATAGACTTCATCATGTTAGAGGTACTTGTTATCTTACTAATGATATTTCTAAATTAAATGATTACATAATACTTCCATCATTTGAAGATGTTTCAAATGATAAGAAAGCCTATGCTGAGAGTTATAAACTTTATTCAAAGGAACAAGATTATGTTTGGGGTAAAACAATAGTAGAACCTTGCAACGATAAATATGTAGTTCAAAATCCACCACAAAAACCATTATCAGAAGCTGAAATGGATAGAGTTTATAACTTACCATATGCTAGAACGTATCATCCAATTTACGAAGCACTTGGCGGAATTCCAGCTATAAATGAAGTCAAATTTTCAATTACAAGCCACAGAGGTTGTTTTGGAAGTTGTTCATTTTGTGCATTAACTTATCACCAAGGAAGAGTTATTCAAAATAGAAGTCAAAATTCAATAATAGAAGAAGCTAAAATTTTAACTAATGATAAAGATTTTAAAGGATACATACATGATATAGGTGGTCCTACTGCAAACTTTAGACATAGAGCTTGTAAAAAGCAAATTGAACATGGTGTTTGTAAAAATAGACAGTGTATGTTCCCTACACCATGTAAAAATCTTATAGTTGATCATAGTGAATACTTAAGCTTATTAAAAAAGGTTAGAACTTTACCTAAAGTAAAAAAAGTATTTATTCGTTCTGGTATTCGTTATGACTATTTAATGGAAGATAAAAATCCAAAATTTTTCCATGAACTTTGTGAACATCATATCAGCGGACAGCTAAAAGTAGCCCCTGAACATGTAAGTGATAAAGTTCTTGCACAAATGGGAAAACCTAAAAGACAAGTCTATGACAATTTCAAGAAAAAATATGCTGATATAAACAAGAAATTGGGGAAAAATCAATTTGTAGTTCCATATCTTATGTCTAGTCATCCTGGTAGTAGTTTAAATGAAGCTGTTGAACTTGCTGAGTACATAAAAACTATGGGACATATGCCTGAACAAGTACAAGATTTTTATCCTACTCCTGGAAGTCTTTCAACAACTATTTATTATACTGGAATAAATCCAATAACTAATGAACAAGTTTATGTTCCTAAATCTCAAAAAGAAAAAAGCATGCAAAGAGCTCTATTACAATTTAGCAATGCTGATAATCATACACTTGTAAAAAATGCTCTGATTTGTGCTAAAAGAGAAGATTTAATAGGTTTTTCACCAAATTGTTTAATTGGACCTAGACCAATTAAACACAAAGGTTATCAAGGTAAAAAGGTAAAAGATGTTTCTAAGGATACTACATCTAAAAATGAATCTATTAAAAAAACTAAATCTAGTAACAATAAAAATAATAAAAAAACTTCTACTAAGACTTTTTCTAAAAATAGTAGAAGAAGATAATAAAATAGTCATATAAAAGTAGTGCTTAACAACTGCTTTTATATGACATTTCTTATTTAAATTTAATTTTAAACTATTTAGTTAAGATTATACTTTTCTTCTTAAATTGTCTTAATGAATATACTAATGTTAGAATCCATAATATTTCACCTAAAATTTTCACTCCAAATAAATTCACACCCAATAAACTTATTAGAATTGTTAATACTGTTAAACTTGCTGAAAGTATCATAAGTGCTAATCCTAGTTTATTAGAGTACTTATAACCTAAAGCCTTCATAGCTAATATTAAATATATTGTATTTACAACTTCTAATATTAAGTATAATCCATAATCTTCTCTTAAAATTATGACATATCCATATATATCTGACAGCATTGTATTAACAGGCGACTTTAATGTTACAAAAATATAAAATAAACTAAATATTAATACTATAGAATAGAAATAATTCAGCTTTATCTTTTCATTTCTATATAGCATATATATAGTTATAAATCCTATTATAGGCAAATAAACTATTTCTAAAAAAATTATAGGTTTTAAAAGATATAAATACAAAGGTTTTTTATTTATAAATAATATAAATAATGAAATGTACCTAAATAGAACTAAAATTAATGTACCAATTGTTATATGTTTTATCTTTTTAGGTGCATAACTAAAGGCTGTAGTTACTCCTTCATACAAAAGTAATACCATCAGAAATATTCCTAATAAATATATATAATCCAAACCTATCCCCCCAAGTTTAAACATACTGAAATTTCCGTTTAAAGTTTTATTTAATTTTAAACAAATACTTATAAATGTTATTCATCAATTTACTTAATATATATTTTATCCTTCACTAGATTATATTAACTAATAAAGCAAGTTATGCACATTATCTAATTCCTATTTTCATCTTAAACTACTTAAATTAACCTATCAGTTCTAAATTTTATTATATTCTTTAATATATCACTAAAAAATATGAAACAATCTTTTTTAGTACATAATTTAAAATTATATAGTCACATAAATCATAAACTAAATATGTAAAAAGTTATAAATTAAATTTACCTTCAACTCCTCCACAATAAAAAAAGGAGGTTAAAACCTCCTTTAAACTTAAAATATATCACTATTAACTTTCATATAAATATCCTAATACTTTTAAAGCTTTTCTTGCACAACTTATTTTCAATGGAAATTCTGGTCCTTTTTCTCCATCTATATCTGTAACAATATCTTCATCACACTCTATAGTTACTTTATCTGTCTTAAAACATAAAACTCCATCCATTTCATATATGTCTCTTTTCTTTAGCATAACTATAAAATTATTAAGAGCATTTCTTACAATATCACTTTTTACAATAATAACATCTAAAAGTCCGTCATCAGCTTCTGATGATTGTGCTAATTTTAAATTACCAGCCGTTTTTCCATTAAATATTAACATAAGATACATATTCCCATCAAATTTAAAATCTTTTGATTCTACTTTTACTTTTAACTTTCTTATGTTAGGTATCTCTTCAAGTCCTTTTATATAATACGCCATTTTCCCCATTGTATTTTTCAAATGAACATCTATTTTTTGAGATACATCTGTAAATACTCCTGCACTTGCAACATTAACAAAATATTTTTCATTTATTTTACCTAAATCCAAATATTTTTCTTGACTTTCTAATATTTGAATTAATGCCTTCTCTATATCTTGTGGCATTCCAACTATGTTTTTTGCAAAATCATTTGCTGTACCAACAGGTAATACACCTATTGGTATATCAATCTTTTTATGTTTCATTTCATTAACTACTGAGTCAATAGTTCCATCCCCACCAGCTATTAATATATATTTAAAATCATTATCTATACTATCAAAAGCATTTGATATAGATTCATCTCTTTGTATTCTATATGGTTCAACTATATATCCATATTGTTGATGAATTTGTATAACTTTATCAAGTTCTGATACTATTGAATTCTCCCCTGAATAAGGATTATAGATAAACTTAACTTTTTTCATAGCTTTCCTCCTATAAATTTAACATAAACATCTATTTTATAATTGTACCTTTTATATTAGCAATTCTCAAGTTTATTTACATAATTAAGGCACATGAGAAAAATAATATATCCATTTAATAGATACCCATTTTGTCATGTGCCTAAAAACATGTTTATTTAACCATGCTTCTAATTCAAAATTTCTAAGTTAGCATTTTATTACTCAGTTCTTTTTAATGCATTATCTAGTTCAATCCTAACAAAATTACTATTGGAAATTTGATTTATAACATCTGATTTAGTTTTTATATATCTGTTATAACTCTTTATACTATCACTAAAAGCACTTATCATATCATCTACTACTTCACCTAACTCATTTGCTCTTTTTATAGCATTTTTTACATCACTTTTTTTTGCTAATGCCATATTATTAAAATCATTTGCTGTACTAACTAATACCTTATATGAATTAACAGTACCATTTAACAGCATTGATAAATTATTTATATCCTTATAGTACTCTTCTATTACTATTCTATGGCTCATCTCATCACCCTATTTTCATAAGACATCTTATCTTTTTTTCAGATATCTATTAATTTTAAATAAGCTTATATACTTAACTTTATGAATATAGTAATAAAAAAAGAACAATTATTTTTATAATCCTATACATTTTATTTAATTACATTCCTATAAAATAATATCCTATAGTTATAATTACATAAGTAGCTGTTAGTATTCCACCTTCTAGCCAATAGGTTTTTCCATCTTGAAATACAAAATATGACATAGCTAATGCTATTATAAGCATTATTATCTGAAAATGACTAAAGACTAAAGTCATATTAAGCCCCATAAAAAATGATATTATTATTAAGAGAGGTGTAACAAAAAGTGAGATTTGAATACTTGATCCTATTGCTGTTTCTAAACTACAATCTACCTTATTATTCAGTGCACAAACTATACTTGTAGCATTTTCTCCAAAGCTTCCTAAAAGTGGTATCAATATTATCCCTATAAACTCTTCCGATACTTTATAAGTTTCAACTACTCTATTTACATTATATATTAATTTCTCACTTATAAAATATAATATTATTGATACAAATATTATTTTTAAAATTATAATTATACTTTGTTTATTTAATTTCTTCTCATTAGTATAATGTTCTGCTTTATCATTAGATGCTATAAATAAGTTTCTATGTGTGTATAATGAAAATATAAGCCCTAATATATATATAAATATTAATACTATAGATACTACTGCACTTATAGTAGTTGCTTTTTTATTATCCAATAATACATTTCCATCTAAAGAGCTTATTATAATTATAGATGCAATTGCCAAAAGCAAAAGTTGAAAATTAGTTCTAGCAAGTGCTTTATTAAATTTTTGCTCCTTATATTTTACTCCACCACAAAATATTGCAAGTCCTAGCCCTAGTAACATATTGGTTATAACTGCTCCCATAAGACCTGCTTGTGCCATAGCTATCATTCCATATTTAATTGACCACAACCCCATCATTAATTCTGGTAAATTTCCAACTGTTGCCGCTAATAGACCACCCTTTTTTTCTCCAATATATTCGGTTATATCAGATGTTTGATTACCTAAAATTATAGATAATGGTATCATCGAACATGAATATAAAATTATATTTATAATTAAAGATGTTGTTTCTATAAACATCAAACTTATAGACACTATAATAGGTATACTAAATTTTAAAACTTTAAAGTAGCTATCTACATTTTTATTTTTAGCTTCCATCATTACCTCCTATATCTCATGGTCTATTAATAAAATATTCAATTTTTGACAAAATGACACAAAATTTATTTTTTGTTATAAAAAACTTGTATTCACAAATATTCTTTTATAAATTTAAATCATTATTTCAAATTACTTTATATTAAAGTTTTTATTCATATATAGTTAGATCTTGACAATAATTTATAATCATACAAATTTAATAGTTTTTATACAACAAAAAATCCTTATTAGTAAAATACTAATAAGGATTTTAAAATTTATTTTATAAATATGTATTAATCTTCTTTTAATGCTTTTTTTCTTAATTTTAATCCGCATGGAGTTACTGCAAGTCCGCCTAAAGCAGTTTCTCTTAATGCAGCTGGCATTTCTCTTCCTATTTTGTACATTGCTGCTATACAATCATCGAAAGGAATTTTACTTCCTACTCCTGCCATTACAAGTTCAGCAGTTGTTAATGCACTTACTGCTCCTGCAACATTTCTCTTAGCACATGGTATTTCAACCAATCCTGCTATTGGATCACAAACTAATCCTTCTACATTTTTTATAACAATCGCACCTGCATCAAAAGCCATTTCAGCTGTTCCGCCCATCATTTCTACTACTGCTGCTGCTGCCATTGCTGCTGCACTTCCACACTCAGCTTGGCATCCACCTTCAGCACCAGCAAGAGTTGCATTTTTAGCTATTAAAACTCCAACTCCTGATGCTGAATATAAAGCCATGATTAATTCTTCATCAGTTTTTTCTAATTTTTCACCTGCAGTTAAAACAACTCCTGGTACTATTCCACAGCTACCTGCTGTAGGTGCTGCAACTATTCTTCCCATTGCTGCATTTATTTCTGAAGTTGATAAAGCTCTTGCCATTGCTTTAACCATAACATCTCCACATAGTGTTTTTCCAGCTTCTAAATATTTTTTTAATTTTACTGCATCTCCACCGATTAATCCACTTACAGAGATAACTTCTCTTTCCATTGCTTCCTTAGCAGCTTTTTTCATTACTTCTAAGTTTCTAGACATTTTCTCCATTAACTCTTCACGGCTAAGTCCAGTTGTTTCCATCTCTTCTCTTATTGTATATTCTGCTATACTTATATTTTCTCTTTTACAAACTTCTATAACTTCTACTGCTGTATTTGCAAACATAGTTTATTCTCCTTCCTTTGGTGGTACTATTTGGTCAACACTGTTTATGTTTTCAAGTTGTCTTATTTGATCTAATACATCGTTATCTACAACTTGTTCAACTTCTACAACCATAGCCGCCTCAGAACCTTTAGCTTTTCTATATACATTCATAGATGCTATATTAATTTCTGATTTGTATAGTACTGTTGTAACTCTGTAGATGATTCCTGGAACATCTACATGATTTATAATTAATGTTGGGTACTCTCCAGTAAATCTTAACTTTTGTCCCTCAACTTCAAAAATTTCTATATTTCCACCACCAATAGATGAACCTACTACGGTAACTTCTTCTCCATTTTCTGGTGTTATGATAAATTTAACTGTATTTGGGTGAACATCATCACCTAAATCAGCCTCTTCAAAAGTATATTCTAAGCCTTTTTCTTTTGCTATTTCCATTGAATTTCTTAATCTTTCATCCATTGGATCCATACCTAAAATTCCAGCAACTAATGCTTTATCTGTTCCGTGACCTTTGTAAGTTTTAGCAAAAGAACCATGTAGTAAAAATCTTACTTTTTTTATTTTTTCTCCACCTATTTTTGCTGCTATTTTAGCAAGTCTTGCTGCTCCTGCTGTATGTGAACTAGATGGACCTATCATTATAGGTCCTAAAATATCAAAAGCACTATAATTTTTCATATGTTTCCTCCTACATCGTTTTTATAATAATTGCAGTTTTATATATCAAACTAGTAATATTTTGACGCCTCTAAATATTAATGCTAGTTTGTTTAAGACAACTCTATTGCAATGACTATTGTAATACGTAGAATTATTTTTTACAAAGGAAATTGATAGTAATTGAAGATTAATAATTCAATTTATCATATTTATGAGTTTTTTAGTTAAAATTTAATACTCATAAAAACAACTTCCACCTATAAATTCTCTAATTATTGAATTACTTGGAACTAAATTCATATCTACTTCCTTAAAGAAATTTAGAAAACTTATAAGTCTTTTAGCTTCATCATATACTTTGCTATTTTCATTTATTTTTAAAAGTTCTTCTAATGCAAACTTTTTCAAAATGCATAATTCATACATAAGCGCTGAGTTAAACATTGCATCTACATTTTCTTGAAATATAAAGATGTTTTTTTCTTCTCCACGTCTTATAGATGGCCACATTTTTAATGTGTTTTCCGCATCGTATCCTCTTGAAAGATAATCCCTAACAATTCTTCTTATTATTCTAATATCTGTCGTTGCTATTCTATTATGGTCATCTAAGTTAAGTTGTGTCAATGGGCTAATATAAATTTTAAATTTTCTTTCTTTTTCAATTGAAGATGTTAACATTTCATTTAAACCATGGATACCTTCTACAATTAAAACTCCGTTCTTTGGAAGTTTCATTTTTCTTCCTAACCATTCCCTTTTTCCTAATTTAAAACTATAAGATGGAATTTCTACTTCTTCTCCACTTAATAACTTTTTCAAATGAATATTAAATAGTTCTAAATCTAGTGCATATATAGATTCAAAGTCGTATTCTCCAAATTCATCTTGTGGTGTTCTTTCTCGATTTACAAAATAATCATCTAACGATATAGGTGTTGGCACAACTCCATTAACTTGTAATTGTATACTTAATCTTTTAGAGAATGTTGTTTTACCTGAAGATGACGGCCCTGCAATTAACACAATATTCACATTTTTATTGGAGCTAATTTCATCTGCTATAGACGCAATTTTTTTTTCATGTAAAGCTTCACAAATTCTTATTAAGTTTACAAATTCGCCCATTTCTACATTTTCATTCAAGGCACCAACATCACTGACGCCTACCAATTTCCCCCATTTTTCAGCTTCATAAAATATACTTGCAAGCTTTTTATGATTTTCAAATTTTGGAATTTTAAATGGTTCTTCAATTGTTGGAAATCTTAATATAAATCCTGGTTCATAATATATTAAATCAAAAGTTTTTAAAACTCCTGTAGAATATGCCATAGGACCATAAAAATAGTCATATTGACCATCCATTTCATATAAACTTACTTTACTTAAATTTCTTGATTTTAAAAGACGTATTTTGTCCTCCATTCCATACTTTTCAAATATCTTTAAAGCTTCTTTAACATCAATTGAAACCTTATTTATTCTTATATCCTTTTGTATTATTTCATTCATCTTTTCCTTTATTAAATATATATCATCAATATCTAGTTTAGGTTCTTTAGTTATCTCTCCAAATAATCCTTTACTTAAAGAGTGTTCTATAGTTATTTTAGCATCTTTAAATAATTCTAAAGTCGCTTTAATAAGCACAAATTGAAGTGTTCTTGTGTAAGTTGCCATTCCAAATTTATCTTTTATATCTACTACTTCAAATTCACTATTTTCATCGATTATTGTGCCCAATTCTGACAATTTACCATTTATTCTACATAATGTGATAGGTATATTTTGCTCTAATTCATTGTTTTTTATAAGGTCATATGCAGTAGTATTTTTTTCTATATCTATAGTTTTATTGTTAGATATTACATTTATTTTAATCATAATAAATATCCCCCTAATTCTGAGTTAATATTATTATATAAGAATTTCTATTTTTTGTATCTTATAAAATGCATTTTATAAAAACAACCTTTTAAATATAAATTTTATGCAATTCTAATAACATTTATAACTTTTTGTTATATTTTTTTGTTTTATTCACAGACTAAGTTTTAGACATGTTTTATATTTCTATTTTTATTTTAAGAGGTGATTTTTTTGCTTATTTCAGTAATTAGAACTTTAATACTTTATTTTTTTCTTTTATTCATGATGAGAATAATGGGAAAAAGAGAACTAGGTCAACTTGAACCTTTTGATTTAGTAACAGCTCTTATGATTTCTGAACTTGGTGTTTTACCTATGGAGAACAACGGAATACCACTAACTAATTCTATTGTACCGATAATAACTATTGTAATGCTTCAAGTTTTAACATCCTTTATCCAACTTAAAAGCGAAAAATTTAGAACACTTTTCAATGGTGAACCTAGCATTTTAATTAAAGATGGTAGAGTTGATATGGATGAACTTAGAAATCAGCGTTTTAATTTAGATGACTTAATGGAAGAATTACGACTAAATGGATATTTCAATTTAGCTGAAATTCACTACGCCATTTTAGAAACTAATGGAAATATTTCTGTAATGCCTAAGGAAACTGTATCACCTTTAACAGCTAAGCAACTTAATATTACACTTGCTGATAACCCTCTTCCTTTAGTTGTTATAAGTGATGGAATAGTAAATAAATATAATTTAAAAGAATTAAAAAAAGATGAAAAATGGCTTAAATCACAATTAAATAAAAGAAATATTATAAACTTTAGTGATGTTGTCGTCGCTATTGTATATGACAAAAACGAAATGTTTATTCAATTAAAAAATGAAGAGAACAACACCTTTACTTCTATTAATGCTAATAGCACTAATGAACTTAAGGATAGTCTAATAAATTTTGTTAAAAATTCTTCTTCAAATAAAAATAATAATAAAAATAAATAATAATTTTATTAACAGGGAGCTAAGAAAATATGAAAAAAATGATTTTACCTTTCACAATTTTTGGTATAATGCTAATAGGAATATTTTTTGCTACTAACTATACAGTACAAACTTGTGATTATCTTCTAAATTTGACTACTGAAACAGAAGAAACTATAGCTTTTGAAAAATGGGATGATGCTTACGTCAATTCTTTGAAATTGCTTACAGATTATGAAGATTCTATAAAGCTTATATCATTATTTTCAGAGCATCAACATTTAGACAATGTGTATGTTGAAATACTAAAACTAACTCAATATGTTAATGAAAAAGATAAAACACACTCTTTATCATCTGTTCATAGTATAAAAGGATTGATTAAGTCTATGAAGGATGAAGAATCTATAACTTTAAGAAATATTTTTTAAAATTTTAGATTCGAATTTAATGTACTACATTAACCTTATGTGTTATACTATTTATATGTTTTAGAATATTTATTCTACTTAATTGTATTATATTATAAATATTTTTTAAAGTGAAAGGTGGATTTATTATGGCATTAGTTACTACAAAAAAAATGTTTGATAAAGCATTTCAAGGAAAATACGCTATAGGCGCTTTCAACATTAATAACATGGAAATAATTCAAGGAATTGTTGATGGATGTAAGACTAAAAACTCTGCAGTTATACTTCAAGTTTCTAGTGGAGCTATGAAATATATGAGACCAGATTATTTAAAGGCATTAGCTGAAGCCGCAGCAAAAGAAAGTGGTCTTGATATAGCATTGCATCTAGATCATGGTGATTCTTTAGATTTAGTGAAAAAATGTATTGAAGTTGGTTTTACATCTGTAATGTTTGATGGTTCTCACTATGAATATGAAGAAAATGTAAAACTTACTAAAGAAGTTGTAGATTATGCTCATGCAAGAGGTGTTGTTGTAGAAGCTGAACTTGGAAAACTTGCTGGTGTAGAAGACGAAGTAAAAGTTGCTGCACATGAAGCTACTTACA
This sequence comes from Clostridium ihumii AP5, assembly GCF_000612845.1. Lineage (GTDB taxonomy): Bacteria > Bacillota > Clostridia > Clostridiales > Clostridiaceae > Clostridium_J > Clostridium_J ihumii. Next base: position 44,422 of record NZ_CCAT010000012.1, read on the forward strand.
CTGACCCAGATCAAGCAGTTGATTTTGTAAAAAGAACTGGAGTTGATTCTTTAGCTATAGCTATAGGAACAAGTCATGGTGCTTACAAATTTAAAGGTGAAGCAAAACTTGACTTTGATAGATTAGAAACAATTACGAAAAAATTAGAAGAAGCTGGTTTTCATAATTATCCAATAGTTTTACATGGTGCTTCTTCAGTTGATCAAAATTTTGTAAAAATGTGCAATGATAATGGTGGAGAAATAAACGGAGCTAAAGGTGTTCCTGCAGAAATGTTAAGAAAAGCTTCTGCTATGGCAGTTTGTAAAATAAACATGGATACAGATATAAGACTTGCTATGACTGGAAGTATAAGAAAATACTTAGCTGAAAATCCAAGTCAATTTGATCCAAGAAAATATCTTGGTGAATCAAGAAAAAATATAGAAACTTTAGTTGAAGCTAAAATAGATGAAGTTTTAGGTTCTGCTAACTCTATGAATTAATATAGATATAAAAAATAAACTCAAAATAATTTAAATTATTTTGAGTTTATTTTTTATATCCTTAAATTTTATCCATCTATCTCATCTTGTTTTTCATCATTCTTTACTTTATCATTTCCTGATAACTTATTCACACCTTCTATATCTATCATTGATTTGTTTTCATTGATAGCTTGACGAGCAGTGGATTGTCCAAAGTAAAAAGATATTATTACTGCAAATATGGTAACAAATTGATCACCAGTTACTTTTCCTTTTACAGCTAATATACAAAATGTTATTGTTAATAATATTGATATAAATCTCTTTATTCCGAATACATATACAAGAAACTCTTTCATGTCACACCCCTAAACTAAACTCTATACTTCATTTGTATGATATTTTTATAAAAATGTTAATTGCATAACTTGTAATATGTATACTTTTTTTTATATTTCTTTGTTTTGTTTTTATTGATATAATATATAGAGTTTCAAGTTCAAATTTAAAGTAATGTCTTTCTCAAATAATAGTACTAATCTTACAGTTTATTCTGATATCATTGTTGAAACCAATTAAAAACTAAGAGTGAAAAGTGATGGTTAATATTTAAGTTTATACTTTTTACCTTAACTGTCAATTATCAATATTAAACATTCATTTTAAATTTTTTAATATAAAATTTAAAAGTGATTTTAAAAACATATTAAACTTAAAATAATATTTTATTTATGAGGTGATTTTTTTGGAATATATAAAGGAAATTAATATTCTAGATGCAGTAATACATGTATTAGATAATAATAGTGATGAACCTATCTTAAATGCATTTGCCCTTGATTTAAACGAAGAAACTTACACATTTGTAGCAAAACATGTTCAACGTTGTTTAAAAGATGAAGAATTAAAATATGCATTTTTTACTGAAGATAGAAATATTGTTAAAGAAGTTTCTCAAGAATTTTTGAGTGGTGAAAATAATATTTTAAATGTTTCTAAAGAATTAGCTAAACAGCTATTTATACTAATGCGTTCAAAAGGAAATATTCCATCATGTGATTTACTTACTGTAAGCTTTTCAACTGAATATGGATTGTTTTTAGGGATATTTAAAATGGATTATATTAAGAATTACATGCATACTATTGAGTATGTTGATGATAAAATTGGTATAGATATAATACCTCAACTTACCGGCCTTCCATCTTCTAGCTCTAGAATTCAAAAATGTGCTTTTATAAAAGCAATAAATAGCGATAATGCCTATGATTTAATGGTCATTGATAAACAAAGTAAAAATAAGAATGCTGAGGATTATGGTTCAAATTATTTTATTGATAATTATCTAGGTTGTAGAATAATTGATAATGAAAGAGATATGACTAAAAATTTTGTTAAAGCTGCTGAAAAATGGACTAAGAACAATTTAAAAGAAAATGCATCTGAACAAGAAAAAGTTAGAAGTCATATAAAAAAATCACTAAAGAATGAAGAAAACATTGACATAAATGCTTTTTCTGATGAAGTTTTTAAGGATAATACAGAACTTAAAGAAAACTTTAAAACCTTTGCTAAAGAACATGGTGTTGTAGATAATGTAGCTATAGATAAAGAATGGGTAGATAAAAAATTAAAACGAATTAGATTGAAGATAGACAAAGATATGGATTTATATCTTTCTGAAGAAGCTTATCATGATTTTGAGCGTTTTGAAATTAAACGTAATGGTGATGGAAGTATCAATATGATTCTAAAACATATAATGAACTATGAAGAAAAATAACTTTTATTTTTCTTCATAGTTTTTTAATTTATATATTTTAAACTTATACTGTATAAAATATAGCATTTTTAATAAAACTATACATGTATGAAATTATTTATTAAAATCCCTATAGTTATTATTAGAAATTACTATAATGTTTTTTATATATAATTAAAGGATTTTAAGGTATATAAGTTAAATTATATTAATATTCATAATATTAAAACTATACTTAAAGGAGGTTCTATTAATGTATTCTATAGATAACGGACAATATCATAATAATGAAGAAGTTAAAGGATTAATCTCTGATGTTTTAAAAAGTAATCATTTTGCTATAACGCCTTTAAATGAAAATGATTGCAATTCATATGAAATCAATATTAAAGGCGATAAGTATGGTACCTTTAAAATTTCAAATAATCAAATAAACCATACTGGTCAAGTAATTGATGAAGGCACATTAGAAAATGGTGAAAACTGGAGTCTTGAACTTTATTAATTATGTAAAATAAAAGTGCTAAAAATTAGCACTTTTATTTTTTTAAAAAACTGTTTGATTTTCTTTTTTTAAATTTATAATTATATTTTTTATTTCTTGCAACATTCCTATTATTTCATGTGATAAATTTTCTGCTCTATATATTTCACTATTTACTAATTGTTTATCATTTTTCTCTATAGCTTTTTCTACACTATGACCTATACTATGCAGTTCTTTGTGAATTCCATCAATATTTTTCCAAATAGTTAATATATCCTTATTAGATGGTAATACTGAATTATAAAAATGTCCAAACCCACATTTAGTCCCATCCATTTGAAGTGGCTCTACAGTCATGTTAGCTCCCATATTTTTAAGTTTTTCAGTCCACCCTTCATGTGCTGATATAGCCATATCTATGTTATATATAAAATCATCATTAGATATCATAAAATATTCTTCACTACCTATTTCACCGCTTAACTTAGCTAAAGAATCTACTAACTCTTCTATACTTTCTAATTCATTTCCCATATTTTTTATCATTACAGATTTTTCTCTAACATTCTCTGACATTGACTCTAAAATCTCACTATCTTTTATAATTGATGTCACCGCTTCATTTATCTGTTCACCTATCGAACTAACCTCTTCCATATTATTAGCAACATCCTCTACATTTTCTATAACTGATTTAACAGCATCATTACTTTCATTAAATGAATTAGCTATGTTCACGGTATGGGTCTCTAATTTATTTATAAACTCTACAGTAGAATTTACACTTTCATAGTTTTTCAATGAAGATGATTCTATTTTATTAACAAATTCTTGCATAACTGCCAATTGATTCGTTGTATTTTCTGATAAACTTCTTATCTCTTCAGCAACTACAGCAAACCCTTTTCCATTTTCACCTGCTCTTGCAGCTTCTATACTAGCATTTAATGCTAATAAATTAGTATTGTCTGCTATATCATGTATTCCATTTAAAATACTTCTCATATCATTTACTATGCCATTTAACTCATTCATATTTTTCTCCATTACTGAAGAATTATTAGACACTTCCTTGTTTAAATTTAATATGTCATCAAGAGCAGTATTACTTGAATTTAATATATCTTTTAAACAATCAGTTTTATTTATTATATTTTCTAAAGATTTAGCATTATTTTCAATGGCATTTGATAATTCGTTTACACCAGCACCAGTTTCTTGTATTACTGAAACTAGATTATGTGATGAATCTTTAAGTGTATTTGATGTCTTTTCTAATTCTCTTGAATAATGTAATAATTGAACATTAAAATTACTTATTTTAGTTGATAAACCTAAAATACCCTTTATAAGTTTTTCTACCTTAGATGATATTCTCAATATAAATTTAGCTAGTTTTGAAAATAATTTTATATCCTCTTCACTAGAGTTATTAAACATTCCTTCAATTTCAGCTAAATCCCTTTTTTCAAAACTGGCCTTAATAAAACCTACCTGTTTTTTTATTTTAAATACTGATACCATATTTTTCCTCCCACTAAGACACTATTTTTATAATTATCGATAAATTTTTTTATACCTTTACATAATGCTAAACTTACTATCCTTAGATGTTAAATATATATGTTTATATTAATAAGTTAAATATTTCAAATGCATTGTAAGTTTAAAATTATGTTATAATTAACTATTGAATTTTAAGATTTCAATGTATAATTTAAATAGCAATATTATAATAAACTACTTTTCTTTGGAAAATACTAATATATATTGCTTACTGCAACTTAAGGAGGTTTTTTTATGCACGAAATTGAAACAAGAATTATAGACATAAATGTTGATGATATAAGGAATAAATTAAAAAATTTAAATGCATCAAAAGTTAAAGAAGAAAGTCAAGTAAATAATATCTTTGATTTTTCTGACAGACGTATGTTAAATGCTAAAGGTTATGCTAGAATACGTGAAGTTTTTGATCATATTTCAAATAGAAATATTTACTATATGACTACAAAAAAGCTTTTAAGTCAAGAAAAATATAAAATCATGGATGAATGTGAAGTCGAAATTAGTAATGGAGATGAAGGCAAAAAAATTTTTAACTCTTTAGGCTTGGAATTAGTTGAATCTATAAAAAAATTTAGAGAAAGTTATCAATATAAAAACACTTTAATTGAAATTGATATAAATGATCCAAGTTTTTGCCCATTTCCTTATATAGAAATAGAATCACTTTATGAAGATGAAATTATTGAAGTTGTTGGCTTGCTTGGATATACAATGAATGATACAACCTCAAAAACTATATATGAAATATTAAAAGATAAATCATCTTTAAAAGGTTTATAAATGTTTGGATATGTAATGCCATGTAAAATGGAACTTAAAGTTAAAGATTATGAAAAATTCAAAGCTTACTATTGTGGTCTATGCCTTGCTATAAAAAATGAATTTGGTAACCTTCCACGATTTGCTCTTAATTATGATATGACATTTTTAGCTATATTACTAGATAGCTTAAATAATGAAAATTTAGATTTTGTCGTTAGTAAATGTATTGCTCACCCAGTAAAAAAAAGAGCTAAAATTGTAAATTGTGATGCCCTTAACTACGCTGCATTTTGCAATATATCTTTAACTTACTTTAAATTATTAGATAATGTTCAAGATGATGAATCTAAATTAAATAAAATATTATCTATATTCTTAAAAAAATACACTAAAACTGATGACACAACTAATATAAAAATCCTCAATTATATGGAAGAAAAACTTGACTTATTAAATCAAATTGAAAATAATGAAAACCTAAGTTCTATTGATGAAATTTCACATATATTTGCTGATTTAACTGCATACATTATATGTGAATATGTAGATGATGACAAATTAAAAAATAACTTATATAATTTAGGATATAATCTAGGAAGATTTATATATTTAATTGACGCATATGATGATTTAAAGAAAGATATGGAAGAAAATAAGTTTAATCCAATAAATAAATGCTTTAATAATGATAATCTTCCTTATGAAGAATTAATAAATTTAATTAGAGATAGAATTGAATTTAATTTAATTATGAGTGCCCAAAGCTCTTATGATTCATTAATGGCTTTAGATTTATGTAAGAATAAAGACCTTTTAACTAATATACTAGAGCTAGGTTTAATGGAAAAGATAGAAAGTATTAAATTTAAGGAGTGTAAAAAAAATGAGAAATCCGTATGAAGTATTAGGGGTTAAAGAAGGTGCTTCTCAAGATGAGATAAAAAGTGCTTATAGAAAACTTGCTAAACAATATCATCCTGATCAATATGATAATAATCCTTTAAGAGAACTTGCTGAAGAAAAAATGAGAGAAATTAATGAGGCTTATGATGCCCTAACTAAAGGTAACACTAATTCTTATAATAGTAGCAATACTAATTCTAATCCAAACTATAGTGGTAATGATTTTTCTACATATCAATCAGTTAGAAACGATTTAAACATAGGCAATATTTCTGGTGCTGAAAGTAAGCTAAATTCTATTAGTAATAGAACTGCTGAATGGTATTTCCTTATGGGAATGGTCAACGTTAAGAAAAATTGGTTTGATAATGCATATAATTTAATTTCTCAAGCTTGTAGAATGGACCCTAACAACTTTGAATATAGACGTACATTAAATGAATTATCTATGCGTCAAAGAGCATATGCAGGCAATTATAACACAACTACTCGTGGTGGCGATAGTTGTTGTGATACCCTTTGTAAACTATGGGCTCTTGACACTTGCTGTGAATGTATGGGTGGAGATTGCATAAGTTGTTTCTAGTCTTAATACTATTATTATTGAAAGATAAACTAATATTAAATAGTTTATCTTTTTTCTAAATTATTAAAAATAATAATTTTAATTTAATATTATAACAACATCTGTTGGAGGTGATTTTATGGGAAATTTAAATATTAACTCTAAAACTACTTATATAACTAAAGGTGGAATTTATGTAGCTTTAAGCTTAGTTATCTTATATGCTTCTGTTTTAGTTCCTTTTAATACTATGTTTATCCTACTTCTTGCATCTAGTATTATTCCACTTTCTATTTTAACAATAGGTGTAAAACCTACTATTATAGTTTATATTGCAGTTTCTTCAATATCTTATTTTATAATTCCAACTAAATCTATTTGTATTATGTATTTACTATTTTTTGGTTCATATGGCTTCATAAAATATTTTATAGAAGGAAAGAAAAATAAAAATTTACAAGTTTTACTTAAGTTTTTATTCTTTAATACTTCTGCTATAATTTATTTATTTTTACTTAAAACACTATTTGCAACTGAAGTCTCTATAACATATAATAACAATATAGTGCTTTTAATTACACCTATAATTGTATATGAAGTTGCATTTTTCATATATGATTATGCTCTTACTCAAATAATTACTTATTTAAGCAAGAAAGTAATTAAAAATTTGAAATAATTGAATATAATTATTGTAAAATCACAATAATTATATTATAATTTATTATTAATTGAATATAATTATTGCTTTGATTAGGAGTATTAGTATTATATTAGTTTTTAGAGAGCTACAGTTTGCTGAAATGTAGTAACTAATTTGTATGAACTTGCCTATGAGCTTACTTGTTAGAAACAAGTACGGTCTTATATCGTTATAATACACAAGTGAGGCTTTTGCCTAATTAGAGTGGTACCGCGGAAATATAACTTTCGTCTCTTTTTATTTAGAGATGAAAGTTTTTTTATATTCTCAAAATAAAAATAATTAATGGGAAAACTATCTTTAACTTATTAATTGTTATCTTATTATGAAAGCAAACATTAGAATAACTATTGAATTTATTCATAAAAGTATAAGTTAAAAATATAAGTTGAAACCATACATATGTAAGGAGGATTATTTATGGGAAATTATAATACTGAAATTGATAAAAAATGGCAACAAAAATGGGAAGAAAGTCAAATTTATAAATTTGACAATGATAATCTTGACAAAAAACTTTATGTTTTAGAGATGTTCTCATACCCTTCTGGAAGCCAATTACATGCTGGGCACTGGTTTAACTATGGACCCGTTGACACATGGGCTAGAATAAAGAGAATGGAAGGATATAACGTATTCCAACCAATGGGTTTTGATGCCTTTGGACTTCCTGCTGAAAACTTTGCAATTAAAACTGGAATTCATCCTATGGATTCTACTGAAAAAAATATAGTTACTATGGAAAAGCAATTAAAAGCTATGGGTGCTATGTTTAACTGGGAAAATGAAGTTGTAACTTGTAGACCAGATTATTATAAATGGACTCAATGGTTATTCTTAAAGCTATATGAAAAAGGACTTGCTTACAGAAAAAATGCTCCTGTTAATTGGTGCCCTAGCTGTAATACAGTTCTTGCTAACGAACAAGTAGTTGATGGCTTCTGTGAAAGATGTGAAAGTGAAGTTACTAAAAAGAACTTAACTCAATGGTTCTTAAAAATTACTGACTATGCAGATGAATTACTTGAAAAAATAGATGAGTTAGATTGGCCTGAAAAAACTAAATCTATGCAAAAACACTGGATTGGAAAATCTACTGGTTCAGAAGCATTATTTAAAGTTGATGGTAAGGATATAGAATTTAATGTATTTACAACAAGAGTAGATACTTTATTTGGAGTTACTTATGTAGTTTTAGCTCCAGAAAATGATTTAGTAGATGAACTTACAACTGCTGAATTCAAAGGAGCTGTTGATGATTATAGAGAAGCTGCTAAAAAGCAATCTGATATAGAAAGACAATCTATAACTAGGGAAAAAACTGGTGTATTTACTGGTTCTTATGCTATAAACCCTATAAACGGTAAAAAAGTACCTATTTGGATTGGAGACTATGTTTTAAACAGTTATGGAACTGGGGCTGTTATGGCTGTTCCAGCACATGATGAAAGAGATTTTGCTTTTGCTACAAAATATTCTCTTCCAATTGAAAGAGTTATTGAAGGTGGCGAGCTTCCATATACTGAAAAAGGAACTTTAATAAATAGTGCTGAATTTAGTGGTTTATCATCAGAAGAAGCTAAAGAAGCAATTGTTAATAAATTAAGTTCTTTAAAATTAGGTGAAAAGAAAGTAAACTTTAGACTAAGAGACTGGCTAGTTTCTAGACAAAGATACTGGGGAGCCCCTATTCCAATAATTTATTGTGATAAATGTGGAACAGTTCCAGTACCTGAAAAAGATTTACCAGTACAACTTCCATATGATGTTGAATTTACACCTGATGGAAAATCTCCATTAGCTAAATGTGAAAGCTTTGTAAATACAACTTGCCCTTGTTGTGGTGGTCCTGCAAAAAGAGAAGTTGATACATTAGATACTTTTGTATGTTCTTCATTCTACTATTTAAGATATACTGACAATAAAAATGGTGAAATATGTTTTGATAGTGATAGAGCTAACAAAATGCTTCCTGTAGATAAATATGTAGGTGGTCCAGAACATGCTTGTATGCACTTACTATATGCAAGATTTATAACTAAAGCCTTAAGAGATATGGGATATGTAAACTTTGATGAACCATTTAAATCTTTAACTCATCAAGGACTTATCCTAGGACCAGATGGTTTAAAAATGAGTAAATCTAAAGGAAATACTATTTCTCCTGATGATTATATAAAAGATTTTGGTGCTGACGTATTTAGAATGTATCTAATGTTTGGATTCGGTTACACTGATGGTGGTGCTTGGAGCGATGATGGAATAAAATCTATTGGTAGATTTGTTGAAAGAATTGAAAGAATTCTTGAACATTGTATCGCGGAGTTAAAAAACAAAGATAATAATAAAGAAGTTCTAGAAGCACCAGAAAAAGAATTAAACTACTGGAGACACTTCGCTATTAAAAATGTTACTGAAGACGGAGATAAGATGCAATTTAATACTGCAATCGCTAGAATGATGGAGTTTACTAATGCATTATCTAAGTACTTAAATGAAAAAGTTAAAAATGTAAATTTCTTAAAAGAAGTTCTTGTAGACTACATTAAGCTTCTTGCACCATTTGCTCCTCACTTTGCTGAAGAACAATGGGAATGTTTAGGTATGAACTACTCAGTATTTAATGAAAAATGGCCTGAATTCTCACCAGAAGCCTTAATTAAAGATGAAGTAGAAATTGCTATTCAAGTTAACGGAAAAATTAAAGCTAAAATAAATGTTTCTACATCACTTGATGAAGAAGGCATTAAAGAAGCTTCTTTAAATAATGAAACTATAAAATCTAACCTTGAAGGAAAAACTGTAAGAAAAGTTATCGTTATAAAAGGTAGACTTGTTAATATAGTTGCTAACTAATTTAATTTTAATAAAAAAAGATTAATAGATTTCTATTAATCTTTTTTTATTAATTCTTATTATATTTATCTAAAGCTTTCTTTGTTTCTTGTAATAAGCTATTTAATTCATACGCTTCCCCTACTTCTAATAGTTTATTTAATTGTTCAGAGAATCTAGATGCCTCAGATATCTTTCCTAATGATGATAATGTTAGTATGTTTTCAACTATCCCTGTTACTAAACTAGATTTAACTTCAAATAATTTTTGTGCATCTTTTATTTCATCTTTTATATCCATCATTTGCTCATCTAGCTTAAATGCTGCATCTGCTGCGTTCTTTAACTTACTTTTTACATCTATAGGAATATCATGTTTATATTTATAGTTTAATGAATGTTCTACAGTTGCCCAGAAATTCATTGCCAATGTTCTTATTTGAAATTCTGCTAATATTTCTGTTGGTCCATCAACCATATTTACAGGATATTTTATTATTATATGATAACTTCTATACCCACTACTTTTAACATTTGTAATATAATCTTTTTCATATATTATCTGCATATCTTTTCTTTGTCTAATAAGTTCTACAACTGTATCTATATCATCAACAAACTGACACATTATTCTAACGCCAGCTATATCTTCCATTTCATATGCAATTCTTTCAAGTGGGATATCAAATTTATTTGCTTTCTCTAAAATACTAGAAACTTCCTTTACTCTTGCTGTTACAAACTCTATTGGGGAGTATTCGTTTTTTCTTCTTAGCTCTCTTCTTATGCTTCTAAATTTAACTTTTAATTCCTCAACTGCTTGTTCATATGGAATTAAAAACTTTTTCCACTCCACTACTGCCATCTAATTCACCCTTTACTATTTTAGCTTTATATATTAAATAATTTAATTTGAGTTAATACATATATATATAATATAATGTTATTAGTATAAAATATCAAATAAATATTTATTTTTAATATTTTTAAGGTGGTAAATGACTATGTCTGATAATAAAATTTTCTCTGGACTTGAACATGTAGGTTTTAAGGATAGTGATTTAAAAGATTTATCTCTTTATGAAAAAGAAAAAAAAGCTATAGAAGATGCAAAAAAAACATCACCTTCTTCATTACTATATGAAAAAACTATTGTTTGTCCTGTGTGTGAAACTACATTTAAACAACTAGCTTTAAAAAGTAATTCTTATAGAATGATATCTAAAGATTCCGACTTTTTCATAAGATATGCTACAATAAATCCTTACTTTTATGATGTCTATGTTTGTGAGCATTGCGGCTATTCAGCTTTAAAGGTAGATTTCAACAAAATTTCGGAGAAACAAAAAGAATCGGTTATAAGTAATATTTCAACAAAATTCAAATCAAGAACATATCCAAAAGAATATAATTTATCTATAGCTATTGAAAGATATAAGTTAGCTCTTTTGAATGCAACTTATATAAATAGTAAATCTAGTACAAAAGCTATGATTTGTTTAAAAATTGCTTGGATGTATCGCTTATCTGAGGATAATAACAGTTCTGAACTTGAAAAAAGTTTTCTTAAATCATCCCTTGAGGGGTTTAATGTTGCTTTAGAAAAAGAATCAATGCCTGTATATAAAATGAATACTTTTCTTTTGATGTATTTAATTGGTGAATTAAATCGTCGTCTTGAAAATTATGATACTGCACTTTCTTGGTTTTCAAGAGTTATTACAACTCCTGGTGTATCTACTAACTTAAAGGAACTTACTAGAACTCAGAGAGATCTCATAAAAGAAACTTTAGAGCAGCAAAATGCAGCTAAAGAAGAAAGTACCGAAATCTCTACAGATGATATAGATAGCAATGAGGATTCTACTAAATCCAATAAAGGGTTCTTTTCCAAATTATTTGGTGAGTAAAAAGTTAAGACTATAAATATAGCCTTAACTTTTTGTTTCATTTAAATTAGCAGCAACCTCATCTAATGTTATTTTTTCTATGTTATTCATATTTCTTTTTGCCACTGATAACATCAGTTTTATCCTATTAATTTGATTGGCTTCACTTGCACCAGGATCATAATCTATTGGAATTATATTACTACTCTCGTATTTTCTTTTTATAGCTTTTATCATTCCTTTTCCAGTAACATGATTAGGTAAGCAAGCAAATGGTTGCATGCATATTATATTATTTACTCCGCTCTCTATAAGTTCCAGCATTTCAGCAGTTAAAAACCATCCTTCACCTGTTTGATTACAAAGTGATAAAACTTTGCTTGCAAGTTTTCCCAAATATTCAATGTCTTTAGGTGCTGTAAATCTATTGCTCTTATTTAACTCTTCCTTCATTATCTTTCTATAATATTCAATAAAGCTTATAACAACCTGTCCTGAAATATCATTTAGTTTATTTCCAATTAAATTTTGATATTTGATTTTAGAGTTATATGCACAATACAAGAAAAAATCTGTTAAGTCTGGCATTACTGCTTCAGCACCTTCATTTTCTACTATTTCTATTACCCTATTATTGGCTGTTGGATGAAACTTTACTAAAATTTCACCTACTAATCCAACCTTAGGCTTATCATAATTATTTATCTCTAACATATCAAAATCTTTTATAACATTTTTTATATTTTCTTTTAATCCATTTAAATCATACTCTTTTATTTGCTTTTTAATTTTTTTATTCCACATTTTGTATAATTCATTTGTACTTCCTTTTATTTTTTCATAAGGTCTTACTTTTAAAGTACATCTCATAAACAGATCTCCATATATAAGGGCAATCACTGCTTTTTTCGCCATTTTTAGTGAGTATTTAAATCCTGGATTTTTCTCAAGTCCACAAGCATTTAATGATATAACTGGTATATTTTCCATTCCACAATCTTTTAATGCCTTTCTTAAAAAGCCTATATAATTTGTAGCTCTACATCCCCCTCCAGTTTGAGTAATTACTACTGATGTATTGTTTATATCATACTTTCCTGATTTCAATGCATTTATTATTTGACCTATAACTATTATAGATGGATAACAAGCATCATTATTTACATATTTTAATCCTTCATCTACAGCTCTTTCATCCACCGCTGGAAGAACTTCTAAGTTATATCCACTTGAACTTAAAGCTACCTGTAATAATTCAAAATGCATTGGTGACATTTGTGGTGCAATAAGTGTATGTCTTTTCCTCATTTCTTTCGTAAATATAGGTCTAGATTTTACTTTTGTTTTTTTACAACAGCCTATTGACTTTAATTCTCGCTCTTCCATTGCAGCTTTTAATGATCTAATTCTTATACGAACTGCTCCTAAATTATTAACTTCATCTATTTTTATACTTGTATATATTTTATCATTATTTTTTAATATTTCCTGAACTTGATCAGTAGTAACTGCATCTAATCCACAGCCAAAAGAATTCAATTGGACTAATTCAATTTTAGATTCATTGCTTACAAAAGATGCTGCTGCATATAGTCTTGAATGGTACATCCATTGATCTACAACTCTTAAAGGTCTTTCAACTTGTCCTAAATGAGCAATTGAATCTTCTGTAAGAACTACAATTCCATATCCCGATATAAGCTTATCAATTCCATGATTGATTTCTGGATCAATATGATATGGTCTTCCACACAATACAATTCCTTTTTTATTATAATCTTTTATATATTTTAAGGCTTCTTCACCTTTTTTTCTTATATCTTCTTTAAATTTTTCATCTTCACTCCATGCTAAATTTACAGCATTACTTATTTCTTTGAAAGGTATATCAAAGCTACTTAAAGATTTAAATAATCCCTCTTTTAACTTTTTAATATCCTTAAAAGCAATAAATGGATTTAAAAATTTTATATTACCTTCTATTAATCTATCTACATTATTTTTTATTACTTCTGGATATGAAATTACCATAGGACAATTAAATTGATTGTTAGCTTCTTTTTGTTCTTTATGCTCATAAAAAACACAAGGATAAAATATAAAGTCTACTTTCTTATCTATTAAATCAATAATATGCCCATGAGCCATTTTAGCTGGATAACAAGCTGACTCTGATGGTATTGTTTCCATACCTAATTGATAAATTTCCTTTGAAGATCTATTTGATAGTTCTACTTTAAATCCCAGTGTTGTAAAGAATGTATGCCAAAATGGATAATTTTCATACATATTTAAAACTCTAGGAATTCCAACTATCCCTCTATAAGCCTCATTATCTTCTAATGGTTTATAGTCAAATATTCTATCATATTTATATTGAAATAAATTTGGTAGTCCTTTTTCTTCTTTTAATCCACCTTCACCTTTTTCACATCTATTTCCTGAGATAAAACTTTCTCCACTTGAAAATTTATTAATTGTTAAAAGACAATTGTTACTGCATCCTCCACATCTTCTTAGGTTAGTAGTTACATTAAATTCATTTAACTCTTTTTGTGAAATTAAACTACTTTTTTCTTTTCCACTACCTCTTTCCTTTGCTATTAACGCAGCTCCAAATGCCCCCATAAGTCCTGCTATATCTGGTCTTATAACTTCTCTTTGTGATATTAATTCAAAAGCTCGTAATATAGCATCATTATAAAAAGTTCCGCCTTGAACTAATATTTTTTCTCCCATTTCCTTAGGATTTCTTATTCTTATAACTTTATGAAGTGCATTTTTAATAACGGAATAACAAAGTCCTGCTGCTATATCCCCAACTGAACTTCCTTCTTTTTGCGCTTCTTTAACCCTTGAATTCATAAAAACAGTACATCTTGATCCTAAATCTACAGGACTTTTGCTATTTATCGCTTCTTTTATAAAATCATCTATAGGTAGTTCCAACGACTTGCTAAAAGATTCAATAAAAGAACCACATCCAGATGAACATGCTTCATTTAATTTAATCTCATTTATAACTTTATTACTTATGGTTATGCACTTCATATCTTGACCACCTATGTCTAAAATAAAGTCTACATTTGGTTCAAAAAACATAGCAGCTTTTTGATGTGCAATTGTTTCAACTTCTCCATAATCAACTTTAAATGCTTTCTTTATTAATCCTTCTCCATACCCCGTAACAGTACTACCTTTTATAGTTATATCATTATCTATAATATTATAAATTTCATTTAAAATTTTTCTTATTTGTTTTATAGGGTTCCCATTATTACTACCATAATGTGAATATAAAATTTCTCCTTCTTCATTTATTAAAACTGCTTTTGTAGTTGTTGATCCTGCATCTAATCCTAAGTATGTACCTCCTTTGTATTCTTCTAAATTGCTTCTTTTAACAGAGTTGCTATTATGTCTTTTCTTAAATTCCTTTAATTCTTCCTCATTTTTGAAAAGAGGTTTTAACCTATTTATTTCATTATTCTCATATTTTTTTATACTATTAATTTTCTCTGTTAACTTTTCAGGTGTTAATTTTTCTTCATATTTAGAACATAGTGCTGCTCCTATTGCAACAAAAATTTGAGAATTATTTGGAAATATAACATCTTCCTCTTTAATTTTCAATGTTTCTATGAACCTTTTTCTTAATTCTGATAAATAATATAATGGACCACCTAAAAATGCTACTTTTCCTCTTATCGGTCTTCCACATGCAAGACCACTTATTGTTTGATTTACTACTGATTGAAAAATTGATACAGCAATATCTTCTTTTCTTGCACCTTCATTTAACAAGGGTTGAATATCACTTTTAGCAAATACCCCGCATCTTGCTGCTATAGGGTATATAACTTTATAATTTTTTGCTAATTCATTTAACCCATTTCCATCAGTTTCTAATAAAGCTGCCATTTGATCTATAAAAGCACCTGTACCTCCAGCACAAGTTCCATTCATCCTTTGCTCTACCCCACCAGTAAAATAAGTTATTTTTGCATCTTCTCCACCTAATTCTATTGCTACATCTGTTTCAGTAATCAACTCCTCAACTGCTTTCCTACAAGCAACAACTTCTTGTGTAAATCCTATATTTAACCACTTAGAAATTGTGAGTCCCCCAGATCCTGTCATCATTATAGTGAATAGTTTGTCGTCTAAATTATATAATCCATCTAATAATAGATTATATATACTTTCTTTTATATTAGAGTAATGTCTCATATATTTACTATAAATTATTTTCCCATTTATATTTAACGCTACTAACTTAACCGTCGTAGAACCAACATCTAGTCCTAAATGAACTAATTCTGCCATTTCTCTTCACTCCCCAAATAAATATAAACTTTTTAAATTAATTACACATTGTTTATTAAAATACCATTATATTTAAACAAGTTTTTCATTTAATTATTATTTACTAATTGTTAAACTTAATTTTTTTAATATTGCATCTTTTTATTTGATTTATATATTATACTTCTTATATTAACTATAGAGAACTAAAAATTTTAAACTCTTACTTAATTTTAATTATTATATTTTCTACTTCTATATTATAGCATTTTTCTTAAATTATAAAGAACCATAAATTTAAAAAGTTTCAATTTACATGCAATAAAATAAACTTTTAAAAACATAATAATTATTACTATATTTTTAAAAGTTTTATCATTGTATAAACTTATTTTTCATTATCTAATATTAATTTAGGTTTAAAATCTATATGATCACAAGATGTTAATACATACTCAACATCATTTTTACAACCTTCAAAAGCCCATGGTAACCCTGCTCCATGAATATGTCCATATATTACTTTTTCAACATTAAATTCTTCAATAATTTCTATAATTTCATTTTCCTCTTCACTATCATTAACTGGTGGATAATGTAACATAACTATTATTTTGCTATATCCATCCTTTTTTGCACTTTCTAAGGAAAGTCTTAATCTAATTAATTCTCTATCATATATTTTTTTATCATGAGTTGTAAACTTTGAACTCTTTGGTGTAATCCATCCTCTACTACCACATATAGCATAATCTTCATATACAAAGTAATTATTCTGTATAAAATGCATATCTTCATACATTGCATTTAACTTCGTTATACTAGTCCACCAATAATCATGATTTCCTCTAACTAATATTTTTTTACCTGGAAGTGAATTAATAAAATCTAAATCATTCTTACCTTCTTCAACTTTCATTGACCAAGAAATATCTCCAGCTATTAATACAGTATCATTTTCATTTATAAGTTTCATCCAATTTTCTTTTATCTTCTCATCATGATTAGCCCAATTGTCTCCAAATATATCCATAGGTTTTTCACTATTGAAAGCTAAATGTAAATCTGATATAGCATATAATGCCAATATTTTCACCTACTTTTTAATTCTATTATCAACATCCATTACATATGCAATTATTTTAGCTACTACATCATACAGCTCTGTTGGTATTTCTTCTCCAACATCTACATTTGTTAAAAGATTTGCAAGTTCTTTGTTTTCTACTATAGGTACATTAGCCTCTTCTGCATTTTCCAATATCTTATCTGCTACATGTCCCATACCTACTGCTGTAACTTTAGGTGCTGTACTTCCAAAATCATATTGTAATGCGGCAGCTTTTTTCTTTTCCTTCATGTCACCACATCCTACTATATTTATATTTATTATATTTTCTAAAATTGCACGTAATATATTTTATTATACTATAAATTTATATTTTAAACCATTACGTCTAACATCCCTAAATTTTTATCATTAAAAAACTCTCTGCAATTACTCATATTAAACTCTTCCATTTTTTCATTTACTTGTACATTAAAAGAATATGAATTTAGATTTAAATCTTTTATTAAATCATCTTTGTATAATTCTATGATGTCCATAAACTCTTTATTAGATTCTATATTTATATCTATATAATAATTATTTACAGATACATAAGCATCAACCACTCCCATATTTATAGTTGTTATACTAGTTGCAATTTTCATATTTGTAGAGTCTAATTTCTTTCCTTTTCCTCTCTCATCCTTTATAACTAATTTGCAATCATACTCTTGTTTTTCAATGTTCATTGGTACATTTAAAAAATAATAGTCATTACTAAGTGTATTAAACATCTTAAAATCTTGCATTTTACCTTCCATAAATTGCATTGCTTTTGCAAATGTTTCTGGATTTTCCTTACTAGCTTTTATTAATGTTTGTATACTCTCTTTTAAATTTGTTGTCTTTTCTTTGATTTGATTTTTAACTACTTCATCAAGTGGTGCTTTAAATTTATCTTTTATTTCTTTTCCATTTTCTTTTAAAATTTCTTTAGTATTAATATTCTCTTCTGTTTTTACTTCTTGATTTTGTGCTTTTTTTTCATTACCTTCTATTTGAACATTTTCCTTTGCCTTATTATTTTGTTCTAATTTATTGACACTATTTTCACTGTTAATTTCTTTATTATTTACATCTAATTTTTTAATTAAACTTTCAATATCTTTAACATCCTTAAATATGTTTGTCTCTCCATTATTTAGTTTGCTAAAACTCTCAATATTCTCCTTAGTTAAGGGTATATTCTCTTCTTTGAGCATAAAAATTGTTTTTGAATCCATAGTTTTTAATTCTGAAAAAAATTTTTTTAAGGTGTTTTCTATTTTATTACCTTGTTCACTATCTAGAGGTATGTTTTTGGCACTCAAATACTTATCAATAAATTTTTGTTCTTCTTTCGGATTAGTGTTTATTCTCTCTTTAAACTCTAATAAATTTTTAACCTCATCAATATTTTCTTGAGTCAATGCAATATTAAAATCAAGCATTTCTTTTATTATACTTTCATCACCTTTACTAACATTTAAACCTAAATTCTTTGCTATTTGAAGTAATACATCTTTTTGTGAAGTTGGAAGTTCTCCTTTTCCTGAATTTTCACTGTCATTTTTAAGCATTAAAATTAATTTTCCATCTTTTATATCACTAACTACAAACTTTAAAAGCTGATTATCTACAAGACTACCTTCAATACTATTATCTATTCTAGCTGGAAATTGTCTTCCATCCAATAATCTTACAATTACCTCATCGCTACCTTTATTTATGTTTAGTATTCTAGCAGTTACTGATTCCCCTTTTCTAAAGGTCATCTTATTGAAAGATTCTCTTGTATCTTGATTTTGCAATATTTGAATTCTAGATATATCTGAAGTATTCATACATCTCACTCCCCTAAAATTATTTTTTGTGTAATTCTTTATATTATAACGTCTTCAACCTTTAAATCATTAAATAAATTTATATCTTTATAATTTATATTATCGTATTAATTTTATATTTTTTCATAAAAAAATAAAACAAAGGATTTTTGACACCTTTGCTTTATTTAATCTCATCTTGTATTTTTTAACTTATTTACAATATTTTTTATTTCCCTTTTATCTTTTGTTTTCATAATTAAAGACATTACTGCTACGCCATCTGCTTTAGCGTTCCAAACATCTTGTACATTGTCTAAATTTATTCCGCCTAGCGCCACAATAGGTATATTTACTTCACACTTCAAGTTTCTTATAAATTCTGTTCCTTTTCCTTGTAAACCCATTTTACATTCAGTTTCATAAATGTTGCTACACAACAAGTAACTTGCACCTAATTTTTCAGCATTTATAGCCTCTTCTATTGAATGTATTGACACTCCAATAGTCCTTATACTCTTAGGTATAATCTCCATACTATCTTTAAATGTACTATAACTTAGTTGAGTGCCATATGCATTCAGTTCTTTTGCAACCATAAAATTGCTATTAACTATTAACTTACACTTCGAACCATCCATGTAACCTTTTATCTTTTTTCCTATACTATATAAACTTTTATCATCTAAATCTTTCTCTCTCAGTATTATCCTATCAATTCCATACTCAATAGATTTCTTTACTATTTCTAGGTATTTATCTCCTTCACAAAGATTCCTATTGGTAATTAAATATATCATTTTAGAAATCTATCCAATCTTTAAATATTGGTTGATATCCTCTTTCTAATAAATCCTTTTTTACTTCAATTTCATCTCTATCATCTGAAATCTCAAATTGTGCTGTGCTTGCACTATTTTCATCTATGTGACTTCCTACTTCTGTAGAACTTGAAGCTGACATTTTAGTTACCCCTAAAGGTAATAGATTCTCTCTAAATTCTTTTGATTCCCTAGTTGATATGTTTATATGAGAACTTCTAAACATTAATCTAAATGCTAAAATAGCTTGTACTATATTTTTATCACTTACATCTACTAAATCATTAAACACTCCTGCATGTGGTCTTATTCTTGGGAACGAAAAAGATACATCTACATATGGATATTTATCTTGTAGATATTTTCCATGAACTCCTGTCATAAATGCCTCCTCCCTCCAATTATATAAGCCTAATAAAGCTCCAATATTTACACTTCTCATCCCAGCTTTACAACCACTTTCTGGAGAATTTAATCTAAACTCATAATTTCTTTTTGGTCCCTTTAAATGCACTTTTTTATATTTTTCTTTATTATATACTTCTTGATATACAGTTAAACTATCTACACCATTTTCAACTAAATACTTATATTCATCTTCCTTTAATGGATATATTTCTATAGTTATAGAGGTAAAATATTTTTTTAGTACTTTAACAGCATCTTTTATATATTCTACAGGAGTGGTTACAGGATCCTCACCTGTTAAAAGAATAATATGCTTAAATCCTTTTTCACTTACAGCTTTTCCTTCCCTATCTATTTCATCTAAATTTAATTTTCTTCTTTTTATATCATTCTCTATATTAAAACTACAATAAGCACATTTATTTACACAGTGATTTGCTATGTAAATTGGAGTATATAAAAGTATTGTATTTCCAAAATGTTTTTTAGTAATACTATTAGATTTCTGAGCCATTACCTCTAAGAATTTTTCTGCTCTAGGACTTAATAGTGTTAATAAATCTATTTCATTTAAACTTTCCTTATTTATGCTTCTTATTATATCCTCATCACTTAATTCATTAAAAAACTTTTCATAATTGAAATCTTCATATCTTCTTATTTTTTCTAATACACTCATTTTAACATTCTCCTAAAAATCCTGTTAATGGAGATGATGCATTTGCTTTAACATCAACTGTTCCTAGTTTTGCTTCATAAGCAATTCTTCCTGCTTCTACTGCAAGTTTAAATGCTCTGGCCATTTCTATTGGATTTTTAGATGATGCTATTGCAGTATTTAACATAACTGCTGCTGCTCCCATCTCCATTGCCTCTGCTGCCTCTGATGGTCTTCCTATACCGGCGTCAACTATAACTGGAACATTTAATTCCTCTATCATTATTCTTATTAATTCCTTTGTTTTAATTCCTCTATTAGATCCTATTGGTGCACCTAATGGCATTATTGCAACAGCTCCAGCCTCAGCCATTCTTTTAGCTGCAATTAAATCTGGACTCATATATGGCATAACCTTAAAACCTTCTTTTGCTAATATTTCTGTTGCCTTTATATTTTCAAAATTATCTGGCATTAAATACTTTGTATCTGGTATAATTTCAAGCTTTATAAAATCACCACAACCCATAGCCCTAGATATTCTTGCTATTCTAACAGCTTCTTCTGCATTTCTTGCTCCTGAAGTATTTGGAAGCAATGTTATACTTTTATCTATATATTCTAAAACATTTTCCTCTTTGTTATCTAAATCTACTCTTCTTAATGCTAATGTAACCATTGCTGGTTCTGCAGCTTTTATTATATCTGGCATTATTTTGTTGCTACTATACTTTCCTGTTCCTATAATAAGTCTTGAATTAAATTCCATATCTCCTAATAAAAATATTTCCATCTTTTTTATTCCCCCATCTATACATTATATTTTTATACTTCATCTATTCCTAGAAGAAGTCTTACAGCCATATTGGCTTGATGATTTGCACATATGCTAACTCTAGGAGCCATAAGACCACATCCTAATTTTGCTTCATTTTCTAGATCACCACATACATAAAATCGTGAATTAATTTTTTTTGTAATTATACTGTTGCTAGAATAGTACCCTGCCATACCTGATGAACTTATTATTTTTATATTTTTCATTGTGCTTAATCCTTCATTTACAATCATTGCTTTAGTTTCCGGATTATCAACAGCTTCTATTAAAATGTTTACATCACTAAAAATATCCTGTATTCTTCCTTTTTCTAAATATTCATTAATGATTTTAATTTTCGTAAAAGGATTTATATTTTCTAAAATTTCCTTCATAGCCTCAGTTTTGAGTTTTCCTATTTGTTTAAAATAGTACTGTTGTCTATTTAGATTACTTGGCTCAACCACATCATAATCTAATAATTTTAATTGTCCTACACCCATTCTAACTAGTGAAATTGCTATATTAGAACCTAATCCCCCAAGTCCTATTATTCCAACTTTACCATTTTTAAGCTTTTCAAATACTTCTGGACTATGTCTAGACATCATAAGATGTTCAAGTTCATTCAAACTAGGCATTATTCCCTTTTTTATAAGGACAATCTTATCATTTTCTTTAATTTTATAATCATCACTTACAACAAATCCATTTGCAATTTTT
The DNA here is from genome assembly GCF_000612845.1 of Clostridium ihumii AP5. GTDB lineage: Bacteria > Bacillota > Clostridia > Clostridiales > Clostridiaceae > Clostridium_J > Clostridium_J ihumii. Next base: position 67,009 of record NZ_CCAT010000012.1, read on the forward strand.
AAATCGCAATCAATTGTATATTTTTTTATAATCTCACTTATAGTACAAGGTTCACAATTTAAATATTCTTCATTTAAAAATATTTTCATTTAGCCACCTCCAACAAAAGACACTATTTCTAAATTATCATCATCATTTAAAATTATTGCTTTGTACTCTTCTTTAGGCACTATTTTAAAATTTAATTCAACAACTACTAAATCTTGTTTTAGATTTAAATGTTCTAGAAGCTTTGAAATTGTAATTTCATCTTTAAATTCATAAACTTTACCATTAACTTTCATTTTCTCACCTCCTATAGGGTTGCAAATTCAAATTTAAATTAATAGCTTTATCAAAGGATACTAGTAATCTTACAGTTTATTGGTATATTTATATTTGAAATCAGTTGACAATTGAAAATTGACAATTGACAGTTATGGTTAATATTACTCATTTCATTCCTAATATTTAAAATAGAAATGCTTAAAAACTACGTTTTTATATTGTTTTCAACTAATTTGCTCTGCAAATTTAATAAAAAATCATTCTTTAAAATTGGAAGTCCAATTTTTACATTCATTTTCAATTTTCAATTAAATTAATTAGAATTCTCAACTGAATCATGAATAACTTAAAGTTTAAACTTGTATTCCTATATAGGATTCCAAGTTCAAATTTTAAATAACAAATTTATCAATTGAAAAACTTTTTTCTTGTAACACTACCATTCTCATTTAATATTTGAATAATTTCATTTTTATGCAATAAAAAAAGCTCACTACGTAAGCGAGCTTAATAATCAGAAAATTCTTACTTAAAAGTATTAATTTTAACTGAACTTTTGCTTCCCTACGCTGGTATTATCCATGTCAGGTTCAAGGGTTAGAATATATGATTATATATTCCTCTCAGCCACTGGGCACCCCTAGCACTATGAACATTTTTTTATAAAATTTACTAAATATTCATTTCTATCTTTATTATATACCTTATTTTTAAAAAGTAAATATAATTATTCAGAATTATTCAACATAAATATAAAAGCTATTTCAAATCAACACTAAGTTTCTTTGAAATAGCTAATTAAATATATAATTCTTATTGAATTTCTAACTTATAGAATTTTTTCTTACCTCTTTTTATTAATGAGTATCCTTCTTCATTTATAAATGAGTTTTCAAATTCTGCATTTACATCTTCTATTTTAGTTTCATTTATAGTTAATCCACCTTGTTGTATAAGTCTTCTTCCCTCTGCTTTAGATGGCACTATTTTTGTTTCCACTAATATATCTAATATTTTAGCATTTTCCATATCTTTTGTTATTGTTACAGTTGGAACATTTGACATATCAACTCCGCCACTAAATAAAGCTTCTGCTGCTTCTTTCGCTTTATTTGCTGATTCTTCTCCGTGAATAAGTTTTGTAACTTCATAAGCTAAAATAGTTTTTGCTTTATTTATTTCAGCACCCTCTAATGCACCAAGTCTTCTTACTTCATCCATTGGTAAGAATGTTAATAATGATAAGCATTTCTCAACATCTGCATCATCTATATTTCTCCAATATTGGAAGAAATCAAATGGTGACACTTTGTTTGGATCTAACCATAATGCTCCATTTGCAGTTTTTCCCATTTTCTTACCTTCACTATTTGTTAATAATGCACAAGTCATTCCATATGCAGATTTTGATTCTTTTCTTCTTATAAGATCCATACCTGCTAATATATTAGACCATTGATCATCTCCACCAAGTTCCATTGTGCAGTTATATTTTTGATTTAAAACTAAGAAATCATATCCTTGCATTAACATGTAGTTAAATTCTAAGAATGATAATCCTTTTTCCATTCTTTGTTTAAAGCATTCTGCTGTAAGCATTTTATTTACTGAGAAGTGAATACCTATATCTCTTATAAACTCTACATAATTTAAGTCAAATAGCCAATTTGCATTATTTTCAAGTATTGCTTTTCCTTCACTAAAATCAATTAATCTTGATAATTGAGCTTTTATTCCAGCTACATTTCTATCTATATCTTCTTTAGTAAGCATTTTTCTCATGTCAGTTCTTCCTGATGGATCTCCTATCATTGCAGTTCCACCACCAACTAAAGCTATTGGTCTATGTCCTGCTTGTTGCATATGTGCCATAAACATCATAGCTATAAAGTGTCCAACATGTAAACTCTCTGCTGTTGGATCAAACCCTATATAAAAAGTTACCTTTTCTTTTCCTAATATTTCTCTTATTTCATCTTCATGAGTTAATTGTTTTAAAAATCCACGTTCTTTTAGAACATCATATACATTTGTAGTCATAAAATTCTCCTCCACTTTTGTAAGGCTTATATGCCAAATTATTTTATTTGCTTATTTTTTTCTTAATTATTCTTATGAACTTTTATATAAAAAACTATATAAAAAAGTCCCTAGTTAAAAACTAGGGACGAAACTTTCCGTGGTACCACCCAAATTGACTTTTAATACTAAATATATTTATTATAAAAGTCCACTTTAATCTTATAACGTCAGATTTACGTTTCAGCCTACTCTAATAATTATAATTTCAGCTTAAAGCTCCAGAATGTATTTCTCTAAAATTCTTAACTGATTTGCACCACCCATCAGCTCTCTTTATAAGTTTTATAGATACTTCTTTCCTTCATAGCCTTTATTTTATTGAATTTATAATCTATAATACTATTAATTAGTGATAAATACAAGTAGTTTTTTGCTTATACTACATATTTTTTTATTTTTTCAGGAAGTTCATTGCATTTTGCACTTATATTTATATAAAAGTCAATACTGTGATTATTAACTAAGTATTCTATTTTATTAAATAATTCTACCATCTCTTCATTTTTCATGTTTTTTATTATACCATCTATCATTACATACTCTACATCATAATCCTGTGAAATTATTCCACATAAAAATCCTTCTATTTCTTTTGAATTTCTAAGTTTAAAATCTTCTGCACATATAAATCGTATATTTTTGTTTAGCTGAAAAAGCATTTTTTTATCATCGTCTACATAAACTAGATTTCCTTTTGCTTTTAAAGCCTTCTCATTTGCTAAGTCAACTAGAGCTTTTGTTTTACCTGAACCTTTTTCGTTACAGAATATATTTATCATTTTCCACGCCCCCAAACTTATTTTTTTGATTTCATTGTGCCTTATGGAATATTTTCCATTACTATTAAATTATATTAATTATATAATATTCAGAATTTTTTAACAATGGTTTATTTATTAAAATTTTTAACACCCGGTAAAACTACTTTGAATATATTTCTTTCTTCATCATTTATGAAATGTATTTCTCCTTTTCTTTTAAATTTTTTCTTTATTATTGTAAATCCAGAAAACTTCTTTAAAAATCTTTTCTTTTCATCTATAGTTATTATCTTTTCATATATCCACATGTTTCTTCTAATGTAATTTTCTTTATTTCCTCCTATTGTTTTTAGTAAACATCCTGGACTAATTATTACAATACTTTTATACCCTATAATAACTTCAATAAATTTATTGTACATACTATAATCTCTATACATAATAGCATTATTAATTGCTTCGATAACTGCTTCTATAGGATAAATCTCTGGCAAAATTTCTTTTATAACAGCTTCTGCTTCATCTAACATATATAATATATTTCCACTAATTACTATTGTATTTTCTCTCTTATTGGATACTTTATTTATTATTTTTATCATATTATGTGGTAAATAAATAGATGTAAACTTTGTAAAAATCAAAGCACTCCCTAACGTCAAAACTTTTTTTCCACTTTCTTTATCCAAATATACTATACCTGCATTCTCCATAAGTTCTTCTCTATTTTCATCATCTATTTCAAATCCTTTTTTTTGAAAATACATATCTATCATAGGTATATCTAATGCTATAATTGAGCTCTTCATTATAGGTATAGATTCTATAGTTAAACTTAAAGAGTTACTAAACATAGTTATAATTTCATCACGTCTCATGGTATCTGTTGTTGAGCCTCTTCTTATATAAAAAGACCCATTTTCTCTAATTTGATATGGACTTTGATCAGATGTATATATGGTTATTATTCCAACCTTTTTATTTTTATAATTAATAAATTCTAAAGAAACTGGTATAGGTGGCTCACATCTAGAACTTACTATTTGTTGAACCTTTTCTTCTGTTAGTCTTTCATCATCTATACCTACAATTTCTTTACTTTTGTCTTCAACACCTATAATTATATATCCTCTTCCACCTCTAGAATTAGCAATAGCACAAACGTCTTTTGCTAATTCTTTTTTACCACTTTCCGTATATATATCAATTTTCCTTTTAAAATCTAACTTAGTCCCTTCTTCTTTTTTTAGTAGAGTTTTTACTTTTTTATTATCCATCTTGCTCATTCCCTCAACTAAATAATAAAATTTTAATATTGTCTCTTATTACTATTGTATTTAACAACTTAATTTATTTTACTCAAATTTATATTGTTAAATATAAGTTTATATTTGAAATTATATAATTATTAAAATTTCAATGAATTATCCGTTAATTTTATTATACAATATTGTATAATACCCAAATTATGTTATAATAAAAGTAAAGAGATTTTTATATTCTCTAGTTTTAAAAAGATTAATTAGAACAAGGCTTTTATCCAAATTAACTCCTTTAATGAAGAGGAAAGTAAGATAATCCATGTTTAATTAGTCCTTAGATTTAAAGGAGGTAAATAAAATGGCAGATAAAACTATCGTTTGCAAAGATTGTGGAAAAGAATTTATATTTACTGAAGGAGAGCAAGCTTTTTACAAAGAAAAAGGATTTGAAAATGATCCAGTAAGATGCCCTGAGTGCAGAAAAGCTAGAAAAAATGCTAGAAACAACTTCAATAGATAATTAATTTGAAAGTTACAAGAGAGCTAATTTAAGCTCTCTTTTTTTATTTTTTCTATACTCAATTTACTTATTACTTTAAATAATATCCCTACTTCTTTTTATAAAATAAAAAATACGGAGGCTAAAACCTCCGCTCACACTATTAAAATATTTATAGCTTTATTCTTTTCTTTAAAAGTTCTGATAGTGGCAATGCTATTAACATTCCTAGTGCTACCTGAAGCACATTATTAAATATTGATCCAACTGCATTAGGGAAGTCATATAATATCCATCCAGCAAAAAAATATCCTATTATCATAACTATTCCCGCTATAAGAAATGCAAAGAAATTATTTAAAAACTTCTTACCTTCACACTCACCCCTATAGGCTATCATAGCAGCTATATATCCCATAGCTCCTTTTATTACAAATGTAAATGGAGCCCAAGCACCATATCCTGATAATAAATCAAATAAACACATACCAATAGCAGCAGCTGTAGCGCCCTTCTTTTTACCTAATAATATTGCCGCTATAAATACAGCACTATCACCTAAATGAAGAACACCTTGCCCAAAAGCTGATGGAACATGAATCACAGCCGTAGCTACATATACTATAGCCGCCATCAATGCTACTTGAACAAGAGAAAGAACACTTGTTTTGTTAGCTGCTTTATTTTGTACATTATCTAACATAAATCTACACCCCTTATTGTATCGTTACAATTTTTATCTTTAATATAATTTCATAATTATATTACTACAATATTACAATTATTACAATACAATTCTAAATGTTTATTTCAAATAATATATTTAGTAGTACAAAAAATAGTGATTTAAAGTAAAATTTCTCTACTTTAAATCACTATATATTAATTGTTTTTAGCTATACCTGATAGAACTAATCCTTTATTATGTTCTAATGCCCAACTAATACCCCAATCATTTTGGAATATTAATAAATCTCTATCTTTTAAGTCTTTAACAACTTTAGTATCACTAGTTAAGCTTAATTCTTCTGCTTTTGTTTCAGAACTTTCTATCCATCTTATATTTCTATATGGTAACATTTCTAATTTTATATCTACATTATATTCATTTTTTAATCTAAATTCTAGAACTTCAAACTGAAGTACACCTACAACTCCAACTATTAATTGTTCTATACCTATGTGCAATTCTTTAAATACTTGAATAGCACCTTCTTGCGCAATTTGTGTCACACCTTTTATAAATTGCTTTCTTTTCATAGTATCAACTGTTCTAACTCTCGCAAAATGTTCTGGTGCAAAACTTGGTATACCTTCAAATTTAAATTTATTTTTTGGTGTACAAATAGTATCTCCTATACTAAATATACCTGGATCAAATACACCAATAATATCTCCTGCATATGCATCTTCAATTATTTCTCTGTCTTGAGCTAAAAATTGTTGAGGCTGTGCAAGTTTCATTTTTGAATTTCCTTGCATATGAAATACATCCATACCTTTTTCGAATTTTCCTGAACAAATTCTCATAAATGCAATTCTATCTCTATGAGCCTTATTCATATTTGCCTGTATCTTAAATACGAACGCTGAAAAGTCTTCGCTAAATGGATCAATTAATCCTTTATCTGACTCTCTTCCAAGTGGTGATGTAGTCAAAGCTAAGAAATGTTCTAAAAATGGTTCTACACCAAAATTAGTTAATGCACTACCAAAGAACACTGGACTTAATTCACCTTTTTTAACTTTTTCATAATCAAATTTATCTCCAGCTATGTCTAATAGCTCTATATCTTCTAATAATTTTTCGTATAAATCTTCGCCTATTTCTTCTATAATTTTTTCTTCATCTTTTATAGAAATTCTTGTAGTTGTAACTTCTCTTTGACCATGGTCTCCATCATCAAATAATTCTATTTCTTCCTTCTCTCTATCATATACACCTTTAAAATGCATACCTGAACCTATTGGCCAGTTTATTGGATAAGATTTTATTCCTAATTCATTTTCTAATTCTTCCATTAATTCAAATGGATCTCTTGTTTCTCTATCCATCTTATTTACAAATGTAAAAATAGGTATTTCTCTCATACTACAAACATGGAATAATTTTCTTGTTTGATCCTCTACACCTTTCGCTCCATCTAATACCATTACCGCACTATCTGCAGCCATAAGTGTTCTATATGTATCTTCACTAAAGTCTTGGTGTCCTGGAGTGTCCAATATGTTTATACAAAATCCATTATATCCAAATTGCATTACTGACGATGTAACAGATATTCCTCTTTTCTTTTCTATTTCCATCCAGTCAGAAACAGCATGCTTAGATGCTTTTCTTGCTTTTACAGATCCAGCCATTCTTATAGCTCCTCCGTATAAAAGCAACTTTTCAGTTAATGTTGTCTTACCAGCATCTGGGTGAGAAATTATAGCAAAGGTTCTTCTTTTCTTTATCTCATTTATATATTCACTCAAAAACAATCTCTCCTTTATTAAATTATTTTTATTGATTTTTATAAACTTAGAATTATAGAATAATTATTTTTTAGTTTAATTAGAAATAGTCTAATTACTATTATAAAAAATTAACTACAACCTTTCTATAATTCTCTAATAACATAATTTATCTTGAGCCTACTCTTTATAATATCATGTTAACTTTAGGTAAACAAGATTATATCTTAACTTGCACATGTTTCTTATTAAAATTTTAAATTTATATTAAAAAAATTTATATTCTTCTTAATCAAATTTTTAACATTAAATTCTGTCATATATTTATATCTAAATGTTATTATATGCATTATATCTTATTATTAGCAAAAAAATTAGGGGCTACTCTTTGGCGCCCCATGTAAAATCACAATACACTATTCTGATGCTATTTCTCTATTAGCTGTAGAATCCATACCTATGATATTTAAAATATTTTTTGCTCTATCTTTAGTGCATCCTGTTAATTCTATATATGGCACTGACTCATTGTCTAGGAAATTTTTTATAGCTTCATCAACTTTTTTAGCCATTTCCTCATCTTGCCATCTTACCCCATCTTTTTCATATCCGAATTCTCTACCTACATAAAATATGTAATCATACTTAGCTATATCTCTAATTGCTAAGCCATATAAATCTTTTAATATTTCCATTTCTTTTACAGTGCGCTTTTTATCACCTAACATAAATCTAGCATATATATATGGAACAAAAGTCGCATAATCTGTTATAGCATATTCATACTCTTCCAGTTCTTCTTCTAACTTTGCCTGTCCTAAATATATTCCATATTGTTCTGCAATAGTTTCTATCATGCCTTTTTCTCTTAAGTAGTCTGTACTGTATTCTGCTGCGCACCCTACATTTATACCCAAGATTTTCATTTCTACATACAAATGTTGCATAAGTGTAGTTTTTCCACATCTCGGACCACCTAAAATTGCTATTCTAGTAGTCATTCCATGACCCTCCATTTATTTAAATTGTACATTTCATTATAACAAACATTACTTTATATTTCAACAAATTGCGTCATAAAAATGAATTTACACTTTTTGCTTTCTTTAGCAATTTAAAATAACTTTTTTATACTTTATATTTACTTTTAACTATATGATTGAATTTATTGAAGTATCAGTACTTATACTTCAACTTTTACCTTCAAAATTTATTATTAATAAAAAATCATGTATTTCTTTGTATAAAATACATGATTTTATGAATTAATTAAAAAAATTTTTATTCTTCATACCAACTCTTTATTATTCTGACACTTTCAATTGATGGATAATAAAGTTTATCACCTTCTCTATTGCCTATAGCAAAAACTGAAAACCCCATATTCCAATCTTCATTTTCAAAAACTTCCTTGTATGCTTCAAATCCTACACTTTGTTCTCTATTATTAGGAATATTACTAACTAATACATTCCATGGTTCCTTCAATGCTCCATCTAACCTTGGAAAACCTAATTCACCAAAAAATATTGGCTTATTCCACTTTTTATGAAGATCGCATAATTCTTGTTTTACATTTTGTTCTCTATTATGTATTTTAGTATTCAATAAATCTTCCACTATGTCATCTTTTGTATTTATGTTTTTATCACTTAATTCAAAATAGGCTGATACACTTATAAAATCTACTTTCCCAAATACTAAATTATTAATTTTTTCATTATATTTTTCATAAGTACTCAAATCCCATTTAGCCGTATACCACCAACTAGTTCTATATGTTATAAATCCATCAAATTCTTTCCTTACATAATCAACAACATCACACCACTTATCTTCATACTTTTCTATAAAAACAAAATTAGATGCCACATTAACAGCAAACACACTAAAATGGTTACCTACATCATTTACAATCTCACTTAATACACTTTTCCAATTTTCAAAGAAAATATCTATATTTTCTGGTTGCCATTCTGTTTCGTAATCTTCACCATTATTTATCCAAGGATAAGCTTCTAAAATTATGTTTATATTTTTTCTTTTTAATTTTTTTATTAAATTTATAGCTTTGTTTTTGCTTTCTTGGTTTATGCTGAACTTATCAGATTTTAAATTTTCTATATCAACTTGTATTGGTACATTAACTGTATTCAGTCCCAACTTTTCTATATCCTCTAATGTCTGTTCTATAGTATAGTCTACCGCTAAATTTCCACTTTTAATTTTTGTATTTTCAATACTTACACCACTTTTTAAATCTTTTTTTTGAAATTTTATACACATTATACTAGTGGTTAAAACAACTATAATTAAAATTAAAAATTTGTATTTGTTTTTAATTTTTATCACCTCTTATATAGGGTTCCAAGTTCAAATTTAAAATAATAGATTTATCAAATGATATTACTAATCTTACAGTTTATTACTATTATTATGCTTGGAACCAATTAACAATTAACAGTTAACGATTAACAATGATGGTTAATTAATTTGTTCTACAAATTATTTTAAAAATCTATTTTAAAAAACTGAGCTTTCAGTTTTATCCTTCATTATTAATTGTTCATCGTTAATTGTTAATTTTTGTACAATACTTTAAGTTATTCATGTCTCAGTTGAGAATTTTAATTTTAAGTTTTAATCTATTTTTTTCTATATTTTTTAATCATAAATAATGATACCGTTCCTAACATAATTATTATTATCACAATAAATGCAATAAAGATTTTCACATTACTAGACATATGTTTTTCCACTTTATTTGTTTCATTTTCTTTTATGTCTTTTTCATATTTATCCATTTTTACATTTCCATCTATATCCAACAAAAAAACATCACCAGTTAATTGTCCTTTGTCTTCTACTTTTATAAATGAATTTACTATATTGTATATTATATTTTCATTTGTTCCTGTTATAATCATAGCACTATTTTTATTATCATTAATATTTTTTAGCAATTGAATAGTTGCTAAATTCTTGCCATATTCATCTAATATTTGTTCTTTATCATTTGATTGAAAAGTATTAAAATCATTATTAAATTTTATGTGTAATTTATCATTATACTCTTTTATCAATGTATTATTATCTGGAGTACCTAAAACAATTAAATTTTTTGTAGAATCATTTTTAAAATTTTTTCTTCGTACAATTTCAAATTCTCCAGAGTTTTTCTCTAACTCTTTTCCAATATTTGATATCAGTTTTGATAGTAAATCTAAGTAAACATTATTCATTTCATTAGGTACAATCACTGATACATTGTTAAATACACCCTCTTTTATAAATGGATATGAATATGTATCAAATAAAATATCTTCTCTATCTTGATATGGAAGGTATATATTACTTTCATCCAATATATATGCCCACGGTGTATCCTTTTCAGAAAAGCTACAATATAAATCTTTCATTTCTAAATTGAATTTTACTTTAATATTATAATTACTATATCCTCTTATCTCATCAGGAATTTCTGCTTGTAAAAAATCTTCATCTGCATTTTCTAATGTTAACTTTTTACTTTTTATTGGAATATCATTTACATATATAGTTACAAGAGATTTTTCAAAATCTAAATTTTTAGAGTATCTAACTTTTAAATTAATTTTTGCTCCATTAGTAATAACTCTACTTTTTTGAAGGTTAACCATATAATTTGTTTGTTGCGTAAAAGGACCTTCTAATTTTATATCACCATACCCTAAATCTTTAAATGAAACATTATATTTAGGTTCTTCTACAATGTTGTTTACATCCATATTTTCATCAATAAATACACTATTTCCTATAACTTGTTTTGTTAAATTTCCATTTGTAATAAATTTTATACATTTATTTATTAATTTATCTTGACTAGATGTTGCTATAATTAACCTCTTATTAGAATTAAATGGTGATGTAACTTCCTTTAATATTGCTTTATTGCTTATTTTAGTTATTTCATCAACACTTAATGAGTTTTTTATTTCCTCAGGTAATTTGTTAACATTCCCAATGTATATTAAATTTTCACTATTTTTAGCATTGTATTCACTATATCTACTCACTATATTATTAAACTTATTGTTCTTATTTAGTTGTCCTACATAACTAGACATAAGCATAGCTGCTGTAAGTTCTTCATCACTAAAATCATCTGGAAGTAGTATAGTTACCTTTTGATCTATATTACTTTCTTTTATGTACGGATATGGAAACTCCTTTAAACCTACATTATCTTCAATTTCTTTAAAATCTATATGAACAAAAGAATCTTTACTAAATACAATCCAATTAGCAGTATTCATATCATCTGTACAAGGTTTTTCTCCTATTCGTCTATAACTTTTCACCCTTATTTCATTAAATCCTTGATTTATAAGTTTTTTATCTAAAAATACTTTTACAGTTTGTTCTGTTTCATTTGCATCTACAAGTCTAAATGAATGTATTGGTATATTATTTAAATACACCGTAACTGTTGATTCATCTTCATTTATTAAATCACTTTGAGTAAATACTAAATTTAAATATCCATTTTCCACCTTCCACATTTTATCTATTTTAAAAAATATACTTTTACTTGCCATTACACCATTGCATTCTGTATCTTCTCCAAATGTAAAATTTTTTCCTAATATTTTTTCATCATAATTAGATGCTAAAGTTATATTAGTAAACATAATTATTAAAATAATAAAGGCTGCTAAAAATTTTTTCACATCACTCACCTCGCCTAATGTAATATTCTTTAATTCATTTTAAAATCGCTCGGTTTTATACCATTTAACTTCTCTTTTTAAAATCTTATCTTTCCAATACTGAATAATACTATTTAGTGCCACTAAAAGCCACATTTGACAATAAGTAAAATACATTATTGGTATTAACAAAATATTTTTAATTGAACTTTGCCCCTTTTCCATAGATAATGTTACAGCTACTTCTAAAATAAAAAGAATGTATGCCATTATCCATAATATGTTGAAATTTCCTGCTATCTGTATTTTCACATTAGTAAACATGCTTATTAAAAAAATAAAATCTGATATGAATACAGATGATAAAAATAATATGTATACAAGAAAAAAATATAATACATCAAATACAACCTTAGAAGGCTTTTCTGTAAAAATTTTCATTATATATTTATTTAAAACATAAATATTTCCCTTTGCCCATCTAGTTCTTTGTTTAAACCATACTTTTACAGTTTCAGGCTCTTGCTCCCAAGTAACAGCTTTAGGCATAAACGCTATTTTATATCCTAGCTTATACAATCTAAAACTTATTTCCGTATCTTCTGATATAGCCTTAGTATCCCACCCACCAAGTTCTTCTAGTACACTTTTTTTTATAACAAAATTTGTTCCTGGAATAGTACATAAATTTAAAAGTTGCCATCTTCCTGCTTGTGACATCCATTGAAAACTCAAAGTTTCTATATTTATAAATTTAGTAAGTAAGTTCCTATCTCTATTTCTAGTTCTAAACTTTCCTATTACAGCACCTAATTTATCACTACTAAGTATTGTTGTAATTAAATATCTTAACGCATTTTTTTCTGTAGTATTGTCAGCATCATATATAGCTATATATTCACCTTTTGAAAGCTCATAACCCAAGTTTAATGCATTTGATTTTCCTTTACCTCCAGTTATTTTATCTGTATTTAATATTTTTAAATTTTCTGCTTTGAATTCCTCTTTTACTTTTAATAATTCATCATAAGTATTATCACTTGAATTATCATTTATCACTATAATCTCATATTTATCATTAGGATAATTTAATAGTAATAATGATCTTACAGTTTTATATATTACTTTCCCTTCATTATGTGCTGGAACCATTATTGATACTATAGGACATTCTTCATCATCAATTAACTTTATATTTGTATTATTCATTTTCAAATAATATATATATCCACTAGTAGCTAAAACTATATTTATTAATAATACAAGCCATATAGATATCAATGAATATAAAAATAAATAATCTATAAAATTTAATTCTTTCATAACTTAAATCACCTTAAAAACTTTCTTTTATTTATATTTTTGAAATATAAAAATACTATCAAAAATATTAATGTAAACATTCCAACTATAACTATTAATGCTCTATTTATTTTTTGTATATAAGATAAGTCTTTATTATTATTTACAATTATATTTTCATCATAACTTACTTCTAGTTTTCCATTTTTAGATTTTATACTTATGTCATCCCAATTAACCCAATTGTCATACTTTTTAATATCAATAAACTTATAGTTTCTATTTTTTGCATATGTAACTACCTTTTTTAATTCATCCTTATTTAATTCAGAAGCAATATTTATAGTGTAATTAAATCCCTTTATAATATTTAATTCACTCAAATCTTTTTCTATATCTTTTTGCCAATACTTACTTTCAGCATTTATATTGCGTGAATTATTAGGAATAAATATATGTTTATCTTCAGCATATTTTATTATATATGGTAATCTAAATATGTCTGTTTCACTTTCAGATTGAAAAATTGTTGAAAAATTATTTTTTATTTTCCCGTTTAAATAGAATGAATCATTTATAATACATAATGGATATATATTACTATTCAAACAATCTACAACCTCACCTTTAATATCTTCATTATTATTTCTTAGTGATATACTAGTTCCTTTACTTTGAGCATATTTTAAAACACCTCTTAGACTTTCTGTGATATTTGAAGTGTTTACAGATATAATATATGGCACTTGTTCTTCTTCTAAAACTTTAGCTAATTCAAGTAAATTATTACTATCTGTATTTTTTGTAACATCAGATATATTTATAATAATAGAGTTTTCTTTGTCATAATTTATCTCTAAAAATTTCATTAACTCATTTATTGTTTCATATATCATTATTTTATTTTTAGGAATAACACTTTCATACCAAAATTTACCTTCAGTAACTATAAACGGTATATACTCTTTTCCATCAAAAAAACTTGACTGTATATTTAATTTATTGCTATATATAGATGTTATATTTTCTTTTGAATCCATATAAAAAATTTCATTATCATATCCCTTTATATTTATTTCTTTTAAATCATAAATATTTTTATTTATTTTAAAATTGTAATTAGGGTTATTAGAAATAACTTGTTCTATATTTCTACCTATCCAAAAAATTTTTCCGTAATAACTCTTAATGTTTTGTATAAACTCATGTTTTAAATCAGAATCATAATTTAAAACTGCAAGTATGTGGGAATATTCATTTAAATCAATGCTTTTATATTCATTTATATCTATAGTTGAAACATTGAATTTGAAGTGCTTAATTATTTCTGTTAAATAATCTATAAAACTTAAATCACCATTGAAATTTTCCTTATAATCATAAACTATTAGTACTTTATTATTTTGTTCAATGCTATATGCACTTGTAATGCTACTGCTGAATATAAAAAAACACATAAAAAAAATTATAATTATTTTCTTATACATCATATTCTAGTTCCTTTTCAGCTAATTTTTTTAACTCTATAGCATCATGAATATTTTCATTGTATTCTACTATTCCAACCTTAACCTCTACATTAATATTTTTCTCCTGATTATCTAACTTTAAATTTATATTTTTTATATCGTCCTTTACTCTTTTATTGACAACTTCCCCTCCAAGTTCATCCGTTTCAATTAAAAGTATTGCAAATGTATCATCATTAAGCATATATTGAATATCCTCAATTCTAGTTGATTTAACTATACACTCACTTATTTCACCTATTATTTCTCTCATTTTTCTCTCACCAAAATAAACTAAAAGTTCATTGTAATAACTTATTTTTATAAGCATTAAAGCCATTGGAAACTTGTGTCTTTTACATCTACTAATTTCTCTTTCCAAATCCTCATAGAACCCTTTCAAATTTGAAAGTCCAGTTTTTTTATCTATAGTAACAAGTTCTTTCATTTCATTTTTTAATTCTTTATTCTCATTTTGAATTTCCCTTAACTTATCTCCAAATCGACCTGTTAAAAACGAAATTATAGGTATTGATATAACCCATAAGTAAACATTTATATTTATATTTATATTTTGTATCAATGATAAATATAAAAAATAACTAGCATATATAAACACAGCTATAGTAGCACTTAATAATCCCCAAATTGTACCTTTGAAATATGCTATTAAAACTATAAATGCAGTTATCCCCAGCATTATAAAATCTAAAAAAGTGTTGTCATGAAGATTAAAATATAAAAATCCAAATATAATAAACACTTGCATAATCATTGCTACTATATATAAATCAATACTTCTTGATAATTTATCCATATTAAAATTCTCCTTTATTAAATTACTTACTCCTTACATTGTAATTCTAGATTGATTATCTATTTTTTCAATAATATTGTAATAAATTAATGTTTTTTTGTAATAATAACTGTATTTTATATCTACAAGAATACTTTGTCGATTTATAGTATATTTTGCACTAATATTCTATTTATAATACAAACTTAACTATTAAAATTTATAACAAAATATAACAAACAATGTAATTACAAATAATTTCCCCAATACTTATCTCATAAATTTTTATTATTAAGTTCTTACATAAAAAAAAAGCATTACAATTATCGAATTTGTAATGCTTAATACTATAATTTTATCTAGGAATAAATCCTATTTTCTTTTGCATTTTTCTTAATGTTTTATTAGCAACATAATTAGCTTTTTCTGCACCTTTTTTGTATATTTCTTCTAGTTCACTTTTATTTTCTAATAATGCTTTTACCCTTTCTTGTACAGGTGTTAATTCTTCAACTATAGCTTCTGCTACATCATTTTTAAATTGAGCATAGCCTTGACCTTTATATTTATTCTCTATTTCTTCAAAAGTATATCCCTTTATATTTGATAGTATTGTCATTAAGTTTTTAACACCTGGTTGTTCATCACTATACTTAACTTCACCTATACTATCAGTAACTGCTCTAGATATTTTTTTTCTTATAACATCTGGTTCATCCATAATTAATATATAGCTATTTGGATTATCTTCAGACTTTGACATTTTCTTTTCTGGATTTTGTAAATCCATTATTTTGGCTCCTGTTTTACTCAAATAGGCTTCTGGAATAGTAAATGTAGGACTATAAGTTTTATTAAATCTTTCAGCTAAATCTCTTGCAAGTTCTAAATGTTGAACTTGATCAGCCCCTACTGGAACTACATCTGTTTGATATAATAAAATATCCGATGCCATTAATAATGGATAGGTAAATAATCCTGCCCCTATACTTTCACCACTTTTTTTTGATTTTTCCTTATATTGAGTCATTCTTGAAAGTTCACCCATATATCCATTACAAGTTAAAAGCCATGAACACTCACTATGTGCTGGAACATGTGATTGGATAAATAGTGTGTTTTTCTCTGGGATTATTCCTGATGCTATATATATAGCCAATATTTCTAATGTTCTTTTTCTTAAATCCGCTGGTTTTTGCATTACTGTTATTGCATGTAAATCAACTACACAAAAATAACAATCATATTCATCTTGAAGTTTTACCCAATTTTTTATTGCTCCTAAATAATTTCCTAATGTCAAATTTCCAGAGGGCTGAATTCCACTGAAAATAACTTTTTTCTTATCTTCCATAATAAAAAACCTCCATAAATTTATTTTAAATAAAATATAAAAAAGCCCTATGAAAATTCCATAGGGCGTGTATTAACGCGGTACCACCTAATTTTAAGTAAATACTTATCTTTTCAGATACTAACATATCTTACCTTTATAACGGAAGGAACCGTCAAAAGCTACTTTTAAATTCACCTTTGCTCTCAAAGACCCATTCAGTTTAATCATAATTGCGATAATTTCACCATCTATCACTCTCTAAAAATCTGTTTTTAAACTTACTTACTTCTTATCATAGATTTGAACTTATTTTATAACATTATATTCCGCAATTTAATTTTAGTCAATGTTTTTATGATTTTTAGTATTTTTTTGTGATTTATAGACAAAATAATATAAAAGCTTAATTAAAGGAGTGAAATTTACATGACTAAAAATAAAAAATCTTCCTATCCTCCAAACATGAGAAATTATCTTGATGCACCATTAAATACTCCAGAATCAAAATCTGAGTTAGACTCTGTAAAACTACCAGATAATGTTGAAGATGATATAGTTGTAAACAACATTTCTAATGCAGAATTTGATTATACATTTAATTGCGGTGCAGATATTCCTACTACAGAGGATGATGAATATTTTTAAATTTATCAAATTTAATATTTGAAAATAAAGGTGTTGGATTTTAAGTTTAATCTTCAACATCTTTATTTTTTTATGAATATTAAATTTAAAACAACAATTTTAAATTTATGTAAAAAATTTAAACTTATTTTATAATCAGTTTAATTTAATTATCTATACTGATATACTTTATAGTAAATTCATTCCATAATTTGTAATCTTTTTTTGTAAACGAGGTGATTTTATTAGAAGTTTTAAATTTATTTTAGTTTCTTTCTATTTAGTAATATGCATATTCTTTTCTGCTAGTTCAATATTACCTACAAAAGAAGAGATTTTAATAAGTAATTTTTTGAAAACTTTTTATGACTTTAAAAACAATTCACTTCCTACTTCAAAAGAGTATAATAAAAATTTTCCACATGATGATGTTTCTTATAAATTAAAAGATTATATGAGCGATTCTGCTTTTAATTCATTAATCTCTAGTGAACTTCAAAAAAAATATATTTTGCAATCATATAATATGGGATTTGATAGTAATTGTACTATTTTAAGAATAAATAAAATACCTAAAAGTAACACATATACCTTTCATATAAAAGTAAATGTGATTTTTTCTGACTTAGGATTGAAGGAATCCTACAATATAAAAGGTTCTTTAGTAATTGACACCTTAAATAATTTACCTAAAATAGCATCTTATACCAATATAAAAACGCCTTCTATTGGCACTAGTACAACTTTGTCTAAATTAGTTTAAATCATTGTATGCCTTTGTATAAAGTTGTATAATATACAAATATGAATAAACTTAAGTGTTCTAATTTAGATATTGATAGATATGAACTGGAAAGGGGTTTTTATGACAACTTTACTTATAATTATTTTAATATCACTAGCTTTAGTTCAGTTTTATTTTGCTTTTTTCATGCCTTGGAAAAAACTTGCTGATACTTATGAAGCCAGTGGTGCAACTATTAAAAATAAATCTAACTTTATTAAGAGCCAAAAAATATTACACTTTTTAGTTGGAGTTTCTGTTTTTATAATAACATTTATAGGTTATAAAAATAACTTTCAATTAGATACAAAGTTGACTATAGCTTTAATTACAATGATGGTTCTTTGTGTACTCCCATCATTAAATAAAAAACTTCACATAAAATTTTGATTAAAAATTTTTAATTTGTATAAAGAAAATGGAAACTACATTTTGTAGTTTCCATTTTCTTTATATATTATAAAATTCTAAGAATGATTTCATAGCATAAGTGTGATCATCTACACCTGCAAGCTCTCTTATAGAGTGCATTGATAATGTAGGATTTCCTATATCTACTGAACGAATATTTAAATGTGTTGAATTTATTGGTCCTATAGTTGTACCACCTCTAGCATCTGAACGATTTACAAATTTTTGTACTGGTACCCCAGCTTTTTTACATACCATTTCATATACAGCATCTGAATCAGCATCTGTTGTATATGCTTGATTTGCATTAATTTTTATAACTGGTCCTTTATTTATAAGTGGTCTACTTGTTGGATCATGTTTTTCTGGTGCTGCTGGATGTACAGCATGTGCATTATCTGCTGATATTATATAAGATTTTGCTAATGCTCTAAAGAATCCTTCTCTATCTTTTCCTAAAGATAGTACAATTCTTTCTAAGATATTAGATAACATATCTGAATCTGCACCTTGTTTTGTAGCACTACCTATTTCTTCGTTGTCATAGCATACCATCACATTTGTTGCTTGTGTTATATTAGATTTTACTAACGCATTTATACCAGCATGAACCATTTGTAAGTCATCTAATCTTCCCATTGATATAAATTCATCATTTAATCCCACTATAGATCCTTTTTCATATTCATAAAGATATAAATCAAAGTCTATAATCTCTTCTTTATTAACTTTTAATTCTTCTGCTAATAAATTTATTAAATAATTTCCTTTTTCTAGTTTTTCATTAACTAATGATAATACTGGCAAAGTATCTTTTTGAGCATTTATCTCAAAACCTTTATTTATTTCTCTATTCATATGTATTGCCATATTAGGTATTATTAATAATGGTTTATTTATATTAACAAGTTCTGTTTTTGGAAAAAGAATATTATCACTTTTTAATATAACTCTTCCTGCAATTCCTAGTGGTCTGTCAAACCATGTGTTTAATATAGGACCACCATATACTTCTGTATTTAATCTTACATATGAATTTTCAACTGTCATTTCACAATTTGGCTTAACTCTAAATGTTGGTGAATCTGTATGTGCACCTATTAATTTAAATCCCTCTTGTTCTATTTCACCTTTACCTACTGTAAATGCTATAAGTGCAGAATTATTTTTAGTTGTGTAGTATTTTCCACCTTTTTCTAACTCCCATTTAGAACATTCACATAATTCAGTAAAGCCTTCTTTGTTTAATACTTCTTTTACATTTTTTACTGCGTGAAATGCTGTTGGACTCTCATATAAAAAGTCTATAAGTTCTTTTGCAAATTCTAATTTTGTACCCATAATTTACACCTCGTTAAAAAATTTATTCAATTTTAGTATAACATATTTATACATTTTTTTAATTGTTTACATTTTCATTATATAGTGTAATTTATAGTATTATTACTTTGTTTTCTTCAATTTGCTTATTTTAACTTTAAATTTTATATATTAAAATAATTTAGAATAAAATAATATTTTTAAAACATCTGAGATATTATATTAGTGTGCTATAATTTATTAAATAACATTAAAATTAATTTGGAGGAAAAATATGTTTTCTAAATTACTTGTAAAAAAATTCATTAAAAATTCTGATGATGTAAAAGATAAATCTGTAAGAGAAAGTTATGGCTATTTAGGTGGAATTATTGGTATAATTATTAATTTTCTCCTTTTCATAATTAAACTTTCTGTTGGTTTATTTAGTAATAGTATTTCTGTTATAGCTGATGCTTTTAATAACTTATCTGATGTAGGTTCTTCTCTAATTACTATTTTTGGATTTAAATTAGCTGGAAAACCTGCTGATAAGGAGCACCCATTTGGCCATGGTCGTATTGAGTATATATCGGGATTAATTGTTGCATTCCTTGTAATGTTTGTAGGTTTCCAATTTATTTCTACTTCTGTAGATAGAATAAAAAACCCTACTAATATTAAATTTGCTTTAATTCCATTTATATTAATATTAATATCTATACTATTCAAACTTTGGCTTGGTACATTTTATAGATACATAGGTAACAAGGTAAATTCATCAGCATTAAAGGCTACATCTGTAGATGCTTTTAGCGATGCAATTTCTTCTAGTACAGTTGCACTTGCTCTATTTATATCTAACTTTACAACGTTGCCTGTGGATGGTTACATGGGTGTTATAGTTGCTTTAATAATTCTTTATGCTGGTTTTAACTTAATTAAAGATACTTTAAACCCATTACTAGGCTCAGCACCTGAACCTGAACTTGTAGAAAGTATACAAAAGTCAGTTTTAAGTTATGATGAAATTTATGGTGTTCATGATTTATTAGTTCATAATTATGGTCCTGGAAGAATTATCGCTTCCATTCACGCAGAGGTTCCTTGTGATATTTCAGTTGTTAAAATTCATGAAATAATTGATAGAGCTGAAAAAGAAGTTTCTAATGAATTAAATATTTATTTAATAATTCATATGGATCCTATAAATACTGACAGCAATGAAATTTTACAAGATAAACAACTTGTAGAAGAACTTATAAAAGATTTTGATATAATAAAATCTTTTCATGACTTTAGAGTTGTTGGTGAAGGAGATATAAAAAATTTGATATTTGATGTGGTTATAGATTCTCATATACAGTTTTCTAACTCTGATGAACTAAATCTAATAAGAAAATTAAATGAAAAAATAAAAGAAGCACATCCTCATTATAATCTTCTAATTACATTAGATAGAGATTATCTTGGAATTTAACTTAAAATTATATTATTTTCTTTATAAAAAATATATGGAATATTAAATTCTATATATTTTTTTATTTTACAATACACTTGCAAAATGTATATTTTATGTAAATTTTTATAATTTCAGAATATTTTGTTTTTAAATTCATTTATTTTCTGATAATATTTTATTTGTACTGTTAACTTTTTACTGATTTAAGAATACTATATTATGTAAATATTTATAATTCAATTTATGAACATAGAGTTTTATTAAAAATTTAAAATTTTTCACTATAATAATTTTTAAACATATATATTTATCTCACATTTTGCATAAATTAAATACAATGGTTTTAAAATAAAGTTAGGCATTTAATTAAGTATTTTAAAATCTAATTCTTATACTCTATGTTTATAATTCATTTAGTTACTTACGAATAGAGGTGTTATGTTATGTCAAAAAAACAAAAACATTACTTTTTAGGTGGAAATACATCTAATGGATTTTATTCTCATTACAAATATATACTTCCTCAAGAGAAAGCAAGAAGAATTATTTGCTTAAAAGGTGGTCCTGGAACCGGCAAATCATCTCTTATGAAAAAAGTAGGAAATTTATTTCTTGAAAAGGGATATAATGTTGAATTTCATCATTGTTCGTCAGATAGCAATTCCTTAGATGGTGTTGTAGTTAACGGACTAAACATTGCTATTTTAGATGGTACTTCTCCTCACGTTGTAGATCCTATAACTCCTGGAGCTATTGATGAAGTTCTAAACCTAGGACAATTTTGGAATGAAGAAGGTTTTAAAGAAAGCAGAGATAAAATAGCTTCAATTCAAAAACAGATAGGTAACAATTTTAAGCGTGCTTATAGATTTTTAGCTGCTGCTAGAAATGTATATGAAGATTGGTATACATTTAATAGCGAAGCATTAGATTTAAACGAAATAAATATTTTAAAGGAAGATTTAAAGAATTTTATCTTCAAAACAAAAGTATCAAATTTAGGTTATGATAGACATTTGTTCTCTACTGCTTTTACCCCTGGAGGTGTAATAAGCTTCATTCCAAATTTAATAGAAGATGTTGAAAATGTATATATCTTAAAAGGTGGACCTGGAACATGTAAAACAGAAATATTATCTTACTTAGCAGATGAAGCAGTCCGCAGAGGTTACTATGTAGAAGTTCTTCACACTCCTCTTATGCCTGAAAAAATAGAACATGTATTAATTCCTGAACTAGATACAGCCATTGTTACTTCTAATGAAATAAATAAATTATCAACTACTGGTATTGTCTATGATTTAAATAACTTTTTAGATGAAACCTTTATGAAAGAAAATAAAGATGAAATAGATTATGTACGAAATACTTTTTATATTTTATTAAATAAAGCTTTATCATGTATAAATGGTTCTAAAGCATTACATGATGACTTAGAAGCTCTTTATATACCTAATATGAACTTTGAAAAAATTAATAATGCTTCAGAAGAATTAATTCAAAGACTTTTAAAATATGAAAAAGATTATTTGTCTGAATTACAATAAAACATTATTAACTTTTAACTTGTTATATTCACTTTAAAACTCTTATAATTAATTTAAAATAGAAATAGCCATAATTATTAATAATCATGGCTATTTCTATTATTTTTTTAAACTTTTTTCAACTTCCTTTTCTGAAGCTTTTGTAATTTCACTTGGATATCCTAAATATTTTAACAATTTTATAGCATTTCCTGTTTTACATACTCCATTTTTCATTTTATAATCAAATACTAATCCTTCATTTTCATCTACATCTTCACAGAAGTAATAGTGTTCATATTTATCTTCAGCTACTTCTGTAAGTTCTATATCATGTGTTGCAACTATTGATATTGCATTTCTTTCCATTATATATTTTATTATTTCTTTTGATGATGCTATTCTTTCCACTGGATTTGTTCCCCTAAATATTTCATCTATCATACATAATGCTGTTACATCATTGTTTATTGAATTCAATATCTTAAGTAATGCTTCACACTCACCTAAATAATAGCTTTTTCCTGTGTTCACATCATCTGAAATGCTAAGTGATGTAAAAATCCTTAAAAAGCTAGCATTATAATTCTTAGTTAAAGTTGTATAAAAGGTTTGAGCAAGTAATGCATTAATCCCTATCATTCTTAAGAACGTAGATTTACCTGACATATTAGAACCTGTTAAAACTATTCCTTTTTTATCTAAAGTTACACTATTAGAAACTGGTTCAGCTATCAACGGATGTACACCACCTTCTATAGATATGTATTGATTCTTCTGAGCAAAGTTAGGTTTTGAGTAACAAGAAACCCTTTCTCTATAACTTGCCATAGATATAAGTGCATCAATTTCACCTACTAATTTATATAACCTAATAAGACTTTCCCTTTCAGATTTTATTGTGTCTATAACATCATAGTATCCCCTTATTTTAGTTAGAAATAAAATATTAATATATTCAATTAATATATCTGCACCTCCGGTAGCTGCTAAATATACTGACTTTTTCTCAATTTTCCCTAATGGTTTTATGAACTCTTTTATTCTTTTTCTATAATCACTTATTTCATCATTATTAATGTTTGAAATTCTCTTAGCTACTGTTATTAATCTTCCTGCATAAGCTATTGAATTCACTTCTTCTTCTATTTCTTTAGCCGATTTATAATGAATAAATACATTTAGGAAAAATGTAAATAATACATATTGATATGCTCTAGCCCCTATAAAAAAGCATGATATTATTGCCACTACTGGTAATATTGCTGCTACATTACATAGCACTTTTTTTAATTTATTAACTTCTTTTTTACTATTAAATAAATTTATTATCTGTCCTTTATTTTGTTTTCCTAGACCTAATAAAATAACTTGTAGTTTTTCTCTTAACTCATAGTTATTATTAAGCATTTCTATTTTTTCATCTCTTATCTTTAATTCGTTTTCTTCTATTTTAGGTGTCCTCAACATGTAATATAGTATTTGTTCTCCAGCAGTTGTACCTGTAATATTTATTTCTTTAAATACATCATCTAAGTTTAAATCATTGCATGTTTGCTCATCTAAAACATAAAAATCTTTTTCATGTAAATCTTCAGTACTTATATTCTCAAAAAATTTCTTAACTTTCTTTAAGTCAACTTTTTCAGCATCATTATATGGCCATCTTTCAGATACATATATAATTCTTTCCTCAAATTTTTGTTTTTTATAAAAATAAATACTTAATACTATAAATATTGCCGTAACAATAAAACCTATTTGATAATAAATACTGCCTTTCTCTCTACCTAAGTATAATGTCCCAACAAAACATCCAATTGTTATACCTATCATAAACATAAATAATGTTTTAAGTATCATTATCTTATTCTTCATAAATATCATCTCCCATCTAATATGCAAAAATAATAATTAAATTTAACTATTATTTTTAACTTTTCTTATATTTAATTTAATAACAACCTTCAAAGTTGCAATAAATTTTTGTATCATTTTTTAGAAATAAAAGATTGCATATTAATTTTACCATATATTCATAGGGTTCCAAGTTAGAATTAAAAATAATTTCTTTATCATCAGCTTTTCAAATTTATAAGTCATTCTTAATTTTAAATAAAGATTCAACTAAAACAAGAGTAATTTCCTTTTTAATCTTAGAGCTCTATACATATAATAAAAGTTATTGTATAATAATATTTTTATTATAGATATTTAAAATATGGAGGTTTACTTTTATGTTTGAAATAATAGAACGTGATTTAGAAGAAATTTTAAAGGAAAAAATTAAAAGTTGTGATTTTGCCATTAGTAATATAGATTCCCTTGACAGTACAAAACATATGGATAAAGTTTTTTTATCTAGAGCTCAATTTAAATTTACATTAATAAAAGACTTTAATTATGATGATACATATAAATCTGTTTTAGATGATGTAAATGAAGCATTAAAAATTAATCCAAATAGTTTAGATGGTAAAAAACTTAAAATTGAACTTGAAGAACTCTTAAATAATTATAAATAGAAATATTTAATTTTTTCTAAGTATTTTTATTTATACTAAATTTTAAAACATATTTCTACTGTTTTCAAATTTAAATATGACAATTTTTTTATACTTTTTACAAATATTTTATTTTATTATACTGAATATTGTGATATATTATGTTTATACAATGCTAAAATAAGCTTAAAACTTATTTTAAGGCAACTGATTTTTTCCATTACTGATTAAAAAAATAATAAGGTTTTACCTTATTATTTTTTTATATACAATGTATTTTTTTATATTTAAACCCTATAAATGTTATTTTATCTATTTCATTTTTTAATTATTATATTAACAAAATATGTATTGTGATATGATAATTTTGATGTTGTTAAGATATGAAAATAAAATACTTATTTTATTTTTACATGTTTATTATTATAAGTAAACATAATTCTATGCACAAATTTACCCTAATATTATGTAAATAGGATGAGATTTTAAACTCTCATCCTATTACCTTATTGTTTTGATATTGTTGCTAATTTGTGTAATGCTCTTGTTGCCATTACATAATTTAACTTTTTCATATTAGAATACTTATTTTCATCGTTCTCGTCTGTTTTAACAATTATAACTCCATCAAACTCTAAACCCTTAGCATAGTATGATGGCATTATTGTAAGTCCATGAGTATAATTTATATGCTCTTTTGTAATTAACTTATAATTCAACTTATTAAATAACATATTATTTAACTGCTCTGCTTCTTCCTCATTATAAGTTATAATTGCTATATTTTCTAACTCTTCATTTCTCATATTTTCTATAATATTTAATATTTTATCCATAAATTCTTGATTACTATTAGTGCTTACTTTTTCAACTGGCTCTCCAGCTCTAACTAATGGTACTATATCACTATCTTCTAGAAAACTATTTGCATATTCCATAATCTCTTTAGTAGATCTATAGCTTTTTTCTAATTTATATTCACTTATATTTAAATCTTTTATATATTTTTCTAATGTAAGCATTGCACTTGAACTAGTAAGTGGTAATAATCTTTGATTTGTATCTCCCACAATAGTAAATGAGTTACATTTTGTAAGTTCTTTTACTGCTATAAATTGTAATGGAGAATAATCCTGTGCTTCATCTATTACAATGTGTTTAACTTCATTTTTTAATTTAAATCCTTCTAATTTTACTTTTAAATATAATATTGCAGCTAAATCACCTTCAAACAGTTCTTTATTATCATTTAACTTATTGTATATTTCTAATACACTTGGACTATTTAAATAATTAAGAGATTTTTTTAGTTCAATTACATCTTTTAAAAGTTCTCTAATTTCTAATTTCCTATTAAATTCTATATTATTTATTTCAAGTTCTAGTTCATCTTTTGAAAGACATTCTTTCATCTTACTAAATTTTTCTTCTATAACCTTAAATTCTTCATTTCTTATATCTTTAATTTTAGAATAAATTATTCTTTTTATTTTTTGACTTCTTTTAAATAAAGGCATATTAACAAAATATTCATTGAACATTTTGTTCATTTCATCATCATCTACTACTACTTTTTCTCTTAGCTTTACATATTTGCATTCATAAAAACTTTTATTTAAATTTGAAATATAATTATCTAACTCTTCTTTAAAATCTAATGATGATTTATATGCTATTTCTTTTTCAAAGTTTTCATCTCCATTTAAAACTTTTTCCATAACATCTTTCAGTGATAATACATCTTCAGTATCTATTATTTCAGATGCAAAGTCCAAGAATGTACATTGCTTCACGCCACTCTCGCCCAAGCTTGGCAACACTTCTGATATATAATCCATAAATATATGGTTAGGTCCTAAAATTAATACTTTATTTTCAAAGATTTGTCTATTGTTATATAAAAGATATGCCACTCTATGAAGTGCTATTGTCGTTTTTCCACTTCCAGCTACTCCATCAACTACAACCGCTTTATATTTATCTTCTCTTATAATTCTATCTTGTTCTTGTTGAATAGTCATTACTATATCTTTAAGCTTCTCTGAGGAATTTTTACTAAGAACCATTTGTAATATATCATCATCTACATTCATATCTGAATCAAACATACCATTTAAAATACCTTTTTTTACAATGTATTGCCTTCTTCCAAGTATATTAACATCAACATCTCCCATAGGTGCACTATATTTAGCTTCTCCTAATGATCCATGATAAAATAATGATGCTACTGGTGCTCTCCAATCTACTATTACTGGTTCGAAACGCCCTTCTGGAGTTACACCAAATCTTCCAAGGTATATTTTGTCTATTCCAAAATCTTCTTCACTAAACTCAACGCTTCCAAAGTATGGTGAATATTTTAATATGTTTAGTTCTTTAAGTTTTCTGTCTATAGTAGTAAATGCTTCTTCTTTTACAAACCTTTCGTGATCAAAGTATTCTATTATTTTATCTTCATCTTCTTTATATTCATCAATAATATTTTTTCTATACTGTACTATATAATCAGTTATTTGTTTACGCTTTTCTAAATAAGACAATGTTTCGCTATTTATAATTTCAATTACATCTTTTAATTTTTCTTTTTCGATTTCAAGCTCTAATTCTTTTTTTAATTCTTCATTCAATTCTTTATTAGACATATCATCATTCCTTTCTACAAGAAGAAATTTTCACAAGTATTTTACGCTTGTAAATAACTACTATTTAGACATGTTCAAATTGATTCTTTTAGTATATATAATTTCCCTTTAAACCTCAAGACTACAAATTTATATGTATTTGTGATATAATTATATATAGAGATAGTGTTTATATTTTTAAACTACTCTTATAATTTAAATTCTATCAAATTTTTGTCAAAATATACACTCTTATAGTTCAAATCTTACACTATTTTCTCAATATGTTATATTTTATAAAATTAACTTACTCATAAAAGCACATAATAATTTAATTTTAGTCTAAACTCTATTTATTTATATTGAAAAAAAATAATAGGGAGAATACATCCCCCCTATAAATTATTACTTTTAAATTTCTTTCCAATATTTTATATCTTTTATACCAAGCCCAGGTTCATCTGTTAGTATAATTCGATTTTGATCAAAAGTAACGCCCCCTACAATAGGCTCATCCTCAAATTGAAGCATTGTGTCTAAATCAGAAGTTATCATATTCCCCTTTGCTGCTGCTATACTTGCTGCTGCTGTTATTCCTATTTTACTTTCAATCATACATCCCATCATACATTTTATGCCCATGGTATCCGCCATATTATAAATTTTAATTGCATTATGAATACCACCACTTTTCATAAGTTTTAGATTTATATAATCACATGTTCTATTTTGTATAACTCTAAATGCTTCTGCTGTAGAATATCCAAATACTGATTCATCCGCAAGTATCATAGTGTCTACATTGTCTTTTACTTGTTTCAATCCTTCTACATCCCAATACTTAACAGGTTGTTCTACAAATTCCACATTTAATTCTGCTTCTTCAAACTTTCTAATTATCTTTATGGCTTCTTTAGGTGTCCATGCTTCGCTTCCATCTATTCTCAGTCTAACAGACTTTTTAATAGCTTTCCTTATAGCTTTAACTTTCTCAACATCCTCATCCAATGTTCCAAATCCTAATTTTATCTTTAAACTTGTATATCCTTCAAGCATTGCGTGAAGTGAATTTGATACCATATTTTCCAAACTATCGTGGAATATAGTTATATCTGTTAATGTTTCTTTTTGCGTTCCGCCTAAAAACTTATACAATGGTATATTATATTTTTTTCCTAATAAATCATATATGGCTATGTCTATAGCTGCCTTTGCACTTGGATTTCCTTTTATACACATATCCATATCATTCATAACCCTATCTATAGACATAATCTCTTTACCTTTAATATACTTTTCTATATATTTTATAGCTGCTATAATAGAGTTTTCTGTTTCTCCTGTTATCATAGGAGCTGGAGCTGCACTTCCATATCCCACCATACCTTCTTCTGAAATTATTTTTATAACTACCTCTTCTGATGATTTAATTTCCCTGCTTGGCAGCTTATATAATTTCTTTAAAGGCATATCTAATTTTCCTATTTTTATTTCTTTTATTTTCATAAAACCACCCTTAAAACTTTTAAACTATTTACATATTTAATTATTGTAAATTAAAATTATTATATAATCATTTCTAATTATATAAGACGGCCTCCATTTTTATTACAAAATTTATTATTTTATTTTTAGATAAAAAAATATACATTTTCACAAACTACTAAAATAATTAATAATTTTAAGTTATTCTGTGTAAAATGTAAATAAATATTATAAAGCTTAACTCAAAAAAGTTTAAAATTATAACAGATGAACATATATTAATAGCCGTTTTTTTGCTAACACACACAAATGAAAACCTACATTCATCATCGCACTTAAATGCTCTTTTTAATTGTATCTTAGCAGTAATAAAACTAACTATAATAAGGATTAAACTTATTATACCCCAGTTATCAATATTAGAAAATAACAAGAGTATTGTAATAGCTAATGATACTAAAGATAATATTAACATGTTACCGCTCTCCATAAATTTTTAATATTTAATAAATATTATTTGTATTTTTTTGTTGCAATTTGGAATGTCCTAAATTAATTTTCCTAGGAAATTTTTCATCTTAGTAACTAAATCATGTGTGGTTATTTAAAATGAATATATTAAATTTTATTAACATATTTTTATTGATCTCATAACAATTTGGAATAAAAATAGATATTAATCTATTTGGATAATATTACTTTTCAATATTATTTTATCTATAATCATACTATATTCGTATGATTATGCCTAATAAAATAATTTAATATTTTTATAAAAACCATTATATGATTATAACTCATATCTTGTTAATTTTTTTTAAATTGTTAACATTCCATTTATATTATATCATCTTTAATATATTTTTATCTATAATTAATTTAATCTTTTTTATAACAAAAAAACCCCTATTTTTAGGGGTTTTTCTCTATTTTGCTAATTCATAAAGTGCATATGCATATATTTTTGCTAATTTTATTAATTCTTCAACATCTATATATTCGTTTGGTTGATGAACTGTACTTGGTTGACCTATGAATGTTGGTCCAAAAGCTACTGTGTTAGGCATTTCTTTAGCATATGTTCCTCCACCTATTGACACAAATTTTGCTTCCTCTCCCATTTGCTCACTATAAGCTTTAGCTAATTTTTGAACTAATGGATGAGTTGTTTCAAAGTATAATGGCTCTTGATGTTTAAGATTTTCCATCATAATTCCTGTTCCTTCTAAAGTCTTACATAAAGGAGTCATCATATCATCTAAAGTTTTAGTAACTGGATATCTTAAGTTTAATACAGTTAATCCACGTTCTTTTGTTACATTTATTTGACCTAAGTTAAATGATAATTTTCCTGATGGTTCATCTTCAAGATAAACACCAAAACTTTTTCCATCCACTTCCATTCCAACTTTTTCAGCAAAGAATTTAACATAGTTTGATACATCATCATTTCCAAGTTCAAGTGTTGCTAAGAAAGTTATAAGTTGCATTATTGCATTTTTTCCTAATTCTGGTGTACTTCCATGTCCAGAAACACCTATTGATTTAATAGTTACTTTATTTCCTTCTATTTCAGCACTCATTTCATATGATTTTTCTTTAGCAAAAGCTTCTAATGCAGATTTTACTTCTGCTGCTTTTTCGCATGTTAGTATAGCTTCACAATAATCTGGAACCATATTGGGAGCATTTCCTCCAACTATACTTTCTATAACTATTTCACCATTACCTGCTACTGCAAAATTTTGAGCTAGTTCAAATATTGTTATACCTTTTTCTCCATTTATTATTGGGAAATCAGCATCTGGTGTAAATGCTAATACTGGAGCTTTTTCTTTTTCTAAGTAATATGGTATATCTAATCCACCAGTTTCTTCATTTGTTCCAAATATAACTCTTATTCTTTTTGACATTGGTAAGTTTGCTTCTTCTATAGCTTTTAAAGCATATAAACAAGCAACAACTGGTCCTTTATCATCTGAAGTTCCTCTTCCATACATCTTTCCATCATGTATTTCAGCTGCATATGGTGGGTGTATCCATCCATCTCCTTCTGGTACTAAGTCTAAATGTCCAAGAGAAGCTACATATTCTTCACCTTCACCAATTTCAGCATATCCTGCATATCCATCAACATTAACTGTTTTAAAACCTAATTTTTCTGACATTTTTAACGCACATTGTAAAGCTTTGTCTACATCTTCACCAAATGGCATTCCTGGTTTTGGTTCTCCTTCTAAGCTTCTTATTTTAACTAATTCTTGTGTAGAAGCTATTATTTCCTCACGCATTTCATCAATTCTTTTATTCATATCCATATATATAACTTCCTTTCTTGGAAAATAATTTGTTTTTTTAACAATTTGTTAACTTATAATCTTATTATTACACTTTTTCTGAATAAACTCAATAATGAAATCAAATTTTCTTCGAAATTCTGTAATTGTTTTCAAATTTAATATAATATTACTTTATTTTTATACAAATTTCAAAAATTATTCTAAATATTTTGTATTATTTTGCAGAATTATCATTATCTTCTAGATTACTTTAATTTGCCTATTCTATTAAATGGTAATATTACAAATTGTGCTTTCCCTTTTATATACTTGTAATCTATATAAGGATTCTGCCAAACTCTAGCATCTAAAGATGTTGCTCTATTATCCCCTGCAAAAAAATAACAATTTTCAGGAACATCAAAAATTCCAGTTTTATCACTATTATTTACTACATATGGTTCATCTAATTTTTCATTATTTACATATACAGTACCATCCCCCATAAACTCTATATGATCACCTGGAAGCCCTATTACTCTTTTCACTAACTTCTCTTCTAACTCTTCTGATTTAAATACTAATATATCTCCTCTTTTTATAGATTTTTGACTATGTACTACAGTACAAAAAATTCTATCCTTTAATTGTATTGTAGGAAGCATTGAACCTGTTGGAACATTTATATTAAAAAATACAAATTTATTTATTATAATAGCCAATATTGCAGCTATAACAATTATGCTTCCCCATTCTTTTAAAAATTTTTTCATTTTCGTCCTCCTCATATAATTAAATTTCTAATTCTTCTTAATTAAATCGTTACTAAATTTAATCTCATGCTTCTTTTCATATATAAATTATACGTTTAAACATATCTTTAATTCAACATTATATATTAATATATAATGGATAGTACTTACTTATATTTTTTTGTTATTCAAATTTTTATATAATAAAAACTAGATATTTATAAATATCTAGTTCTATTCTAATTTTCCAAATCTACTAAATGGAAGTACTGTAAATCTTGCTTTTCCTTTTATATCATCATATTTTATATATGGTTCTACCCAAAATCTTGCATCAAGTGAATTATTTCTATTGTCTCCTATAAATACATAGGAATCCTCTGGAACATCAAATACAGCTTCTTTATCACTATTATTTTGTACATATGGCTCCTCTAGCTTTTTACCATTAACTAAAACACTTCCATCATTTTTAAATTCTATATGCTCTCCTGGAAGTCCTATTACTCTTTTCACTAACTTTTCTTGTAATTCTTTAGACTTAAATACTACTATATCTCCTCTTTCTATAGACTTCTTACTATGTATTACTGTGCAAAATATTTTATCACCTGGCTTTATAGTTGGATACATTGATTCTGTTGGCACACTTATATTAAAAAATGCAAACATATTAATAAAAGATGCAAGTATCACAGCAGAAACTATAGGAATTCCCCATTCCTTAAAAAACTTTTTTACTAATTCCACTTAAAACTCCTCCTGTTTAAAATATAAACCATAAACTATTATACCTATACGATTTTAATTTTAGTTTAAATATAATCCTTACCCAATATATCATGCTTTAAAATTATTTGTAAATTACTTTATAATTATATCATATAGGTTTACAGACTTGTATTTTAATTTTAAAAGTAAAAAGAGAGAATCTCTTCTCCCTTAATTAAAAAAATAAATTTTATTTACCAATATCTTTTCTATAATACATTCCATCAAATTTTATATTTTCTATTCCAGCATATGCATTAGCTCTAGCTTGTTCAAGAGTTTTTCCTATAGATGTAACTCCTAAAACTCTTCCGCCATTAGTTAATAACTTTCCATCCTCTTCTTTTACACCTGCAAAAAAAGTTTTAGCTTTAGAGTTATCTATACCTGTTATTTCAAAACCCTTTTCATATTTTTTAGGATATCCTTTAGATGCTCCTATTACACAACAAGCATATGCATTTTTAAATAATACTTTTATATTTTTCAAATTCTTATTTATTGCACTATCTATAACATCTACTAAGTCGCTCTCCATTAGTGGCAATACTACTTGTGTTTCCGGATCACCCATTCTCACATTGTATTCTAATAGATATACACCTTTTTTAGTAATCATAACCCCAAAGAATATTATTCCAATATAGTCTAAATTCTCTTTTTTAATACCTTCTAATGTAGGTATCATTATATTTTCACTAAAATCTTTTAATACTTCATCTGTACAATATGGATTAGGTGCTATTGTTCCCATCCCACCAGTATTTAATCCTGTATTTCCTTCTCCTATAGCTTTATGATCTTTAGATGATATAAACGGTATTATTACTTCCCCATCTGTTATAGAAAGTATTGATGCTTCTACACCTTCTAAAAATTCTTCTATTACTATAGTTTTTCCTGCATCACCTAAAGTTCTATTTTCCATTAATTCTTTTACGGCATCTATGGCTTCTTCTCTAGTACTTGCAATAATTACACCTTTCCCTGCTGCTAATCCGTCTGCTTTTACAACTACAGGTATTTCACATCTTTCAACATATCTTAATGCTTCATCTAAGTTATCAAAGTTTCCATACTCTGCTGTTTTAACACCATATTTTCTCATAAAATCTTTTGAAAAGGCTTTACTTCCCTCTAACTTTGCTGCTTCTTTACTTGGTCCAAATATTTTAAGTCCACGTGATTTAAACTCATCCACTATACCATCACATAATTCCTTCTCTGGACCTACAATTGTTAAATCAATTTTATTTTCTTCTGCAAAATTAGCTAATTCTTCAATAGTACTTAAATTTACATTTTCACATTTTTCTTCAACTGCGGTTCCACCATTGCCTTTAGAACAATAAATTTTTTCTACCTTAGAGCTTTGTGCTATTTTGTATGCTAAAGCATGCTCTCTTCCACCATTGCCTATTAATAAAACTTTCATACTGACCCTCCAAAACTCTTAAACTTATAATGAAATAAACAATTTAATGTTTAAAATGTCTTAATCCACTAAATACCATAGCTATTCCATGCTCATTACATGCTTCTATTGATTCTTCATCTCTTATTGATCCACCAGGTTGAATTATAGCTCTAACATTTGATTTTGCTATTTCATCTACACAATCTCTAAATGGGAAATATGCATCTGATGCTAAAACAACTGCACCTTCGCCTCTTTCTAGAGCTTCATTAGTTGCCCATATTCTATTAACCTGTCCACCAGCTATACCTATTGCTCTTTTATTGTTTGATACAACTATTGCATTTGATTTTACATATTTACATACTTTCATTGCAAATAAAAGTTCATCTAATTCCTCTTTATTTGGAGATTTTTTTGTAACGACCTTTAATTCAGTATTTAACTCAGTATCTCTATCTTGAACCAATAATCCACCATCAATAGATACTACTTCTTTTATCTCACTTGGTTTTGAAGTACATTTTATAACTCTTAAATTCTTTTTAGATTTTAAAACTTCTATAGCTTCTTCTGTAAAATCTGGTGCTATAACTATTTCAAGGAATATTTTAATCATTTCTTCTGCTGATTCTTTATCAACAGTCCTATTTAATGCAACTATACCACCAAATATTGACATTGGATCACATTCATAAGCTTTAACATATGCATCTTTAACATTATCACCTATAGCAACTCCACAAGGTGTATTATGTTTTAATCCACAACAAGCAATTTCTTCAAATTCATTAACAACTTTCCATGCAATATCCATATCTTTAATATTATTATAAGAAAGTTCTTTTCCATTTAACTTTTCTATATTGTTCATCATTCCAAGACCATTAGTATTTTTGTATACTACTGCATTTTGATGACTATTTTCACCATATCTTAATCTATTTTCTTTTACATAAGATGCTGTAAAATACTCTTCTTCAGATTCATTTTCTAATAAGAACTTACATATTGCTGCATCATATGCAGATGTTAAATTAAATACTTTTGCTGCATATTCTTTTCTTGTTTTGTAGTCAACATCTCCACTTTCTGATATTTGATTCATAACTTCACTATAATCATTAATATCACTTATAACAAGTACATCTTTAAAATTCTTAGATGCACTTCTTAACATGCTTGGCCCACCAATATCTATAAATTCTATTTTATCTTCAAATGTTATATCTTCTTTTACTTTTTCGAAAAAAGGATACAAGTTTACACATACTAAATCTATTGTTTGTATACTTCTTTCTTCTAAAGTTTTCATATGTTCTTCGTTATCTCTAAGAGCTAATATTCCACCATGAATATTTGGATGAAGTGTTTTCACTCTTCCATCTAACATTTCATCAGCTTTTGTAATTTCACATACTTCCAAAACTTTAACATTATTTTCTTTTAAATATTTATAAGTCCCACCACTTGATATAATCTCAACATTTCTTTCCTCTAAAAATTTAGCAAATTCTAATACATTTGTTTTATCAAAAACACTTATTAAAGCTCTTTTTATCATAATGCAATACCTCTCTTTATCCTTTTAACTAATCTATTACTTCTACTTGTCTTCCACTTACTTTAATTTTATTTTCACTAATAAGTTTTATAGCTTCTGACAAAGCCTCATGCTCTTTTTCTAATATTCTTTTTTGTAACATTTCTGCAGTGTCATTGTTTATTACTGGAACTATTTTTTGTAGTATTATTGCTCCAGTATCAGTCCCTTCATCAACAAAATGAACAGTACAGCCACTGAATTTAACTCCATACTCTATTGCTGCTTCATGAACTTTAATTCCATACATTCCTTTTCCACAAAAACTTGGTATTAAAGATGGATGAATATTTATAATTTTACCCTTAAAACATTCTATAAAATCAGCCTTTAATATTGATGTAAATCCTGCTAATACTATTAAATCCACTTTGTTTTTTAAAAACTTTAATAAATGACTACTCAAGTTTTCCTTATATTTTTTTCTATCAAAAACCATTGTTTCTATGTTGTTATACTTTGCTCTTTCAATACCATATACATTTTCTCTATCACTTATCACATATGATATTTCACAATTATTTAAATAACCACTTTTCACATTATCTATAATGCTTTGAAGATTAGTTCCTCCACCAGATATTAAGACTGCTATTTTAAGCAAACGCCTTCACCCCCAGCTTGTACTGTTCCAATTTTATACGCTTTTTCACCCATATCTTCTAACATCTTTATTACATCTTCTTCATCATTTTTATCTACTGCAAGAACCATGCCAATTCCCATATTGTAAGTATTAAACATATGTTCTTCTTCTACACCTTGTTTCATTAAATACTTAAATATTTCTGGAATTTCAAAAGAATTCTTATCTATTACAGCTGTAAAATTCTCCTTAAACATTCTTGGTATATTTTCATAAAAACCACCACCAGTTATATGTGACATACCTTTGATATCAAATCTTTCAATAAGTTTTAATATTGATTTTACATAAATTTTAGTAGGTTCTAATAATATTTCTCCTAATGTTTTTTCACCTAATTTTTCACTATAATCTTTAACAATTTTTCTAACTAATGAATATCCATTACTATGAACTCCTGAAGAAGCTATTCCTATTAATGAGTTACCTTCTTTTATCTTGCTACCATCTATAATTTTATCTTTATCTACTATTCCAACTGCAAATCCAGCTAAATCATAATCTCCATCTTTATACATGCCTGGCATTTCTGCTGTTTCTCCACCAATTAATGCTGCATTAGATTGTACACAACCTTCTGATACACCTTTTACTATATCTGCTGCAATATTTGAATCTAATTTCCCACATGCTATATAGTCTAGAAAAAATAATGGTTTAGCTCCATGACATAAAATATCATTAACACACATAGCCACACAATCTATTCCTACTGTATCAAATTTATTAAGTTTTATAGCAATTTCAAGCTTTGTTCCTACCCCATCTGTACCTGATACCAAAACAGGATTTTTAAATCCGTTTCCTATTTCAACCATTCCTGCAAAACTTCCAATTCCATTTAACACATTTGATGTCATAGTTCTTTTAGTGTATTCCTTCATTAATTTTACTGCTTTATATCCCTCTTCTATATTAACTCCTGCTTCTTTATAAGTTATCATAATAATCTCTTTCCTTTCTCAAACCATTTATTAAATTGATTTTCAAATTATTAACTTACTACTCATATAGTGTTTTCAAACTAATGTCTTAAATTATCCCTTTGCTATAGGGTTCAAAGTTTAAATAACACATTTATCAATTGAAAAACTTTTTTTCTTTCAATACTACTATTCTCATTTAATATTTTTATCAAATCATACTATTAACAATTTGTTCTACAAATTGATTTTTAAAAAACTGAGCTTTCAGTTTTATCCTTCATTATTAATTGTTCATCGTTAATTGTTAATTTTGCTACTATACTTAAAATCATATATGTGATTTAAATATTTATGAGCACTAAGTTAATAAATTTCCCTAGGTAGGCTTGAGGTGGCATGTTTTTAGCATGGAAACGGATACCACCTCAATATATTAAATTTAAGTTTTAAGCTATTTATATTATTTAAAGTTAATATTTTAATTTATATAATTATTAACTTATAATCTTAATCTTCAATTTTTATTGGTGCTGATATTGGGTATTCACCTTGAAAACATCCTGTACAAAAATCCATTTGTTTATCTAAACATTCTAACAATGCATTCTTAGATAAATATCCTAATGTATCTGCGCCTATTTTCTCACATATTTCATTTACTGTAATATTTGCACCAATAAGTCCATTTCTATATGGTGTATCTATACCAAAGTAACAAGGGAACTTAACTACAGGTGAAGATACTCTAAAATGTATTTCCTTAGCTCCTGCACTTCTTAAAAGTTCTACTAACCTTTTACTTGTTGTGCCTCTTACAATAGAATCATCTATTAAAACAACTCTTTTTCCTTCTACATTTTCTTTAAGTACATTTAATTTAACATTTACTGCATTTTCTCGTTCCTCTTGAGTTGGCGATATAAATGTTCTTCCTATATACTTATTCTTTATAAGCCCAACTTCATATGGTATTCCTGAAGCATGTGAATATCCCATTGCTGCAGATATTCCTGAATCTGGCACTGCTACAACTATATCTGCTTCAACTGGACTTTCTTCATACAATTTTTCTCCTGCCATAAATCTAGACTTATGAACGCTTATTCCATCAATTACTGAATCAGGTCTTGCAAAATATATATATTCAAAAGAGCAAACAGCTTTCTTGCTTTTCTCTGCAAAGTTTATACTTCTTAGACCATCTTTATTTATTACTACAATTTCTCCTGCTTCAACATCTCTTACAAATTCTGCTCCTGTAGCATCTAATGCACAACTTTCTGAAGCTAGAACATAACTTTCTCCTATTTTACCTATACATAATGGTCTAATTCCATATGGATCTCTAATGCCTATCAATTCATTTTCTGTTAATAGAACAATAGCAAATGAACCTTTTATTGCTTGCATAGTATCTACCACTGCATTTAGAACACCTTTTTTAGCACTTCTTGCAATCAGATATAAAATTACTTCTGAATCTATAGATGTTTGAAAAATACATCCAGAGTCCTCCAAAAGTTCTCTTACTATATCTGCATTTGTTAAGTTTCCATTATGAGCTATTGCTATACTTCCAAGTTTAAATTCCCCCATTATTGGTTGTGCATTTTTAGCATTACTTCCTCCTGCTGTAGAGTATCTAACATGTCCAATTGCAGAGTCTCCAGTTAGCTTAGATACACTCTCTTTATTAAACACTTCTGAAACTAAACCCATATCTTTATGAACATGCATTTTGTCTCCATCATAACTAACTATGCCTGCACTTTCTTGTCCTCTATGTTGAAGTGCATAAAGTCCATAATAAACTCTTTTTGCTACATCTATTTTTTCTTCTCCAGTATTAAAAATTCCATAAACCCCACACTCATCTTTAAATTTATCTGGAGAAAAATTGTTATAAATATATCCATTGTCTAACTTTTGCATAACTCTAATCACCCTTCGACTTTCTTAACTTTAATTCCTATTTTTCTCCACCTATCATTCTATTTAAAACTTCTGTATATCCTTCTACTAAATCTCCAAGTTCTCTTCTAAATCTATCTTTATCTAATTTCACGCCAGTTGTCATATCCCACAATCTACAAGTATCTGGTGAAATTTCATCTGCTAAAATAACTTCTCCATTAAATCTTCCAAATTCTAATTTGAAATCTACTAATTTAATATTTTGCTTTTTAAAGAATTCTTTTAAGATTTCATTTATTCTTCTTGCCATTTCATATATTTTATTTAATTCTTCAAATGTAGTAATTCCTAAAGCAACCGCATGATAATCATTCATTAAAGGATCGCCTAAATCATCATTTTTATAACTTATTTCTAATACTGTTGTTTTTAATTCTGTACCTTCTTCTACACCATATCTTTTAGCCATGCTTCCTGCCGCTATATTTCTTACTATAACTTCAACTGGAACTATTTCTACTTTCTTGCAAAGTTGTTCTCTATCATTTAATTTTTTTACAAAATGAGTTTTTATTCCTTCTTTTTCTAACATTTCAAATAGTAATGTTGTTATGCTATTATTTAATATTCCTTTTGAATTTATAGTTTCTTTCTTTTCTCCATTAAAAGCAGTCGCATCATCCTTGTAATAAACAATTACCTCATCATTTCTTTCTGCTTTAAATATTTTTTTAGCTTTTCCTTCATATAT
Organism: Clostridium ihumii AP5; assembly: GCF_000612845.1. Classification (GTDB taxonomy): domain Bacteria; phylum Bacillota; class Clostridia; order Clostridiales; family Clostridiaceae; genus Clostridium_J; species Clostridium_J ihumii. The sequence goes on from NZ_CCAT010000012.1 coordinate 107,745, forward strand.
TAATTCTTTTCCTTCCATTTTAAAGATCCACTCCTTCTCCATTTTCTTTTATGAATTTTTCTTTCATATCTTTTCTATATTTAACTAATTTCTCTTTTACTTCTGGATATTTATTTGCAAGTATCTGAACAGCTAACATTCCTGCATTATAGCTGTTATTTATTCCAACTGTTGCTACGGGAATTGCCTTTGGCATCTGAACTATTGAATATAATGCATCCATTCCTTCTACAGCAGCTTTTATAGGTACCCCTATAACTGGTATTAATGTTTTTGATGCTATAACTCCTGGAAGATGTGCGGCAAGTCCTGCACCTGCAATTATACATTCACATCCATTTGCTTCTAAATCATTTATAACTTCTTCTAATTTTTCTGGAACTCTATGTGCTGACAACACATAGGCTTCAAATTCTATCTCAAACTCCCTTAAACAATTTGCTGCATTTTTCATAACTTCTGTATCAGATTTACTTCCAAATATTATAGCTACTCTCATACTTAATACCTCCACTTTATATAAACTATTAATTTATCAATTTAATATATAAAAAGGTGTTTTCATTCTATGGTTATAAAAAGGTTTTCTATTTTACATTTTCGGAATCTTCGGGTTTAAATTTTGTATAAATACGGGTTCAATTTATACTTATCATAATTATGTTGAAAACACCTCTTTAAGCTAATTATTTAAAATATTTAACACCACTTTCTATTATCTTTTGCTCGTGGTTACCTAAAACATTTTTTATTACATTATTTCCAATTCTCTCTGTATGTCCCATTTTTCCCAAGACTCTTCCATCAGGACTAGTAATTCCTTCTATTGCATATACTGAACCATTTGGATTATATTTTATGTCATATGTTGGATTTCCATTTAAATCTACATATTGTGTTGCTATTTGATCATTTTCAAATAATTTTTTAATCATTTCATCATTAGCATAAAATCTACCTTCTCCATGTGAAACTGGTATTGTGTGTATATCATTGACACTTACCTCACTAAACCAAGGTGATGAGTTAGATACTATTTTTGTATTAACCATACAAGATATGTGTCTTCCTATTGCATTATTAGTTAATGTTGGACTATTTTCATCAAGTTGTCTTATTTCTCCATAAGTTACAAGTCCTAATTTTATAAGCGCTTGGAATCCGTTACATATTCCTAATATTAATCCATCTCTATTTTTTAGAAGTTCCATAACTTCACTACTAATTTTTTCATTTCTAAATATAGTAGCTATAAACTTTCCTGAACCATCTGGTTCATCTCCTGCACTAAATCCACCTGGTAGCATAATTATTTGAGAATTTCTTATAGATCTTGCTAACTCATTTATAGACTCCTCTATTGACTTGGAATTTAAATTATTGAATACAACAATCTCTGATTCCGCACCAGCTATATTAAATGCTCTTTCACAATCATACTCACAGTTTGTCCCTGGAAATACTGGAATTACAACTTTAGGTTTAGCCATTTTTATTATTGGTGACTTTACATTAATCTTATTTTTAACTTCAAATTTATTAATTTTTTCATTTTCTAATTTATCATCACCATATTTAGTTGGAAAAATTTCTTCCAATGGTTTTGTAAATATATCTTCTATTTCACTTAAAATATAAAATTCATCTCTATACTCTATTTTTTCTTCATTTACTGTTTTCCCTAATATTGTATAATTTAATTCTTCTAATTCTTTATTTATATCAACATCAGATTTAAGCTCTAATACTATTGTTCCATAATCTGGGCTTATAAGTTTTTCAATTTCTAATTCATTATTAAATTTAAATCCTATTCTATTACCTAATGTCATTTTTGTTATACTTTCTAATACTCCACCAGATTTTACTGTATAACTTGATAAAACTTTTTCTCTATCTATTAATGATTTAACTTTTTCAAAGTTCTTTTTAAGTGAATCAAAATCAACTATTTCCTCTTCATTTCTTATTGCATTAATTGATATAACGTCACTTCCAACTTTTTTAAATTCTTGTGATACCACTTTTCTTACATCTACTGTATCAACCGCAAAAGATATTAATGTTGGTGGAACTGTTAAATCTTTAAATGTGCCTGACATACTATCTTTTCCACCTATTGCAGCTATAGATAGTTCATGTTGTGCATAAAGAGCACCTAATAATGCAGCAAATGGTTTTCCCCATTTTTCCTTATCTGTTCCTAATTTTTCAAAATACTCTTGAAATGTTAATCTAATATTTTTATACTCTCCACCTAAAGCTACAATTTTACTTACACTTTCTATTACAGCATACAATGCTCCATGATAAGGACTCCATGATGATATATATGGGTTAAATCCATGAGCCATAATAGTTCCTGTTGTTGTTTCTCCATTTTCTAATGGTATCTTAGCAACCATTGCTTCTGTTGGTGTCATTTGATACTTGCCACTAAATGGCATAAGCACTGTATTTCCACCAATAGAACTATCAAACATTTCTACTAATCCCTTTTGTGAACATATATTTAAATCACTAATTACTGATTTTACTGTTTCTTTAAAACTATTCTTTTTAAATTTACTCTCATTAAAATAAATTTTTTCTTCATTAGGCTTAATTACTTTTACATCATTAAAATTCTTAGCTCCATTAGTATCTAAGAAAGCTCTTGATAAATTTAAAATTTCCTGACCTTTAAAATTCATCACCATTCTTTTTTCTTCTGTCACTTCTGCAACAACTAATGCTTCTAAATTTTCTTTTTCTGCATGCTTTATAAACTTATCTACATCACTATCCTTAACCACCACTGCCATTCTCTCTTGAGATTCTGATATTGCAATCTCAGTTCCATCTAATCCTTCATATTTTTTTGGTACTAAATCTAAATTTATACGAAGTCCATCAGCAAGTTCTCCAATAGCAACTGACACACCACCAGCACCAAAATCATTACATCTTTTTATTAATGTAGTAACTTCTTTCTTTCTAAACAATCTTTGTATTTTTCTTTCTGTTGGTGCATTTCCTTTTTGAACTTCTGCATTACAAGTTTCTATTGATTTTTCTGTATGTTCCTTAGATGAACCTGATGCTCCACCAACTCCATCTCTTCCTGTTCTTCCACCTAAAAGAATTATCTTATCACCATTGCTTGGTATTTCTCTTATTACATTTTCATATGGAGCTGCACCTATAACTGCCCCAACTTCCATTCTTTTTGCTTCATATCCATCATGATATATCTCTTCTACATATCCAGTCGCTAGTCCAATTTGATTTCCATAACTACTATATCCTTTTGCAGCTTCCTTAGTAATTTTTCTTTGTGGCAATTTTCCTTTTAATGTAGACTTCATATTCATTCTTGGATCTTTAGCTCCAGTAACTCTCATTGCTTGATAAACATAACTTCTACCTGATAGTGGATCTCTTATTGCTCCACCTAAACAAGTTGACGCCCCTCCAAAAGGTTCTATTTCAGTTGGATGATTGTGTGTCTCATTTTTAAACATTACTAAATACTTTTCATCTTTACCATTTACATCTACATTAACAATTATGCTACAAGCATTTATTTCTTCTGACACATCTAAATCATCTAATGCACCAATTTTTCTTAATTTTTTCATTCCTATAATAGCTATATCCATTAAAGTCATATCTTTTTTTGATTTACAATAAACTTCATCTCTATATTCTTTATAAGTTTGAAAAGCTTTTTTTATATTTTCTGTGAATTTTCCATCCTCTATCTCAACATTTTCAAGCACAGTTTGAAATGTTGTATGTCTGCAATGGTCTGACCAGTAAGTTTCTATAACTTTTATTTCTGTTATTGTTGGATTTCTATGTTCTTCATTTTTAAAATATCCTTGTACAAGTTTTATATCTTCAATGGTCATAGCTAAAGAATTTTTAGTTAAAAAACTTTTTAACTCTTCTTCATTAAATCCTATAAATCCATTTAAAATTTCTACTGGTTTAACATCACTATCTTCATCTTCTAATGTTTCTTTTTTATAAACATCACATTCTCTAGAATCTACAGCGTTTATGTAGTAACTTTTTATTTTTTCTATATCATCACAAGTTAACGTTCCATCTAAAATTATAATTTTAGAACTTTTTACTTTTGGCATTTCTTGTTGTGTTATTATTTGTATACATTGTGCTGCTGAATCAGCTCTTTGATCATATTGTCCTGGAAGATTCTCAACTCCAAACGCATTCTCTTTATCTTTAATATTTAATTCCTCATAAACATCATCAACATTTACTTCACTTAATACGCTATTTTTAACTTTATCATAATCTTTTTCATCTATTCCTTTTATATCATATCTATTTATAACTCTAACATTTTCTAATAACTTTATATTTAAATTTGCCTTAAAATCTTTTAAAAGTCCTTGACCTTCTAAGTTAAAGTTCGGTTTTTTTTCAACAAAAATTGTGTAAATTTTGTTATTCATCACTTTCCCCCCTGAACACCTGGAAATAATACGAACATTATTTTAATGTTTCAATTTAATATTCGATAGTTTTATTATAATACACTTTTTACTTTTTTTAAAGTACATTTTTAAAATTTATTTATTTTTCATTCGACAATATACGAATAAAGTCTTTTTTAAGTAATTTAAAGTTTGTGTTTTTTTGTTTTTATTTTTTTACTATTTACTTTTATCTTAATTGTAATCATTTTCATTTATTAGTTCTAGGTTTTTATTTATAAATATTTCGTAAATTATTGCTTAGATTGAACTATTTGTAACTATAATGTCTTTTCACTTATTCTTAAAAATTGTATAATTAATTAAACATACGTTAATGAGTTAAAATATAATTATAGCAATTTAGGAGTGATTTATATGAATTCTAAAAAAATAAAGAAACACTTATCTATTTTTTTCCTTTTATCTACAGTATCAATTTTATCATTAACCGGTTGTACTACTGATACTAAAAATAATTCAAGTGTAAATAAAACAAATACGTCTATAAGCTTAGCTGCTAATACAAATAAAAATGAAAATACTACAGAACTAAAAAATCAGATTAAAACTCTAGAAGACAAAGTGAATGCCTTAACTGATGAGCTATCAAAAAAGGAAGATACAAATAATAATGTTAAAAATGATCTATATATACCTTTATACACCGCTAATTTAAATGATTATTCTTCTGAAATACTTTGTTATGTAAAATCTACATCTACAAATATAGAAGATAATTTAAAACTTTTATGTTCTAAATTGTCCCAAATAACATTTAATGAATTGCCAATAGAACTATCTAGTCTAGAAACTATAGAGGGTAAAAAAGTTGCTACAATAAATTTATCTGAAAGCTTAACTGACCCTAATATACCTGGAATTAGATGGTCACAGAATTATTTTCAAGGTTCTGCTGGTGGAGAAATTACTTCTACAACTTTAATCAATACTTTTCTTCAATCAGATTTAGATATAGATTGGATTGATGGAGTTAAATTTTTATACAATGGCAAACCTATAGAATTTCAACATGTATCTAAACTTTCTCAGATTCATTATAAATAAAATCTAACTTATATATATAAATAAAATCAGTAGCATCTATGAATCTTCATATTTGCTACTGATTTTTACTTTCTTTTCTCTAAATATATAAAAGCGAACACAATTATAATTGCTACTAACAATATTCCTATAATCCATCTAAATACTTTATCTATCTTTTTAGTAGGTGTATGTCCAAACATTTTATCATTTTGACCATTTAATATACAATGATATGTTTCCATCTTATATGAATATTTGCATACCCATATAGGTACTAATACTTGATATATTTCCATTGTTTCAATTTCATGTGAATTTTCACTATGAAATTTCTTCTTCATTTCTTTAGAATTTTCTTTTAAAAGATTATTGTTTATAAGTTCTTCTAAATTCTTTACAATTGCTCCTTTATAATGATTTAAACAATCATCATAAGTTTGTATAAACTTTTCTTTAGGTGCTTGTTTTTTTTCATACCCACTTATATTCATTTTAGAAAAATCAAAAGGAGCTATTTGGTCCATATCATACCTAGGAATGACTTGTGATGCAAAAAGAGGGTAATCTTTAGCTGAAAACTGCCCTTTTTCATTAGTTATTGTGCTCATACCCCTTCTTAATTTATACCTTTTCTGTACCTTTATATTATAATTCAAGTCAATTTTTAAATTGCATACATAACAAGGTATATAGTATGGTTTAATCCCCATTAATCTCATTTCATCTTTAAAATTTCTTGGTGTATCTTTTCTGGTATCTATCCACTCATAAAATTTACTTTTTATTTCATTTACATCAAAGTTCTCATATTCAACAATATATATTTCTTCTTTCATACTTGCACCTCAAATTTACAAATCATTACACTTGTATAATTCGTATTTTCCAAAAAATTCTTTAATGAAATTTGATGTTAATATAATAATAAACAGTTTGATACAAATATCAAACTGTTTATCATTATAATCTTTCATTCTTTAATTGCTCTTCTATATCACTACCAATAAGCTCTATAATTCTATTTATTAACTCATTGATTTCATCATCATCTTCTTTTTTTACACCACTCTCTAAAATTAACGTTGGTGAACATGAACAACATTTTCTTGTAAGTAATATGACCTTAGTATGAACATCTTGTTTTAATATATCATCATAAGTTATATTTTCTTTATCCATTGAGACTAACATACTCATTAATCCATTATGGATTTTTAAATCTATCCCATTATATCTTATAGCTTTTAATTCTGCGCTCACAACCTTCATAAATTTGCACCTCTTTCGTTTTTAGATATATTAAATATCTTTTATTACTTCTATATTATGTCACAAAAGCAATGGTAATTAAATATTTTATAATATAAATGGAATATTTACATCTTTCTAAAATTTATTACTAACCATACATGTCTAACATCATAATTAAATTAAGATTATAAATAAAGAAGCTATTAAACATTAAATGCTTAACAGCTTTTCTATTTATAAATCTATTTAAGTTGTTCTTGAATTATGTTTTCTACCTGTTCTGCGTCAGGTGATATTATTAAAACAACATAATTTCCAAAAGTATCAATTTTAGCATTTTTAACTAGCTCTAATTGTTCTGGCAAATAATGTTCCCATTGTGTCTCTAAATCTTTAACATGTTTTTCTACTGATGCTTTTACATCCTCTACTTTTCCCGCTTCTTTTACTTTTATTATTGCTACTTCAGAAGCTGAAACATTAATTTTAGGTTTCTTAACCACAAATTCTTCTATATCAGCACCATTAACATAATATTCCTGTTCAAAACGACCCATATCAGTATAATTCTCTGATGCAGGAAATTCTACTTTCTCCTCTACTGCTACTATTACATCATTTACAGCAACATTTTTAGCAGTAGTCTTTCCACATCCACTTAATGTAATTGTCATCAATGCAACTAAAATTAAACTTGCTATTCTTTTCACTTGAATTCCTCCTAGTATTTTTATTTCTAAAATATATTTCTAATTGGTAAACTTGTCTTAAATGTATATTTTTTTAATATAGTGTATACTCTAATATATTTTTATTATTTTTTCAATATATTATACATGTTTTATATATTAAAATTTTTTTAACAAATTTTAATATATAAATAAGATTGCTTGTAATTTTGAAATAAAAAGACGACTATCCAAAATTTACTTTGAATAGTCATCTCTTTATTCTTTATATATATCTGAAAATTCTATGGTTAATTTTTCAGCTGAGTCATCTAAAATCATTTTACTATAATTATTGTTTTCATTAGAACTTTTGATAGGTAATTTTATTATAAATGTACTACCTTTATTTACTTCACTTTCAACTTTTAAAGTTCCTCCATGCATTTCTACAAGCGATTTACTAAGCGATAAGCCAATTCCACTTCCCTCTTGATTTCTAGTCATTAAATTATCTACTTGCCTAAATCTTTCAAAAATAATTTGTTGTTTATTTTTAGGTATACCTACACCTGTATCTCTAACAGTAATTTTTATTTCATCTTTACCATCATATATATCTACATATATGTAACCACCTTTAGGTGTGAATTTTATAGAGTTTGATAATAAATTTAGCATTACTCTCTCTATCTTATCTTTATCAAAACTCATAAATCGTTCTTCTATCTCAGTATCAAAAACTAAAGTTATATTCTTTCTTTCTACATAATTAGCTGCCGACATTGTTATATTTTCAATGACCTCTATTATATTTAAATTTTCCTCTTGAATTTTAAAATACCCAGCATCAATTTTAGTTATATCAATTAAATTATTTATTAGTTTTAACAGTCTCATACTGTTTTGTTTTAAAGCATCCATTCTGCTTGAAACGATTTCATTCTTATATATTACATCTCCACTTTCTATATATCTATCATTTAATTGTAATGTGCTAAGTATTATATTCAGTGGTGTTCTTAATTCATGTGATATATTAGAAAAAAATTCAGTTCTTAAATTTTCATATTCTAATGCCTGCTTATACAACTTATTTTTATATGTTATCTGTATAAACAACATAATTACAATAAAAACAAGAATAACTATTATTAATATCGTTATAAGTTTTACTTCTAATGGAATTTGCCTAAGTGGTGATGGATGATTAAACATCTTATAATTTTTAGGTAAATCTCTTCTTTTTATTTTAAATTTTTGTAATTGATTATAATTAAAATCATAATTAAAATTATTATTAGTAACATTCTCTATAGTTTCTATAGATTCTCCATTTAAAATTCTATAACATAATGTGGCTGTTAATTCACCAATTTTCCCACCTTCTAATATGGATCCCCCAATAACCGATTGAGTAAAATAAGGTTCTATCCATGTGTAAATTGGCATTTTAATAGAACTTTCAAATGCTTCACTAATAGTATTCCTATCTATAATTTGCCCATTAGCATCTTGATATACTCCATATAAAAAAAGTGCACCATCTTTTTCTGTTCCTTGTATTTTTTCAATGACATCTTCAATTTTATCTTCTTGTATAATGTTAAATATAATGTTGGGATATTTTGACTTTATTTCTTGGACTTCTTCAACAAATATATTCGCTGTAGTTGTATTATCAAATAAAAAGTTATAGGTTTTTATATTTTTTTGAATTTTATTTACTAATGCTATAGTATTCTCTATAGCTTGTTTCTCTAATAATCCAACAGAATTTTTTTCTAGTTCCTTCCTTATTGAAATATTTTCATTATTTATACTTGTGTATACTACTGGTGTATTATTAAATATTTTTTCATATACTTTATTTAAAAACTCCAATGCTTCATCATCACAAGCTATTATTAAATCATATTTTTGCTTTTTAAATTTAATCAAAAAATTTTTTTCAAGTTCATTAAAATTTAGAATAGATTTTTTACTATCTAAATATTCAAAATTATATTCTATATTTTTAAATTCATTATTTAATGTTTTTTTTATTCCAGCAAAAATACTAGCTTCCCAAGTTTCATCAAAATGATATGAGTTTATTACAAGCACTTTATGTTTTTTTATATACTTAGGATGCTGTTCTACACCTGCATATGCAATTGAAAAACTTGTAACACACAATATAAATATTGTCAGTGCCAAAACTACTTTTTTATATTTTTTTATACTCATATCTCCTCCAAATAATTTATAATTATCATACAAATATTATACAATAAAATGGAGTATACTACAAATTTAAACATTCTTTTCCCCTTTTTTATTCTTTTTTTGAATTTATATATGTTTTTTTGAATTTAATTAATATAATCCAACCTTTTTTTTACATATTAGAAAATATTTTATTTAATATATTGTTATAGCTACTTATTTTATTGCCCCAATAATATATATTTAATTTATTACACAAAATGTTTTTAACATTTATTAACATTTATTTCTTAATACCATATTATAAATAGTAAGTACTTATATGCTGGGAGGATTTCTTTAAATGAAATATAGAAAACTTGATGTTCCTTCACTTAATGGAAGCGAAACTGAAAAAAACTTGATTAAAACCTTTTCCGGTGAATCTAGAGCCTCTAATAAATATATTCTTTTTGCAGAAAAAGCTCGTGATGATGGTTATGAATATGTGGCTAAAGTATTTGAAGAAACAGCTGAAAATGAGAGAGCTCATAGCCGCTTTGTTTTTAAAAATTGTCTAAATCAAATTAAAAGTACTCCAGATAATTTAAAGAATTCAATGGAAGGCGAAACTGAAGAATTCAAAAAAATTTATAAGGAATTTGAAGAAACAGCTAGAAAAGAAGGTTTTATGGAGATAGCTGACTTTTTTAAAGAACTTCGCGAAGTCGAGGAGCACCATGAAGAAAGATTCAAGGCACTCTATGATAGAATTATGTCTAATACTATGTTTAACAGTCTAGACAAAATAGAATATTGGCAATGCATGAATTGCGGTTATATTTATGAAGGATTTGAAGCACCTGATGTATGTCCATTATGTAAATATCCAAAAAAATATTTTAAAATTCAATGTAAGGATTATAAACTATAAAATAAATAAAATAGATATAGACCAATGTCTATATCTATTTTATTTATTTAATACAAGTGTTTCTAAAGCCTTAGCTAATTGATCTGGACAAGAAGTGTTTCCTCTACATTCTATTCCTTTTAATCTTTTAACTGCTTCTTCAACTTTCATTCCAACTAATAATTTTGACAAACCTTCTGTATTACCTTTGCAACCTTTGATAAATTCAACATTTTGAATTGTATCACCTTCTACTTCAAAATTAATATCTGTTGCACAACAGCCTGATGTTTTATATGTGTATTTCATAAAATCCCTTCCTCCTTACATAAACCTCTTCTTGAATATACATAAATTTAATATTTTTTTCAAGTTTTTATATATTTATTTTTCAAATACATTTTCCTAATATAATAATTTTATAAATAGGTTATTCTAAAATTCAACTTTAAATACTAAAGTATATTTATACATAGACATCATCATAATAAAAGTAACATATATACCAATACTATTTAATGATTTTAAACTAATGTTGTTATTTAAATTAAATGCAACTAAGCTATAAATTATAAAAGCAATTGTCAATAACAAAAATTTACCTAAATAATTTTGATTTTTTCTACATTCATTTATATAATAATCTATTTTTTTCTTAGTCGTTTGTTTGGTAATTTGCAATGGCATGATTTCATTATAATCTTTAAGCCTATCCAACTTATCATCTATTACATATTTTCCAGTATCTAATTTTTTTCTATACATATTATCCAAATATGTCTCACTATATTTAGCATTTTGATATAAAAATTGTAAATTAGTCATTCCCTTCATATTTCACTGCCCCCTTACCAAACAAATAAAATTCAAATAATTACTCTAAAAATTAATTTAGAACTCTATAAGGATACAATTTTATTTTATAAATTTCAATAGATTATTAATAAATTTATTCAAATACTATTTTACTTTGAAATAATTTAGTTTCGCTATCTTTTTCTATCCCCTCAATAAAAAATACATTTTCACTATCATTATATTTATAGAATACAACTTTTTGACCTTCTTTTGTCTCTTTTATAAAATTAATTTGTAAATTTTTAATTCTTTTTTCATTAAATATTTCTAATTTAAAACAATCCTCAATCCACTCTATATACTTAGAATTATTTACATGCATATTTAAGTCAATATCATTATATCTAATTTTTCTTTCATCTATATTTTCTCCAGTTATATCATTTAACCTAAATTTCCCCACTCTCTTATAAGGTTTAAATCTATCTTTTATAGTTTCATATCCCAAATCTGCTTCTGTTGGTTTATGCGGAAACATTGATTTTCTATCCACAAGTAAATAAGCTGCTTCTATGTAACATAGTGTATTGCCTTCTAAATCACACATCCTAAATCCCCTAATAAAAAACATTTTGTCTAGCCCTTGAGGCCATGTTTCAAAAACTATTTCATCATTCCACTTAGGATATTTAAAAATTTCTAAATTTATTTTAGAAACTACCCAAAATTGACCTTTTTCCTCTAAATTGTCATAACCACAACCTAATAAATTAGCATGATTGCTAGATACTTCTTGCATATAATTGATTATTGAATGTAACATAATTTTTTTACTATAATCTGTTTCGTAGAATTTTATCTTATACTTCTCACTATATATAGCTGACATATATAACACACTTCCTTATTTTACGCACCTTATATTATTTTGAATTCATCTTTACATTATTTTCATACTAAATGAACTTAATTTTAAATTCTAAATTAAAACATATATAAGCTTGAATTTTTATCTTATATCATAATTATATAACTATAAATTAACTTTTCAATAAAATAAATTAAGAAATAAACTATGCTATTTTAGCATAGTTTACTATTATTGATTTATTTACTTATTGGGCCATATCCATTTTTATCCAACTTTATTAATATATCAGTTAATTCTTCAGTGTGTTCTTTTTCTTCAATAATTATTTTATGCAATATATTTCTTCCTTCTTTTTCTGGTATTTCAGTAATAAGTTCCTCATAAAGTATTATAGCTTCTAATTCACCTTTTATATTATCCCTTATGTGTTTTAAAATCATTTTTCTATCTTTCTTTTCATATATTTTTTCGTTCTTTACTGATTTATTTTGAAAATCTGATTCTTTTACAACTTTTTTATAAGATTCATATTCTTCAGCATCAATTTTTCTCAAAAGGTGCAAAATCATTCCGTAATGTTCTTTTTCTTCTCCCAAAATATGCTCAATTACATGGTTTAATTCTTTCATGTCACTCTCTGCAATAGTTGCACTATAATCATTAATAGCAACTAGTTCTGCAATTAAAATTTCTCTTAATAAATTTTCATAACACTTTATGTTTCCTTGCGGTTGTCTTTCTGTTGTATAACTCATATAAATACTCCATATTCTAATTACTACTCATTATTAATATATATATTGATTTTTATTATGTTACATATTTTGTATCACAAGTTTAAATTTATATATTTTGTATTTTTATTTAATATACATAAATTATATCTAAATATAAATAAAAAGAAGAGGAACTCTTTCCTCTTCTTTCCACTATAAAACTAAGTCTATTATTCCTGTATGTTCTAATAAAATCTTTAAACCTATTAGTATTAGAATACATCCACCTACAATTTCTGCTTTTCGTCCAAATATATCACCTAATTTAGTTCCCATTATAACCCCAATAAAGCACATTACTAATGTTACTATACCTATTAAGCTTACAGCCAACCATATATTTACGTTTAAAAATGCAAAACTAACCCCTACAGCTAATGCATCTATACTTGTAGCAATAGATAACAATAACATCATTTTTACACCTAAATCATTTACAACTTCTTTCTCTTCTTTAATTGCTTCATAAATCATTTTCCCACCTATAACTGATAAAAGTATGAATGCAATCCAATGATCAAATTTAACTATGTAGTTTGTGAAACTTCTCCCTAAAGCCCATCCAATTAATGGCATAACGCCTTGAAATATACCAAAATATAAACCTGTTCTTAAGCCTATTTTTGCTTTTTCATTTTTTGAATTCATTCCAATACTTAAAGATACTGCAAATGCATCCATAGCTAAAGCTAATGCCGTTAATAAAATTGATAAAATACTCAAAATCTTCTCCTCCAATTTAAATAATATTTAAGTTTAAATACATTTTTGAAATAGCAACTTAATTCAGTGTCTAAAAGATAACATGTACCAAAATTTTAGAATTTATTTTGTTTTTATCTGCCTTATAATAAATAATGAGACTTATGTATAATACAAAAAACTTTGCATCATACATAAGTCTCATTATTTAATTCAAGACCAGGTGTACAGACTAATCTATACAAACCAGTATGTTGACCTTGAACCAGCATAAGCTGCCAACTACTCCCTTATGATATAATATTATATGAATCTAATTAATATTATATACTATAATATTAATTACTTAAATACTATTTTTCATAAGCATTTACAATTTCTCCATAATAAAATACATGATAATCACTATTTGAATACATTGTACTATCTATCTCTTCATTTAGTTCTGCTGAAACTAATTCATGTTTACATAAAATTCTACACTCATATTGTAATTCACAATTTGCTATTATAGGAGTTTTTATACTTTTTCCATCTTCTAATTTCAATTTACACTCTTTTATTTTATCACATTCTCTACCAGATTTTGTTCCACAAACTTTTAAAGCAGTTTTTATTTCTTCATTTCCTTCAACTGGTATACTTACAGTAAATTCTTTTGCATTTTCTAACAATTCATAAGTGTATCTACTTTTTCTTACCATTACTGTGAATACTGGTTTCTTCCATTGATATCCTATTTGTCCCCATCCAATAGTCATAGTATTGACTTTATCTCCATTTTTTACTGTTAAAAATGCACCCTTCTCTAATCCTTTAAGTGCTTTATCTATATTTTTTGTATACTCCATATCATTATTACCTACCTTTAAAATAAATATATATAAAATTATACAGTATTATATATATTATGCAAAAGTTATTTTATATTAAGGATTTCACTTCTTATACTATTATTAACATCTGCAACTACTTCATTTAAACTTTCACTCATAGAAACTATTTCAACAACTGATTTACTTTTATCTGTTGTTATATTTGAGCTTTCCATTGAAAGTTTCTCTATTTTCTCCATAGAACTCAACATACTATTAGATGCTACTTCAATTCCTTTAACAAACTCTAGTAATTTATTAACACCATTAACCCCAGCTAAAAGATCATTATCAGTTCTTTCTATAAATTCAACAGTAATTTTTACAATATCTATTATAGCATCTATTGTTTCTTTAATTTCTTTGGTTGACTCCTGTGTTCCCTCTGCAAGCTTTCTAATTTCCTCTGCAACTACAGCAAATCCTCTCCCTGACTCTCCAGCCCTAGCTGCTTCAATTGACGCATTTAAAGCTAATAAATTAGTTTGAGATGCTATTCCTTGAATTGTAGTAACTATATCTACAATAAGTTCTGATTTTCCTTTTAAATCATTAATTTTATCTACTGATAACTTCATTGATGAATTTATTGATTCTATATTAGTTTTTACTTCATTACCAAATTTTGTGCAATTTTCTGTTTTTTCATACACATCTTTTGCAGTAATTAATCCATCTTTTGATTCTTGTAAAATTCTACTTGATTTATCTTCTATTTTATCATAAATTTCAGCTACTGCTTTTATAGAACTTTCTATATCATTAGAAAACTCGCCTAATCTCATAGAGTTTTTTTCTACTAAACCCATTATTTCATCTACATCTATACAACCTTTAACTTCTTCTAATACACCTATAAACTTTCTGTTATTATTGTATAATTTAGTTGATATTATTTTATTACTTAATCTATTCCCATTAATATCTCTTAAATCATTTATATCTCTTTTTACTTCATCCTTATCTAAACCTGTTATATCTTTCATTCCTTTAGACCAATAAATCACCTTATCGTTTAAATCTTTTACATAAAATGAGCTGGATACATTATCATTAATAGCATTCAATATTTCATTTTCTATTTTAAGTTCCTCTATTTTTTCTCTGTTTTTTTCAATTTCATCTAATAATTTTTTTCCTTTACCAATCATATATTTCCCCTCCAATTAATTGACATTAATATAATTTTACATTACATATCTATAAATTCCATTGTTGCGTCTTAAAATTTATAATTTTTTAAATTTTTACACAAATTAATTTATATATGTACCATTTTAGTTCTAATATATACTGTAACTTTTGTAACTCTCACTTCTTTTATGTTGTTTTTTTTTATGTTATACTTCATAAGTATTCATAATTATTTTATCGTTATTTTTATGCAAATCTAAATATTTTCAGTTTATTTTTTTACAAAATTTTAGGAGGTGTTAACCTTGAATAGGAAAGTAGATTTAACTAATGATAAAATTCTAAAATCTCTGATTACTCTAGCTCTACCTATCATGGGTACATCATTCATTCAAATGGCTTATAATCTAACTGATATGCTATGGATTGGAAGAATGGGAAGCTTAGCTGTTGCCGCTGTTGGAACTGCTAGTTTTTTTAATTGGCTAGGACAATCACTTATGATGCTTTCTAAAAGTGGTGCTGAAATTTGTGTTTCTCAATCTTATGGTAGAAAAGATCTAACTGATGCAAAACTTTATGCTAAAAGCGCCATTCAGTTCGGAATTATATTATCTTTAGTTTATACATTAGTATTAGTGATATTTAAAGAACAATTTATAGGTTTCTTTAAACTTAATAGTCCTGAAGTAGTAAACATGGCTGAAACATATCTACTAGTTATTTCACTTGGTATGGTTTTTAATTTTATAAACCCTATATTAACTGGTTTATTTAATGGACTTGGTGATAGCAAAATTCCTTTTAGAATTAATACTGTAGGTCTTATATTTAATATGATTTTTGACCCAATATTAATTTTTGGATTTGGTCCTATACCATCCTTAGGAGTTTTAGGTGCTGCACTTGCAACTATTTCTGCTCAATTAGTTGTTACTATTTTATTTTTAATTCATATAAAAAAGCAAAATTTGCATTTATTTGAATTTAATATAATCTCTAAAATAGAAACTTCTCACGTTAATAAAATAGTAAAACTAAGCTTTCCAGTTGCATTACAAAATGGTTTATTTTGTTCATTTTCTATGATGATTGGTCGTATAATTGCTTTCCATGGAGATACTGCAATAGCAGTTCAAAAAGTTGGTTCTCAAATAGAGGCCATATCATGGATGACAGCAGGTGGTTTTTCTACTGCAATAAGCGCCTTTATAGGACAAAACTATGGTGCTAAAAAATATAATCGTATTATATCTGGCTATAAAATTGCATTAAGTGTTGTTAGTATCATTGGAATTTTTGCTACATTACTATTGGTTTTAGGTGCTACTCCACTATTTAAGATATTTATAAATGAACCAGAAGCATTAAATCTTGGGGTAACATACTTAGAAATTTTAGGAATTTCCCAACTTTTCATGTGCATTGAGATAACAACATCTGGAGCCTTCAATGGCCTTGGTCGTACTACATTGCCAGCTATAATAAGCATAGTTTTAACAGGACTTAGAGTTCCATTTTCAGCAATATTATCAAAACCTTCTATACTAGGTTTAAATGGTGTTTGGTGGACAATAACAATTAGTAGTATTTTAAAAGGCATCATACTTTTAATTCTTTTTATAGCACTTATTATAAAGAATAAAAAGTTTAAAGAATCATTTGAACTTGTTTAAAAGAAAGAACTAAGCTTACATAAAATTTTAGCTTAGTTCTTTTTATATTAATATTAATTTTAATTGGGCTAATTCATACTCAAACCTTAAATGAAGTTTTTAAGTTAAATTATTGTATTAAGTGCTTTATCTAAATCCTCTATAATATCTTCTACATTTTCAAGTCCTACAGCTAATCTCACCAAGTTATCACTTATACCAGCTTCTAATCTTTCTTCCTCAGTATATGGTGAATGAGTCATTGATGCTGGATGTTGAATTAATGTTTCAGCATCCCCTAAACTAACTGCTAATGTGCAAAGTTCTGTGTTGTTTATAACTTTTTTACCTTCTTCTAATCCACCTTTTATTTCAAATGATATAATTGCTCCTGGTAATGACATTTGTTTCTTAGCTATATCATATTGGTCAAATGATTTTAATCCTGGATAATATACTCTTTCTACAGCCTTGTGTGTTTCTAAGAATTCTGCAACCTTCATGGCATTTTCACAGTGTTTCTCCATTCTTATAGGTAATGTTTTCATTCCTCTTATTACTAAGTATGCATCAAATGGACTCATTGCTGCACCAGTCATATCTTTAACACCAAATAATCTTACCTTATTTATATATTCTTGATTTCCAATTACAAATCCACAAATAACATCTCCATGTCCATTTAAAAATTTAGTTCCTGAATGTATAACAACGTCGGCTCCTAATTCTAATGGTCTTTGTATATATGGAGTTGAAAATGTGTTATCAACCATTAATATACAATTTTCTCTTTCATGAGCAATTTTAGCTGCTTCTTCTATATCAACTATAGCTAAATTAGGATTAGCTGGAGTTTCTATATAAACAACTTTTGTATTATCCTTCATAGCATTTTTTATATTTTCAGGATTTGTTGCATCTACAAAAGTCACTTCTACTCCAAATTTAGTTATTCCATGATTTAAAAACGCAAATGTGCATCCATATAATGTTTTAGCTGCTACAATATGATCTCCAGCTTCTACTGCAGCCCATATTGCTGATGTAATTGCACCTATACCTGAGCTCATTGACATAGCAGCTTCTCCACCTTCTAATAATGCTAGCTTTTCTTCTAACACTGTATTAGTTGGATTTCCAAGTCTGCTATATATATATCCATCTTCTTCTAATGCAAATCGTCTACCACCTTGTTCTGCATTATCAAATACAAATGTTGAAGTTTGATATATTGGAGTTGCTAATGCTCCAAACTCATTTTTTCTATTTCCTCCATGTATAGCCTTTGTTGCAAAACCTTTATTTTGTAAATTTCCACTACTCATAACAAATCCCCCTATAATTAAATTAATAAATTTATACTAAATTGCAAATTAAAAGTACTTGTATGTTTTGTACTCTACTAATATTTAAAGCAATAAATATGCCATTACGATATTTTTATTTGCTAATTCATATAGGGCATAAGTCATATTTTAAATTATATATATATTCTTTAAGTAATTATACTAAAGCATAATTTAAAAGTAATTTAAAAATTATTATTAAATACATTCTAACTTTTTAACATGGAATTTTTTATTTCCACTTACCGGTAACATTTTTTTACAGTGGAATTTTTTATTGCCATTCTATATTATATTTCTTTATCTTATTTATTATAGTAGTATGTGTTACCCCTAATGATTTTGCAGTTGCCCTTATTGAATTATGATTTTTTAGTGCATCTATTATGGCGCTTTTTTCTGCAATTTCAACTACTTTTTTTAATTTTATTTCATCTCCTTTAAAATTCACTTCAAAGCTATGATTTTTAAATTCATAATCCCACATTAAATACTCTGTGCTTAATGAATCTTTTCCACAAAGATTCATTGCTCTCTCTATAACATTTTTTAACTCTCTTATATTGCCTGGCCAATCATATTTTAATAATTCATTTATAAATTCATTTTCTATAGAACATATGTTTTTATCTAATTTATTATTAAATTTACTTATAAAATATTGAACCATTTGAGGAATATCTTCTTTTCTCTCTCTTAGTGGTGGTATAATTAATGGAATTACATTTAATCTATAATATAAATCTTCTCTAAATTCATTTGCCTTTATCATTTCCTCTAAATTTCTATTAGTTGCACATATTATTCTAACATCAACTAATTTTTCATCACATCCACCTATTTTTCTTATTTTTCCTTCTTGTAAAAATCTCAATAATTTAACTTGTAACATCTGAGATATTTCTCCAATTTCATCTAAGAATAATGTACCACCATTAGCTTTTTGAATAAGCCCTTCTTTTCCATTATTTAATGCACCTGTAAAGCTGCCCTTTTCATAACCAAATAATTCGCTTTCAATTAAATTTTCTGGGAATGCTGCACAATTAACAACTATAAATGGTTTTTTACTTCTATTACTTAAATTGTGTATAGCTTTTGCAAATAGCTCTTTTCCAGTTCCACTTTCACCTCTTATTAAAACTGTAGAATTTCCCTTCGAAATAAGTTCAACTATAGATTTTGTTTTTTCTATAACCTTGCTTGACCCTACTATTTCTTTAAATGCATCATCTTTTGTATTTGAAACTATATTTGCCATCTCTATTGCATTTTTCATATTTCTTATAGAGCATACTGCTCCAACCACATTATCATCATCATCCTTTATAGCTCTACCCGTTGCTATATATTCATTTATTCCATTTTCATTTTCACTACTCAATTTTACATTTGTATATTCTCTACCACTTTTTAATAAATTTAATAATTTTTCATTGCTTGTTATGTATTTTCTAAAATCTTTTCCTTCAACATTCTCTTTCTTATAATGAAATACACTCTCACAATATCTATTAAATAATTCAATTTTATAATTTTTATCTACAGCTAATATCCCATCATCTACAGCATCTATTATAGCTAATAATCTTTTTTCATTCTCCTCATGATTTAAAAGCTCAATTTCTTCAATTTTTTTTATCTCTGGTAATTTCTCTATGCTTTTTATTAAATTTAATTTAATATCACTATCAATTTTTTCAATCTTTATATACAATTTATTAGGAAATACTTCTAATGATATTAAATTTATATTTTCTATGTATATTTTCTCTAAAATTTTTAAAGTTATTCCTATTTTATCCTCAGCTATAATTTGAAATCTTGAATATTTCTTCATAAAAACCCCCATAAAATTTTCAAAATAAAAATCAATTATATGTTATATATTAACATATAATTTTAAAAATGGTGATTTACACTAAAGCAAATCACCATTTACATATCTTTATATTTTTGTATTTTCATTCTGTTAAAACTTATTAATTTGAATTACTATATTTTATCTATATTATCTCACCTTTCAAATTTGAATTCATATTGCATTTATGTTAAATCATTTTTATTTTCTTCTTCAATTGAAAGAGCTAAGTCTTTTCCAGAAACGAATGTACCAACTATAAAGATATGCATAACTGTAGTTATAACCTTCATGATTTCTTTCATTATTAACTCCTCCTTGTTTAATTTTTCTTATTTTATGAAAAACATATATGTTTTTATTCATTTTTCATAAAAAAATTTTTTATACTGGAAATATATTTTAAATTTTTATCTAATTATTTCTATAGATTTCATATTTTTAATAATTAGTATATATTTTTAATAATTTATTTACATCACTTTTGTAATTGTTCAAATTTTCTTAATTTTTACCTCTACTATTAATGCTATAATATTCTTGTAAATATTATTTAGTTAATTTGCCCTATTTTAGTTGCTTTCATGAATTATTTTTTATTTACAAGTAAAAATTACCCTATATTTTTTCTTGAATTTAACATCTATTTTGAAAGTAACTTTTTTATAAAAATTATACTTATAACTTTTTATTAATTTAATTTTCTTATTTAACTTAACTTTTTTAATAAAAAAGCCTAGCTAATTTTTAGCTAGGTTTTTTTTATTATTTCTTTTTTTCTCCACCAAGAAAGTATGCTAACAACATTCCTAATATTAATACAACAATGGATACTATTCCTTGTAAATCAAAAGTTATTCCTTTATATATAGAAAAAATTGATCCAATAACAAGTCCTAGTATTCCAAAATATGTAGGACCAGGATATTTTTTTAATAATTTATCTATAAGTTTTGTTATAAATACTAATCCTAATAATACACCAATTCCTATGGGTATTAGTATTGGTACGTTAAATTCTGCTACTGCTGTAATTGTTGTTGTGTATAGTCCTATTAATAATAATATAAATGAACCACTTATCCCAGGCATTATCATTGCCCCTGCACCTATAGCACCTGCTAATGTAAGTTTAATAAATGCCCCAACTGATAATTCTCTTATTATTGTTTCATTCATTTCTGGTGGTGCTATTATAGATAATGATATTAAGAAAATAAATGTTATAAAGAATGGTATTAAATTAACCTTTTTAAACTTAGTTTCATTTGCCTTTTTAGCTATTAGTGGTATACTTCCAACTATAAGACCTATAAAGAAAAAGCTTGTAGGTATTGGATAATTATCTAATAAGTTTTTTAGCAACTTGCTAAATAGAAGTATTCCAGCTCCTGCACCTAAAACTATAGGAAGTAAAAACCTTAAATTTTTCTTCCAATCTTTTAAAAAATCACTTATGGATGAAATTAAGTTGTCATATATATCTAATACAACCGCCATAGTTCCACCACTAACTCCAGGAATGATATTTGCTATTCCAATAACCATTCCTTTCAAAAAATTAAAAAATGTTTCCATTTCAACACTCCTTATTCAATTTTAAAATTTATTTTATCTTATAAATTTTTAAATTTTGTTTTTGACTTTAACATATAGAATTTTATTATAAAATAAAATTCTATACATTTCATCTTTTATTAAAATTTATAACATGAATTTAACAATTTAATTATATATAGGGTTCCAAGTTCGAAGTTTAAATAACATCTTTATCAAATGATATTATTAAGCTTACAGTTTATTTCTATTTTTATATTTGGAATCAAGTAAGAGTTAAGAATGAAAAGTGAAAAGTTATGGTAGATATTACTCACTTCGTTCCTAATATCTAAAAATAGAAATGCTTAAAAACTACGTTTTTATATTGTTTTCAACTAATTTGCTTTGCAAATCTAATAAAAAATCATTCTTTAAAATTTGAAATCTAACTTTTACATTCATTTTCAACTTTCAATTTTCCATTTTCAATTAAATTAATTAGAGTTTCTTTGAAATTTTTATGAATAGCGTTTTAAATAATTCCTGTCTCGTTTACTAATAGTGTTCTCATTTAATATTTGAATAACTTAAAATTTCAACTTGGATTCTTACATAAATTATTGTCCAGTTCCACTATAAAGTTTTTTGAATTCATCTATTGCATAATTATCTGTCATTCCAGCTATATAAGTACATATAGTAGATAAATAATAATATCTTATTTCCCTTATTGCATATAAAAATTTTTCTTCTTCAGTTAAATCTTCAATTTTCCTATTTTCAATATTAAATTTAGATAGTTTTGAAAGAATTTCAGTACTATCTACAACTTTTTTGTTATATCCTATTAGGTTTATTTTATTTAATTTTAACTTTAGTAAATTTGTATATTCTTGTATGATACTTTTTTTATCATTATTGAAACTTATATCTTTAATATTTACATACTTACCATCAATAAACATCTGAATACTATATAATTCTTCACATACTTTCTTTATGCTATTTTGTAATCTTTCAAGATTATGATTAGGCATTTGTCTTGGATTTGCATAATATGCTTTAAATAATTGTTTGATTATATATCTTGAATTTCCATCAAACCTATTTACATTGTATGAATTCAATATTTTCACTTTTATATATTCTTCAATTGCATCATCTAATTCTTTACCATAAGTTGAAAAGTCTATAATTTTATTTTTAAAATATACTCTATTATTGACTAAATGTTTGGACTTCACACCTTTAATTAAAATATTATTCATTGAGTTCGTTGTTACATCAGTTATAAAGAAATCTATAACATCCCTAGTTAATTGATTTATTTTAAAAATTTCACTATAATCTGCTATATATTTATTCTCTCCAAACTCGTCATCAAATTTATTGTTATATATATTTTCTAAAATATCTACAGAACTTTTCATGTCATCAAAATCTTTAAGTGCGATTATGCTTTCATGTATTTTATCTAATGATAAATTTTCCTTTATATGGTCTTTTAATGTACTTAATGATTCTATACTTTCTTCAGATATATACTTTATATTTTTATTCTTTTCACAATCCTTTAATATTTCAATTACCTTCTTATATATTTTAATAGCTATAGAACTATAATTTATATTTAACGCATTATCTTTTAATCCATCATCTATATCATGTTGCCTTTGAGCTATCTCATCACTTACATTTACAATTTGACCTTCTAATGTCACAGAGTAAGGTACATCCATTGTGTTATTAAGAAAATTTTCATCTTGTATAAATCTCTTAATCTGCCAAGTGCTCCCATTTCGTTTTGTTTTAGTGTGCTTCAGAATTCCCTCCATGACTTGCCATGTCAAATTCATACCTTGTATATTTTTAAACTTAACTTCTAATTCATCTAATATTTTAAGAGAATGAAAATTATGTTTAAATCCACCATAATCTATAGATGGATATATTCTATCACTTAATGTATCTTTTCCAATCATTATTTCATCAAGTGTTCTCTCTCCTTGGTGTCCAAATGGAGTATGACCTATATCATGACCTAATGCAATAGCTTCTGCTAGTGCCTCATTAAGATTTAAATTTCTTGCTATTTTTCTAGCTATTTGAGTAACTTCTAATGTATGTGTAAGCCTTGTTCTATAATGATCTCCTTTTTGATGAGTATATATTTGAGTTTTATGCTCAAGTCGTCTAAAGGCTCTTGAAAATATTATTCGATCTCTATCTTTTGCAAATTCATCTCTAACCGAAAATCCACTCTTAACATTGACTTCTTCCACTATTCTTCTATCACAACTCTTTGAAGTTTGCTTTAAATTATTTTTTGCAACAAAATCTCTTTTTTCTTCCCAACTCATGAAATATCCTCCACTATTAAATTGATAAACCATTTATATATTTTCAACATTTCTATTTTTATATAAATTGAAACTAAATACTGCCTTACATTTGTCTGAAACTTTACTTTTGCCTTTCTCAATTTGAATCCAATTTTCATCATTATCTATACAAAAAAACTTTTTATCACTATTATAGCAATTTTCTATTTTAGTCACATATGCATACTTACAGTTTTTTTGAAATTCATTATAAATACTTTCCCCGCCTATAAAAAATATA
>NZ_CCAT010000013.1 GCF_000612845.1 Clostridium ihumii AP5
ACTTTGCATCTAATTGCTTCTTATTTTCTCCCAAATGCGACTCAATAGACTTACCATCATTGCAATTAATATCTTCTGCTTTAAGCTCTATTGCTCCTGTTTTAGAGTTTACACTTTCAACTGGAACTTTAATATTTTCAATTTTTTGTTCTAATATCTGTATATCTTTTTTAGTTGCAAGTATAACTGTAGGATCTATTTTTAATGTAACACTAGCTGTATTACTAACTTCTAATATCATTTTTATAAATAAATCTTTTGATGAACCTTCACTTGCTAGTGGTTTATATGTTTCAGGGTATTTACCTATTGCAATAAGATTATCCTCACTATCAAATACCCCTGCTTCACGAATCATAAAGCCACCAATATCACCTGGAATCATTGCTTGTATAATAATCCAGTTAGGATTATTTTCATCAATAGTTATACTACTTACAGGACCTTCCCAAACTTTATTTTTTAATGTTTGTTGATCTTCCATTGGATTATAATAACTTCCGTTGCTATCTCCAACTTTAAACTTTATTAGATTTAAAGTTGTGCCTAAAGCACTTGCATTGGCTATTTTAGCTTTACCTAATTTAGTTAGTATTGTATAAAATTGTTCTGACATAAATTACTCCTTTCTTGGATATATAGTTATATTTTCAACTCCTTGTCCTTGAACCATAGATAACTTTATATTACCTTTACTTTCAATATCTTTAGGTGTCCAAGGATATACTACAATTTCTTCACCACATATAGTTGTAGCTCCTATAAAAATTGAACCTCTATTCGTTAGAAATATATTTATAAAATCTATCCATGATCTTTTATTTTTATAAGCTTCTATAAGTGTATCTAACTTTTTTAATTCTTCAGGAGATGCACCTCTTTCGGTAACATCTACATCCAAACCAAAAAAGAATGGTTTTCCATCATATTCAAACCATTCTTTTAACTTAGTTTTTCCAAAAACAGTAGAAGCCATATCTTCAACAGCTTTTGGAGTACCTTTTATTCTATGAATTTTTAAGGAGTCTTTTACTATTTCTCTTTTTTTGTCTAGTGTCAAGGTATAATCATAGAAATCAACATGAAATTGCCATGCTAAAGAATCAATTGTATCTTCATCAAGTTCATCTATTCTACCATAAATATAAACTAATCTGCTATCATTGCTAAGTTTCTGAAAGTAAGGATTTAATGTTTTACATAAAGCTTTAATGAATTTGTCTTGTTGAAAATATG
The DNA here is from genome assembly GCF_000612845.1 of Clostridium ihumii AP5. GTDB lineage: Bacteria > Bacillota > Clostridia > Clostridiales > Clostridiaceae > Clostridium_J > Clostridium_J ihumii. The sequence continues at coordinate 1,237 of NZ_CCAT010000013.1, forward strand.
AAGGTTGTAAACTTAATAGATCTATATTGTTTAAATTCATTACTCCATACCCCCATATACTATTTTTATATTTTCAACCTTTGCAAGTTCATTTTCTTTAATTTTTGTGTGTTCAGGATATATTAAGTTTATTCTTCTTATCCCGGATACTTTTCTTTCTTCAACTTCATATGATGCTGAATCTTGTATTTTATACCGTAATTCATCGGGATTTATTGATTTTCCTATTTCTTCTTGCTGCCATTTTACAAAATCTCTTATTGCACCAGTTTTACAATCTAGTTTTTCACCCTCAATTGCCTTTCTCCATTTTCCTTCTTTAGTTGGGAAATTTTTATCAAGAAAATATGTTAATTCAATATTATATTTTTTTACTTCTGGTGTTCCTACCTCAACTTTATCTGTAAGTGGCCGTCTATCCCTTGGAGAACATTCATTATATACTTTATTCAAAATTTCATCTGAAGGTATTTCACCATTATCTACTACAATCAAAATTTTAATTACTCCTGGTGATGGTGAAATAATTTTTACACCTGTAATTGATGGATCAGCACTATAAGCAAAATATTCATATGCTCCTTCTGTTCCTGCTGTACTTTTACTTTCTATTTCTAATCTAGCTCTTTCTCTATATGTTTTATCATCTTCTACATCTGCGCCTGAAGCTGATATAGAAGTATTATAAATTTTTTCAACATAAGCAATTGGATCTATTAGATAATTTATTTTTCCTACCTCATAACCATTATATTTACTCCCTGTTGATGAAGCTATTAAAACTATCTCTTTTTCTAGTTCTCCTTTAGGTATTATTACATCATTCCTAACTTTAAAAATTGCTATTCCATCAGGTGTAATTTTAGTTCCTGCCTTTATTAAAATATCTTCTTCTAATACTTTAGATAATTTACAAACTCCTTTACAAAATGAATATGTTGCTTGTAACCTATTGGTACTATGATAGTTTTCTGCTATTGCGTCTAATTTTTCATTTCTTGCATTTTCTAATAAATTTTGATTAGCTGTATCGTTTATTTTATTTGATATTCCAACTAAAATTGGCATTAAAGACTTTAAAAATATTTTTCTTTCATCCCCATCAGCTAATGTTTCATCTAATTCATTTTCTATACTTTTAAGTGTTTCATTGAAAATTTCATCTGCATTTGTGTTTATAAAATTAAGCTGCAATTTGTATCACCACCTCTATTACTGGACCATTATTAAATGCTGACACATTAACATCCTTAACTATTGCCCTTGGTTCATATTTCTCAATCAAATCATATGTTTCTTCTACTATGTCATACTTATTTATATCTAAAGTTACATCTAAATTTTTAGGATCTCTTCCCATATCTCTTGCATATGGAAGTTCAAACTTTATTATATTAAGTATATTCCTCACATTTTGAATTATTTTTTCATTATTTTTTGCATTCCAATTTATATTTTCATTAGAATTTATTTTATAAATCATACTACCTCCACATTATTTATCTTCTTTTTTATAACCTTTTCTGGCATATTCTTTAAAATCTAATTTCAAAGTGATTTTTATTAACTTTTCTGAAATAAATTCAGCATTAGATGCTGCTATTTTAATTAATAAAAATTTACTACTTGATACAGGCTTATCTCCTAAAAATAGCATATGTGGTATTCTTGATAGTAAAATATTTTTCCAATCATTATATTCTTTTTGAACATTTATATATTTTGATTCTCTTAATGTTATTGAAATGGAGGGACTTTCAGCACTTATGCCTTTTATATAAATAGATGGTTTACAGCCTTCTACTTCTTGTTCTTCAACATTCAATGAAATATCATTTTCATATTCATTAAAAGTATATATTTTATTTGAACTTACTATAAATTTTTTACTTGCAAATCCTCCAAGTGCCATAATACACCTCCTTATATTTGAGCTATTATAACACCACTTTTTAAATCATTGTTATAAAAAGCTACTAATACTTCTTGTCCTACTTCCAAATTAATTAAACTTATATGTTTAGCAATTTTTAATTCATATGAAACAGTATTTATATCTTCAAAAATTACCCTTACTGAGTTTAAGGATATATTTGAAATTTTTCCTTTTCTATTCATATCCATTTACCTTTCTAACATTAATTTTTGATTGGTTATTTACCAAATCATGAATTACTTTTTCTATTATATATTTACCATTAAATAATTCTAAATCTAAGATTTTTATTGTATTTCCCGCTGAAATGTTAGTGTTTTTCTTTATTGTAAATTTTCCTATTGTTTCATACTTATTATATTTTTTAAATATATTTTTAGAAAATCTATTAGCTTCTACTATGTTATATGTCTGTATATCATTTATCTTTAATATTTCACCATTAAATTTTCTATTTATATATCTACCTTTAACAAGAAAATCTGAATTATAAATAATCTCACATCCACTAATTATATTATTTGAAGTTGTTTTAAAATCATATTTATTAATCATATCTTCTTTACATATTATTATTTCTTCTATTTGTTCTTCTAAAAATGTCTCTGAAATTATTAATGCTTCATTATTTGATATTTTTAAATTATAACCTTCTAACATGCATCTAAAATTTAAAAAATCTATATTATTTCTTTTGTCTTTATCTACTCTTTCATATATATAGTTTTCTATACCATAAGTTTTTAAATTTAATCCTTCTTCTTTTACAAGATCTTTTGCTAAATCTAAAAATCTTACATTTTCCCAAGCCCTTGTATTTTTAGTTTTTGTTTTTTTCTTAATAGATAATGCTTTAATTGTATATTTACCATTAGAACATCCAAAGTCATCTATATACATTTTTCCAGTAGAAAATAGTCCCTCTATAATTTCTATACAATCATTTTTTTTAAAATTCCATTGTCTATATTTTAATTCTGAATCTGCAAAAGAAATAATAATACTATCTGCTTTATCTCCTATGTTATCTGTTATTTTACATTCTAATATTTTTAAATTAATTTCTACACCTTCATAAATTAATTTCATTTAATCACCTTTTCCATGGTGGCAAAGTATTCTCTACTTTTACATCAATTTTGGGAATTGATAATTGAATTTCCGAATCAAAAATTACTATATCTATATAATTTAAGTTTGCTTCAATTATTTCGCTTGAATATTTTTCAGTTCCATAAAAATCAAAAGAGATACTATCAAAAGTATCTCCTGCTTTAGTTATATATTTATGCAAAATCTGTTCTCCTTTCATCATCAAAAACTGATAAAACCCACTCTTTGAAGTCCTCATATTCTTCTCTTATTTTTCTAATTTCATCATCTGTTACATTTCCTGATATATTAGGAGCAAACACAAAAGTATGACCTTCATTATTCCTTCCTTTTGCACCAATTGCACCAGCAGTTTTTTCAAGTAGTGATAAACTTCTTGGATTATTTCTTTTTAAAGGTATAACTGCTTCTGGACCTGCTTCACCACAAATTGATGGAATATTAGTTATTCCACCTCGTGCAAGCATTGGTATTTCAGGTATATTTATACCTACAGTTCCACCACCTAGAACTTTAGGTAATTTTGCACTTCCTAAACTATTTATACCACCAATAGCTTTATTTACAAGACCTATAATAGCATTCAAAGGAGCTTTTGCTAATGAAATCAATCCATTAAAAATCCCTCCAAAAATGTCTTGTATTCCTTGCCATGCTAGTGACCAATTTCCAGTAAAGACTCCTGTTATAAAATCTATTATTCCTCCAAAAGCTTGTAATGTAGATTGTATTACCTGTCCAATAGTACCAAATGTAGTTGAAATGATTGAACCTATAACAGTAAATGCTATAGTAAATACTGGTTGCAATATTCCTGATATAAATTGCAAAAATGGTGCTAACACACTATTCCATAAGTTGCTTATTTTTTCGCCTATGCTTGCTATTACTGGTAGTAATATACCCTGTATCCATCCTGATACTTGTTGTACTAAACTACATACCATTTCTCTAAAAGGTTCACATCTATTCCATAGTATTGTAACAATTGCAACTATTGCCCCTATTGCTAAAGCAATCCACCCTATAGGTCCCATTAAAAATCTCATTGCTTGACCTAATGTAGCAGCTCCTCCAGCAACAGCTTTAAATGCAAAAGATATTTTACTAAAAGCACCTCCAATTTTACTTATAGTGCCCATGAATCCACTTACCTTACTTGCTATTTTTAAAGTAGCCATTGCACTTCCAATTCCTAATATAAGTGGTATAAATCTTTTCACTGTACTAATAATTGTTGGTGCGTTTTGAATTATAAAATTAAATGTATTAGCTAACATACTCTTAATGGTTTCAAAAGTATTTGAATGTATAAAATCACTTATTGTACTTTTTATACTTGTTGCAAATTCAATAAGCTTAGGACGTAACTCTAAAATCTTAGCTTGTACTTTTTCTAAAGAACTTTTTATATTAGGTGCAAATTCTTTCACCATAGCATTTCCAGTATTAATAATAGTATTCCATAGTATCTTAAACTTTCCTAATATAGTATCATCAATTGTCATAGCAGCTTTATCTAATGCACCTTCTGTATCTTTCAAATCCTCTGCTAAATCTACAAGTCCATTTCCTGATGTAGCAAGTAACTTATTAAAATCATCAAGATGGTTTTTACCTGCAATCATTGCAATATAGGTATCTCTTTCCTGTTCAGTGCATCCTGAGAGTTTTTCATTTAATTCTGCAATAACTGTAGCCATATTTCTTGTTTTCCCTGCTTCATCAAACATGCTTACACCTAAAGCAGTCATACCTTCTTTAGCTTGACCACTAACTGCTAACATATTTGTAAAAATAGAGTTCATAGCATTTCCTGCTTCACTACCCTTAAGACCTTGATCTGCTAATTTATCTAATATAGCAACAGTTTCATTTAGTGGAATTTTAAAATTATTAAATGTTCCACCACTTGCTAAGAGTGAATCTAGTAAATTCTCAAATGTAGCATTTCCTTTAGTTTGTGCTAAAGCTAATAAATCTGTATATGATGCTGTATCTTTAGCACTTAATCCTAATGCAGATAGTGAATCTGTAACCTTGTCTGAACAACTTCCAAGCTCCATACCTGAAACAACAGAAGATTTAACTATCGCACCAACATTTTGGAGTGAATCTTCTACCGACCACCCAGCTAATGCTAAATAGTTAAAGCCCTCCATAACTTCTGTTGACGATTTACTCATGGTATCTGAAAGTTCAACAGCTTTTTTATTGTATGCTTCTAATACTTGAGGGGTAGAGTTTTTTCCTAATGTAGCACTTACATTTGCTGTAGCTTGTTCTAAATTTGCAAAAGATTTAGTAGCTAAAGCTACCCCTGCTGCTACAGCACCACCAGTTACTTTAGCTACTTTTGCACATTTTTGTGCTATATTATTGGATTGCTGACTTATTTTATTAAATGCTGCTTGAACACTAGGTTCAAGAACACCACCAATACTTATCGTTGTTTTAACTGTACTAGCCATCTAACTACCTCGCAGTATTTAATTTTTTAAACTCTTTATTTCTTCTATCAACTTCATTTGCGAGAGAATCATAGTATTCAAAAAGTTCTAATAATGGCATGTTATAACAATCTTTTCTGCTATTTGAAGTTTCTAATGTTATTTGTGCTACTATCTGTTTTATATATCTTCTGCTTGGTCCGCCAAGTCTGTAATAAAAAAATTTCTTCCTAATGTACCTGCCTTTTTAAAATCCCTTGCTGAAAATCTCTTTAAATCAGAATAATCTATATTGGCTGCTTCACAAAATAAATATCCTCCTAATATTGGGTCCATTTCATATGGACCATTAATCATATATCCATTTTTTCTAGCTGCGGCAAAGGCATTATCTACATCTTGTCCTGTTAAATTTTCAAAATCATAATTTATTTCTTTTTTTTCTTCACCATCTATCATTACAGGCTTCCTTAGTTTTAAAACTGTTTTTTCCTCTATAGTTTCTATTTTATTTTCTAATATTTCTCCCATTTTTAAATCCTCCTAAATTAAAAAGCTAAGAGATATATTTTGTATCTCTTAGCTTTTTTTATTTTATAAATTCTTAGTTATATCTGTTAATTGATCTATTCCATTTATTTTGTAAACATTGTTTAATTTATCAATGTTTAATATTTCTTTGCCATCCATTATTCTTCTATATGCTAATACTTCAAATTCAGCACTTCCATCTTGTGCTGAACCTGACTCTAACTTACCCTCTGAGAATTTTTTTCTTTTGACAGTTAAAAATGCTTTATTTGCAACTGTCATTGCCTTTCCTGTTGAAGTATCTATTGCATCAGTTACCCATCTTAATTCAATCTGTGAGGAAGTTAATAAATTAATTGTTTCTTTATTGGTGCTCCTAAATGTTATTTCTAAACTAAGAGAACCTATCTGTCCTAATGTTGGTAAATCAATCTCACCTAAAATGCCAGCACCTTTAATTGTATCTGTTAATTCCTCTATTTCTGGAAGTGTTACTTCTGTAGTATCCCCAACTTTAATTGCCTTATTGCCATCTCTATTATATACAGTATAGGCTACAACTTTATTTGATATTATATTTGACATTATTCTTCATCCTCCTTTGGTGCATAAGCTTTTGATATTCCTAAGGAAGTGTATTGAATATTTTGTGTTATAGATTTTGCAATAGGTGTATTTGTTACTAATGTATTAAATGTAAAATTACCATTTATTATGTCATTATTAGGATTGTTAGTTTGAATAAAATTTATTTTGCCATATAATAAATGTCCTGAAATTACATGTGCATCTAATATCATTTGTTCTGAATTCATTATTGAATCAACATCATGTCTATTCATTGAACTATCTATAACACCTGTATTTCTTACTTGAAAATCATTTAGTAAATACTTATGCATCATAATATTTGTATCAAATATTTCCTCAGGCTTACTTGTTACGCCATCTTCAAAGTTTGCCATATGTGGACCCCAAAGAACATATTTACCACCATTATAAATTGCTGTAGTTATTCCATGTGCATTAAGTTCATTTGCTCTATTCTGACTAAATTTAATATGGTTACCTTTACCTAAAGTTAATCCTGAAATATCTATCTTTTTATTACTTGGTGTTTGATATGGGATATTATCATATTTAACATCAGTTTGCATCTTAGCCACAATCCCTAAAATTGATAAATACATTTCCTTGCCACCCATTATACCTTTAGGCCAAAATGTTTTTTCCTCATTTGAATTGTATCCACTTTCCTTTTTCCACTTTATAGCTTCATCTATATTTTTAACATTTTCTATTGGTATATCTGTAAAAGCTATTGCTTCCCATCTATCAGTTATTTTTTTAGTAGCTGAAACAAGAGCCTGTCTTACTTTAACTTTTTCATTCCAACCAGGTGCACTTAATATTGTTGGAACTACATTTAATTCCTCATAAACATCCTGAACTGCTAATATACCTGTTCTAGTTTCATCTTTTTCATTATATGTTCCAACAATATCACCTTCAGTAATTGTTGGATCTAAAACTTTACATGAAATTGAAATTTTACCATTTACAATTTCTTTTTTTTCTTTTTCTATAAATTTAATTTTTAAATTACCTTCCTGTGTATATTCTAATTCATAATCTTCATCTATTACTTTATCTTGTATCTCAATTGAATCAATTAACACATGTTTCTTGATTATTCCTATATTTTTTATTACATCAACTTCTATATTTTCTGTTATAGCTTTTTCTGTGTTTAATACATTTATTAATACAATAGGACCTATAGGTTCTATGCTATTTTGAAAATGTGCATATATTGTAGCACTAAGTGAAAACTCTTCAAAATTATCTGATAAACTATAACCTGTTTTCCTTATTGCATCTTGCATATTTTTTATCAATATAGGTTTATTAATACTTCTATTAACTTTCTCTACCCTATGCATAGGACAAGTTCCAATATATACAGGTATATTTTTAGCTGTTGTTATATCCTCTACACTTGGAATTATTGAACCATACAAACCATGTTTATATGCCATTAAATCACCTTCTTATAAATATTTTTCATAACTTTCACAGTTAAATTCTAACGAATTAATATTTACTGTGAAAGTTAAATCAGCACTCCAATATGGATAAATTACTTCTTTATCCATAACCCAATCTATCGGTTTATTTACACTAACTTTTTCTTTTATTATAGGATTTTGACTTAATTCTCTTCTTATTTTTGTTATTATATTAAGTAAATCTTTATAACCATCCATATTAGGAGTTAATTTTTCACCATCAAATTTACCAGGATCATATGTTGTAATTTTTAATCTTATGTTTAAAAGACTATTGTCATAGTCATCTGATCCATTATCTATCATTACAATTATTCCTGGTATGTCATATTCATAATTCTCTAAATAATTTTTATGTGGAAGCCACCCTGAAAAAATCGCTGGATTCACAAGTTCATACTTGCCTTCAATTTTATTATCTTCAGGTGGCTTTTTAAGTTTTATATTAGATGCTACATTTTCTTTTAAAAATAAAACAATAGCATCTAATACTTCTATATCTGTCATTTAACTTAACCCCCTAACTTTACTATCTTTCCCATTCTATAATTTATTTCATGTTCAACTCTTTCCTGTAATTTCTCTTGTGCTTCATCCATTACTTTTGTATTAACTTTTTCATTGGAAAGCATTTGTGGCACTGATACTGTTCTAAGAACTTTTATTGGATATCTCTCCTTACCAACTCTCTTTACAATGTGATTGTTACCATTTAAATTCGCTACAAAAGCTTTTGGATCTGTATTAACCTTTTTAGTGCCTGTTTTTTTAACTTTTACTTTTACAGGTTTATTCTTTGTCCAATTACCTGCATTTTTAGAGAATCTACCTAGTGTTAATCTACTTCCTGAACTTATAACAATACCTGTTAAATTGCTTGGTTTAGCTCTTTTAATATTTATTGTACTTTGTATTTCTCCTGATTTTATTGCATATTCTTTTCTAACTTCTTGTTTCATTCGTTTATTTGCAAATGATAATGTCCTATTTATAGCTGCACTTGTTGCTTTATTCATTTCTTTTGGAAACATACTAAGTTTTTTTAATGCTTTTTCCATTTCCTTTGTATCAATTTTAAGCTCTATTCCTGCCATATTTAATCCTCATTTGATTGAAGTATAACTTCATACATATTTACATCTTCTTTTACATCAAATACTCTATAAAGTATTCCATCGAACATTTGAACCTCTCCAACAATAGGCTTCTTTATATCATCCTTTTTTGCAAAATACAATAAATCAGCCTGAATAATTCCATCATACTCTTTTCTATTTCTTTCTTTTAACGTATCATTATCAATTACAACTTTAATTTTTTTTCTATCTATGATATGCTCATCAGCAAATTCTAAGGAGTTTAGAAATACATTCTCTACATCATCTTTTATAAAATTCTTAAACGTCATTTCCATTTTTATTATTTCTCCTTCCAATTTGATTTTTAATTTGTTTATCCTTCGTTGCTAATTTTTCATCTATTTTATCTTCTTTTTCATTTTCTATAATATCTACACTTTCAATAAAATCTTCTTGTGTTTCTTCTGTCTTTTCTACATCTTCACTAAAATTATCTTGTGTTTCTTCTGAGTTTCTCCATTCAGCTACACCAGATTCCAGCCAAATTTTAACCATATCATGATTAGATGCTGGTAATTCATCCCCAATTTTATATTGATGTGATTCAAATAAAATCGGATATATTGCTATCAATTTTTCTTCCACTTTAATCACCTATCCAATTAGTTTTACATATACACTAACATCATTTTCAGATGCAGTTTTAACTGCATATCCAGCAGGAATATTTGATGTTTCTGTTGCTGTTATACAATCATTAGCTTCATCATAATAAACTTTAGTTCCAACTATAATCTTTTCTTTTTGAGCTTTTCTAAATTCAAAAACACCAACAACATGTACTGTTCCTATTTCATTTTCTTTAATGCTTGTCCCAGCTATACCTATTCTAGATATAATGTTTACTACATCACCTGCTTCAATTATTTCTTCTTTATCATTTTTATAATCAATAGTTTCTCCCTTTTGACAATATACCGCCTTCATAATATTTTCCTCCTTATATTTATAACAATGGATCTACTGATGTAATGCCTGGATTCTTAATTATTCCTCTATAATCCATAACTGAAATTCCCCAATCTAAATATATATCCCACACAAATCCTAGTTGACCTGCTGACTCCATTCTCCTTATTGTTGGAATCTCTTGTCCATTTAAATAATCTACTTGAATAGAATCAGTATCTCCTTTATCCCCAACTACAAACCATGGCATATCTCCTGATTTACACAAAACATTAATTGTTGCATCCTCTACAATTTGAATTTGATTTTTATATCTATAAAGTGGATTCGCTGATTGTGTATTACCTACTGTATTAATAGTTGGACTATCAAAAATAGTATACATATCAAACGCATATCCAACTGGAACAATTATATAAGTTGGCCTTATAATTATTGCTTCTCCAAAGCTATCTGTTTGTAATTGTAATGCCATAAACATTTTTTGTATTGATTGTGCTGTTATACCTGTTCCTGTAGCTATTAAATTTTTATGATTCGGACTAAATAATGCCTTTCCATCATAAATAGCTGGATTGTTTAATAGTATTTGATATACTTGCTTGTTTTGAGTTTTACGAGCTGATGCTGCATATTTAGCAGGTATTTTTGATAAAAAATCAATGTCATCGTTAATAAAAGCTTGTCTAGTCATGGAAAATTGCCTTCCATAAGTCTTTAATTTTCTTGTTGGAAGCTTTTCATCAGTTGGCAAGTCATGTTTTAATTCTCCTCCTTCTGGCACTTCTAAAAATTCACCTGCTGGTCCAGCTAAATATTTGTTTTCAACAGTTTTAAAATCTTTTAATGTTCCCTTTTTGGTCCATATATCAAATGTAACCGGTGCTGTTTTATGCCCTTCTACATATGCTTTATTAATAGCTTGATCTATTATGCTTGGAAATGCAGATGTTGGATTATAAAACTGTCTTGATAACATACTGTATATCTCATCTGATGATTTTCTGTTAATATTAGATATTTCACCTCCTTGAAGTGTTTCTATCGCTAAATCTCTTAGTGACATTCCCATTAAGTCTCTTGCTCCATCAACTGGCTTTTCTATGATAACTCCACCACGCATTACTAATGCATCAGCAGCGGCAGCTCTAAATTTATCTTGTTCATCTGCAATTACTTGAACTTCACCTGTTCCTCTAGTTTTTATAGGTGATGCTTCACTTCTTATATTATCTAAAATTGCTTTTCTAACATCATCTAGAGATGTTCCATCTTCTATATAATCAGTAAAATCAACATCAAATTCTCTACATAAACTAGTAATTTCTGATATTCGTTTTCTTTCAGTTTCAATAGCTCTTTCATTCCCATTGTTAGTTTTCTCTTCATTTTCGATTTCTAAATTCAATTCATCAATTTCTCTTTGCAAGGAATCAAATTCCAATTGCTCCTCCACAGTAAAATCCCTTTTACCTTGTTTTACTGTAGTAAGTATTTCTTGTTGTCTTAACATTTTTTGTTGTCTTTTTTGTTTTGCTCCCATTCTATTTACCTCCTAGTATTTTGATATATTTTTATTTATCTGAATTTGATTTTCATAATATGAAAATGTATTTTCAGATTCTTTTAATCTAATATTGCTTTTTTCTAACTCTCTTCCCACACCAACAGTGGGGTCAGCTGGTACACTAACTATAGATATTTCATATGGTGTCCATTTCCTTGCTATTTCACATGGTCCTGTAAATCTTCCATCTGCTGATATTTTATTTGAAATTACTTCTTCAAATGAATCTATCCTATATCCTACAGATACACCTTTTAATGTTCCACTTTTAACCTTTTGATATATTTTCTCTGAATCATCATCTATATCAAATTCAACTTCTGCATTTCCTCTATTATTTTCAACCCAAACTTTAGTTACTTTCCCAATCACCTCATCTCTATTATGATTAAATAATAAGCAGCCGATTTCACTTAATCTAGTTAAATCGACTGCTCCATCTGAATGATCTAATATTTCAGTTCCCCACCACCTTTCATAAGGTTCTTCTGATGAAAAACTTAATATGAATTTTCTTTCATTACCTTTACCTTCAACTGTTCTTATAGAATTTGTTGTTAATTCTCTAAACATATCATTTTTATCTACATTTACTATTTGATTATTATCCTTCCTTAACATATAATTCTTCTTTCCCTTTATCAAAAATAACACCTCCCATATCTATGCCATTTTCTTTAGCATAATCGAGTACATCTTTTATTTCCTCTATTTGTTCTTTCCAATCCTTTCCGTTTTCTGATGCTATTTGCTTAAATGTCTTTTGACCTGTTTGTAATGCTATTCTATTTGAATTTGCCTCTTTTAATGGATCAATCCACTTCTTAGGTGCTTGAATCCAATCATGTTTAAAATATTCTTCTTTTTTGTTCCAAAAATCTTTTATTTCAAATAATCCACTTAAATATCCTGATATTATAAATGTTTCATAAACTTCATTTAATACATTTTCTGTAAGCAATTCAATTTCTTCTGCATATGTTAAAGCATCTTCTATACTTCCTTGCCTTGCTGATGAATAATTAGTTTCTGACATATCTCTTGATGTAGCTTCATAACTTATCCCTTGACCTGCTCCAACTAATCTTTGTTGTAATTTAATATATCCTGTTGCATCAGCTGCTTGACCCGATGGATTTACAACTTGAATTTCATCTCCAGCATTTAATTCCTTTATCATACCTGGCGAAATAGTTTTACCTTCATAATCATGTTTCCCCATAGTTGAGTTTGTCCCACCTCTACCTATCCCAGTTGTAGGTATTTGTTTTTTTATAAAAACTGATAAGCATGCTGCTATTCTTTCCTTAACTGATACAGCTGTCATAAATTCATTTGCATCTCTTATTCTTGTTATAGTTGGAGACATATCAGACATTTCTCTTATTTGAGATGGTCTTTTTTTAGAATAATAAAATATAACATATTTAGCTTCAATATATACTGGATTTTCTATTGAATAGCCATCAATACTATATTGCTTAATCCAATATCCAACTGGTTTATTGTACCTATTATATTCTATTCCCCCAACAACTTTATTTTTATTATCTTTAGGTATAATTTGAGAATTATCTAATTCATCTACTTCTATAGCTTGCAATTTAAATGGTAAAATTCCATCATCTGTATACCTTTTTAAAAATAATATTCCTCCATCAATTTTTTTTCTTTCAACTGCCATTCTAATCATTTGATTAAAGCTTTGAGTACCTGTAACATCACAATTATCTTTTTTACACCACATTTTCCATACTTTTTCAATCTCTGAGTTTAGCTCATCATCCGTTGTCCTAGCTTGTAATGTATACCCTCCACCTATTACATTTCTTTTATAAGCTCCTACAACAGAATTCATTATGTCTGAATTTCTTTCTAAGTCTCTACATCTAGCTCTAATATTATCTCTACTGTATCTATCTGTCATTTCTGCTGATTGATTGGTAGCTTTCCAATTAGAGTTACTTCTCCCATAACTCCCAGCATCATAGTTTCTAAGTTCTCCCAAGTATTGTCTATATGCCTCACGCTTAACACCCCATTCAGGAGATATAAAACCAATAAAGTTATCTAACCAATTCACTTTATATACCTACCTTCCTGAAAAAATTGCAACATACGTATCATCTAATAAATCACTATCATTTCTTGCTACTTGTGCCATAAGATCATCCTTCATTTCTTTTAACATCTTTAAGTCTGCTCTTGTTAATTGTCTTGAACCAATTTTATAAGATTGCCCTCCTATTAAAACCTTATATATTGCTTTATCAACTTCACTAAGCATTTCTTTTGCTGAAAAATTATTTTCATCCACATTTATCACCTCTTTATATCCATTTCTCATTATTTTTAATCCAATTTTCTTCTGGTACATACTGTTCATTATCATATGATTGTTCTACTTCATCATTTTCATTTTCTAAATGTAATAATCTCACATTTAAAACATCAGCCGCAGCCATGGCATAAACTTCGGTATCTAAATAATGGTTATCTGCATGAGATGTTTTTAAAACCCATTGTTGTCTTGTAAGATTCCCATTTTTAACATTAACCTTATGCTCTGATGTAACCTGTTCAGCATATTCTCTATCACATCCCTTATATACCATCCACGAACCTTTGCCGTTTTCTTTTTTCATACGACCAGCTATCATGTCCTTATATTTTCCGCCATCAACAATAACTAAATTCATTCCATATGCTTTGGATTCAGTTTTATTTACCTTTGATAACTTATAATGTGATAATTGTGGATTAGATGCACCTTTACATGGCAAACACCAATCTGAATTAGATGCGGCAAAATCATAAACAGAATCAGAATCATATCCTGAATCCATAAGTGTTAAATTTACAATCATTTTTGTTCCATCTTCTTTTATATATTCTAAATTCATAACCTTTTCAACTTCTGAAAATGAATATGCCTGACCATGACATATATTTTGACTTGTAACAAAATCACCCCATGCTCTTATGCTCCAATATAAACAATTTTCTTGAACATCTACTCCTCCTGTTAGTAGCTTCGCCCAATTAGGTACTACAAATTGTTCTATATTGGTTTGTCTTTCTAATACTAAATCTGCATTTGTTTTTAATTTAGTATCTTCCCATGGTTCCGCTAGCCATGAATTAATAAAGTTTTGCAATTGTTCAGGATCATCTCTTGATTCTAAAAATTTCTTCGCCATATCTTCCCAAGTAACAAATATGCTATATAATGAATTTATCCAAAAAGATATTGTCTTTGGTTTACCAATACATTTTTTATTTATACTTCTCCATTTTCCAAGTCGTAATATCTTAGGTTTTTCTTTATCTTCAATTACACATCCACATTCTTGACATATATATTTAGCTGTTGATGCACGTTGTGCAATAGTTAATCTGTTTTCTTTATCTTTTTCAAAAACTACTTGATTCCATTTTAGTTCTATCATTTTTTTACAATGAGGACATGGCACAAAATAATGCCTTTGTTCTTCTGCTGCTTCATGTATTTTCCACACATAATTATTTTTTAATGTAGGTGTAGAACATGAATATATCTTTTTAGAATGTTTAAATGTTTTTGTACGTTCTACAGCTAAATCATAAGGTGAAGCTTCTTTCTTTGAAGCTCCATTCATTTTATCTATTTCATCGAACATCAGATATTTAATTGCTTTTGATGCAAGTTTACTAGGTGAATTAGCTCCTCTTAAATACAAATTCATTCCCCTAAACTTTAAAGCAAGTTCCTTGGATTGATTTTCTAAAAATCTTTCTCTCAATGATGGACTTTTAAAAAATGCTGGCTTTAACTTATCATTAGATATATCTTTTGCTAAATCATCTGTTGGATAAACAATCATAGTTGGACTTGGATTTTGAGTCACTATCCACCCAATAGCATTTAACAATGCCTCTGTGCCACCAACTTGAGTTGGTTTACAAAAATTTATATGCTCAATGTAAGGATCATTGAAACTATCCATAATTTCAACTAAATATGGTGTAACGTCATTTGACCATTTACCTGGAAGTGAACTTGATTCATCCAACACTCTATATTTTTCCGCCCATTGACTTACATTTAATTGTTCAGGCTTTGCAAGCGTACGTTTTAATATTCGCCTAAATAAATTACTTGTTTTTTCTCTTGAACGTATCCTTTCATTCCCCATATTATCACCTTATTATGAATATAATTTTATTTATCCTTCATCATCCTCCTCATATGCTTCATCTAAATAATAACTTTTTTCTCTATTAATTTTATCTGGATCATATTCTGATAACTCTTCTAATGACTCTGTAATTTCTTTTAGAAGTATTTCAATTATTATATTAATATCCTCTTCCCCTAAAATTTGTACAGCTACTTTATTAGGTATAGACAATAATCTATTTCTAAAATTAATTAGCATTTCATTTAAAAACAATTCTACATCTGAAGCTTCATGAAGTTCCTTTTTTAATTTTCTAAGCTTTAATTTAGATATATTCTTTTTAATTTGTTCATGCTCTGCCTGTTCCTTTTCTCTATCTATAGATGTACCCGTATTCGTTTCCGCTTTTACTTTATAATCAATATATTCCTGAACACATTTTTCTAAGTTATATTTTTTACCATTTTCAGCAAAAGAAAAGAACCCTTCTTCTCTTAGTTGTCTCACCCTCCTAGATGTGATTCCTAATATGTTTGCGAGTTCTTTTTGGTTTACATTCATGATTTATATCACCTCAATATAAACATATATTTTTTCAACCTATTTTTTTATAATTTTTGAATATTATTTTATATCAAAACAGGAAGGAAGTACCTAAATTTTTTTTGTTGTAAAAAGATACAAAATGGGCATCGCTAGACCCTCATGTACCTATCCCCCTAGGAAGTACCTTAACATAAAATAATATTACTATTCTCTTTGTTTTATTGCCCCGTTAACTCTCTTATAACTATCATGCTTCATACATTCTATCGCTCCATCATATGGATAATAGTACAATTCCATATACTCACATGTATTATAGTTACTACATCCTTTGCATAACTCTAGAGACTTAGCACATGACACTTTATCTCCACTAAATCTTATATTTAATTTAATCTTATTCCTTCTTTTCATGTACAAGCCTCCTTCCATTTAATTGTATAAATAAAAGGTGAGTAAAAACCCATATAATTAAATATAAGTACTTCACTCACCTTTTATTTAAAGTGCAATCTATCAATAAAATTTTATAATATTATATTACTATATATTTTTCTTATGTTCAATGGCACTAAATGTGCATTGAATGTGCATTATATTATATCTCTAACGCTTTCGGGAAATAGAATAGTTATCATTTTATTCATTAATCTTTTTCTATTCCTTAATATGGTTGTCCTATCTTTACCCATCCTCTCTGCTATATATTCATCTGTTATAGTTTCCTCTTCGCCTTCTAAATATTTAATATATATTATATCAAAATACTTATCGTTCCTTATTTTATCTAATGCTCTATCTATTCTATTTAAATCTCTTTTAGTTTCTTCCTTTTCTCTTTTGTATTTTTCTATTAGTTGCATATATCTATCCTCTTCACTTATTCCACCAGATGTAGAATATACAACTATTGAACCACTTTTCTTAGGTAATCCATATCGTTCGATGTTTCTTATATCTTCATCTTTTTGATTTAATGCCTCTTTCAATGAATTATAACTATATAATAAGATTTCAATTCTCTTATAAAAACTCATTTCTCTTTTTATCATATTTTTATTTCGTAACTTTTCTATTACCTCTACAGCTGTCTTTTCCGCTGCATTACTAATAATATCTTTTATCTCATTAATGTTCTCAATTTTATTATCTTTAACACTTTTACCCATAACCAAACTCCTTATCTATAGTTATTTACCATAATCCATCTCTAAATATTTTTTTAATATCAATTAACATTCTTCTAATTCTTCAATTGTTATTCCTTCTATATTTTCTATTTTTGCATACACTAATTTCTCTTCGCTATCTCCATGCTTTATATTATACATTCTTTATAATACTCATATCTTTACATTTAAACTCTATTACATTTAGACTTTTCATATAAAATTTAACTTTAATAATGGTTTCTTCATTTTCTTACTTTATTTTTGAATTACAACACAAAAACACCACAAATTTCCTTATAAATACTGCAGTGTTTTAATATATTATTTTATATTTATTTTTTAAATTAAAATTTATCTATATATTAACATGAATAATTCCCTTATTTTTCTATTTACTTATAATTCAATATCTTAAATAAACAGTATAAAAGCACTAAGTATTATTATATTAATTACAGATTTTATATGAAAATCACCATGACTAAGTAATAATCCAAATGCTTTATATTATAAATTATTTAAAACCAAAGTCATCAATGTTTATTTTTTTACCTAAGTATTTTATATTGTTAATAGAAAACTTGTTGCCTTGAGTTATTATGCCACTTACAGCAATATACGTGTACTCTGTTCCATTATCATAATATTCATGATCAATGTAAGTTTGAACTGAAACAGAGATACTTAATATTAATTTATAAGATTTATTATCATCAACATTTTCAATAATAGTGTCAATTTCCTCAATACTACAGCTATTAATATGATCTATACTACTCCATTCCCCAAACTCTCCAAGCAAATCACTAAAAAGACTACAATCACAGATTAACTTATCAACTTCATCATAAATTTCATAATTTAAAAATTTATTTTTTATAAATACATCCATTTTAGGCATATCTTTAAAGTTTCTATCATTATACCATTTTGCATCATTATACCAACTAATTAAATTCGAGTAAATACATGAAACATCTACCAAATAATCATTCTCACTCAGTAATATTTTTTTTAAAAATTCATTTCTTCTTTTCTTCTTTTCACAAATTTCTATATAGGATTCTGCTATTTTTATTATATGAAATAGAACTTCATATATATATATATTATTGATTAATGACCTATTATCAAAGAAAGACTTTAATTTTTTTTTATCCTTTATCAAAGTAATTAATTCACCTTTCTCAATATCCATCAATTTAGTTAAATAACAAATCATATTATAAATATATTCTTTGCATATATCGGCAATAACTGGATTATTTTCTATCAATTCCCTCATTTTATCATCATCAACATATTTTTTCATTTTATCTGAATCAAACATAATGTAATTACAAACCTCTTGCTTCAAATACGAAATTGCTGATGAATAATATGATCCATCAATAGTTGTACTCATATTATCTTCTCTTATTTCACAGCCTAAAAGAGAAAGCATTCTGTTTATATGATTTTTACCAGTAACATCTATTCTATCATAATCATTTAGCTTATATGTTGTAAGCAAGTTAACTATCGTTATTATTTTCCATTTATCATTGTCAATATACAAATTATTTAATTTTGTAATAATTTCTTTATCATCAATAAATTCCACAAATTCTTTTTGATTTTCTTCTGGTAAATACTTTTTTAAAATCATATTAACTGTTGGCAAAATACTAATTATTAATTGCTCCACTTCTTCTTTAATCAAATTTAATTCATCATGTATTAAACTATTTCTAAACTTATTCAAGTTTTCGATTCTATTATAAGTATACTTATCTATTGTTTCTTCACACAGTACTATTATTCTCTTTATTGTGTTATTAAAATTTATTGTAATAGATTCAGTGTTCTTTTTACATTCATTTTTTCTAATGATCCCAATTTTCACATTAAATTTATGTTCAATTAATTCTTGAATATTATTATATATATATAACCTATGTTTATTAAATAAAATATATTTAAACAGAACTTCCATAGAATGATGAAAATTAATTATTATTTCCTTTAAATCAAATTCATTAATATTATCTTTTGTCAATCCTTTAATAGCTTTCTTAAAAGAGTGAAACCCATTTTCAAAACGATTCATTATTACCTCCATCTAATGTAATTTAATTGGAACTTTCCATATTACTCTAATACAATCTGATTAATTCATCAGATCACTATTTATCTATACTTCTTATACAAATAAATTTTAATTAAGATTATTCTACTATCACAAATCAATTATAACATATTTTTTAAATACTAAATCATTCAATTTTCAAAGAACATATTTTTAATATAATTTATAGTCTTGTCCCACATATCGGACATAATACACATACAATTTCATCTACTTCACCTGTATTGTTGTCTACTATATTTGCCTTATGTGTGATTTCCTCAATATATATGGAAAATTTTCCATTTTGCGATGATATTGAAGTTTCTCCTCTACAAAAACTACATCCTTTCTTTTGTTCTATCTTTGTTTTTTCTATAATAATGCTTTCCTTTTCATTGTTTTCTTCTACTGTTGTTTGCTCTTGGCTTTCTATATGATCTATTTCATTAATATTTTCTGCTTGATTTTCTTCTATAATAGTCTCTTTTATAAGTTCTTCTTCTTTTTCTTCCTCTTGGTATATCTGTTCTTTATTTCTTTCTAATGTGTTTTCATTTTCTAAGACATTAATTTGCCCTGGTATTTGTTTATGCTCTTCTTCTTGTCTTTTTAATTCCTTTACATCTTGCAATGACACATCTTGACTATTTAATAAATTATTTACCTTGTTTTGCATAGATTCCGAAAGTTGTGACGCTTCATATGCTGTTGAAAAACTAATTTTATTATCTTTTAATGCATCAATTAGATTTTCATTAAGATTATTTTTAACAGCCTTATACCTAGCCAATTTTGTAGCTGAAATATTAGTTATTTCTGAAAGTAAA
>NZ_CCAT010000014.1 GCF_000612845.1 Clostridium ihumii AP5
TCTTGGCGATTTTTAATATGTATATAAACTAAAAAATGCTAATACAAATTTAAACTTTGTATTAGCATTAAATATTATGGTTATAAAACTGTTTGTGCTATATTATTTGAATGGTCTCCTATTCTTTCTAGATTACTTATTAAATCTAAGAATATAGCACTTCCATTAGATTCACATGTTTTATTGTTTAATCTTTTTATGTTATTTTCTCTAATGTCTTTTTTGTATTTGTCTATAGCATTCTCAACATCACTCATTTTTCTTGCTTCAATTATATCATTTTTACTATATGCATTAACAGCTAGTGTAATTGCTTCTAATGTTTTTGAATACATATTTATTAATTCTTCTTTTGCCTCGCCTTTTATATTTACTTTTGTCTCATTTTTTTCAATAGCCAATTCAACTATATTTTCTGCATGATCTCCAATTCTTTCTATATCATTTATAACATGAAAAGTATTAGATATAGTCTGACTATCTTCCTCTGGCAAATCATGTGAAGATAGCAATACCAAATAATTAGTTATTTGTTTTTCTAATGTATTTATAATTTGCTCATTTTTATATACTGTATCAATTAACTTTTCATCATTTTCTAAAAATGCTTTCATAGAAATTTCCACATTATTTTTTGCAAGTTCAGCCATTCTAACTGTTTCTTTTAATACTTGTCCTGTAGCTACCATTGGAGTTTCTAGCAATTTTTCATCTAAATATATTGCCCCTACATTATCAATAATTTCATCACCTGGTATTATCTTATTAACAATAACAACTAAGTACTTAGATAATGGTAGCAAAATAATAGTTACACATAAATTAAATATTGTATGAGCATTTGCAACCTGTCTTGCTACATTAGTTGGATTTATTTTTTGAACTATATCTATAACTATAGTTACAAATGGTAAGAATATAATTACTCCTATAACATTAAAAAGAAGATGAATTAATGCTGCTTTTTTAGCTGTTTTATTTGATCCGACTGCTGCTAAAAGTGCAGTTACACAAGTACCTATATTACATCCAAATATAATAGGTAATGCTACATTCATATCAATACTTCCTGTTGTTGCTAAGGCTACTAATATACCTGTTGTTGCTGAAGAACTCTGAACTATAGCTGTCATTATAAGTCCTGTTAAAACACCTAAAAATCTACTACTTCCTATAATTGCTATTGTTTCTTTAAACATACTAGATGCTGCTAATGGCTGCATTGATTCAGACATCATACCCATTCCTAAAAATAAAACACCAAAGCCTAATGCTATGTACGCAATATCTTTTGTCTTTTTTCTTTTAGATACTAAAACAATAATAGCTCCTACCCCTATAAAAATTGGTGCTATTTTATTTAAATCAAAAGAAACCATTTGTGCTGTAATTGTTGTTCCTATATTGGCACCCATTATTACACCAACTGATTGAACAAGACTCATAAGTCCTGCATTTACAAAACTAACTACCATTACAGTTGTTGCACTTGAACTTTGAATTACAGCTGTTACCAGTGCCCCTATTAATACTCCCAAATATTTATTACTTGTTACTTTTTCTAAAATACCCTTTAATTTACTTCCTGCTGCATTTTCAAGTCCATCCCCCATAAGCTTCATTCCAAATAGAAATAAACCTAAGCCACCAAATAATTTAATAACCATATCAATAACATCCAAAACTTCTCTCTCCCTTAACTTTAGAATATTTTATTTATATGATTATTTTATTACATTAAATTGATAATATTTGAAATTTAACCTAGTTTTAACTTGACCTTAACTTAATTATTACAAATACCATATTATTTATATTTTGGAGATATAAATAACAGAAAAAAGGTGACTATTCATATCACTAACATCACCTTTTTGATCAATTTTATATAGTTTTTTTAATTAATCTAAACTCTAATATATATTAAAATATCTTTTATATTTTCATCTTACATAAAAGCTTATTTATAATTTATAAAAATTTTATTTATCCCATAAAATCTTATTCAGTATAGGTTTCATATGTGTACATTTTTCTTTCAATATTATGTCATTATTATAGTCAATGTTATTATATCCTAAGCAATCGTTCATACAAAAATATCTAACATTACAATTTTTACATTTATGATTTTTTTCATTGTCTACAATGCTTTTAATTATTTTTTGGTTAATAAAACTCTTATATTCTTTTGAATTAAAAATAACATCTAAATCTTCATTTAATATATTGCCTATCTTAAATTCCTTCTTTTCTAAAAATAAACAAGGATACATATCACCAAATTCGTTAATTGTAAGTTTATTAATACCAGCTTTACAAACTATATTGCATTTCAATTTACCTCTTAACTCTTCTAACTCATCTTCATTTTTAAATGATAAATCTGGATAAGATACCATCCCTATCTTATTAAAGTTAGTTACGCCCCTTCCTTCTGCTGCAAATTGTCTTACTCCACCTTCAACCTCTAACTTTTCGCAAAGTAACATAAAATCATCTATATGTGCTGAATTTTGTGATGTTACTGTCATTGTAAGACTGATTTCTTCTTTTTTAAACCCTGCATTTTTAAGATTTTCTATAGCTTGTACTATTTTAGTATAGACCCCTTTTCCTCTAACAAAATTAGTAGATTCTTCATTATATCCATCTAAACTAATTGATATATCACTTAAGTATTCCTTTAAATCTAATGCTAATTCTTCTGTTATCAGTGTCCCATTAGTTATTATACTTAATTTACCTTTAAACTTATTTCTTATATGTTTTAATATTTCTATAATATCTTTTCTAATAAGTGGCTCTCCACCTGTTAACATTAATGTCTTTATATCTAAGTTAATTAATTTATCTAAAATTCTTTTTGCATCTTCAGTATTTAATATTTCTTTTCCATTTATATCACAATTAGCAGCACAATGGATACAATTTAAATTACATCTTCCTGTTAACTTAAACTCTACATTGTCTATTTTTATATTCTCTTTTTCCATATTATCATTTACAATCATTTCTTCATCAATTAGCACTTCAAATATATCATTCAATTCTAATCTTGTACTTTCTGATTGTATTTTTAAAATATAATTTTCAGGTTTCATCTCATTCGAAATACACTCTCTTACTAATTCAAATTTATCCTTATCTAGTACTCCCCAAACTCCACTCTTACCATTTATGATTATTACTTCATTTTCACTTTTAAGAAATTTTGTATATTTTGAAAATATTAATTTATCATTAAATTCTTTCATACATATCCCCCTGATAAAACATATCCAATATTATAAAGTTTATATATTATTATTTATATGTATAAAAGTGGATTTTAAAATCCACTTTTTGTATTTTAATAGCAATCTCTAGTGCCACCATAATATATATAACTAGGTATTCTTTTTATCTCTTTTTTGCTTTTTCCATAAATTTTCATTTACTATTCCTCCTATACCTTTTATATTATAAATTTAGAAATTACATCATTTTTTAAAATAATGTATACCAAATTCATTGTTTTCTTATAATCATTTCTATAATACTTTCATATTTTCTAAAAATAATTAATTAACGACATTCATATGTTCCACCATATTTAATATATGCTGGTATTCTTTTTATCTCTTTTTTATTTTTTCCATAAACTTTCATTCATTATCCCCCCAATCAACTTTAATTTTTATTAAGTATACTTAATTCAATATTTATTGTATCATCATGGAATTATTTTACAATACATTTTTTGTTAATTTATTTTAAATGTTTTTTTATTTTATTAAAATTTTATAAGTATTTTTACCTTGTAATTTTATTAATTGTATAACTATTACCTTACATTGTATTCATTTTTATAAAAAAATAAAAGGATTGAAAAAGAATAACTCTTTCTCAATCCTATTTATTTTTTTATAAAGAATTTTCAATATCATTTAACATTGTCTCTGTTGAAGTTATGCCTCCAGATATTATATACCATGCTTCAGAATTCAAATATACTATTTTATCATTTTTGTATGCATCCGTTGCTTTTATGATTTCATTATCAAATAGTGCTTTAGCGCTTGATTCTCCACCAATAGCGCTTCCTCTATCTATAACAAATATGTATTCTGGATTTTTATCTAATAAATATTCAAAAGAAACTTGTTGTCCATGGTTGCTTTCTTCTAAAGTTGTATCTATATTATTAAATCCTAGTTGATTGTATATTAATCCAAATCTCGATTTTGCTGCAAAAGCACTTAAATTTCCATCATTAGCCATAACCGTTGACGCATTTATATTTTTACCTTTTACCTTTTTATTTATTTCTTCAATTCTATTTTCTATATTTTCTATTTTTTTATTTATAAAATCTTCTTTATCAAATATTTCTCCTAATGCAGTCATATTACGTTTAAAGTCATCCATATAATTACTTCCATCTACGCCTAAATAAACAGTTGGTGCTATTTCTTTAAACTTATCATACATATCTTCTTGTCTTCCACTAATAACAATTAAATCTGGTTTTAATTCACTTACAGCTTCAAAATCAGGCTCTTTTAAATCTCCCAAATTAACATACTTTTCATCTTCATATTTTGAAAGACTTGATGGAACACTTGCTTTAGGCAGTCCTTTAACTTCTATTCTCATATTATCTAATGCATCTAATGCACCATAATCAAAAGTAACTACAGTTTTAGGATTTTTAATAACTTCTACTTCTCCCTTTCCATCAGTTATTGTAATTAATTCTTTATCATTTGTTTTTGTATCTTTATTTCCAACTAATGCAAATGCACCAATTACTCCTACTATTGCCAATCCAGCTATTATTGCTACTTTTTTATTCATATTAATCACCTCTAGAATTATTTGATATTTAAAATCATTATCATTAATAATATATACTTATTTTATTTCCTTCTATTTCTTGTACATTAAAATCCATTTCATATATTTCTTTTAACGTGTTTTCATTTATTATTTCTTCAACATTACCTTCTTTCGCTATTTTCCCATCTTTTAATGCTACTATGTAATCGGAATAACATGATGTAAAGTTTATGTCATGCATAACAAGAATTATTGTTTTTCCAAGTTCATTACATAAATTTCTTAATACTTTCATCATTTTTACTGAATTATTCATATCTAGATTGTTTAATGGCTCATCTAAAAATATATATTCTGTTCCCTGTGCAATTACCATTGCTATGTATGCTCTTTGCCTTTGTCCACCACTTAACTCATCTAAATACTTATTTTGAATATCTGTAAGATGCATATATTCTATAGCTTCACTTACATATTTTTCATCTTCCTCTTTTAATCTTCCCTCACAATATGGAAATCTTCCAAAGCTAACAAGCTCTTTTATAGTAAGTCTTATATTGATATTGTTTGATTGTTTTAATATTGCAATTTTCTTTGATAGCTCTTTTTTATCCCATTCTTCAATCTTCTTTCCTTCAATAAATACCTCACCTTCATCCTTATTGATAATTCTAGTTATAACGGATAGTAATGTACTTTTTCCTGCTCCATTAGGTCCTATAAAAGAAGTTATTTTACTTTTTTCTATCTTTAACGTTACATCATCAACAACTTTTTTATCCTCATATTTCTTTACTATATTTCTAACTTCAATCATATCTTGCTCTCCTTTAATAAAAGATACATAAAATAAACTCCACCAATTAAATTAATAACTACACTTACTGGAGTATTTAGCTTTATTATTCTTTCAATTAATAATTGCCCTGAAACTAATGTAAATAAACTTACCAGAACACTTGTACATATTAAAATATTATGTTTGTATGTTTTCATTACTTGTCTTGTTATATTAACCACTAAAAGTCCTAAAAAAGTTACAGGTCCAACTAATGCTGTTGAAATAGACAAGAATATAGATATTACTACTAAAAACTTTTTAACTACTTTATCATAATTTATTCCAAGATTTATAGCATGATCTCTTCCAAGACTTATAACATCTAAATATTTTATATCATCATATATAAAAGGTATCACTATTAAAATCATCAATATTGCAATTAAAAGTATATCTACATTTACATTATTAAAACTTGCAAATAATTTATTTTGTAAAACTAAGAACTCATTTGGATCTATTATCATTTGCATAAATGAAGATAAACTACTAAAAAGTGTTCCAAAAATCATTCCAACTAGTAATAAAAATAATATATTTGCACCTTTACTCTTAAATAATACTTTATATAATGCAAAAGATGATAAAACCATAAAACCAACACAAATTATAAAATTTAACTTCTTATTCGTTATTAATAAACTACTTGCACCCAATGTAAAAAATATTACTGTTTGAATAAGTTCATATAGTGAATCTAATCCTAAAACACTTGGTGTTAATATTCTATTATTTGTAATTGTTTGAAACACAACTGTTGAAAATGCTATAGTTCCAGCTGTTAATGCTATTGCCACTAATTTAGGTACACGTTGTGACATTGCATAACTTATATTTTCTTTATTTACACCTAATGTTAAAAATAAAATCATAGATATACTCACTAATATTGTTAATAAATATATAGGCTTGTACAACTTATTTAATACATTCTTATTTATTGAATTTAAACTTGAATCTTGTCTTTTTACATTAACTTGCATAAGAATTCCTCCTAAACAGCATGATTAAGAATGTAATACTACCTATAACCCCCACTGTAAGTCCTACTGAAATTTCATATGGATATATTAAAATTCTGCTAACTATATCACATACTAAAACAAATAATGCCCCAAATAATGCTGTATCCCAAATTATTTTATTAACATCATCACCTTTATAAAGTGAAACTATATTAGGAACTATAAGCCCTATATATGGTATATTGCCAGCGGTTATTATTACACATACTGTTACTAATGCCACTATTATTAATCCTAAATTCACTACACTTTTATAATTAACACCTAAGTTTATTGCAAAATCTTCTCCCATCCCTGCAACAGTGAACTTATTTGCATATAAAACTGCTACAATCATTAATGGAATACTCAAATATACAAGCTCATAGTTTCCCTTTAATATCATTGAGAAATTTCCTTCCATCCATGAATTCACATTTTGAATTATGTCAAATCTATATCCTAAAAAGGTAGTCATTGAACCAATTATATTTCCACACATTATACCTACAAGTGGCACAAAAATTACATTTTTAAACTTAAGCTTTCTTATAAAAGTCATAAATATAAATGTACCTATCAATGCAAATATAAATGATATAATAGTTTTTTGCATTATACTTGCACTTGGAAAAATAATCATTGCAACTACAATTCCTAATTTTGCAGAATCAATTGTTGCACCTGTTGTTGGTGACACAAATTTATTTTGACTTATTTGCTGCATTATAATTCCACATATGCTCATTCCCATACCAGCTACTAATATACTAACAAGTCTTGGTACTCTACTAACAAGCATTAAATGTATGCTTTCCTTATTTCCACTTAAAACATCTGTAATACCTATATTCTTACTTCCTAAAAATAATGATATTATAGAAAAAATTATAAGCAGAACTACTAAATGTCTTTTTCTTACCTTCATAATTTCCACCTATCTGAATTGATAATTTGTTTTAATTGATAATTAATTTCATTTAAATATTATAATATTTTCCTTTCATCGTCAATATATTTTTTAATTTAATTTAATTTTATATAAAATTAAATACTTAGCCTCTGCTTGTGAGAATTAATTCTTATAAATAATCACTCCTTATATATTACTTTTAATTTTTTATCCACATTATAGTCCGCCAAGGTTGAAACCTCGGCTGTGAAAAAATAATTTTTATAAATTTTATAAATGATATTGATTTTCATTCGCATTTATTGTATATTATTTATGGGCTTTAAATTATCGCGGCAAATTTCTAAGGAGATGATAATTATGGCAAAATTTATGGGACCTAGATTTAAACAATGTAGACGTCTAGGATTAAATGTATGTGGGCATCCAAAAGCAATGGATAGATCTACAAAAGGCACATCTAGAGCTGATAAAAAGCTTTCACCTTATGGTGTTCAATTATTAGAAAAGCAAAGATTAAAAGCTTACTATGGAGTACTAGAAAAACAGTTTTCTAATTATGTAAAAAAAGCTACTAAAGATACAGATCCAACTGGATATGCTTTACTAAAAAGATTAGAATGTAGACTTGATAATTTAGTTTACAGACTTGGCTTTGCAAATTCTATTCGTCAAGCAAGACAAATGGTTGTTCATGGACATATTTTAATTAATAATAAAAAAGTTGATATTCCTTCTTACAGTGTTGAAATTGGAGAGGTTATATCTTTAAAAGAATCATCTAGAAATAATTTATTATTTAAAGATAACTTCATTAATTCTTTAAATCAATACAATTATTTATCTAAAGACTATGATAATTTCTCAGGAAATCTCTTAAAATATCCTGAAAGAGAGGAAATTCCTATTTTAATTGATGAAATTTCAATAGTTGAATTTTACTCTAATCATTAATTTTTTAAGTTTATTAAAGAGTATAGATAAATATTACTTTTATAATTAATCTGCTATATCAATTAATTTAAAAACTTTAAACGTTGCCAATATTTATGGGTTTTAAGTATAAACTAAAATATTAGTTTATAACCCTATATTTATCTATATTCTTAATATAAAGATTGGAGGTGAATTAATTCTATGAATGAAACTGCTCAAAACTCTTCTATAAGTAAATTTTTCTTTTGGGAAGATAAACTTATTAAAGATACTCCTTTATGGAATTGTAATTTTGATAATAAACCATTAACTCACAAATCAAAATTTGTCTATACTGGAATAATAAATAACTCTAAAAATATATTTGAATGTGGTTGGGCATCTTATCCAGATATATTTACACTTTTAGGTTTTGTTCAACATGTATTTTTACCTACATCACTTTTAACATGGTTTGATAATAGTATAGATACTGGCTTTTTCATACCGCTATCACACTTTGATGTTTTAATTGATGAAATACAAAATAACAACACTAAACTTGATTATAAGAAATTCTTTCATATGGAAAAGAATTTTCACCTCCTAAATCAATATTGGGCATTTGATTCTAATTCCCTATTCATAGAATTAGATAACTTTTGTAATCAATTTAGTGAAACTTGGGACTCCAAGGATAAAAAAGTTTTTATTAAAATATTTAATAATCCTAATGAAATATTTAATTTCATTAAGAAATCTCTTGAATGGGATTTTGAGGATTTTATTGAGCAAGAAATAAATATGAGTTTAGACAAGCTTAAATTTACTTGCCAAAATGCTATAATTGCACCTTTACTAAACAAAAAATTTATAGATATATTAAATATTAATATGCCTATAATGTTTTAATTTTACTATGATTTCTTTGATTAAAAGCTATCAATTTTTCCGTAAATTGATAGCTTTTAAATTTAATTTTTGTTTAAATTGCTTATTAATTCCTTATAATATTCATCAGTCTGTTTTTTATTTTCTCCACTAACAAAAACATATTTATCTTTTAATTTAATAACTATATATTCACCCTCTCTAGAATATACATATAACATAGATTTGCCATATCCATCTATATTATAATGTCCTAAACTATAATTTTCTGTACTTGCACCATTTGTTCTAACTCCCTTTGGTATACTATTTATAATTTTAATATCCTCTATTTGATCAATATCAAATGACATGCTATACATAGGTGCTGACATTACTACTTTATTTTCTCTTATATTCATATTGAATTTAGTAAAATCTAAAATAATAAACATAAATACGAGTCCAACAAGGAAAATAGCTGTTAAAATGTAAGAAATATATACTATATTTCTGCCCTTTTTAGTTCCCATATTATATGTCATTCCATATCCTACACGCTTTGCAACCATAGTTCTTGAATCATTGGGATTATTATAAATATCATACTTCCAATACTCATCTTCATCACTATATATTGGGGTTTCACAAGTTTTTATTAATTTATTTTGTTCATTTCTAACTTTTTCATTAATAATATAAATTCCGCCTAAAATTATAAATGATGGTGCTATAACAATTATTAAAATTAAAATCATATTTATGCTATTCATCTTAATCAATAAAAACATAAATAACATACTTAAACTTTGTATAGTTGCAGCAATAACACATCCTAACGTCCAATTTTTTTTAAATATTTTATTACATACCAGATTAATTTTACTATCTTCACTGAAAACCTTAGTTCTATCCTTACAATAAGCATTGTACATAAAGATAAATATAATAGTTCCTATTAACCCAATAAATGATAAATATATAATAGATGTATCTATAATTTGTCTATCTTTTATTACTATTAATATTGGAATAATAGATAAAATTAAACTTGGTATAAACCAAGTTTTAGACACAACCATTGTATCCTTTAACCTAGTAACTTCTGTGTCTATATTTATAATATATCTATTTTTAATAAACCAATCTTTTTCTCTTTTTAATTCTTTTAATTCTTCATTGTATTTTATAAAAACCCTATAATTTATATACATTAATCCAAAAATCCATAAAAATAAATAGGCTATTTTTAAAGAAATATAATTTACAATTATTGTAGGCAAAAATAGTAATATACTATAACACATAAATTTTTTGTTAGCTTTTTTATACTTATCCAATATTATTAAAACCTGAGAATTTTTAAGTTCTGAACTTGGAAGTGTAACCCCAAGTATAATATTATTTTTTTCTGCTACTCCACTACTGTTATTTATAAAAATTGCAATTATAGTTGTTAAAGCGGTAATGAATAAAATTATATTTATAAACATATCTAAATCTCACTTCCTTTAAGCTTTAAACCATCCATTTTATTAAATATATTCTCACACATATTAATAAATTCATCATAATTAATTCCCTTTAAGCCAGATTCAACTATTATAAGTTCAAGTTCACTTTCTACTTTTTCTTTAAATTCTTTGCTTGTATCTATCAATGGATTTACTCTAGCACCATGTCTTCTATCTATTTCAATATAACCTTCATTTTTTAAGATATTATATGCCTTATTAACAGTCATTGTATTTATTCCTATATCCTCTGCCATTTGCCTTACCGTGGGAAGTCCTTCTCCAACCTTAATCTCTCCCCTACCTATGCCCATAACAATTTCATTTCTTAATTGAACATAAATAGGTATATTACTAGACATGTCTAACTTTAAAATCATATTTTTCACCTTCTATTTAAGTATTATTTGTATTATATATTATAATACAAACAATACTTAAATAGAATAGTTTTTTATTAATTAATAAAAAATTCGCACCTATTTAGATACGAATTTTTAATATTCTCTTTGATATTTAATTTTTATAGATTATCTATACCATCAATAATTTAATTTGTGGTTATTCATATCTCCACCACCTTAGTCCTAATTAAGATTGATAGATTTATTTATAGGATATAAATTTAAAACTAATTTGAATTTTTTATTTTCTAAATTACTCCAAAACTTATCAGTAAAACTATCTGCTACTATAACATATGGATAATCATTAGTGGCTTCTTCACCTGGCTTAAGATTTAAATTCATCGTTGAATTATCTCCATTAATTACATTGAAAACTTTCATATCAGGTCCAGTACACCACTGTAATGTACTTATAGAAAACATATATGATTCTATATTTTTAACTTCATTACTATCATTTTTCACATTTAACTTTACAAGCAAAACCTTCATTTTTCCTTCATCATATTCTTTTGAGAACGTGTTATCTGGTAAATTCATTTTTTCAAGTTCTTTGTCATTTAATATTTTAAATTCTTTTGCTGTAATTTTTACTCCATTATATTCTACTGCTTCATTTAATTTGTGTTCTTCTACAATTGGACTTGGATATTTATTATTTATATATATATATCTTGAGACAATGGCAATTCCTATTAAAATGAACATGATTATGAAAATTATTTTTTTCTTATTGATTTTTATAGCTTTATTTTTCATCAATATTACCTTCTTTCAATTCTCTATGTCCTTTAATAGCACCATTTTCAATTATAAATATTTCATCTGATAAGTACTCCAATTCTTCTGAATCATGACAAGAAACTAATATTAAAGCTCCTCTATCTCTATGTTCATGTAATATCTCTCGTACTACTTTTACACTTTTTTCATCTAATGCATTTATAGGTTCATCTAAAATTATAATATCTGGATTTTCCATTATCGCTGCTGCTATTCCCAATTTCTGTTTCATTCCTAATGAATACTTTTTAAATTTCTTTTTATCATCTGGGTCAAGTCCAACTAAAGAAATAGTTTTTCTAATATGCTCTTCATCAATTTTTCCTTGAATATCTGCAAGAATTTTCAGATTTTTATATCCAGAATAATTTCCTATAAAACCTGGATTTTCAATAAGTGCTCCTATACTTCTTGGAAATGAAATATCTTTTCCTAATACTTCACCATTTATTACAATTTCACCTTCAGTAGGTAAAATTAATCCGCAAATTGCTCTCATAAGCATGGTTTTTCCTGAGCCATTTTTACCTTTTAAACCATAAATTTTTCCTTGTTCCATTTTTAAATTTATATTATTAAGTATGGTGTTTTTTGCTATTACCTTAGTTAAACTTTTTACTTCTATCTCCATATTAATCCCCCTATAATACTCTAATTCTTATCTAATATATCTATTTTTTTAAATTTTAAAATTCCTATAATTATAGATATTATAATTATAATTGTTCCTATAATTAATCCATTAATAGTATTAACCCCATTTAAATCTATTTTGCTATTTCTAAGTATCATTAAATAATTTCCAATAAACATTCCATTGCAATAGAATGTTGAAATTACAAGTATTGAAATTATAACTATATTACTTAAAATAGATGTTGTAAATAATGCTACTGTCATTTGAAATAACGATAATGCTATTGATATTATTATAGGTAGTAGTATGCATATACAAAAAAATGTTTGCGATGTAAAACTTGTTGTATTTACTTGAGAAATATTCATGTTAATTTCATTTGTTGGAGTTAATGAAATTCCTCCATTAAATACTGAAAACAAAATCATCACAACATAACCTATAGCATAATAAATAATAACATTTCCTATTACCCATATACATTTACTAAGAAACCATTGGTATCTCTTTTTTGAGCGAAGTAATATTTGCATTCCATAAGTTTTTAAATCTAATAATGGATAATATCCTATAATAAAAGTAAGAAATATATTTATTAATATCCATGATGCAGGTATTTTTAATGTTTCTAATTTATTATCAAAATTAAAACTTGTCCTTCCTTTATATATTTCAATTACATAATCAGAAAAGTTGGGCAAATTTTTTAAAGAATTATATTTCACTTCACTTGATATAATGCTTTGAAAATTAATTATAAAAAATAAAAAAATTAAAAATACTATAATATATTTTTTCCATGAATAGATAGTTCCCATAATAAAATCATGCTTAACTTGCATTAAAAACATATTCTTAGATTTTTCTTTTTTCTTATATGCATCATTCATTTAAAAATTCCTTTCCCTTTGATATATGTTTTCCTATTAAAGTGATTATAAAAATTAATACAATTCCATATAAAATTCCTAGAATTATTTTTTGTTTATTTACCCACAATTTGTAATCTATTGATATAACTCTATTAAATATTTTTAAAAATATTGCATGTCTTTCAAAAATATTTATAGCCATTATTATAACTAGTGAAATGATTTTTTTATCAGTTATCCAATATATAAGTAATGCTAAGGAACTCATTACTATCATTTTTATTGAATACACTAAAAAGAAGTATATTATTACTTTTAAAAAACTAACTTTTAATAGAAGTCCTTTGTTTTCAAAATTAAAAATACTATTTGGTTTATTCCAATTTATGTATGAAGTTGAATACAAAGCACCTATAAAATAAGTGCATATAGATACATAAATTGTTATAAACACCGAAAATAATACTATTTTATATATCTGTTTGAACCAAAGTTTCTTTCTATTTTTTTCTTGTAAAACAAAAAAAATATTAAAATCATTTTTAACTATAAAAAAGAAAACAATTATAGTAACAGGCAGTATAATTGTTGCGCTTCTTGCTGATGTCACAGCAATTAGAAAATCTGCAATACTTAATTGTATATTACTTCTCATTGCTGATATTATAATGTCTCTATAATCTATTAATAACATAATAATCAAAAAAAATAAGTAACTTAAAATTGATATCCAATTATTTTTTATATTTCTAAAAAAATCACTTGTCCAAAGTTTTAAATCATTAAATATAATTTTCTCACCTCAAACTTTCCATTTCAAATTGTGAATTTGTACTTAATATCTAACCTTTAATACTTTTCCATTTTGACCTCTAGCTTTATAGTCTACAGTTCCAATAATTAGCTCAACATTATTATAATCTAACTCATCATCCCACATTATATATATTAAATCTGTTGTAAACTCTTCATGTGGTTGCAAATTATAATAAAAGTATCTCTTATCTTGTCCCTTATCTTCTTTATTAGTCAAAAGTACAGATCCACCATTTATTATTTTGTTATTATTATCATAATAATAAATTCCATATTCCCCTAGGTTTTTCTCTAAAACTTTATCTGTTTTATTTTTTATTGTCATATTTATGATAAAGTATGAAAATTCATTTGTTATATTTCCTGCCTCATCAATTTCTACTGTCTTTTCCTCTATAATTTTCCCTTCCTCATTAACCTTTGCCATAGGATAGTCTTTTATCATTTTAAAGTTTTTTTGCTCTTTGCTTCTTTCTACTTTATTAACTATATAAATTGAATCATCAAACTCTATTTCTTTTCCAACTTTAAATTCTTCTCCATTTTCATCAGTTTTTTCAGTAACACTTGTAATTTGTCTTCCTTCCAACTTTTCACCTGCTGATATTACATGACCATCTTTTGGTTCATTTTCACTTTCATTTTCTTTTTTATCATCTTTTATGTTTTCATTTTTCTTACTATCTTCTGATTTACTATTTAAAACATTATTTTTAGGTATAAAATTATTTTTAAGTAAACTATTATAAACTACTACCATTATCATAATCACGCCACAAACTATCAAAGCTATTTGTTTTTTGTTCATTTTATAGCACCTCAATACTTCTAATTTATATATTTCCTTTCACTTTAACTTCCATTTTAAAATGTATTTTGATGTAACTAAAAACTATTTATTTAATACTTCTATAATTAATATCTAACTTTTAATGTTTTACACTGTTGACCTCTAACTCTATAATCTACACTTCCAATAGTTAATTCAACATTGTTATAATCTAAATAATTGTCCCACATTATATATATTAAATCTGTTGTAAGTTCTTCATGTGGCTGTATATTGTAACAAAAATAACGTCTATCTTGACCATCATATTCTCTATTTGTCAATGTTGGTGCAGCTCCATTTATTGTTTTATTGTTATTATCATAAAAGTCAATTTTATACTCTCCTAGATTTTTTTCCAAAACCTTATCTGTTTTATTTTTTATTGTCATATTTATAATAAAGTATGAAAATTCATTTGTTATATTTCCCTCATCATCAATTTCCACCATTTTTTCTTCTATAATTTTTCCTCTTTCATCA
>NZ_CCAT010000015.1 GCF_000612845.1 Clostridium ihumii AP5
TACTGTCACTGTTTGACCTGAATTCACTGGTCCTATTCCAATTCCACTATTAGGATTAGAAATATTTGGAGTTCCATCTACTGTTAGTGTACCTGTTACATAACTTGTTCCATTTGGAACTACATCTG
This sequence comes from Clostridium ihumii AP5, assembly GCF_000612845.1. Classification (GTDB taxonomy): domain Bacteria; phylum Bacillota; class Clostridia; order Clostridiales; family Clostridiaceae; genus Clostridium_J; species Clostridium_J ihumii. Next base: position 129 of record NZ_CCAT010000015.1, read on the forward strand.
TTAATATTACTGGATTTGCCAATATATTTCCTGTATTTGTAACTTTAATTGTATAAGTTAATGTTTCTCCAACTACTGCTGTAGTCTTATCTACTGACTTAACTAAATTACCTGTGCTTATTAAATCTGCATGATTTACTGTAGTATTTACTGGGTTGGTATTTACTGGTGTAAGTCCTGGTACTGTTATCGTTCCTATATTTTGTATTGGATTTGGATTTGGTAATACATTTCCTACTGTTACCTTCCAAGTTATTGTTACTGTTTGACCTGCACCTACAGTTGTTAGTGTTACTCCTGTCATAGGATCTGTTCCTGTATACGCTGTATCTACTGTTAATGAGCCATTTACATAACCTGTTCCACTTGGTAATGCATCAGTAAATAATACATTATTTACTGGTATTATTCCTGGATTGTTTACTGTAACTGTATAAGTTATAGTATCTCCTAAATCTGCAAATACCTTGTCAACTGATTTGTTTATTCTTATATCTCCTACTGCTGTCTCTACAGGATTACTAGTTGATGTTGCTGGCACTGGTGTTCCATTTGGATCTATAAAATATTCATAATCCACCTTACCTATATTTACCATAGGATTTGGAACTGGTAACGTATTTATCTTCACACTAAATACTACTATTTTAGTTTGTCCTGGTGCAATTGAAGTTAAATTTACTCCAGTGTTAGGATTATCTCCACTTGGTAATCCATCTATTGTTAATGTTCCTCCTACATAACTTGTTCCACTTGGTACTATATCTGTAAGTGTTACTGGGTTTGCTTCAACATTGCCTGTATTAGTTACATTAATTGTATAAGTTATATTTTCTCCTACATTAGCTTGTTGTTTATTTACTGATTTAACTAATTGTAAATCTGCATAATTTACTTGAGTTGTAACTTCATTTGTAAATATTGGGTTTAAGCCTGCAGCTGATACACTTGCCTTATTTGGAATTGGATTTGGTAGTGAATTTCCTATCTGTACTTGCCATACAATAGTTACTATTTGCCCTATTGCTATTGATGCAAATGTTAGTCCTGATGCTGGATCTGTTCCTGTATAGGTTATTCCTACTGGATTAACACTTGTAACAGATAATGAAGCACCTAAATAAGTTGTTCCTAGTGGTACAGCATCTTGCATTACTACATTTGTTACTGGCGCTACTCCTGTATTATTTAAAGTAACAGTATAGGTTATAACTTCACCTAGATTTGCAAATTTTTTATCAACTGTCTTTGATACTTGATCTACACCAACTGCTGTTTCCACAGGATTACTAGTTGCTGGTGGTGCTGGAACTGGTGCACCTAATGGATCTACTAGATATGAGTAAGATGCTGTTGCGGTGTTAATCATTGGATTTGGATTTGGTACTGAATTTATTTTAACAGTAAATTCTACTACTTTTGTCTGTCCTACAGTTATTGTTGATAAATTTATGCCTGTGCCTGGATCATCTCCACTTGGATTTCCATCTATAACTAAACTTCCTGTATTATACACTGTTCCATTTGGCACTATATCTGTAAGTGTTACATTTACTGCATCTGCACTTCCTGTATTAGTTACATTTAGAGTATATTTTACATTTTCACCTACTATAGCTGTAGTTTTATCTACTTTCTTTACAACATCTAAAATTGCATGATTTACTTGCGTTGTAACAGTATTAGTGAATATAGGATTTAACCCTGCTGCTGTCAAATATGCACTATTGGGTATAGGATTTGGATTTGGTATTACATTATCTACTTTAACTTGCCATATAACAGTTACTACTTGACCAGGAGTTACTGCCGCAAATAATAATCCACTTGCTGGATCTGTTCCTGTATAAGTTATTCCTGCTGGATTAGCACTTGTAACAGATAATGAACCACCTACATAAGTTGTTCCACTTGGCGGATCATCGTGTAAAGTTACATTATTAACTGCAGCTACTCCTGTATTATTTAATGTAACTGTATAAGTTATAATGTCACCTAAATCTGCATACGCTTTATCTACAGCTTTTGTAACTTGAGCAACACCAACTGATGTTTGTACAGGATTACTAGTTACTGGTGGTGCTATAACTGGTGTTCCTAATGGATCTACTAGATATGAAAAATCAACTGTACCTGTGTTACTCATTGGATTTGGATTTGGAACGTTATTAATTAAAATACTAAATTTAACTACTTTTGTTTGACCTACTGCTATTGGACCTATTTGAATACCTGTATTAGGATCACCTAAAGCTGGATTTCCATCTACGGTTAATGTTCCTCCAACAAAAACTGTTCCATTTGGCACTACATCTGTAAGTTTAACTGGATTTGCAACTACATTTCCTGTGTTAGTCACATTTAGTGTATAGGTTACTGAGTTTCCAACAATTGCTGATGTTTTATCTACTGCTTTTGTAATATTTAATGATCCATGATTTATTTGAGTACTTACTGTGTTTGTATTAGTAGGTTGATTTCCTGGTATTGTAACTGTTCCAAAGTTTAGCACTGGATTTGGATTTGGCATTGTATTACCAACTAGTACTTGCCAAGTAATTGTTACTGTTTGACCTGCTGATATACTAGTTATTGTAATTCCAGATGCTGGATCTACTCCTGTATATGCTGTATTTACATTTAATGAACCTGGTACATAAGTTGTTCCCATTGGTACTATATCTGCAAATAATACATTACTTACTGCTATTGGACCTGGGTTATTAAGCGTAACTGTATAAGTTAAAGTTTCCCCTAAATCTGCATATGCCTTATCAACTGATTTGTTACTATTAATTACTGGTTGTATGACTTCTGTAATTGCATCATTACTACTATTTGTTCCTGTCAATGTTACTCCACTTACAGCTTCAAAAGTATAATCTATTTTCGCTTTATTAACTAATTGAGGTGGTGTTGGTGGTGTTGGTGGTAGTGAAAGTATTAATGCATTAAAGCTTACTGTTACTGTTTGATTAGGATTTACTGTACCTACATTAATTCCCACACCTGGATCTGCTGTTATATTAGGATTACCATCTACTATTACTGTTCCTGGCACAAACTGAGCTCCTGTTGGAACTATATCTGTAAATACTAAATTATTTGCTGGTACAATACTAATATTAGTAAATGTAATAGTATACGTTATTATTTCCCCAATATTAGCAGTGCCTTTAGAAACTACTTTTAATGGTGCAAAAAGTGGTTCATATGCATTAATTTGAACACCTACACCTATATTCGCATAAGAATCCCCTACTGTTGAAAGTCGTATTACTGCTGAATTTTGATTATTTAAAAGTGTTTGACTTACATCTACAGCTGTTATATCCATGCCTTGTCTTGCAGCTGCATAGTTTGTTGCTAAAAAGGCATCTTGATTTTGTGTTCCAAAAGTTCCTAAAGTATCTAAAAGTCCATTATCTCCATTTATCTGACTTCCAAAAAAGTTGTTTTGTGGATTATTTGGTGATGTTCCTGGATTTGGATTTGGAGATAATACTGGGTTTCCCAAAGTTGTTAAATTTGCTATAGTTGGTCCAAATGCTGCTTGATCCCCTGTTATGCTAGCATCACCTTCGACTGATGCTAAAAATAATTTTCCAAATACTGCACCTGTTGTTGGTGTTGCAAGTCCAGATATATTTATATCAAATGGTGGTGATGATGCATTAATTAAAGTGTCATTTACCCATAAAACCATATTTCTAACTGGGAATGTTGGATTAGTATATGCAACTTCTAAAACCCAACCTAAACAATTTTGAGGAGTAAAATTTTGACCTGCTCCATATGGTGGTACTGTATTAACTGAGTTTCCCAACGCTCCTGGAACATTACCTACTGTATAAGTTCCTGATTGTTGCACTAAACTTGTTACATTTTTTGAACGTACATATCCTGTATTTCCTGTTCCACCTACAACAAAAGTACTCGCTGTTAATGGATCTGGAGTTATACTATTAGTTCCACTTGGAGTTATAAATGTTATTGGATCATTTGCATTTCCTAAAAAGTTTTGATTTTGAGTTACAATTACACCTGCCCAAATAAGTTCAGCATATAAAACTGTACTTCCTGCTGGTATAGTTAATACTGCACTTGAAGAGTTTTCACTATAATTATTAGTTGTTCCTAGGGGCCATCCACCTGGTGCTTGAAGTGATGTGTTTGTTGTAATAAAAGCACCTATACTATCTACTGCTTGTGGTCCTGGAAGTAAACCTGAATTTGGTGGAAGTGGTGTTACAGTTGAAAGATATCCTGCTAAGCCTAAAGTATTTCCTGTAAATAACACTCCTCCTCTTTGAACTGTTGAAAATCTATTTTTTATCGCCATTTATATAATCACCTCATTATTTTCAATAAACATAAATTTATAAAAAGGCTAACAAGTTTTTAAATCTAAAAATACTAGAACACATTTATGGATTCTTCTACAATCAAGTTTTCTGGCTCCAACGTATTCAACATAAGGTATTACATTTAATTTACCGGTTCTAATTAATTTACATACTTCAACATCATTTATCTTTTGTGGCACTATTATGAACATACTCTTTAAAGTTTCATAATGTGCTGCATGAACTGTTTGAGTTGGTTCATCTGCTACATAAGTTATTTTTTCTTTTAATCTTACTTCAACTACTAATTTTGCTCCTGATAATCTTTGACCTTCTTGTGATAAACCTATTTCGGTTTCAATAAGCTTTATATTTTCTATTTCTGGTGATACTAGTACATCTAATATTCTTTCTATATTAGGTTTTTCTGGTGGTATAGTTAGCACTTCACATACTTCTTCTTCTTTAAAGTATTCTGCTGTTTCTGGCATATCATTAAAAGTGTAATTACTTAACTTACTAATCATATTGAGCCTCCTAACATATCTCTGCACTTAATAACATAGCCAAACTACTATATATACAACGTTCTCCTAATTGTTGTACATGAATATCTTCTATCGATACATTTGGCAATACTACTGCTATAGGATTAAATTCTTTTGGCAACACTATATATCCACAAAATGGAACAATTGTATGTGCTGTATGCACAGACTGAGTTTTTTCAAGAGCTACATATTCAAATTTCATTTTAACATTACCCATAATGACCAATTTATACCCTGTAAGTATTTGTCCTTCTAATGAAGTTGCTACTGGGGTTTTTACTATCTCATAATTACAAATTTCTGCTTCTGACCACACTTTAACTATTTGTTCTATATCAGGCTTTACAATTGGAATACAGAAAGTATCACTGACATTTACTTGTTTAAAATTTTCAGTATTATACCTACATGTATCTATACCATTGTATTGTATTAAATTTCTAATTATAGTTGCCATGTACTTGCCTCCTCTTAACTTTAAACTCTTATAAAATATAAAAATTTGCACTCTATTTATATTAATACTTAAACTGTAATTCTGTTACTAAATTATATTCTTATTTCTTAAATTTAAATTTTTATATTTAGACTTAATTATCAATTATTCATCTAAAAATCCACATTATTTTTTTAACAAAATTATTACTTAAGACCTGAATAATTTTATTTTAGGTTTAAATTTTTATACAAATAAAACTATGAAATTTATTATAATAATCTCATAGTTTTATTTATATAAATTGCACTTCATCTACACTATTTCATTATTTTTCCTATAAGTAATATAGTTGCATTTTGAAATACAGTTCTACTATCTATTTTTTTAAAATATAAATCTTCTAATTTCGGTTCTACAATAACTTTACTGCCTTTTTGAAAGTCACTTGGAAGTATAATTGAATCACTAAAAGGAATTTTAAATTCACTTGAATATACTAAATTATCTTCTTTACAACTGCTATATTCAAGCATATAATTTATAAAACCTTTTACTAGAACCTTATGACCTGTTAAAAATTGTCCTTCATTAGATTTTCCTTTAATTGTTTTCATATATTTATTTTCCAAAATCTCAATTTTACATATTAAATCATTTATATCATATATTTCTGGTTTATTATTTGTTATATATAAATTTTCATCTATATTTAGTTGTTTAAATGTAGATATTGTTGAATTTATTTCACAAATTGAACATTTCTCATCACTTCTAACTATAGATTTATCTTTAAATCTATAGTTATATGACAAATTAGCTTTATTTTTTATTTTATATGTTGATATCGAGCTTACATACTTGGTCATATACTTTATTTCAATTGATTTTTCTGTTTCTATATCACCTAATAATATACCTTTGTTTATATCTACATTATTTACTATTTGTTCATCTACTTTAAAAGTTCCTTCTATAATCTCTAACCCTTTTGATATGTCTACATTTAGTATTGCATTGCATACATCTAAAGTTCCCTTATTTTCTATATTTATAATGTGTTCTATATCATCATTTAAATATACAACCTTCTTATTGCAATAATTATAAAAATATAAATCCAACCTTTCTATATTTATTTTACATCCATTACTTTCAATTTTATCTTGTTTTTCCCTGTTTCCTTCATTAATTATATATTTATATTCCCCAGATGATCTAATCCTTTTTTCTCCGCCTCCATCTTCTTTAACTACTTCAGCCTCAAAACATATTTGTTGTTTTTCATTTTCTTTCAAAATGCCTATTTTTATACCTGAAAGTATATTTTCATTTTCCATACTTTTCCCATTTATAATAACTGAATTATTTATAAATCTTAAACATGGATTTAATAAATTACTAATTATAATGTCTTTTACTTGTATATTACCTACATTAATCAAATCTATTTTAAAGGTTATAACATCACCTTTAACAACATCATATAAACTAGAACTCTCTTTCATTAATATCATAGGATTTAAAATATTAGATTTTGTGTGTTTTGTTATTTCAATAGTTGCTATGCCTCCGCTTACTATTTCATATTTTCCTATAACCTTTATATTGTTTAAAAACGTGTTTCCAATTGTTTTCTCTATTATTTTTGCTTCTATACTTACTAATAAACTTTCACCAATTTTTAATTCTCCTAATTCAAATATGTCATTCTTTGACTTAATAATATTGTTTTGATTTACTGACACTTTATTTATATTAATTTCATTCGGTAAATTTTGTACAAGCTCTATGTTTTCAAACTCAATACTTCCTCTGTTTATTATTTTAATATAATACGTAAATACCTCATTTATTTTTATTGTTAAATTATCTAAATTTGTATCTATATCTATTAATGGCCCCTGTAAAATATTCATATTTGTTCTTTGAATATCTTCCATAATAAACTCCTCTCATAAAATATTTTTTAAAATTTTGTATGCTCTTCGACATTCTGTAACACCATTACACACTTTTAATATACTAATATTGTAAAAACAAAACTACCAAGAGGGGGTAATTTTTATAATGAGTAATAACTTTTTTGATTGTAATAAAATAAATGATTGTGGTGAAATTTCAGACTTTGGTTGCAATTGTAACTCCGATTCTCCTTATCCTGATAATGGCTCTTCATACATTGTCGGTAATTCTGTAGATTTTTCTATAAATGAATTTGATAGCGAAGTTAAAGCTGATGTAACTGTTGATACTAGAAATACTGTTCGTCTTTGGGGTCAAATTAAAGATTGTAATGGAAAGCCAGTTCCAAATGCATATTTAAAACTTGTTAAAATGACTTCAAATGGTTTAGTAGGTGTTGCACACACAATTTCTGACTGCCTTGGCTTCTATCAATTTGATATTTGTCCTAACAAAGATGGTTGTAAATTTACACTTTTAGTTGGAAAAGCTGCTATGGGAAAAGAAAGAGTCATTTCTGGTGGACCTAACGGATCTTCTCATGCTAATTGTAACGTATGTCAACCAAACCCTGATTTCTGCCCACCTTATCCAAATCATTGTAAATAATTATTCATAAAGTTTAATATATTATACCTAATTAAAATTTGATTAGACATAACAACACTTGTTTAACAAGGATTTGTTATGTCTATTTTCACTTCTAAATCAATTTATCTTTCAAATAATTTCTGTTATAAATCACCATATCATTGTTAGGTATATATTTTGCTGCTAATTCATTATAATAATTTGATTTTTCATATTCTCCTCTTTTTGCATAACATACACATAGTTGAATAGCTGGTAACCATGTATATGTTGAATGATTTATAATATTTAAAGTTTCCTTTCTAGGTTTTATATTTAACGCTAATTCATACCAAAAAATTGCTTCATTAAATTTATTTTTTTTCAAAAAGTAATACCCTATTCCACAACAGAAATCACTTCTTGGTACACCATATTTGAATGATTTAATTAAACTATTAATTTCACCACTTTCATCTCCAATATATATATAACATTCAGACATGTTTTTTAGTGCTATCTGTATATCTTCAACCCAGGCATTTTCCATATTTATAAAGTTATTATATTCTTCTATGGCTTCATCATAGCGTTTATTATAAAAAAGTTCATTGGCATAATAAAACATATCTCTTTCACTTAATATTTCACCATTCTTTATCATATTTTCAAATATATTTAGATTTCTATTATTGTGATGCTTTTCTTTTTTATGAGAAACACATATATCTGAATTTAATATATTTCCATAAACATCTAAATACTCATGTATTTTTCCTACCCATTTAAAATTTTTTTCTCTTTTTACAATTCTATTTCGTCTTAAAGAATATAATGTATTTCCTTCCTCATCTTCACCTAACTCATAAATCATATTTACTGCATCTATATCTTTATCAAAATTCTGTTTCAATTCTTTCACTTTTTTTAGTTCTATTTCTTTAATTATGTCATCTGCATCTAACCACATAATATATTCCTTAGTAGCCTTGGTAAATGAATAATTCCTTGCTTTACTAAAATCATCACACCATTCAAATTCAAAGACTTTAACTTTGGTTGATATATTAGCAGCTAATTCTCTAGTACAGTCATCTGATCCTGTATCTACAACTATAATTTCATCTACTACACTTTCTATGGATGTTATACATCTTTCTATAACCGATTCTTCATTTTTTACTATCATACACAAACTAATAGTTATATTATTGGTCACTCTAAATCTTTCCCTTCATTATAAAATCTATCTCTACATCTTATACATTTTATTCCAATTTGTGTAACTGATTTTTTATATTTATTATGTTCTCATAACATCCATCTATAATAAACCTTAGTTTTATATTAAATGACAAAGAAAATGTTATTATGTCTTTAATAACTTGTATTTTTTCTAATTTCAAATTTTTTGTGACCATTCTAATTTTTATATCACTACAACTTTTGTCACATATTGAATCAACTTCTATTGTTTTTCTAACTTCTACAAACTTTCTAACTGTATTCACTTTGCCTAACTTGTCCTGAACTACTATTTTGTATGGAAGTCTAAGTTTAAATTTTATTTTTATAATATTATTTATATTTTCTATAATTTCACTACCTTTTACTATATATCCCATATTAAATATAATATTTTCCACTGTAACTGGATATATATATTGTTTAGGCATTTCTACTAAAATATTTTTAATTTTTATAGTTTCAATATATTCTTTTATCTCAATTCCTTGTAATTTATTTTCTATTTTTTCTAATGCAACTTCATTAACATCAATATTTACAATTGAACTTTCATTATATTTTTCTAATAATATTAGATTATTAGGAATACCATATTCTTCATTTAACTCTATATTCTCTATTTCATCCGTATTTATATCATGAAATGTCAATGTAGTTTTGTTTCTACCACTTTTGCCAACTGCCACTATTTTATTATTGGCTAAAATCATATTCATGGGATTTTTAATATTAATATTTCTTTCTAAAGTATTACTTTTTATATTAATAAGTTCAATTCTATTTAATCCTAAATTTAATGCATATAAAATATCATTTTTCAAAATTAATTTTGTTATAGATGAATTAATAACCATGTCTATTGTTTTAATTTTTTTATTATCTTGACTTATACATGTTATATTTCCTGAACTCTTATCTATGCCCCCTCGATTAGATATATAAATCTTATCTTCACATAATTGTATATCACTAGATTTTGTTCCTATATTTTTTATTTCATCTATTTTTTTTATATTTTTTAAATCATAAATACTTAATTTTCTTTTTAATATATCTATAATGAATATTTTCTCTTTACTGTCATCAATCTTCAAATTATCTACTATTCCAAACCCTTTCACTATTGCTATTCTTTTTTTTAATATTAAATCATATACGTATACTTCTGAAACATTTGAAATGTATATCCTTTTATATTTTTTATCTATAGCTATACATCCATTATTTTCAACATTAAAAACTTCATATTCATAACTCTCTTTATTTATGATAGCTATACTTCCACTAATGCTTGATACATATATATTTTCATTGTCTTGTACAATATTAAATGGATATACTGGCAATTCTATTGTCTTCACTTTTCTTTGTGAAATTTGATCAATTATAAGTAATTTTTTACTTTTAAAATTAGAAATACAATACAATGCATTTTTTTCACTTCTTTTTAACATTGAATTTAACTTCCACCTCTCTTGTTCCATATTTTACTTATAAATGACTTGTTTAATTCTTCTTCTAGTTTTCCTTTTAACTTTTCTTTTTCTTCACTAAGTGTATATATTTCATCTTGTGCTTCTTCAATTTCGTTTTTTAATGTCTGATTTTCATATATCAAACTTTCAAGCTTTTCTTTTTTATTTTCACTTTCCAATTTTATTACATTAAATGCATTTTCCTTATCTTCTAGTAATACTTCCATCTCCCTACTTTTATTACTATTACTCTCTAATTCTCTTTTTATCTCATCATATTTCTTGCTTTTATTTTCATATAAAATTTTCAACTCATTATATTTCTTTTCTTGCTCACTTAATACTTTTTCCTTTTGTTTTAATTCATTTATTAAATTTTTATAGTTGTCTTCTCTTTCAATTAGTAAATTCTCTTTTTGTTTTAATTCATTTTTTAAAATTTGAATATCTTCATTGTATCTATTTGATTGTGTTATAAATTTATCTTCATACTTAGATAGTCTTTCTTCTAATAATTTCTTATCAATCAACACTTCCCTTACTTTATCTTCTAATAGATTTGTTAATTGATTTTTTTCATCATATTCTTTTTTTAAAGTCTCCACCATTTCTTTCAATTCATTATTTTCTGTTATATATTTTTCAGAAGAATCTTTAAAATCTTTAAGTTCCTTTGCTGTATCCTCAAAAGCTTTTTTAAATTCTATTAAATTCTTTTCTTTACTCTTATTTTTTAGATCTAAAACTTCTAATTGCTCTTTAATACTTTCATAATTCATCTCACTTTTTTCAAGTTGTAATTTTAAGTTTGCTATCTTTTTATTTAAAAATTTAATTGTTTTATTACTTTTGTTTTCTATTTCACTCTCATTATCTTTAACTTTATTAACTTCATCATTGTTATTATTAATATAGGTTTTTAATGCTTCATTTAAATCATCAATATTAAAATTTTCATTTCCATTTTTATCAGTCAACCAAAACCTTATTTCTGGGTAATTAGATCCTATAATCTTATGTCCAATTATCTTTTTCTTTGATATATTTATAATTTTAGATTTATAAATACTTAAATTATAATCCTTGCTTTTAATGATATTTTCAGCTTTACTCCAATATGTTGTAAAGCAACAATGTAAAACATCATCATTTTCTTTCCATACTGCTTCTATATAATCATCTCTATTAGAAAGAATTATTTCATCAATTTTATTTTTAGTTTCATATATTTTAGTGTAATTTATCTCTTTATTAGCTGATATACTAACTTCCTCTAAATAAGAATTATTATTGCTTTGTGATAAATTTAATATATATATCCTATCATTGAATACAACTGTTGTAATTTGTATATTTTCTCCTTCTAAATGATATAATTCTTCTTTTTTGCTCCAGTTGCCTTTATATATAAATCTACTAACAAATTTATTTTCTTTTTCATTTTCTAATAATATTAAATTAATCTCCATTTGCTCTAATATTTCTACAGTATAATAGACATTACTTTCACTACTAATTGGACATACAGTCTTAAATTCACTATCAAAATTATTAAATCTATAATGTATTATTTCTGCTTGTTTTGTTTCATAATTTCCACTTACAAAAAATATGTTAATGTCACTATTTAAAACTAATATTTTTATATTTCCTATATACTCATTGACATTTAATTCATAAATTACTTTTCCAAGCCATTGTTTTCCATTCCAAACACAATATTTAATTTCTCTACTATTTCTATATACAATGTGAATATTATATTCATCATCTACATCCAAAAAAAATTCTACTATATCTTTATCTAATCTTTTTTCTTTAGTCCACCTATCACTTCCGTACATAGTGTCATAAACTATTTCATTGTCATTATTTAAAAATACTCTCCATAAATTTTCTTCTTTATCACTAATAACCCAAACATTACTATTTTCAATCAATTAAATCCCACCTTTTAGAATTATATAGGGTTCGAATTTTAAATAACATATTTATCAAATGATAATTTTAGAGTTACAAGGTATTTCTATTTTTCTATTGGAACCCAAGTAAGACGTAAGATTGAATAGTGAACAGTTTTACTAGATATTACTCACTTTGTTCCTAATATCTAAAAATAAAAATACATAAAAACTAGTCTTTATATGATGTTTAAATAATTAGCTTTGCAAATTATTATATAAATTGATATTAAATATACCTTATCTATAAGATTATATTTTAATAAGTACATATATATTACCTAATTAAAATACTTATAAATTTATTTTCATTTTTCATGTATTTTTCTATTATTTTCTATATCACACAAATTAATGATATGCATAATATATACTGTAAATGTATTTATTGTAATAAAAGGAGGAAACTATATGATTAGCTCCGATAGTAATTTTATACCAAGACCAGGTGTCATCAACAAACAAGGTTGTCTTCCTGATCCTATAGAACTTGTTTGCGTTGAAGTACCTAAGGTATTTGATCAATGTTTAATTAAAAGATGTCTAAAATATCATGATGGTCCCGATACTAATTGTACTGATGAAGAATTAAGAAGTAACCCATTAAACTGTCCAAAAATTTTCTTAGGATGTCGTGATTTCAATATTAAATTATTGGCATTTGACAAACTTCCTATTAAAGATCATCCAGAGTATAGTAAAATAATTATTCACTTTGTGATCTCATTTACTGCAGATTATTTAGATAGCGATGGAAATCATTGTTCAGAATTTTTTGAAATAAACAGATGTGAAACTATTTCAAGACTTTACTTCCCTAGTTCAATAGCTCGAATTGCTTCCACTGATATTCCAGATTCAAGTGATTTAGAATCTGAAATATTAAAACTTGAGTTAGTTGCTGAATGTCTTGACGGTACATTTACTAAGGACTGTGATTGTAACGAAGTTTTAGATGTTACAATAGGTTTCCATTTAATTGTTAAATGTGAACTTTTAGTTCAATTATTAATTCCTGCTTATGGATATTGTCCTGTACCTAAACCATGCAGACCAATAACTCCAAAAGATCCTTGTATAGAATTTAACAGGACACCTGCTCCTAAGTTCTATCCTGATCAAAAATTAAGACCACTTTTCTCAAACGAAAATGATGATGAGGATGATTCTGTATGTGATTGTCCTTGTGATGAAGATTAATAGTTAGTTTATTGCTAATACATTATTTTATAATAATTTATTTTTTAGGAGGATTAACTTATGAGTTTAAAATCTAATAATTTTTATGATAGATGTAATGATAGAAAAGAATGGAAATGTGCTGATTTCGAAGAAAAACATGATTGTAATTGTTGTGGAAAACACACTGAACATGAAGGAGAATTTAAAGATATGAAATGCTGTAATCAAGGTCATTGTAATCCAGGTCATCCACTACCAACAGACTTATTGTTTGCATGTGGTCAAGGAACTGGCGTAGCTATTCCTATACCAACTATAGCAAATCCAAACTTTACACCTATAACTCTTGCAAGTGTAACTGTAGATAATACTTGTCTATGTAACCCTAGTGTTAAAATAGATTTCCATTCATTAATTAATTATCAAGCATTAATTAGTGCACCTGGTACTTTATCAACTCCATTTACAGTAACATTCCAATTAAGTAAAACTTGCTGTGATGGAGCCAAAATTGCACTAGGTACTTGGGACTATGCATATGGAACAGTAGCCCTTGCTACAAACATTACTAATTCATTTAGTTTCAGTTATTGTGAATGTAACGTATGTCCAGGATGTTGTGTTTATACTGTAGATATCGTAAGAGTATCTGCTAGCCTATTCTCAACTGCTGGTTTAACTGTTACTGAAAATTCTTCTATAAGAAGCTCTAATATTTCTGCTATATCTGTTGCACATTAGAAACTTATAATAAATCTAGTATGTTACATTTTTAAATTTAAGGAGGTATATTTATGAGTTCTAAATCATTTAATGATATATGTCACGATGATTTCAAATGTTGTAATCAAGGTCATTGTAATCCTGGTCACCCACTACCAACTCGTTCAATATTAAGTTGTACACCTGGAACTGGATTTTCAATTCCTATTCCTACTGCAACAAATCCAAACTTTAACCCTATTCCTGTAGCAAGTACTACTATTGATACTTCTTGTTTATGCAATCCTAGCGTAAAAATAGATTTTACTGCATTAATTAATTACCAATCATTAATCAGTATACCTGGTACTTTATCAACTCCATTTACAGTAACATTCCAATTGAGTAAAACTTGCTGTGATGGTTCTAAAATCTCTTTAGGAAGTTGGGATTATTCTTATAGTTCAGTAGCACTTGCTACAAATTTAACTAATTCATTTAGTTTTAGTTATTGTGAATGTAATTCATGCCCTGGTTGCTGTGTTTATACTGTAGATATAGTTAGAGTTAGCTCTAGTATTATAACTGCTACAGGTTTAACTTTAACTGAAAATGCTTCTATAAGAAGCTCATTATTGTCAGCTATAGCAACATCTCATTAAAAGTTTAATATTAAAAGTTAAATTTAACATTAGACCTTAGAACTCCTTTGTTCTAAGGTCTTTTAATTATCATTTAAATTCAACATTTTATTTGTAAAAAACTTTGTCTCTATTTATATTTGACAAATAAGTAACTTAATTTTAATTTAATTCATACTAATAATATAGGGAATTGACTTGTATCCTAGTTTTTTAACCCTATATGAGTAATTAATTTATAATCCTTTAAAATATTATGAAAGGGGGATTTTTATGAACTCAAATTACTCAAGTGATTATACCCTTTTTAAAAAAGAAAGTGAATACTATAATAAAGTTTCTAATAATAAATTTCACCAAAATAGTATTCCATTAAAATATAAATTAGTATCATCATTTAATGATGGTGGTACTATTAATATACCACTTCCTACTTTTTTTCCCATTCCAATAGTAAGTGTAGATATTGATACTAATTTATTTAAAAATCCTATAGTTAATATAGAGTTTAAATCATTGATTAACTATAACTCTTTTATTGAAATAATATCACCTATAAATCCTAAACTTTATGCACCACTTAATGTAATTTTTCAATTAACACGTTCCTGCAATAACGGCTCTAAATCACTTTTAAAATCTTGGAATTATGGTCATGCATCTATACCATATTCATCTAATATTATAGAAAATTTTAACTTTGTTTATTGTGATAAACATCCAAAACCAGGTAACTACGTTTATAGTATTGAAATTGTAAATGCTAACGGAAGCTTACTAAATCCAGCTTTAAATGACACTGAAAGTTGCTCTATAATGTCTTCAACGTTCTCTGCTACAGCCTTTGAATCCTTTGCATAAATTTAAAATCACATCAAGTTTATTATTATCTATTCCTGTCACAATATGAATTTATTTGTATATTATATACTGTAGATATAAATTTTATTATAAAAGGAGGAAAGTTCATGATACCTAATACTCAATTTTCACCAAAGCCTGGGTTAATTAACAAAGAAGGTTTTCTTCCTGATCCACTAGAACTTGTAAGTATCGAAGTCCCTAAAGTTTTTGATGAATGTCTTATTAAAAGATGTCTAAAATACCAAGATGGACCTGATACTAATTGTTTTGATGAAGAATTAAGAAGCACCCCATTAACTAGCGCTAAATTATTCTTAGGTTGTAGAGATTTCAATATAAAACTTTTATCATTTGACAAAACACCACTGCGTGATTTTGATGGATATAATAGACTAGTTATAAATTTTGTTATATCATTCTATGCAGATTATCTAGACAATGCTGGAAATCCTCAATCAGAATTTTTCGAAATAAATAGAACTGAATCAATTCCGAAATTATACTGTCCTGATTTAATGGCAAGATATGCATCAAATGTTACTCCTAACTCTAAAGACTTTGAAAGTCAATTTTTAAAATTAGAATTAGTTGCAGAAGATTTGAATGGAACATTTGTTGAATCAGCTAATAATCTATATTTAGATATTACTTTAGGTTTTCACTTAATAGTAAAATATGAAATTCTAGTTCAACTTCTTGTACCAGCCTATGGTTATGCACCAGTTCCAAGACCTTGTAGACCTGTTCCATTTGAAGATCCATGTAAGAAATTTAATAGATGCCCTGCTCCAAAGTTTTACCCTGATCAAAAGTTAAAACCACTATTTGATGATTGTGACAATGATATTGATGACGATTGTGACAACTGCGATGATTGTGATAACTGTGATGATTACAAAGAAGAGTTCAGTTATACTAACTTTGATTTATAATTTTGGAGTATCATTTATTAGTTATCTTCAACAAAATTTCTATTTTCAAATTTTAAATTTTAAGGAGGTTTTCTTATGAATTCAAAATGTTGTAATCAAGCACCTTGCCAAATTACACATCCATTACCAACACAAGCTTTATTTGCATGTGGTCAAGGAACAGGTGTTGCTCTTCCTATACCAACTGCTGCAAACCCAAACTTTAATCCTATAACACTTGCAAGTGTTACTTTAGATACAAGTATTTTATGTAATCCTTCAGTAAAAATAGACTTTAATTCTTTAATAAATTATCAGTCTCTTATAAGTTTACCTGGAACATTAAGTACACCATTTACAGTAACATTCCAATTAACTAAAACTTGCAATTCTGGTACAAAAGTTGCATTAGGAACATGGGATTATTCTTATGGTACTGTAGCTCTTGCAACAAACATTACTAACTCTTTTGGATTTAGCTATTGTGAATGTAACACTTGTCCAGGATGTTGTGTTTATACTGTAGAAATAGTTAGAGTTGCTGGAAGTATTGTGTCTGCAACTGGATTGACACTTACTGAAAATGCTTCTGTAAGAAGCTCTAGTATTTCTGCTACCGCTATTTCTCATTAATTTTAGGTTTATGTTGATTTATATTGACATATACTTAACTTTTTATAATTTTTTCAAAGACCTTATGGAATGCTTCCTAAGGTCTTTTAATTCTAAATAATAATTTTTAAGGAGGTCTATTAAATGAATTCTAACTATTTATTAGCTTGCAATACCGGAAGTGAAATAAGTATTCCAATTCCTTCCCGTATAAATCCTACATTTAATCCCATTCCTATAGTAATTTGTAAATTGGATACTTCATGTTTATATAGTCCCACTATATCAATCTACTTTAATGCTAATATAAATTATAAAGTTGTACCTTCGAGTTCACTTCTTAATGATCCTTTTATAATAACTTTTCAATTAAGTAAGATATGCAATAATACTTCAAAAATTGTTTTATCTTCATTTAATTATTCATATGGAACTACCTCTGCTACAAATGTAACTGATTCTTTTTCCTTTAATTACTATGAAAAAAATACATTTTCTATGTCATCAGTTTATTTAGTAGAAATAATTAGAGTAACTAGAATGTCTCCAAGTACTACTTTGGGAGAAGAATCTTCAATAATGAATTCATTTATTTCTGTAAATGCTTTAGAAAAGACTCTTTAACTCTAACTTATTCATAAATTATTTGAATTACTTTATGAAGTTAAATTTTAAAAGTTAGTTTTTTATATAGTTTAAGGAGGTTTTAATATGAGTCCTAAAAACTTAATTTATGATTCCACTACAAAATTAATTTTTGCTCATGGTGAAGGTAGTTCTCTTTTAATTCGTGAACCAAGTGATACAAATCCATACTTTCCTGAAACAACAATAGCAAAATTAGAAATAGATACAACTTGTTTACATTCTCCCATAGTTAATATAATTTTTAATTCTATAATAACTTATACCAGCAACTTTAGTGGCACCCTAAATAGATTAGTTTATCCATTTAGACTTACATTTCAATTGAGTAAAATATTGAATTTAGGTGAAAAAATCCCGCTTAAAAGTTGGAACTATTCAATTGGTAATTTAAGTTCTACTACTTTTTTATCTAATTCTTTCAACCTTACTTATTGTGATAAGTCCTTTGATGAAGGTTTATGTGATTATACCGTTGAAATAATTAGGGTTAATGGAACATTAATAGCTGGGAATTCTTTAAGAATTGTTGAAGAATTAAATATACAAAATTCTAATATTTTTGCTACTGCCTTTTCAAAAGTTTAATATTCCATTTATATATTTAATTTATAAATATATAAATCTTTTAAAACAACTTAAAATTAGAGATAATAAAAAACTTTTAGAATAATGTTTAAAAGTTTTTTATTATCTCTAATTAACTTTTTTTATAAAGTAGCATACTAGTATACTAAAGATATTTTTTTAATATTCAATTTAAATTTTAAGGGGGTATTAAGTTATGAATTCAAATTCAAAATGTTATTATCCTAACTACAGATGCTCAAATACAACTTCTTGGTGTAGTGAACCTACTAATAATTGTTGTAATTCATGCAATTGTAATTCTTCAAATACTTTTAATAATGCCTGTTGCAACACATGTAACTGCTTAAATAATTGTTGTACTGGTTTTAATTGTGGACAAACTACTACAACTACCATCATTCCAACAATTATAACTACACCTATACCAATTACAAGCGTAGCTACAAATACTCTTAATTTATGTAATCCATCAGTTAAAATAGATTTTACTTCGACAATTAACTTTAGTGCAATTTTAGCTGGAGTAATTTTAACACTTGCTACACCATTTACTGTAATATTTCAACTTAGTAAAGTTTCTAATCAAGGCTCAAAAATATCTTTAGGTAGCTTTAGTTACAGTTATAGTTCTCCTTTAAGTACTAGTATAAATTCAAGTGTACCATTCAATTTCAATTATATTGACTGTAACACTTGTCCTAATTGTTATACTTATATTGTTGAGATAATTTCTGTAATACCACTATCTTTATCTGTTGGAACTATAACTAGTCAAACTGCTTCTATCAACACTGCAAGACTTTGTGCTACTATAGCGTGTTGCTAGATATATGCCTTTATACTAATATATGTATTAAGTTCCAATTTGTTACTAACTAAATAGAATATAAAGTCATAATTACAAAACACTATAATTTGTAATTATGACTTTCAAAAATTTTATTTTAATATTGATTTTAATGACTCTAATACATTTTTGCTTACGCCTCCACCAATTTGTATAATTTCACTTGAAGATTTTTTGCTTAAAACACTTTCTTGTTCTTTACTTAAATCATTATTAGATATTATTACTGGTGAACTATCCAGTGCAGCCACTGGACCTGCACTTAAAGCATCTACTAATTCAAATCCTTTAGTTATATATGCTTTATCTAATTTATCATCATAAAACTTTTCTATGATAATAGCATTAGTCTCATATCTAGTTTTTCCACCTAATCTATTACTACTTACATCATTAGAAGTTATCTTGTTAACTTCTGTAATAACTTTTTCACTTACAACTCCATCTCCACCAACTATGTATGCATTTTTAAGTTTTTCTGATTTTAACCACTGGTGAGTTTCTGATGTGATTTCATCTTTAGTTGATAAAATTATTGGCATATTTTCTTTTCCAGACACTGATGCTATAGATAATGCATCGGCTTCTCCAAATCCACCAGCTACTACTACATTTTCAACATCATAACAATTTTCATCTATATATTTTGCTATTGCTAGTGATGTTTCATATCTAGTTTTACCACCTAATCTTTCTATTTTATTTATTCCCACTTTATTCAATTTCTCTTCAATCTTCTTAGAAACAACACCTTCTCCACCGACTATTATGATATTATCTGCTCCTAACCTTTCAATTTCTCTTATAGTTTCATCTGGAATATCATTTAAGGTTGTAAGTAATATTGGAGCTTTTAAATATGAAGCAAGTGGTGTAACAGTTAAACCATCTGCTAATGAAAATCCATTTGTTATTACTACTGTGTTAGCTTTGTCAAACTTATATTTACTTAACTTTGTTGCAGTTTCATATCTAGTACTTCCTACTATTTCTTCAACATTTAATACATTTTTGCTCACTGTAACTGTTATCTCTTTTGTTGTTACATTCCCGTTATTATCCTTTACTTCATATATAACTTTATAACTTCCTTCTTTTGATGTATCTACATTATTTGATATAACCTTTATTGACTTTGTTATATCTCCATCTTCTTTATCACTAGCTGTTACTCCTAATAATGGATCAAATTTTTCATTCAATTTTATTGTAATATTGTCCGCAACTATAATTGGTTTATTATTTGTAGAACCTGATGTACCCCCTCCTGTTGAACCTCCACCTGACACTTCAGAGTAAGTAAATTCGCCATCACCTACATTTTGTAATGTATCATACGTAATTTCATTATATGTCATAGATACTGCTTTAAATGCATCATTTCCTTTGCTATCATTAAACTTTATGTTATATTTAACATTCTCTTTTCCATTAATTTTTATAGTTCCAACTTCTAAATCATTTTTATCATTTACTAAGTTTTCTTTTGATGTTACATAAATATCTACCGTATTTTCAGCTTCATTATATTTAACATTAGATTTTCCTTTAGTCTTAATATCATTAGACCACTCTATATCCTTAAAGCTAACATCACCTTCAATCTTCAAACTCATTTGAAAGCCTTTAACTTGTGATTCCATATCATCTATAGCTATAGCTATTTCATTTCCACTCTTCTGAACACGACTTAATCTTGAAATCGTTGCAGCATAAGCATCTATAGCGCTCATAGACATCATTGTTGCACTTATTAAAAACGTGCTAATCATTAATTTTATTTTCTTCATTATTCCTCCTACATGGTTCTAAATTCAAATTTTAAATAATATATTTATCAATTAAAAAAGTTTTTTCTTTCATCAAGAAACAGGAATTATTTAAATTAGTATTCCTTTGAAAATTGATTTAGAAAATCTTATTAATTTGTATTTTATTTTCAAGACCTGAACCCAAGGACGGGTTCAGCGACTGCCTAGACAGGACGTCGATTCAGCCGTTTAGTCTTGGAAATAAAATGACAAATTTATTAGAGTTTCTTTGAAATTTTTATGAATAACGTTTTAAATAATTACTTTTTCTTGGAATAACATTATTCTCATTTAATATTTAAATAATTGTACTTTTGAACTTGTTTCCCTATATAAGGTTCCAAGTTCAAATTTTAAATAATATATTTATCAATTGAAAAAATTTTTTCTTTCATCACGAAACAGGAATTACTTAAATAATTCCTATTTCCTCATATAACCTAATATTTTATTTTTAATCTTCTCTTCTTCTATAAGTTATTTCATTTGGAACAATTCCACCCTCTAATTCAATTTCAGGTAAGTTTTCTGGAATTTTAACTCTTAATGTATCACTTACAAGTCTTTGCCCCTCTAGTGTTTCAGCATTATCTACTCTATATAATTCTGCTTTTATATTAGATGTTAATAAATCTTTTTCTTCTTTACTTATCCAATATATCCATGTTCCACTACTAATTTGACCTAAGTGACCATCTTCTGGAACTTCTGCTAATATTATTTGTTCTCCACCTATAACATTGTTATTTTCATCTCTTAATAAAACAACATTAAATGCTGGATCTCCACGATACTCTCCTGTAACAACTATAGAATCCTTTGGAATATACTCATCTTCACCATTTCCAAATCTAAAGTCTTCTTTTAATATGCCTATTCCATTATCTGAAATTTCAACATTATCTCCTGGAGGTGCTATTATATCAACTTCCGCTGCTGATATAGCTTTTGCTCCCTTAGCTACAAGTTTTACATAAGATGTGTCATACGCAAAAAGTTGTTTTCCTCCATCTACACCTTCCTTATTAAAATAAACTAGCTCTGTTGGATTATTCTTATCTACATTAAATCTTCCAGTCTTAGCTAAAGTCCAATTTTCTTTATCATTACTTACATAAATCTCATAGTCTTTAATCGAGTTTTCTGCAATCCTATCAATTAACTTCTCTTCAACTAATGCAGTATATTTAAATCCTACAATTGATTGTTTATCATTCATTTCAATTATTATATTAGGGTCTTCATTTCCTTTTTTAGTTCCCTCATAGCTTGTTGAAATATTATCATCCTTAACTTTATTTATAGATGGATTATCCACTGGTCCACTTGGATTCATTTCTGTATTTTTATCTTCATCATTTGAAGTGTTAGTACTAACTATCCAATCACCTTTGTCTATTGCTCCATCATGAGAAATTTTTATCTCTCCAATTTTTACTTTTTCTGTAGAATTTAGTAGATAATCATATGCTACAACTTCATAGCTGAAAGCTCTATTATTAGCTGCACTTATTATATCTGTGTATTCACTTTCTGTTGTAAATGCAACTGGTACACCATTTCTATATATTTCATATCCTAAAATCTTATCACTATCTTCTGATACAGATAATGAAAGCTTTACTTCTTTAGAATCTTTTACATATTGTCCATCAGTATAATCTACAAAACTTGCAATAGCCTTAGTTGAACCTGACATTGGAGTTATACCTTGTAATTTCTTTCTTCTAGCTTCATCATTTAAATACTGAATTTGTTTTGTCTCTTTTTCATACTTTGAAACATATTTTAAAGTTTCTTCAGTTGGTCTTAAGCCCCACTTTATAAAGAAATCACTTAAATCTTTTCCAGCTGCATCACTGGCAAGTCTTATTAAAAGATTATCCTTATCAGCTTCCATAGTATTTTCTCTATAAAGTCTATTTAATTTAGCATAGAAAGACTGTCCATTTTCTAATAATGATTGGTTTGTTTCATTATCATAAGCTAAATGTAATTGCCAAAACATTCCTAGTGCTACAAACACATCAGATGGAACACCTATTGTTCTCGATGTAACTTTGTCATATATTGCTTCATATTTATTACTTGTTTCTAACCTTGATAAACTCTTATCATCAAAAGTTTGTGCAAGTAATGATAATATGTTGTTGCTTGTTTCTCCATAGATTCTATGACCTTCATCTATAACATGTCCTATTTCATGAGCAATTCCCCATCCAAATAAGCTACCTTCACTTAATGTTCCATCAACATTTTTAGTATGTGGTACACCCTTCATTAATGGCACAGTAGATCCATATTCAACACCTATATGTCCTGAGCTTGCATACATAAATGCACCATCAAACATTCTTGTATATCTTATATTTATACGTGATGATGGCATAGCATGCTTTGCTTCATTAGCATCTACCTTTCCATCATTGTTAATATCTGGATTTTCATATAATCCCTTTTTACCATAGGAAATATCCATAAGTTGTTCCCATGCTAATAATGAATTATATAATCTATTAACTTCATTTTCTTCTCCACTAATTCCTTCTGTAATTCCTTGTAGTGCAGCTTCTGCTGGAATTGTTAAAAGAACATTATCTGTAACTATCTCTGTGCTATTTAAAACACTAGTCTTTGGATCATACGAATATTCTTCTCCATCATATAAACTTTCTATATTATTTACATAATTTTTAAGCTCACTTATATATTTTTTAACTGTATTCTTAATTTCTGCTTCATTTTCTAGTCCTGCTACAGAAAGAACTGGAATTTTTGTTCCTCCACTAACTCTAATTTTTATCTCATTATTAGATTTAGATGTACTTGGATATCTAACATATACGGAGCCACCTCTTTCAGTGCTCATTGTTCCAATCTTAGGCACAGTAATTAAATTTTTACCTTTTTTAAGATTTTTTACTGTAGTATTCCATTTCCCACTTTCAGGATAATACTGAGTAAATACTAATTCTGGTATCACATTGCCTTGAGTACCTACATATACAGCTATCTCTTCTCCTGCTCTTGCTGATATTCCTAGTGGCTGATAGTCATTAAGCTGCATAGCAAATCCTAAGTGACCATTCCTACCATTATTTATGTTTTGATCTACAGTTATTATGTCATTAGATATTTCTTTATCTTGTAATATATTTTTTGCTAAACTTAACTCAAATAATATGTTATCTCTATTTGGATGATATTCATCACTATATTCATCTTTTGTATTAATACGATTTTCTAATTCTTCTATATGCTCTAGAGTTACATCTTTATTTAATTCAAGAAGCAAATCATCAGTAAATAATGCTCTTACATCATCTTCTATACTGTCATAATGATAAAACTTAAGTTCTGATGCACTCATAGTCGCTGCATATGCACGGTGATGCTTAACTTGTATCTTTTTCGCATTTACTTTTGGGAATTTAACACTATACACACCTTTTTCAAGTGCGCTAACAGTTATTTCATTTTTAGAAAACTCTCTTTCTACAAGTGTACCATCTTCACTTTCTTCCCAAACTTTTACTGCATGATTAACATACATAGTTCCATAATCGCCATCTCGTCTTGCAACATATACCATTCTATCCATTTCATATGCTTCATCAAATGTTACTATTGGTCCATTAAATCTATTACCACCAGCATCAGTCCAATGAGTAGCATAATCATTATCTACTACATTAAATTTATTAAATCCCTCTGGATATTCATTTGGATTATACCCACCACTATATTCAACATCTATTATGTGATTAGTTGTAATACCTTCTCCATTTGGTGTATTTAGTAATTTATAATTCGTTGTTTTTGGTGCTGTTATTGTTGTTGTTTTAGCCTTATATGTTTGAGACTTTTCACTAACCCCTATAGAATTATAAGCTGTTAGATACATTTCATATTCTGCTTCATCTTCTAAATTTTTTATAGAATATGATGTTGATGTAATTCCCTTAACTTCTTTAAATTCAGAATCTCCAGTTTTCTTATAATATAAATTATATCCTTCTGCCTTTTTATTTTTACTCCAAGACAATGCAACTTCTCTATATTTACCCTCTGCATTAATGCCTTCTGGTGGTGCTGGCTTTTCAGTTGGTACTGGTGTTCCTATAACTCCGTCTGAATATCCGCTACTCCACTCCTCATTTAACGATTGAACACTTAATGTATAGTTTGAAAAATTATTAAGTTTCTCAAATTCAGCTGAATTTTTACTAGTTTGTACTATTTTTGTTTCTTTAACTACACCATTTTCTATTAATTCACACTTAGCTTCATATCCTGTAACATTTGTTTCTTTATCCCAAGTTAATGTAAGTTTTTCGTTTTCTGCTTTAACCTTTAAGTTTTTAGGAATATTCATCTCTGGTTCTGGAACTTTATCATAAACATTATTTAAAAATTCTACTTTTCCAATCTCAGTAAGATTATTATTGCTACTTGTTCCTGTTACAACTATTTTTACTTTCTTTACAGCTACTTGTTTACCTAAATTTATAACTATTGATCCATTTACTGTATCATCAGAAAAACGTGCTATATTCTTTGCTGTTTCTTCTAAGTTATAATTTACAGTTTGTTCAGTTCCATTTTCATCTACAACAATAACCTGACCTTTTGTTGGCGCTGAACCTAAATTTTGAGGATTAATTCTTATTTGCTCCATTTGAACTATATCATTAAACTCCATCCCTATTTCTACAGGACTCTCCTCTGATATAGTATCTGTATTTTCTATAATTACAGCTGAACCATTATCTACAAATATATCTTCTATACTACCTTGTTTTATAACGCCCTTACTTTCTTCTAATTTTATAGTGTTGGGATTTATAATTGCATTAGTATTAACTACAGCTGCTCCCTTAGCATTTACATTTAAACTATTGTGGACATAAGTTAAATCTGTTAAATCTACTTTCCCATCTCTATTTAAATCATATTTCTTAATTAATTCTGAATTAGTTGTATCTATATTATTTAATAGTAAATTATAATCTTCATCATTCACTATTCCATTTTCATCTATATCTCCTGGCAAAAAAACTCCATCATTACTTATAGATATTCTCTTTGAATAATTTTCAATATCTACATTATCTATATTTACACTTTTAAATCCTGTTCCATTTAAATTTAAATTATACTTATCAGTAGGTAAATTGTAGAATTTAATTGCATAATAGTATACATTTAAATCTTCTTTAGTAACTTCACTACCTTCATGATTCAGCTTCCTTACTTTATATGTTATTTCCTCACCATTAAAAGTCACTTTTTCAACTTTTTCAACTTCTTCTGAACCTGCCCCACCTAATGGCAATACAATAGAATCACTACTACTATTAAGTGTAACTTTAATATCAGTCGACTCTTCTGTTGTATTTCTTATTGGCATCTTAAAGTTAATATCTACTTCTAAATCTCCCTTTAATTTAACAGGCGTTGTTTTAGTTTCAACTTCTGTTACATGTTCCCCCACATTTGTTTCAGCAAATACTGGCACACTATATGACGTTATTAATGCCATAGCTACCAACCCTGCAACTACTCTCTTCATTGACTTCCCTCCTTAGTTTAGAAATTCATCTTTTTTGGTAATTTTATCTATTTAAATTGTCGAAATTTGTATTATTTACTTAATATTTTATTTTGTTTCGTTACATCTTTTACACTTTGTTAATAATTATGATTATTAAATATAAAAAGATTAGACTGATTATCAATCTAACCTTTTATTTCCATTTGTTATTTTATAATTACCCCTAATAACTTAGCTAGTTCAATTGCTTGTAATGCCGATACCCTCGCTCCTTTTAATTCATTACCTGAAAGAAGTATTCCTGAAATATCACTATCTGAGAAATCTATATTTTTTAATTTTGTATTCATAAATTCACATAGTTTTAAATCACAATATGAAAATGATATTTTACTAAAGTTACATTCTGTGAAACTTGTACTTTCCATATTACATTCTTCAAAATTTACTGATTTAATCTTTGAAAATGAAAAATTTGAGTATTTAGCCACATTATTTTTAAAGTAAACATTCTCCATACTACATCCAGTAAAATTGGCACCTATTAACTTGCAGTCTTTAAATTCTACTCTATGTATACTTCCATCTGAGAAATTAACATTTGATAAATCACAGTTTTCAAAAACAACATTACTTAAATCTACTCTTTCAAATGTACATTCATTTAAAATTACATTTTTAAAATAACACCCATTAAACTCAACACCACTTTCTTCTATATAATCCAAGGTTTCTTCCTGTATTAAGCAATCTTCTAAATATTTTTCTTCACTTATAGCTTTTCCTATATTTTCACACTTGTATAACTCATTAGATATATTTGTCTTTAATAATTTATATAAATCTGCCATATGCTCACCCCTAATTAATATTTATTTTGTACATATATAGGGTTCCAAGTT
>NZ_CCAT010000016.1 GCF_000612845.1 Clostridium ihumii AP5
TTTTTGCTATACATTATCTCATTTCTTTTATTTACATTTTTAATGTATTTAACTATAGATATAGACCCGCCAATAATGATAACAACACATATGCTTATTGCTGATATCAATCTTTTTCTATTTACCACAACATATTTTTTCTTCTTTTTACTCATACTACACCTCTTAAAAATATATACAATTAAACCTCTCTCTAAAATTTATATTTAATGTGGTTAAATTATAAGGCTTCAAACTCACTTTTCAATTTGTAATTTTAGTAAATTATACTTATAAGCTATTCTCAATCAAAATTCATCCCATTTTCCCATAATATACTATATATCAATATTTTAATATAAAATTTTTCTATAACACTAAAAATTTTAACACTTTATTAGGGAAAATTAATTACAATAAAATTAAATTACATAAAAAAACACCCTCACAGGGTGTTTTTATCAAAATACTATTTTCCACAGCATTTTTTGTATTTTTTACCACTTCCACATATGCAAGGATCATTTCTTCCGATTTTATGTTCCTTAACAATAGTTTTTGATGCTTTCCACTCGTCTCTGATTTCTTTTCTCTTTTCTTCTGAGAATATAGCATTCCATTGTGGTAAGCTATATAGATATTCTGCTTTAGATTCTAGCATGTTGAAATATAATTTTTCAAAATTAATTTTCATATCTATATCTGCATCTGCATTCATGTTTTCTAAATCTAATTCTTTTTCTATACTTTCATTTATTCCGTCTAAGAAGCCCATGAATTGAACATCAGTAACTCCATGATCAGCTGCTAAATCTTTAATTTTTCCTTTAACTACTCCATCTAGGTTAGTTAAAACTTTACTATATATAGCAGTTTCTATTCTTGCATATTCTTTCCAGAACGCTGGTTCTCCATTTGTTTTTACATAATCAACTACGTAATTTGTCCATTCGTTATATAAACTCATTTTCTTATCTCCTTTATAAATAAAAATTATATCTTATTTGTTTTTATATCTAATTTTGGGTTAATTATAATAAATATTTACAATAATTTCAATATATATTTAATTATTCAAATTAGTTCTTTACTATAGCTATATTTAGTTACCTTTAGCTATTTTTAAACTATCTATTTCTTGTGTTGAAAATGGCTTTGATATATCATAATTTCCACCAAGACTTTGGATAGTTTGATTTTCTACAGTAAGCATTAATTTACCTACTGATTCTAATTGTGATAAAGATGTTGATAAACATGTTAATAATGCCTTTTCCTCAGAAGCTGTAATTTTTAAGTCCTTATTATAACTTAAATTCAAATAAGCTATATCATCTTTAATTGAAAAACTTAAAACCCTTGTATCCTTTGGAAATATAGGCTTAGACTCGCTATTTACTGCTGGTCCTTTAATAAGTTCTTGAACTATTACTTCTCCAAACAGTTCTTCTCTATTAACTAACCTTTCTTCTTTAACAATTTTAACATCATTTTCATTTTTGCCTCCATTGAAGTACAAATTAATATCAATAGAGTCACCCTTATCTTTAGATTCTATATTTAGCTTTTCTATCTTTTCTTTGTTTAAAACAGTATTTTTATCTTTTTTTTCGCCACCAAATATTACTATAAATGCTGCTATTAATATAATTACTGAACAAATTATTACTACTTTCTTTTTCATAACTGCCCCCTTTGCATTAAAGTTATATCAAGCAAACTATTATAAATTTACAACTTCACTATGATTAGATCTATTTGCCATAGACAAATATACATCTTCTCCTATATTTACATTGTTTTCTTTTAAAATGCTACTCACTGTTTCATATGCTAATTGTGGATAATTATTAGTTTTACTTAAATGTCCTAAATATATTCTTTTTCTTCCACTTTTAATAAGTTCTAATATTGCATTTCCACATGCTTCATTAGATAAGTGGCCTACTTCACTTAATATTCTTCTCTTAAGTACATATGGATATGGTCCAAATTTAAGCATTTCAACATCATGATTACTTTCTAAAAGAAGTACATCTACTGAATTTAAAATATCCTTTATTTCATCTGAGAAACAACCTAAATCTGTTGCAATTGCAGCCTTACCCTTCTTAGTATTAAATAAATATCCTCTTGGGTCAACTGCATCATGCGATATTTTAAAATTTTCAATCTCTATATCTTTAATTGCTGTATATCTTGTATCCAATAGTTTTATATTTTCTTCCTTAACTTTACCTATTTTAGGCAGCATAGCTTCCCACGTTAACTCATTTGCATAAATAGGTATGTTGTGTTTTCTAGACATAACTCCAACAGATTTTATATGATCCGAATGTTCATGGGTAACGAAAATTCCATCTATACTTGAAGGTTCCTCACCTATAGCTCTAAGTTCTGCTTCAATATTTTTTCCTGCAACACCTGCATCTATCAATATTTTTGTATTTTCAGTTCCTACAAATATACTATTGCCACTACTACCACTAAATAATGGACAAAATTTCATATAAATCTCCTTTTCTTAACTATATTAGTTATCTAAACCACAATATGCTCTATCCACTGCTTATTTAATAATTTTAATTATAATTTAACATATATAAATTATTTTTAATTATTTACACAGCAAATTTTACATGCTTATTACTACTCTATAATTCTAGTTATATCGCAACCAAGCCCTCTTAATTTTTCTTCTATCTTAGGGTAACCTCTGTCAATATGTTGAACACCTTCAATTATAGTTTGACCCTCTGCAACTAATCCTGCTATAACTAATGCAGCCCCAGCTCTTAAATCTGTAGCCTTAACATGTGCGCCTTTTAATCTTTCAACACCATCGATTATAGCTATTCTATCTTCAGCAGTCATATTAGCACCCATTTTGTTTAACTCTGATAAATGTTTAAATCTATTTTCATAAATACTTTCATTTATTATACTTCTTCCATTAGCTACAGCTAACAATGCACTCATAGGTTGTTGCAAGTCAGTTGCAAATCCTGGATATGGAAGTGTTTTTATATTAACACCCTTTAATTTTTTATCTCTTTTTACTGTAACAGTATCATCTTCTTCAATTACCTCTGCACCCATTTCAATAAGTTTTGCAGATATTGATTCTAAGTGCTTTGGAATTACATTTTTTAATTTTACTTCTCCACCACAAGCTGCAGTAGCTATCATAAATGTTCCTGCCTCTATTTGGTCAGGAATTACAGAATAGTTGCATCCAACTAATTTTTCTACACCTGTGATTTTTATTGTATCTGTACCTGCACCTTTAATATTTGCTCCCATACTATTTAAGAAGTTAGCAACATCAACTACGTGCGGTTCTTTTGCTGAGTTTTCTAATATAGTTGTTCCTTCTGCAAAAGTTGCTGCAAACATAACATTTATAGTTGCACCAATACTTACTACATCAAAGTAAATACTAGTTCCTATTAATCTTTCAGCTTTTGCACTAAGTGAACCATGTTCTATAGTAACTTCAGCACCTAAAGCTTCTAATCCTTTTATGTGTTGATCTATAGGTCTACTTCCTATAGGACAACCCCCTGGAAGCTCTATTCTAGCTTCTTTAAATCTTCCTAGTAAAGCACCTAAGAAATAGTATGATGCTCTCATTTTTCTCATATCTTCACTATTTGCATTTAAACTTTTTACTTCTGTACTATCTATATTTATAACATTATTAATTTTTTCTACTTTACATCCTAATGATTCAAAAATTCGTTCTATGCAATTTACATCTTCAATTTCTGGGAAATTTTCAATACTGCATATACCTTCACTTGCCATAATTGCAGCTGTTAATATTGGTAATACTGCATTTTTAGCTCCACTTATTTCTACTTCTCCATATATGGATTTACCACCATTAATTATAAATTTTTCCATTACGGTATCATCCTCACTATTTTTTTTATATATATTCAAATTCTCATTTATTATCTTATTTCACACATATCATATTATATCACATACACTTTATATTTTTATATGTAAATTTAAAAATATAGAAATTATTCTCCATATTAATATAAATGTTATACTTATTATATGCAAGGTAATTTTTTTCATATGTGTTATTTTATTTCCTTGTAAATAAAATATATGATAAAATCCTTTATTTACCTTTGAAATAAAATATATTTATTAAGTTTTTTCTTTAATTAAATGTGAGTTATTTATTTCTTTTTTATACACTTATTATAATAAATCATTAAATTTCTTTAAAATTGAACTTAATGAATTTTCCCATAAATTATGCTATAATATTTAATATTATATTTTCAAGGATATAAAATAAAAATTTAGAAGCCTTTTGGTTATGGAGGATATCTATGAAATATTATCTAGTAGCATTATTTGATGATTCATCATCATCTTCTTTAATAGAATCACAAAAAATAGTAAGTAAGAGGTATAGACTATATAAAAACACACAAGTACTTCATATACCTTTAGGAGTAATTAACACTAATGATTTTGACAAGCTGGATTCACTATTATCTAAAATATTTAATCCATACAAAAAATTCAAAACTGTTGTTGATAATAATATAACTTTTAATGAAGATTTTAATTCTATTGGTTTTAGGGTTGAAGATAAAGGATATATAAATAAGATAATAAGAAATATCTTTGATACACTTACACTAAACGGCATTAATATAAAGCCTTTCAATGGAAGTATCTTAAACATCCCTATGGCTAATGCTAATCATTCTGTAAGAAAAGCTTCTAACAATTCACCATTAAGTATAAATCCTAAATTAAGCAAAGATGAAATATACTGTACTGGAAAAATTGCAAGCTTTCAAATTTGGAAACAACCAACTTCTAATAAAGAAATAATAAAGTCTTATGCTTTAAAAGACTATTAAATAAAATAATATGACTAGATAACTTAGTTAAGTTATCTAGTCATATTATTTTATGGATATTAATATTTTCCTTTGGTTAAACTATCCTTGTTAAAGGATGGTGATTTTATGATTGCTATAATAATAGCAATAATATCTGGCGTAAGTATGAGCCTACAAGGAGTTTTTAATACTAAACTATCTGAAAAGCTTGGTCTTTGGGAAACTAATGTAGTTAGCCAAGCCATTGCCTTAATAGTTACCCTTATTGTTATGATTTTTGCTGGAAAAGGTGACCTTAAAGCTATAAAAGATGTTAATAAATTTTATTTATTAAGTGGTGTTCTTGGTGCTGTTATAATCTACACCGTAATGAAAAGCATCTCATCCCTTGGCACATCTTGTGGAATTGGAATAATTCTCATAGCTCAACTTGGTGCTGCAGCTATAATCGATTCATTTGGACTATTTGGAACTGAAAAAACTCCCTATGGCATAAAAGAAATGCTTGGAATAGGCATAATGATAGCTGGTATTATAATTTTTAAATGGAAAAAATAATTGAAATAAAAAATAGACATATTAATCAATATGTCTATTTTTTAACTTGTACATAATATAAGGTTCCAAATTTAAAGCAATTTCTTTCTCAAATGATACTATTAAGCTTACAGTTTATTTTTATTTTTATATTTGGAACCAAGTAAGATTTAAGAGTGAAAAGTTATAGTTGGTATTACTCACTTCGTTCCTAATATCTAAAAATAGAAATGCTTAAAAACTACGTTTCTATATTGTTTTCAACTAATTTGCTCTGCAAATTTAATAAAAAATCATTCTTTAAAATTGGAAGTCCAATTTTTACATTCACTTTCAATTTTCAATTTTCAATTAAATTAATTAGAATTCTCAACTGAATCATGAATAACTTAAAGTTTAAACTGGTTTCCCTATATAATTAACCTTTTATTTATATTTATAAGTTATAGATTTCTTTACACATATTTAAAAAAGCATTTGCTATAGGTGTTAACGTTCTCCTTGAACTCATAGCTAAGTATATACTTCTTTTAAGTGATAAACCATCTACCTTACTAATTCTCATACCTTCTTTTTCTACTAAATCTTCACATAAACATTTTGAAAGTATTGATACTCCCAATCCCATTTTTAGTAACCTCATTTGTGCGTCTAAGCTATTTACTTCGCAAACTGTTTTTAATTTACCATTATCTACTCCTGCTTCAGCTAGTGCTGATTCTAGAGTTTTTCTTGTTGCAGATTCTTTCTCTCTTATTATAAATTTATAATTTAATAATTCCTCTACATTTAAAACTTCTGGTAAATTCATTTCTCGTTTTGATACAATTACTAACTCATCATCTACAATTTTATAATTATTAATTCTATTATTATGTATCATTGTTCCTACAATTCCAATTTCACAATTTAAATCTAATATGTCTTTTATTATTGCTACAGAACCTTGTTCTTTTATGTTAAATTTTACATTAGAATACGTATCATTAAATCTCTTTATTAATCCTGGTAATATTGAATTACAAGGTGTAGTACTTGCTGATATATTTAATTTACCTGATATATTATTGTTGAAATTAGACATATTTGTTATAGCATTATTTCTAGTATTTATTATATCTGTTGCATATTCTATGAAAGATTCTCCTGCTGGAGTTAGATTAACCTCTTTTGATGTTCTATCAAACAATTGTATTTTTAATTCTTTCTCTAAACTAGATATATTAGAACTTATTGTTGGCTGTGAAAGATAAATTGCATTAGCAGCCTTTGAAAAACTTCTTAGCTTCGCAACTGTAACGAAGGCTTCTAATTGTTTAAAGTCCATAAAATTCCCCCTAACATATTTTCAACACCACTTTTTTATTTAGTGTTTCAACTAAACCTAATTTCAAATTAGGCAAGTCCAAATATTAATTTTAATTATTTTATAAATTAGTTTATTTAGTAGAAATATAAAACTTTTATAATGGTTTTTACTAAAAGGTTAATTTTATAATTTCCTACATATCTATTATCTATATATTTATTTGTTTTTTCAATAGTATTTATTAAAAAAATAAATACTATACAGAATATTATTTATTTTCTGATTTGAATATCCATTATTTTACTTAGAATTTGTTACATTTAATAAGATAATTCATATACTATAATGTAACATTTAATAGGAGGTTTTTTATGTTCTCTCTTAAAAGAAAATTATCTCCCGCTCTAAAAGATTCGCTTAAAAATAATTTTTATAATAGATATAGAGTACTTATTGAATATAAATCTATAAAAAATGAAATCGAAAAAAAAATTAAATTCTCCAATGGTGAAATTCTTTTTTCTATTGAAGAAATTCAATGTATTGCCGCTAACATAAATACTACTACACTATTACGTCTCATAGAATTACCTGAGGTGAAATATATATTTCTAGATGAATATGCATTTTTATGTGGTCGTACACCTCTACTTTCTAATGGTGTTTCTCTACAAAGTAACAATAGTATATTAAAAGGTGATTACTCTTTATCTGGGCGAAACATTGGAATTGGGCTAGTTGATAGTGGTTGTTATCCTCATAAAGACATTATATATCCTAATAATAAAATTAAATGTTTTATAGATTTAATTAATGATTATAAATATCCTTATGATGACAATGGTCATGGTACATTTATATCTGGTGTACTTTGTGGCAGCGGCCATGAATCTAAAAATAAAAATCGTGGAATTGCTATAAATAGTCACTTATTAGTAGTTAAAGCCTTTGATAGTTCTGGCAAAGGTTATGTTTCCTCAACTTTAATGGCAATACAAAAAATCATTGAATTTAGTGAAGATTACAATGTAAAAGTTATTTGCTTACCTTTTGAAATATACAATACCTCTAATGATATTTTGTCATTATACTCAAAGATTTTTAAAATAGCATTACAAAAAAATATTATAATCATAGTTCCTTCTGGAAATAATGGCAATGAAGAGGACAGCATACGTGGTATTGCAACTTTAAAGGAAGTTATCACTATTGGTGGAATGGATACTCGTTTTGGTAATAACATATATCCATTTTCTTCTTGTGGATCATCTAAATCATCTTCTAAACCTGATTTTATTGCAGCCTCTGTTGATATAATTTCTTTAAACACAGATACAAATTATATTTCTGAAAGAAATGGACTAAAAATTTATCCTAAAAAGCTATCAAAACCTTATACTGAATATAGTGGCACATCGATTGCTTGTGCATATATATCTGGGGTTTGTGCTTTATTATATGAATATAATAGCGAACTTAATTTTAAAGATATATATGGACTCTTAAAAAGTTCATCATCTTTTATAAAAGAGAAAAAATGTATGCAAGGCAATGGTTATATAGACTTAAACAAAATTCTCCCCAAAAAAGATGGAAAGTAAATTAAAGGGATGATTCAAAAACAAACTTATTTTGAACCATCCCTTATATTTTAATAATTTCTTTTTATTAATTCTCTTCTTAAAAAGTCTAACAATGATTTCGTTGCTTTTTCTCTTATTTGTTGTCTATTTCCTGATAAGTTTAACTTCTTAACTTTAGTTTCCCCTTTAATACATATTCCTACATATACAAGTCCAACAGGCTTATCTTCGCTTCCACCGCCAGGGCCAGCTATCCCTGTTGTAGATAATCCAATATCTGCGCCTGACACTCTAGCTATTCCATATGCCATTTCCTTTGCAGTCTCTTCACTAACAGCAGTGTGAATATTTAAAGTTTCTTCTTCAACACCTAATCTTTTCATTTTAGCTTCGTTTGTATAAGTTACTGCACCTTCTAAAAATACAGATGATATACCAGGATAGTCTATTAACTTAGCTGCTAGCATACCTCCCGTACAAGATTCTGCTGTTGCTATAGTGATATTATTTTCTACTAACATCTTAGAAACTACTTCTTCTATTGTTGTATCTCCTAACCCATAAACATTTTCTTTAAATACATTTCTTATGTTATTTTCTATAGGTTTTATTAATTCATTAGCCTCAGTTTCACTTTCTGCTTTGGCTGTAATTCTAAAAGTTACTTCACCATCTTTTGCATACGGTGCTACCGTTGGATTAGTCTGATTTTCAAGTATATCCTTTATCATATCAGCAGCCATGCTCTCACCAATTCCTATAACTCTTAAGACTTTTGAAACTAAAATTTCAGTTTGATACTTCTTTAAATATGGAACTACACTTTCCTCAAACATTGGTTTCATTTCCTTTGGTGGTCCCGGTAAATTTATAAGAATTTTATTATTTTCTTCAATAATACATCCTGGTGCTGTTCCATTATTGTTTTGTAATATAATACAATCTTCAGGAAAATATGCTTGCTTTTTATTGCTATCAACCATTATTCTTCCTGTTTTTTTGAAATGTTCTTCTATTCTTTTCATTGATGGCTCATGTAATACACTTTTTTTATTAAAAAACTCAAAAGACATCTCTTTTGTTAAATCATCCTTAGTTGGTCCAAGTCCACCTGTTGTTATCACTAATTCAGCTCTTTTAAATGCCAAGTCGTAAGCTTCTTTTAATCTATTTTCATTGTCACCAACTACAGTTTGATGATAACAATATATTCCTAAATCACTTAATCTTTTAGCTAAGTATTGAGCATTTGTATTTACTATATCACCAAGTAATATCTCTGTTCCTACAGCTATAATTTCACACTTCATCTACGAATCACTTCTTTCAAATTAATTTATCTTGTAAAGATTAAACCTTTTGCATTGAAGTTTGTATTTCACTTCTAACTTTAAGTTCTAATTTTCTTTCACTGATATATTCTCTAAATAATATCAATATCCTTTATTTAAATCTACTTTAGTTATAACTTCTTCATCGCTTATATAATTTGATATATTTTGATATATATTAGAAAATCTTCTTACATTCCTCATCTCTGACACCCAGGAATTATGTGAACTTATAAGTACATTTTCTAATTTCCAAATTTCATTATCATCCCTTAACGGCTCCTCTTCAAATACATCTAATGCAGCCATTTTTATTTTTTTATTTTTCAATGCTTTTATTAATTCTTTTTCATCAACTATATCTCCCCTAGATATGTTTATAAAGTATACTCCATCTTTCATATTATCTATCATATCTTTATTCACTAACTTATAAGTGTCTTTTGTATACGGTATAGTTACAACAACTATGTCACTTTTGCTTAAAATTTTATGTGATTCTTTCATTGAAAAGCACTGTTTAAAATAATCAACACTATGACCCGTAGTATTAATCCCACAAATATTACATTCAAATGCCTCAAGTCTTTTAGCTGCTTCTGTTGCTATATTGCCTGTTCCTATAAAAGTAACATTTTTATCTGTTAGCTCTAAAATATCCATATTTGTTTTCCATTTATTTTTCTCTTGATTACTATAAATCATTTTACTTTCCTTTAACATTTCTAATATTTTTAGAACTATCCACTCACCTATTGGAACATTATATCCATATTTGTTATTACAAAGTGTTATATTATTTTTCTTTACTATATCAAGTGGAACCTGATCTATTCCTGTACTTGTTAATAAAATAAGTTTTAAATTTTCCATTCTTTCTATATCTAAAGTTTTAAAAGGATTATAGCATGCAAGTATCTCTATATCTTTTAGTTCATCAGTGTAATATAAATCTTTTTCACTTTTTACAATTATATCTAAACCAAGTTTTTTTAATTTTTCTAGTTTTTCATCACCATAATTATATGTAAATAATGCTTTCATTTTTCTACCCCTTAACTCTATTTTTACTTTTTTAAAGGGAGCCTTTATTTTAAAAGCTCCCCTAATAATTATTAAAAAACTGTTTCCAGACTATTGAATAACTCTTTATTTTCTTTTATTTTCTTGTCATTTCCCAAAACATCATAAAAATCTTTTTCAAGAACATCAGAAATTAACTTTTTATAATTTCTTATATCCTCTTGTGTTGTACTTAAAACTTCTTCTCTTTCACGTTTTAAGTCATCCATTGATATTCCTCTTATATGCATACTTATAGCTTTTTCGCCTTTCATAGATGGTGTTAGTGGCATATCTAGGTCACTTATTGTACCAATTATATATTTTGTCATTTCTCTTTCTGTTGTAGAGAAGTTATTTAAGTATTCTACAACATTATTGTATGCATCTAGTGTCTCTTTTAAATTTGGATCTCTATATGAAACAAAGACTAAGTTACCACTCATTGCTAAGCTACTCATCGCACCATATGCTCCACCTTGAACTCTAATTTTATTCCATAAGTAATCTAATTGCATAACTGTTTTTAAAACTAATAATTTTCCGCTATAGTCATATCCTAATTGCTTGAAATTGTATCCTTTAGCTACATACTGAACATTTGATGGTGTTAATAAACCTTCATTTTTTCTTTCAACTTCAAACTTGTATGGTTGTTTTTCACATTTTTCATCTTTTAAAGATTTACTTATTATTCCTATATTATTTTTAAGTGCTTCTACTTCTTCTTTTTCACCAGTTATAGCAATCATCAAATTATCTTTATTAAATACTAATTTTTTAATTTGTTCTAGTTTATTGATTAAATTATCTACTTCATTATCAAAATTA
The DNA here is from genome assembly GCF_000612845.1 of Clostridium ihumii AP5. Lineage (GTDB taxonomy): Bacteria > Bacillota > Clostridia > Clostridiales > Clostridiaceae > Clostridium_J > Clostridium_J ihumii. Next base: position 11,510 of record NZ_CCAT010000016.1, read on the forward strand.
GAATCAATTTTTTGTAAGAATTTATAATAACTTAATCCTGCTACTTTATCTATACAACTTGAAACTCCTGAATAATATGAATTAAGTCTTAATGCTGCTACTTGGTGACCTCTATCAATCATAACCATTTCTATTCTTGATTTTAATTGTCTAATAACTTCTTTTAATCTTTTTTTATCATCAAACTTAGTTTCATTGTATATCTCTGATAATAGTTCTAATTGTTTTGGAACTTTATCAACCATTGCTTTAGATGAACCTATAACATAAGGATAGAATTTATTAGTATCATCTTTGTCTCCATATACTTCACTTGTAAAATAAATGCCACCAGTATTTATTAATACATCATTTGATAAATCTATATATCCTCTTCTTTCTGTATTAACTTTTCCTAATAAAGATGTTAAAAGACTTAAATAACATATGTCTTCTTGTTTTATACAATCACAATTAAAATGCATATTTATATAAGCTATTTTACTTGTAAATGTATCATGCCATAATATTTTAATTCCATCTTTTTCATCTTCTTTGACACTTAAATCTTCTACATTATGATCAATATCTTCTAAATCTAATAATGGTATTGTCTCTAAAGCCTCTTTTGTATCTGGTGTATTTTGTCTCTTTATTAAATTCTTTGTATTTTCAACTATTTTATTTATTTCTTCTTTACTTAATGTTTCCTTATACTGTCTTAATTTCTCTTTTAACTTCCCATTTCTTTCTTCCGCTAAACCTTTTTTAGGTTTTAATATTAAAAGAGATGTATGCTTATTATCTAAAAGATATTTTTCTATTAAATTTTCAAAGTAATTTTCTTTAATTCCTTCTTTTATAATAGAAAGCACTTTATCATATTGTAAGTGAACAAGTGCATTTTTATCGTGCATCCAGCTGTCCATAGCAGTTATATAATAAAATAGTCCCTTTGGAAGTCCTTGAAAATCAGCTTCTCTTAGCTTAAATTCAGTTATATTTAAACAAGCTTCTATTAACTTTTTATCTATTCCATTTTTAACTAAATCTTTTAATGTATTTTCAACTATATTTTCAAACTCTTCTTTTTTATTTTCTTCTGAATTTTTTACTATTATACTAAACACTGGTTGAAGTATACTACTATCAAAACTTCCATAAACATCTTTTCCTATATTTGCATCTATTAATGCTTTCTTTAATGGTGCTCCCTGTGCTTCTAGTAATAAATGCTCTAATATATCAAGTGATAAATGTAATTCTTCATCATATGATTTACCTGTTACATAGTTTAATGCTAAAAATGTTTTTTCTTCTTCTGTCTCTTCTTCTGTTATTGAGTATTCTGTAGTTACATAATTTCTATCATTAAAAGACTCTTGTTCTTTAATTTCTGAATTAACTTCTTTATATTCAAATCTTGATAAATATTCATTATCTATAAATTCTAATGCTTTATCTAAATCAACATCACCATATAAGAAAATATAACTATTAGATGGATGATAATATTTAGAATGAAATTCTGTAAATTCTTCTTGAGTTAATTCTGGAATAAATTCAGGGTCTCCACCAGATTCCACTCCATAAGTTGTGTCTTTAAATAGAGTTTCTTGTATTTTTCTCATTAAAACTCCCTCAGGAGAAGAAAATGCTCCTTGCATTTCATTATAAACAACGCCTTTATATTTAAGTTCATCCTCTGGATTTTCAAGTTCATAATGCCATCCTTCTTGCATTAAAATCTCTGGTGTATTGTAAATATTAGGATAAAAAACCGCATCTAAATATACATCCATTAGATTGAAAAAGTCCTTATTATTTTTACTTGCTAATGGATAAATAGTTTTATCTGCAAAAGTCATTGCATTTAAAAAAGTATTTAAAGAACCTTTTATTAATTCTACAAATGGCTCCTTTGTTGGGAATTTTCTTGATCCACATAATACACTATGCTCTATAATATGAGCAACACCTGTACTATTCTCTGGAGGTGTCTTAAATCCTATAGTAAATACCTTATTAGTATCTTTATTTCCTAAATACAAAAGTTTTGCCTTTGTCTTTTCATGTTCAAATATTTTAGCTGTTGAATTAATCTCATCAACTTTTGTTTCCTCAACAAATTTAAATCCATGGTAATTTTTACATTTATCGCAGCCCATATTTCTGCCTCCTTATGTTAATTGTATTTTTATCATATTTCTTATAATCGTGGTATCATTATCTTTCCAATCATTGAAATAATGTTAGCATCTTCCATATTAAACTCTTTTTTCTTTGCATGTACAGATAAACATAAAATTGCTTTTACATTATCACTACTTATCACTGGAACCATTAATATTGATTTACATTCTACTAACATAGATGTATTTCTATCTTTATTATTAATAATTTCCCCAGTATTATCCCATTCAATCGTATTAATAGTTTTCTTATTTTTTATAACATCTTCTATTAAATTTCTGTCATAATAATCTATTGATGACCATTCTGTATCAAAGGCTTTTCTTGTATATTTCTCAATAATTTTTTCATTTTCAATAATAAATAACGATACAGTATCACACTCCATAGTTTCAATTATTTTTCCTAGACAAATATATAAAACATTTTCTTTTACTTTATTTTCTGCAACAATTTCAATTACCTCCATAATAGTTGTTGCAGTTCTTATATCTCTATTAATATTTCCTGATATTATACCTGTTATTTTATCTAAGGAATTTAACTTACACTTATAAGTTTCATCCCAAACAAGAGATTTATTTCTTCCTGAATTTTTAGCAGCATACAATGCCTGATCTACCTTTTCTACTAATTCATCGTAATTCAATGCATGACTTGGATAATTTGCAACGCCTATGCTAATAGTAACATCAATTTTTCCTTGTAAAATATCCTTTTCTTTAACACCTTTTCTAATTCTCTCAGCAATTTTAAGTGCTTCTTCTGAATTAGTATCTGGTAAAACTACTATGAATTCCTCTCCGCCATATCGTCCACAAACATCTGTTTCTCTAATATTTTTCATAGCCTCTTGGCATATATCCCTTAAAACATCGTCTCCTCTTCTATGACCAAATTTATCATTTATATTTTTAAAGAAATCTATATCAAACATAAGTATAGAAAAACTTGAGTTACATTCGCTACTGCATTTTATTTGATTAACTATAGCTTTTTCTAAATATTTTCTAGTTATTGTTCCTGTTAACTTATCTAGTGATGAATTCAACTCTACTAAATGTTTATCTATAAGCACACCTAAAATTTTACAAAGTTTCAAACATATATTCAATGTGTTTTCATTTATATTATTTAGTATTTTATCTGATTCTAAATATAGATATCCCTTTATTTCACTATTATTTCGTGTGTTTACCTTTCTATTTTGTGCAATAACTTGTAATTTATTATCCATAATTACTGGTATACACATTTTTGATTTTGCACCTATTGTACTTTTTTTACATATTTCTAAATCTATATAGTCCATATATTGTTCATATTCAATTATTGGCTTTCTTCTATCTCTAACCTTGTTTATTATACATATATCTTTGGGAAGTTCTTTTATATGATTATTCTCTTGTAAAACTTCATATTGTTTATCATTTTCTATAACAACCATTACTTTGCTTGATATAGTTAGATAACTAATGTAATTTAAAATTAAACTTATATTATATAAAGTATCCTCTGCAAATTTATTCAATAAATCATCTGTTGATTTAATTTTTAAACCTTTTATAATAGCATTAGATTCTTTCAGTTTTTTACACATTATATTACTAAACATAAATTCTTCATTTAGTATATCCTTAAATGTTTTTTTAATTTTCTCATCATCATTAAATTCTATTTCATATTCTTGTAAATCTAAAACTTCTTTTCCTCGCTTATAGAATTCAAGTAGTGATTTGAATTTTGTAAAAACAATATGCATATTATTTTTTTGTAAAATTCCCATTCTTAAATATCTAGGAACTTGAAGTGTTATATCTATAACACTTCCACAACTTTCAAAATAATATATTGATGCATAATCATATTGCCCTTTATTTAGGAAATAATCCCCAATACACATAAGAACTATCCAAAGTATTAATTCATCACTACTTTGTTGTAATTTATTAAAAATATCATATAATTTATTTAAACTTATATCTTCATATAAGACATGATTAAAAAATTCTAACTTTATTATATTTCCATTAAACTCTATACAATCCTTATATTCATTTATCACTTCCAATAGTTTTTTAGCTTCTTCTAAATTTCCATTAGAATATAAACTAGTTATGCTTAGGAAAATTATTCCTATAATAGATTCTTTATTTGGAGCATAATCTAACATCTCTTTTAGAGATTTTAATTCTCCCTTTATTATAAGTTCCTTATTTTTCTCAAGACATAATAAATCATATAATGTATCTACTTCTCTTTTTACAACAGACCCAGTACTTTTGTACATTAACTTTGCTGATTCTAGTGATTTTTCAGCTTCATCAAATTTTCCTGATATATAATTAAATTTATATTCTAATATATAAAATTGTGCTTTATCCCTTATATCTAAATCATCACTTAGTACATAATCCTTAGAATAAATATAATATCTATATGATTCACTATATTTTCCAAGTTTAAATAGCAATGAAGATATATATAATTTACTGTACAATTCAAATGTTGTATTTCCTTGTGCCCTAGCTTTTTTTATTGCACTTTTAAATGTTTTATAGCATTCATCATACTGATCTAAACTATATTGTATAAATCCAACATTTATAAGTCCAAGTAATTCAAAGTATTCAAAGCTATTATTTTCACCAATTCTTTTAACTTCTTTAAAACATTTTAACCCATTATCTATATCTTCATAAAAATCACTATATATAATACCCATGCTATTATACATTTTAGCTTTTTGAATAGAGTTTTTTGAATCGCATATCTTAATTGCTTCCTTTAATATTGGCAATACTTCTTCAGGTTTCTCTAATATTACAAGTGTTCTAGTCATTAATTCATAAAATTTAACTTTATACTCTATATTCTTCTCATCACATAATCCAATACCTATATTACACATCTTATAACAATTAATATAATCTAATTTATTAAAGTATATTTGTGCTTTTATAAGTACATATGATATATTTCCTTCTTCATAATTACATTTTTTAAATAGCTCCTCTAGCTTATTTTGATACTTCTCAACTTCTTCATAATGTGTCTTTACAAAGTGTAAGTACATTAACTCCAATGTAGCGTCTATAGTTAATATAATCCATCCATTTTCTTCTCCTATTTCACTTGCTTTTTCAAAGCATTTCATAGATTGTTCTATTTCTCTTGAGTCTTTATATAATTGACCTGTCTTTATAAGTAATTTTACTAACTCTACATCATATTCTTCTAGGGTTACTCTTTTTATTATTTTTAAATAATTTTTTATAGTATCCCTCTTATTATTTATTTTCAACATTCTTTCTGCATTTATGTTACAAAAATATTTTATTTCATCTTTAAGATTAGCCTTTTCCACATGGTATATTATCTCTTCTATATAATCATAATTCTCAATTAAATAGCTTTGCTTTAAAGTTTTATACGCTAATTTGTGCATATCAATTCTTTCATCATCTTTTATATTTTTATATAAAAAAACTTTTAAAAACTTATTATAAAAATCATATACAAATCCACTATCCTCTATTTTTCTGCATAAGATTCCTGATGATATAAGTTCATTAATTTTTTCTCTTAAAACATCTCTATCTACATTAGTTATTTTAAGAATTAATTGCATGGATACACCTTTATTAAATATAGCCATTGTTTTTAAAATTTTATATGTTATATCATCAAATCCCCATATTTGTTGTTCTATTTCATCATATATTTTTTTAGGCAAACTAAATTTACTTAAAATTAATTCATCCATACTATTTCCATTTGAACAATTCAACTCTGGATTTTTAAGTAACTCTTCTATAAACAATGGATTTCCCTTACTTATACTATACATTGCATCAATAAATTCTTTTTCTAAATTTCCTTTAGATAATATATTTTTTATCATTTCTCTGGTTTCATCTATATTAAGTTCCTTTATTCTTATATTTAGCCTTATATTATCCTCAACTTTATTTAAAAACTCCATAAATTTTTTATTTCTAAGGCATTGTCCATCACAATAACTAAAAATTACTAAAACCTTACTATTTTTATTATATTTTTTAAAATTATATAAAAATAATTTTAAAGTATACTCATCTGCATAGTCTAAATTGTCCAATATAATTACAATAGGTTTCTCTTCAAATGTTTCATCTAAAAAATAACTTATTTCACTTATGCATTTTAGACCTTCTTTTCTATTAAAATATGTTACATCATCAATATCATCAAACAATTCTGGAACAAACTTAGCTAATGTTTTTTTATATTTTTCTATTACACTTTTGCTTGAATCCTTAATAATATCTTTTAAAATATAATTTAAAAACATATTATGTTCTTTAAAGTTATCTTTTAAATTGCTATATATCTTTACTCCATTTAAATTTAGTACATACTCTAAATATTTTAAAAATGTAGTTTTTCCTATTCCAAACTCTCCATGTATAGCTATAGTTTTATCTATTACTTCATACTTGTTTATAGATTCATAAACACTTAAAATTGATGCTACTTCTTCATTCCTTCCAACTACTTTTGTATCAAAGTTAAGTATATTGGCTGATTCAATTTTTAATTCACTGTCATTTACCTCATAAATTTTTGATATGTCTGATATTACACCATCTATATTTTTATATCTTTCTCTAGAATCTATGTTTATCATTTTCTTTACAATTTCGCATAAATCATTATCTATATATTCTGACAATTTCCACTTGTTATAACCATTATTTATATTTTTTATTATTGATTGTAATATGATACTATTAACATTTATTTCTTTGTACTTTAAAAATAAAATTAATAAGAAAACACCCAATGCATATATTTGCTTACTTTTTTCATTTTCTTCATTATATCCTTCATATGGTTTAAATAGTTCTTTGTTTTCTTGTTCTTCACTAAACTCATACTTGGTAAGCTCTACTGATAGTATATCTTTTAAAATTATCTCATCTTTATCAACATCATAATAAACTACATCATCATTTAAGTATTTATAATTAAATCCTTTATCATTTAAATATTTTATTTCATTACACAACTTTATAAATACATGAATTATTTCTTCTCTATTTGAAAATTTAATATTACATAAATGTTTATCTGAATCTATTATTTTATTAGTATAATAATATGTTTTTTTTAAAGCTGCTTTATTATCTATATCTTTTACAAGTCCAAATTCATGAATAGGTATTAATCCTTTTTGATTTAAAATACTTAAGCTAGAGCAAGATTCTATACAAAAATTTATGAAATTTTGAGATATGGTATTAGCATCAAGAATGGTAATAGCTACTTTTACATTATTTTTCAAATCAATTCCATGATATATGGAATAAATTCTACTACTCTTTATTAATTTTGTTATTTTATATCTATTATTTAACACTTCCATTCTTATATCTCTCCCCACCCATTTAAATTTTTTCAAAATAATATATGTATATTTCTTGTACATAACTTTAGAACTCATATAATTTTATAGATAATTTAAAGTTAAGCTTGGAATTTTAAAATTCCAAGCTTAACTTTTAGCATATTTAAGTTTTAACTATTTATAAACTCTAAAGTATAATATATAATTTTTTATTTTTAAGTTCATATATATATTATACTACTTTTAAAGAGTTTTTTGTTAATTTTTTACATATTATTTAAGTTAATATTTCCACGCCATCTTCAGTAACTCTAACAGTATGCTCCCATTGAGCTGATAACTTACCATCTTTTGTTAAAGTAGTCCACTCATCATCTAATATTCTAACTTCTGGAACTCCTAAATTTAGCATTGGTTCAATAGTAAATGTCATGTTTGGCAATAATATCATACCTTCACCTTTGTTACCAACATGTGATACAAATGGCTCTTCATGGAACTCTCTACCTATTCCATGTCCTCCAAATTCATATACAACTGAATAACCATTTTCTTCAGCATGCTTTTGAACCTCATATGCTATGTCTCCAATAGTTGCAAATGGTTTTACTTGCTTTATTCCTATATCTAAACATTCCTTAGCTACTTTAACTAAGTTTTTAGCTTCTTCTGATGCATTTCCCATTATATACATTCTGCTAGCATCTCCATAATAACCATCTACTATTGTTGTTACATCAACATTAACAATATCACCATCTTTTAATACTGTATTTTCATCTGGAATACCATGACATACAACTTCATTTATTGACACACATGTGCTCTTTGGATATCCACAATATCCAAGTGGTGCTGGATAAGCATTATGTTCTACAGTGTATTCATGCACCCATGTATTTATCTCCTCAGTTGTTACTCCAACCTTTATTCTTTCTCCAACCATATCTAGAATTTCTCTAGTAAGTTTAGATGCCTTTCTTATTCCCTCTATTTCTTCTTCCGTTTTTATAACTTCTTTTGGTATCTCATACCCTACTTCATCACTTAATATTTTTAATCTCATATCACTTTCCATGTGACACTTTTTATATTTTTTTTCGCTTCCGCACCAACAAAAATCATTTCTATTAATTTTGTTCATATATATTTTGCTATTTAAATTTAATAGCTCTCGCTATTTTTGTTACTAAATTTAAATAACCTCTCCTTCCTAAAATACTACGTGTAACATTACGTAAATTTATAACTACAATCATTCGTAATACTATTTTAACTCTTTTTATATAAAAAGACTATTATAGTAATTCATTTTGAATAACTTTTATTATCTACAGGGTTCCAAGTTCAAATTTAAAGTAATGTCTTTCTCAAATGATATTATTAAGCTTACAGTTTATTTTTATATTTGGAACCAAGTAAAAGTTAAGAGTGAAAAGTTATAGTTGATATTATTCACTTCGTTCTTAATATTTATAAATACAAGACCATAAAAACTACATTTTTATATAACAATCTTAAATTCAAGCTTTTTTCCATGTATTTATATATACATTTACTTTTTATTTTAAAATTATTCTCAAAATAAAAAGTTATTGCTTCACTTAGCAATAACTTTTATATATCTATTTTTCTATTATAGTTCCTGTTTTTCCATGTAGTGCTTCTTTTGCTTTTTCAAGTGATGTTATTAATGCTTTTCCATTAGATACTGATTTAACAAAATCTAAACAAGCTTCGACTTTTGGAAGCATTGAACCTTTTGCGAAGTGTCCCTCTTTTAAATATTTTTCAGCTTCATCTATAGTCATAGAATCTAATTCTTTTTGACTTGGCTTATTAAAGTTTATAGATACTTTATCTACAGCTGTTAATATTAATAACATCTCAGCATCTAAATCTTTAGCAAGTCTTGCACTAGATTTATCTTTATCTATAACTGCTGCTACACCTCTTAAACTTTCATTTTCAGCTTCAACTACAGGGATTCCACCACCACCTACAGTAATAACTATTGTTCCACTTTCCACAAGGTTTTTAACTGTGTCTAATTCAACAATTCTTTTGGGCATAGGTGATGCAACTACTCTTCTATATCCCCTTCCAGCGTCCTCTACAAATGTAAATCCTTTTTCTTTTGATATTTTATCTGCTTCCTCTTTGCTGTAAAACATTCCAACAGGTTTACTAAGATTTTTAAAAGCCTCATCTTTTTCATCTACTACAACTTGTGTAACTATTGTTACAACGTCTTTTTTTATATTTCTTCTTTTTAATTCTGCTCCTATTGATTGTTGAAGATGATAACCTATATAACCTTGACTCATTGCTCCACATTCTGCAAATGGCATAGCTGGAGTATTAGCTCCATTATTTGCTGCAAACTCCATTCCTAAATTTATCATACCTACTTGTGGTCCATTTCCATGCCCAACTATTACATTATATCCGTCCTCAGCTAAATCTACTATTGTAGTAGCTGTATGTTTCACCAATTCTAATTGTTCCTCTGGAGTTTTTCCTAATGCATTACCCCCTAATGCAATAACTAATTTTTTCATAAAAATTGCCCCCTATTATACACTTAAATATATAAAACCAAAGTGTTAATGTATTTATAGGTTTTCAAATTAACTTTTTAACTTATTGATTTTAAAATTTAAACATACTTCTTAGTGAACCATGCTCAGAAATACTTCAAAATTTGTATTTTATTTTAAATCCAAAATTTTTTAGGGTTTGTGCATAAGTTAAAGTTGGAGCTTGTTTTCCTATATCTATATTATCACTTTGGTCTTATTTTACTTTTTCACAGATATCTATTTTTTATATACTTCTATAGTCCTATTGTTGCTGCCATTACAGCTTTTATTGTATGCATTCTATTTTCAGCTTCATCAAATACCATAGATTGTTTTGATTCAAAAACTTCATCAGTAACTTCCATTTCAGTTATTCCAAATTTTTCTCCCATTTGTTTTCCTACAGTAGTTTTTAAATCATGGAATGCTGGTAGACAATGCATAAATATTGCATTTTTATTTGCATTATCCATAACTTTTTTATTTACTTGGAATGGTTTTAATTCTTTTATTCTTGATTCCCAAACTTCATCTGGTTCTCCCATTGATACCCAAACATCAGTATATATTACATCTGCATTTTTTGTTCCTTCCATAACATCTTCTGTTAATGTTATAGTACATTCATTTTCTTTTGCAATTTCTTTACATGTATTAACTAATTCTTCTGCTGGGAATAGGTCTTTTGGTGCACATGCAGTGAAATTTAATCCCATTTTTGCACAAGCAACCATCAATGAATTTCCCATATTATTTCTTGCATCTCCCATGTAAACAAAGTTTATGCCTTTTAATCTACCAAATTTCTCTTCAATAGTTAATAAATCTGCAAGCATTTGTGTTGGGTGGAATTCAGTTGTTAACCCATTCCAAACTGGTACTCCAGCATATGCTGCAAGTTCTTCAACTATAGATTGATCAAATCCTCTATATTCTATTCCATCATACATTCTTCCAAGTACTCTTGCTGTATCTGCTATTGACTCTTTTTTACCCATTTGAGAACCTGTAGGTCCAAGGTAAGTAACTCCCATACCTAAATCCATAGCACCAACTTCAAATGAACATCTTGTTCTTGTTGAATCCTTTGCAAATAGTATTGCTACATTTTTTCCTTCTAATCTTTTATGTGCTATACCTGCTCTTTTTAATTCCTTTAAATTTTTAGATAAATCTAATAAGTATCTTATTTCCTCTGGTGTAAAATCTAATAATTTTAAAAATGAACGTCCCCTTAAATTAATTGCCATTTTAAAAAACCCCCTAATTATCTATTTTTATTTTATATATTTAAATTTTATCTTTCTCTTATTAAAGGCATAGACATGCATCTTGGACCGCCACGGCCCCTTGATAACTCTGATGATGGAATAACATGAATTTTTATATTGTTTTTTAATAAAATTTCATTAGTAACATAATTTCTTGCATATACTATAACTTCACCAGGTCTTATGCACAATGTGTTAGACCCATCATTCCATTGTTCTCTTTGAGATATTACATAATCTCCCCCACCACATCTTATAAGTTTTACATCACACTCTAAATACTTAGAAAGTACTTCCTCTAACGTCATGCTCTCTTTTTTAATATTTAATTGTTTTTCTTTTCCCCTTGTAAGTTCAAATATTTCTAATGGGCCTTCTATTTGTGGATGTATTGTAAATTTGTCATAATCAACTTGTGTAAATACGGTGTCTAAATGCATATATGCTCTTGTTTTTGGAATTTTAAATGCTAATATTGTTTCTATTTCACTATCCTCTTGAAAGAATATATTACTAGCAAGTTTTTCTATTGCTTCAGATGTAGTCCTTTGAGATATACCTATTGCTAGTACTTTTTCATTTAAGTTTAGTATATCTCCACCTTCTATATGGTGCTCAAGTGTTCTATCATAAATCCTACTTGTATCTTTATAATCTCTATGATGTCTAAATATATAATCTGCGTATATTGTCTCTCTATTTCTAGTTATTGAGTACATTCTATTTAAACTTATCGAACTCCCTATAGATGCAAATGGATCTCTTGTAAAATATAAATTCGGCATAGGATCAGTGATAAATGGATATGAATCATCAATATAATCAGTTAATGTACAATTTTTTACTTTAGGCAATTCTGACTTATTTATTCCTTCCATAGTTTTTCGTACAAGCTCTTCATTACAGGTAAAAGATTTTAAATAATCATATATATTTTCTCTAGCCTGTACACTTTTCACTTTTGACTCTTTAATAAATTGCTTTATAAACTCATCCTTTACTTCATCATCTTTTATAGCTTCAGCCATCAACTCATGCAGATATACTACTTCAACATCATTTTTTCTTAATACATCTGCAAATTCATCATGCTCTTCTTGAGCTACTTTTAAATACGGAATATCATCAAATAGCAATCTTTCCAAATACTCAGGTGTTAAGTTTTCAATTTCTCTTCCTGGCCTGTGCAGCAAAACTTTTTTAAGTGGTTTTATTTCACTTGTTACACTTATTCCCATAACTCTTCCCTTTCTTCTATTATTGATTTATCTTTTTTACCATGTATATAAATTTAATACCTTATACTTTTAAATACCCCACTATTAATAGTTATATTAATGCCTTTGTCCTTTTTTATTTTCTCATATACATAGTTTTCAAACTCTTTTTTTCTAGTATCAACTATTTCTAAAATAGTTCCTGGTATGGAGTATATATACTCCAATATATCTATATAATTATTTATTATTAACTTATCTTCATATAAATTTAAATTAATATCTTTAAAATATTTTCCTAATATTTTTTCCCCATTTTCTAAGCCAAACTTATTAGAAATCTTGTCTCTTGATATTCTAATGTTTTTACTAAATCCTAATATTAAGTCTTCTAATTCATTCATATTTTTATTTCCCATTGTTGAACAATAGAAATATCCACCCTTTTTCAATACTCTTTTTATCTCTTTTAAAACTGAATCTAAATCTCTCATATAAAAAAGTATATGATCTGCAATAACTATATCAAAGGATTCATTTTCATATGGTAGTCTAGATGGTTCTGCTACTTCAAATTTAAAGTTATACTTTTCACTCTTCAAATTTTCTTTAGCATCTCTTATCATATCTTCACAAATATCAGTTAAGGTTATGTTGGCATTATTTTCTAGCTTATTTATATTTTTCAGCCACAACTCACCATTTCCACAACCTATCTCTAAAACTTTGTCATTTTCTTTAAAATCCATATGATCGAAGACCCATGTGTACCATCCTTCTGTATTAGACCCAAATTTATCTTGAAGTTTTATATCAGCATATAAATTAGAAGAATCTATTGATCTTTGTAATAGCTCCTTTTCACCTTCTAGCATTTTTATTATATCTATAGTGTTGTAAAATTCTAGATTGTTGTTTTCTTTCATACTAACTTCTGCTGTTTCTATAGCATTTAAAATTATTTTCATTTGATTCATCTTGTTTTTTATAATATTTTTTTGTAACTTTAATGATCTTTCCATATCGTCCTTGTCAAAATTCTTTTCTTCAGTAGCAATGACTTCATCTAAAGATAATCCTAAATATTTTAATGCTAAAATTCTTTTTAACTCTATAAAATCTTTATTTGTATAAAGCCTATGACCTTTCTCATTTCTCATGCTTGGTTTCAATATTCCAATGGTGTCATAGTATCTAATTGTCCTTATTGTAACCCCTGCCATTTTGGCAAATTCACCTGTTGTGTAAAATTCTTTTTCCTCCATCTTTATCCCCCCAAGCTATTGCCTAATTTTATTTTATATGGTTACGTAACGTAGGTGTCAATACTATTTTTTAAATATTTATTATATTCTAATTATTTCGACTTAATTTAGCGTATTGAATTAATCATCCTTATAAAAATTAATTCTTTCAGAGAATGTTATGGTATATTTGAATTTACCTATAAAGCTTCTTTTTTCCCTTAGTAGCTGAGACTTATATCTCATCGATTTTGAGTTTAGATATTCACCCAAATTCTTAAAAAGTAAAATTTATCCTACATATGAAATAAATTTCTAATAAATTGTACCACTAAAAAAAGGACAAAAGTCGGCAAACGCATGCAAAATAGTTCCTGGTATTAAACTTTTAGTTTCCATTTGAAGATATCCCAAAACTAAAGTTAATGGTATGAGTATTATTATTTTCTCTGGTAACATACTAATTCCATAAATTTTAATATTTATAGTTGTATGTATTAAAACTGATATTAATGTTGAAATTAGATATCCTTTTTTCTTTCCATTTATAATTATTAATCTAGTTTGCAAATATCCCCTATAAATAAATTCTTCTGAAAATGCTATTAAAATCATATACCTAATAACAAAATATTCAATTAATTTTTTATAATTACTTGTTTTTAATAATGTTAAACTTGGATTGTTTAACAAAACATATACACTACCAATTATAAAACCTAAAATAGTTAATTTTATAATATTATTTTTAGTAATTCCAACACTCTTTAAACTTTCTCTATTTTTTATCATTGTTAACACAATTGGACTACATAAAACAATTTGTAGTGTTGTATTTATCATCAAATTATTATTGGAAAACTTATCTAAAAATATAATTATATATATATTCATAAAAATAATACTTATCAAAACAGGTAAAACCACATTCCAATTTTTCAAATGACTATTATCTTTAAATTCTATTTCTATCCCTTGAATTTTAAAAATCCTCAAAAAAATATTAGTTATAAGAAAAATTATAATAGCTGTACTTATAATATTGATATAACCATTAACCATATGACCCCTCCAGCTTTAAATAGTATAAATATATTAATTATCATCAGTGCGTACAACTAATTTGCAATTAGACTTACTTTTTAGTATATCTTTTACCTTTCTTCCATTAAATACTAATTTAACATTTTTATTCAATATTTTTTCAAAGTTCATTGTTTTTTTAGAAATTATTAACATTAATTTAATCTATTTACTTATATATTCTAAATTTAAAATTAATAATTTACATAAAAAAAGCCTTAATTAATAAGGCTGTTTTCAATAAAATCTGTAAGTTATACTTGTTTTAAATACATTTATTTTATCATTATAAATTATTTTGTTTATTTATATTTATATATGTTACGTTATGTTTATTTTTCTATGCAATTAAGAATTCTCTATTTCTCTTAATACCTCATTTATAATATTTTTCACAGTACTTATTTCTTTAATTTTATAAGCATTTTCTCCACAAAATAGAAGTCCACTATCTACATTACCTTTTGCTGATTCTATTAAAGCCTTTGTTATACAATAATCTGTTGTCCTAGGATTGCATGGTATTAAACAATCATAACATTTTTTTATTACTTCTTTTTCATTTTCAACTTTTTTTATAAATGGATTTATTATTGCTCTTCCTGGCATACCAACAGGACTTTTAACTATATTTATATCTTCTTTTTTACAATCTACATATGCCATTTTAAAATTCTTATGTGCATCACATTCTTCTGTAGCTACAAACCTTGTCCCCATTTGCACTCCATCTGCTCCCATTTTTAAATATTTTGCAATATCATTTCCATCATAAATTCCACCAGCTGGTATTATGGATATATTTTTTTTATATTTTTCTTCATATTCTTTTTTAAAATTAATTATATCTTTTACACATTCATCAAATGCAATGTTATCTATATTTTCAAGTTCAGCTTTATTGAATCCAAGATGACCTCCAGCTTTTGGTCCTTCTACAACTATAGCGTCTGGAATTACATTATATTTTGTATCCCATAACTTCAGTATTAGCTTTGCTGCTTTTAAACTTGATACTATTGGTACAATCTTCACATCATATCCTTTTACCAATTTAGGAAGATTTTTAGGTATTCCAGCACCTGATATTATAAGATTAATTCCTGATTCAATAGCTACCTTTATGTGTTCTTCATAGTGTTTAGTTGCAACCATTATATTTATTCCTATTATTCCTTTTGGAGCTATCTCACGTGCTTTTTCTATATGCTTTTTAAGGGCTCTTAAATTTGCTTCTAATGTATTGCTTTCAAAATCATCTTCCATATATCCTATCTGTGCTGTAGAAATAATACCTATTCCACCTTCTTTTGCAACAGTGCCGGAAAGATTGGATAATGATATCCCTATTCCCATTCCACCCTGAATAATAGGTACTTTAGCTTCTAAATTTCCTATCCTTAAAGAATTAAAATTCATACTTTCGTTCCTCCCTTTATTCATCTTCGATTTTATAAAATATTTTTTATAGAATTCCAAGCTCAAATTTTAAATAATACATTTATCAATTAAAAAACATTTTTCTTTCATCAAGAAACAGCAATTATTTGAATAAGTATTTCTTTTAAAATTGATTTAGAAAATTTTATCAATTTGTGTTTTATTTTTAATATTGAAACCATATAATAAAAGCATGTTTTCACATGCTAACAAACAATAAATTAAATTAATTCTAATTTAAAAATGATAAATATATATCTTTCTTTCATCTTTATTCCTTAACAACTTTAAATATTCATATAAGGACACATGCTTTCTATTTACACTATGTTGTGCTACAAATAAATCATTTCTATTTGAAACAAGATTATATTCCTTAGCATGTATCATTTGAGTATGATACGGATAATTTTTATTATTGGGATCTCCATATTGAACTACATCTCCAATTTCTAAGAATTTATATAACTCTTCAAAATTTTCAAAGGCTTCTTGTACTGTAATTTCCTTATATAATTTTGCTTTGTTATATCCAAATCCATCTTCATTTCCCCAATATCTCCTAAAATATCTAGCACTTCTCCAACTTAATGATACCCTATTCAAATTTCCAGCATCTTTTGTATAACAAAACCAACTATTTTTCAATCTATAATCTTGCCCTTCCATAATCATTCCACCAGCTGCTAATGCTTGTGATATAAAATTAGTACAATCATTTTCTATAAATATAGGGTAATCACTAATATTAGATGCTTCTGCATATATTTCTACATAGTGTTTTGCTGACACTCTATCATAGTTTTTATTTCTTTTCATATTCTCATCTTTAATTTTTAATTTTTTTCCAATTTTTATAAACTTGTTTTTTAACTTCAATACTACCACCAACCACACATAATTTTAAAATTTATACATTTTTATATATTATATGCAGAAGTTTCAGTTTTGTTTTTAAATTTTGTTAAAATATTAACTCTTATTCTTGTACTTCACCCATTTTTCTAAACTTATCATATCTATCATTTAAAAGCATTTGTATAGGTTTCGTCTTTAGTTTTTCTATAGATTCATGTAAATGCATTCTTATATCATTACACATAGATTCCAAATCCATATGTGTTTCTTCTATTGGTTCTTCTATAATTTTATCAATTATTCCAAACTCAAATAAATTATCTGCTGTTATTTTCATATCTTCTGCAGCCTTCTTTGCTTTTTTACTATCTTTATATAAAATACTTGCAAATCCTTCTGGAGATAGTATTGAATATATGGAATTTTCCATCATCCATACCTCATCGGCAACAGCAATTCCTAGTGCTCCGCCACTACCACCTTCACCTATCACTATTGATATTATAGGTGTTTTTAAATTAGACATCTCTAATAGATTTTTTGCAATAGCTTCTCCTTGTCCTCGTTCTTCAGCCTCAACACCACAAAATGCACCTGGAGTATCAACAAAACATATAACTGGTCTTTTAAATTTTTCAGCTTGTTTCATAATCCTTAATGCTTTTCTATATCCTTCTGCTTTAGGCATTCCAAAGTTTCTTAATATATTTTCTTTGGTATTTTTTCCTTTTTGCTGAGCTATTATTG
>NZ_CCAT010000017.1 GCF_000612845.1 Clostridium ihumii AP5
ATCTCTTTATCTCCACCATAAAAAGCAATCCATTTAGGGTTGCTTTTTTTTATTTAATTTTCTTTATTATAAAAAGTAAATATAAAATTTAAAAGAAATAAAAATTATAAATTACATATAGGGTATAATTTATTCTTGGAAAAATAATATAAAAATTAGTTAATAGTTTAATTCTATAGAGCATGGCATGTTAAGCATGCTTTTTTTATTTAGAATAAACTTATTTTAAGTTTGAGATAAACTAATTATATACACTTAAATTTATTTTTAGTTATAATAAGTTAAAAATAAATGTAAATAAATTCAAATAAAGCTATATATTAAAAGGATTAAGAGACTTTTACGTTGAATAAGTATCTAGATAAAAGTAGAAAAAATACAATTGTTAAATAACAATTTTTACTATAAAATATATAGAGAGTAATACTATTAAACGATATTAGAATTATATACACTAGGATGGAGGTAAGAAATATTGAACAGTTCAAAAAAAGCTCTTGGAGGAGTTACAGCAACGATGTGTTTATGTGCTATTTTAGGCAATAAGACAGCAATAGCAGCAGATATGCAAGTTGGAATAATTAATGTTAATAACTTAAATGTAAGAAGTGAGAATAGTACATCTTCTAAGGTAATAGGATCATTACCATTAAATACAAAAGTAAACATAATTGAGTCTAAAAATGGTTGGCATAAAATTGATTATAATGGAAAAGATGCTTGGGTTCATGGTGATTATGTAGACTTAGATTCAAAGCAAAATGTTGAGAATAAAACATCTGTAAACAAAACAGGTGTAGTTAATGTTGGGTCTCTTAATCTTAGGAGTGGAGCTGGAACAAGTTATGGAGTTATAAAAACTTTGCCTAAAGATACTAGTTTGTTAGTATTAGAAACACAGAATAATTGGTCTAAAGTAAACGTTGGTGGTGTTGTTGGATATGTATCTTCAGAGTATATAACAATATCTTCAAATCAACAGGGTGATAATTCTAGTTCAAATAACACTAATAATGGACAAGTTAATACTTCAAATGGTATTACATCTGCACCGCTTAATATGAGAAGTGGAGCAGGAACTAATTATGCTGTTATAAAGGTATTACCACAAGGAACTAACGTAAAAATACTTTCAACTAGCAATGGATGGTACAAAATTGATGTCCAAGGAACACAAGGATATGTTTCTTGTGATTATGTTTCTACTAGTGGTGGTAATACAAGTGGTGGAAATCAAAATAATGGTGGTGGAAGTACATCAGATAGTAGTTTAAATGGTAAAGTTGGAAAAGTTACAGCTGACCAATTAAATTTAAGAAGTGGAGCAGGTACAAACTATAATGTTGTAAAAGTACTTACTAATGGTGCTAGTGTTACTGTACTTGAAAGTACAAATGGATGGTACAAAGTAAATGCAGGTGGAACACAAGGATACGTATCAGCCGAATATATAACATTTGAAAATGCAGGAAACAATGGTTCAGGAAATGGAAACAATGAAGAAAGCACTATGAATACTACAGGATATGTAAATGCAGATTCATTATTTGTAAGAAAAGGACCATCCACCTCACAAGATCATATTGGAATATTAAATTATAATGCTAAGGTTAATATTGTAGGAAAACAAGCAGGATGGTATAAAATAAAATATAACAATGGTTTTGGATATATATCAGCAGATTATGTAACTATAGGTGAAAATAATAATGGAACCGCTCCAGATATAAATATTGATACTATAAATAAAATAGGTGTAGTTACAGCTACAGTTTTAAATGTTAGAAGTGAAGCATCATCTAATGGAAAGATTGTAGGAACTTTGAGATATGGTACAAAAGGAAATTTAGTTGCTCATTCTAATGGATGGTATAAAATAACGGCATCAGGTATAACAGGATGGGTTCACAGTGATTACATTAAAATACATGATGGTTCAGAAGATTTAGGTCCAATTGTACAAGAAACAGAGTTAATAGATTCAAGATATACAGGAACTGATATAGTTAATAAAGCAAAAGAATTTATAGGAACTCCATATTTATGGGGTGGATTTACACCAGTGGGATTTGATTGTTCAGGTATTGTTAAATATGTGTATAATCATTTTGGAATAGAAATATCAAGAACAACTTATTATCAAGTTCATGAAGGAAAAACTGTTCAAAGGAACGAATTAAGAGCAGGAGACTTAATTTTCTTTACAACAAATGAAGAAGACGCTAGTGATATATCTCATGTAGGAATATATATAGGAAATAATGAGTTTATACATGCACCAGGTCCAGGACAGTTAGTAAAGGTATCATCATTAAGTAGCTCGTATTATAATGAAAAATATTATGTTTCTAAAAGAATAATAAAATAGTATTTATTGGGGAGTGAGAGGTTATATGAAAAGTCCTTATGTATTTACACCAGGCCCAACAATGGTAAGGGAGAATGTGCTTTTGGCAAGGGCAGAAAAGTTTACAAATCCTGATTTGGATTTAGCTTTTTATGATTACTATAAAGAAACTTGTGAAAAAATAGGAAGTATTCTTGGAACTAAGAGTGATGTTAGGATATTGAGTGGTGAAGGAATTCTTGGGTTAGAAGCAGCATGTGCATCATTAACAGAACCTTTAGATAATGTATTAATTATAGATAATGGTATATTTGGAGAAGGTTTTAAGGATTTTGTAACTTTATATGGTGGTATACCAACTATTTATAAATCTGATAGACAAAAAGAGATTGATATAGATGATTTAGAAAAGTTTTTAAAAGACAATCACGATTTCAAATATGCAACTGTAGTACATTGCGATACACCATCTGGAGTATTAAATGATATTAAAAGTATATGTCCATTATTAAAGAAGTATGGAATATTAACAGTTGTAGATAGTGTTGCAGCTATGGTGGGAGAACCTATAAATGTTGATGAATGGCAAGTGGATATTGCACTTGGTGGTTCTCAAAAAGCATTTTCAGCTCCCCCAGGACTTACTATTGTTTCAATAAGTGAAGATGCATATAAGTGTATGAATAATAGAAAATCTCCAATAGTAGGATTTTACTGTAATTTGACTATATGGAGAGATTATTATGAAAAGAAATGGTTTCCATATACAATGCCAATAAGTGATATTTATGGTCTAAGAGTTGCTACTGAAAATATTTTAGATGAAGGTTTAGAAAAAGTTCATGATAGGCATAGAAAAATAGCATATGCAACTAGAAAAGCATTAGAAGAGTATGGTTTAAATTTATATTTAAAAAGTGGTTACTCAAGTACAGTTACAGTTGTTGAGCCACCAAAAGGAATAGAAGTCAATAAATTAATAAAACAAATGAGAGAAAAATATAATGTTCTTATAGCAGGCTCTTTTGGATATTTAGAGAATAAAGTTATAAGAATAGGACATATGGGAGAAAATGCTAAGCTTGAACATATTAGTTATGTACTAAATACAATGGAGCTTGCATTAGAAGATTTAGGATATAGCAATAATAAAAGTATTGTAAATGAATTTAATAAATATATAAAAGAGTAATAGATTTAATTTCTATTACTCTTTTATATACTTATTTTTTTATAATAATGGCAAAGAGAATTCTACAGTTGCACCACCAGTATTATTGTTATAAGCTCTAATGCTACCATTATGTTTTTCAACAATAAGTTTGCAAATATAAAGTCCTAATCCAGAACTATTCTTATATATTATGTCCTCGTTTCCTTTATAATGCTTATTGAAAATAATATCTGTAGTATCTTTAAAACCCTTGCCTGTATCAGAAACTTTGAAGGTAAGTGAATTATTATCAAAAAAACTTTCAATTAAAATTTTATCATCTTTAGTTGTATGCTTTAATGAGTTTGATATTAAGTTCAATAAAGTTTCTTCTATTCTAAATGCATCAAACTTACAATAGTCGTCATCATCAAATGAATGTAAAAGTATAAATTTAATATTTTTTTCATTACAAAGGTAAGTAAAGTTATCTTCTAGATAAGAAATAAATTCAGATAGATTTACTTCTTGAAGATTTAAGGATAAATTTGGTCTTTCTAAATCCCATACCTCATTTAACTGATTTATCAGTGTTTTTACTTTTTCAGCATTATTTAAGAGTATTTTTATATAAGATTCTTTTTGAGCATCAGATATATTATGATAATTGCCAGAAAGTAATTCTAAGTGTCCGTATATTATAGTTATAGGAGTTTTAATATCATGGGTAAGAGATAAAATCATATCTTTCCTTTGCTCAGCCATCAGCCATTGAGTTTTTAAAGAATCATCAAGTGTTATACGCATTTCATCAAGTGCTAGAAGAACATCACCTACTTCATTTTTATATGATGAGTCTACAGCAAAATCGAGTCGTCCATTTTTTATTTTATTACTGATAGCTATTATTTCTTTAAAGCTTTTTTTAAAGCCTGATGAAAAAATTAATGAAAACAAAACTAAAACTGTAAAATTAATTAAGGCAATAGTAATTATAATAAATAAATTAAAAGATAGTTCATATCCTATTTTCTGCATAAAGTTATCAACAAATTTAAATTCAACAAAGAAGTTACTAACATATTTTTGAACAAATCCACCATTTAATTCATTATTAACAAATAAAGGTGTAAAAACAAAAACAATAGTTTTGTTACTAGCTTTATCACGCTTTTTTATAATATATCTTTTAGATGAAAGAGGCATTTTATCAGATATTTTACTAGCTATAGAAGAATAAATTATAGTATTATCTTTAGAAACTACCAAATAATTAAAATCATTTTTTAAGACATTAGAATCTAATTCACTTTTGAAAGTTGCATTTAAAATCTTATCTACATTTTTTAGAACATAAGCCTCATTGGAAAATGCTATTTTTTTATTAAAAGAAATAGTTAGGAATAAACAAATGCAAACAACACTAAGAATGAGAGTTGTTAAAGATGCTGATAAAAAGAATATGACAAATTGAGTTTTTATTTTTAGCTTTTTAGTTACAGTTTTAAAGAATCCCACTTATAGCCTATTCCCCATGCAGTTTTTATATATTTAGTAGATATATTATTAGATTTAAACTTAAGTCGTATTCTTTTTATATGCTCAGTTACAGTAGTAACATTACTTTCACTATCATATCCCCATAAAAGTTCAAAAATTTGTTCTTTAGAAAAAACCTGGCTAGGATGTGTAGAGAAGAGTTCAATAATTTCATATTCCTTTTTAGTAAAGTCTAGTTCAGTATTATTCTTTTCAATACATTTTGAAATTAAGTTAATACAAACATCATTAAAATTAATTTTAGTTCGTGTTTCTTTCACATAGTTTGTGCTAGTTCTATTAAAGTGAATGTTTATTCTTAAAATAAGTTCTTTTAAGGAAAATGGTTTTACTATATAGTCATCACCACCAACTAAAAAACCTTTAACTCTTTCTTCCTCAAGACCCCTTGCAGTTAAAAAAATAATAGGACAGTTAATACTCTCTCTAATTTTTTTACAAATATCAAATCCATTTAAATCTGGAAGCATAACATCAAGTAAAATAATGTTCAATTTACTATTGATTTTACTTAATGCTTCATATCCAGTTATAGCATAATCTACAGTAAAACCTTCACATTCTAAAGCTGGTTTTATAAAAGAAATTATTTCTTCGTTGTCATCTATAATAAGCACTTTTTTACACATCATTGAATCACTCCTAATTTTTTATTTAGTGAGTTTAATTTTAATTAGAGTTTAATTGTAAAAATTTTCAATACACAATTAATAGTATAGTGAAAAATTTACAATGAAACAAGCAAGTAAAAAATTTTGTTGGTATAAGAAAAATTATTTTTATAGTTTATAAAAAGTTTATTTTCCTATGTTTATATAGTAGTGAGTTTTTAAAATTGTTATTTTAATTAGAGTTAATTATTAAAAAGTATTGGGGGATGAGAAGATGAGTAATAAAAAAATTGAAATTAGAAATGTTAGTAAAGCTTTTAAAAAGAGAAATGTAATAGATAATGTATCATTTGATATTTGTGATTCAGACATTTGTGGATTTATAGGTCCAAATGGTGCAGGAAAGACAACAATAATGAAGATGATAACAGGACTTATAAAACCTGAGCTTGGAAATGTCTTTATAAATGGAATAGAAGTAAGTAAAAATAGGGAAGAAGCATTAAGAGAAATTGGTGCTGTTTTAGAAGTGCCAGTATTTTTTGATTATATGTCTGGAAGAAAAAATCTTCAAAACTTAGCTAGACTTAATTATGGTATGAAGAGGGAAGAACAACTTAAAAAGGTTGAGGAAGTTTTAGAAATAGTGGGACTTAAAGGTAAAAATGATGATAGAGGAAATGATAAAGTAAAAACATATTCACTAGGAATGAAACAAAGGTTAGGAATTGCTCAAACATTACTTAATAATCCAGAGATAGTAATATTAGATGAGCCAACTAATGGGCTTGATCCTTTAGGAATGAAAGATTTAAGAAATTTAATATTAAAACTTAGAGATGAAAAGGGAATTACATTTCTAATATCAAGTCATAATTTAGATGAACTTCAGAAGGTGTGCAATAAATATGTGTTTATAAAGGATGGGAATATAAGATGGAGTGGGGAATCAGAAAAGCTATTAAATGATACTAGGTGTAATAAGACTTTGGAAGATATATTTATGAATATTATGGATTAGTATATGTATTTAAATTTTTATGAGGTGAATTTAATGTTTAAAACTGTTTTTATTTATGAATTTGAAAAATTTTGGTCAAAAAAGATTAATATTTTATGTTTTATTAGTATTCCTTTAATAATACTAATATCATTGAAGTTTGCATTA
Source organism: Clostridium ihumii AP5 (assembly GCF_000612845.1). Classification (GTDB taxonomy): domain Bacteria; phylum Bacillota; class Clostridia; order Clostridiales; family Clostridiaceae; genus Clostridium_J; species Clostridium_J ihumii. The sequence goes on from NZ_CCAT010000017.1 coordinate 6,840, forward strand.
GAGGTGAATGCCACAGTAAATACTACAGAGGTAATATTTACTTCCACTATGAACTTTCCAATATTAAGTCTTCAAGAAACATTAATAACAGCATTTAATGTAATTATAATGATTTTTTTTACACTTAGCTTTAATGAAGAATATAGAAAAGGAAATTTAAGATTAGCATTTACAAGAGCAATTTCTATAAGGAAATTATACATTGCTAAAGTTTTAGTGATAGCTGTGAATGTATTTCTTATGCTTTTGATTAATTTTATTATTTGTAAAGTTATAGGTAAAATATTTTTACCATCTACAAATGAGGTTGCGTTGTTTTTTAAGGAAGGAATGTATAAAAATAAGGATACAATAATTTACTCATTAAAGTATTATTTTTTAGCATATTTAACTTTGTTGGCATTTGGAAGTATAGTTGAATTCTTTTCAATAAAATGCAAAACAATAACAGCAGCTTTAGGTTTTAGTGTAGGATTTCTAATTTTAAATATAATATATATGGCAGCAATAATGAGTTTGTGTAGTGAAAAGGCTACTTTAAAATATCTAAGCATATCAACATTTTATACTCAATTTGCTGGAACATCTTATTTTGTAGCGGGGATTGGTAATGTTTTTATTTATGGAATGTTAATAGTAATTATAGTTTTTCAGTTAATGTGTTATAGAAATTTTGTAAGTGAGGATTATTTAGAGTAAGAGGAGTGAGCATATCATTATGAGAGAGTTAGTTTTAGCAGAATATGAAAGAATAATTCAAAGAAAGAGCACCAAGATACTGTTTCTTATATCAATTATATTTCAAATTATAAACTTTATTTTATTTCAAATTAGGTGGCAAATAGATACAGCAATTTTCAAAGAAGGAGTAGAAGTGGCACTTAATAGCCTCAATTATCCGGTAATGCAGTTAATTGATTTTAATGTGTTATTAGTATTTGTTATGTTACCACTGTATTTTTCAGAATCATTAAGTTCAGAGCTTGATTCAGGTGCATATAAAATGGTGTTATTAAGACCGATAAAAAGATGGAAACTACTAGTAGCTAAGTGGATATCACTTGCAACTTCTTATGGATTAACTTTAATATGCGTGTATTTAACTAAAGTTTTTATTGGTTTTATGTTTTTACCTAAATCTAGATTTACAACTTATTTTCTTATAAACAATAAATTAGGTGTAGTGCATTCAATTATATATAATCTGAAATATTACTTAATATTATTTTTTATATATTTATCCATACTTTCAATAACATCTTTATTAAGTGTTGTTTTAAGAAAACCTGTACTATCATTTTTAGGAAGTAGTATTTTTAGCATAGTGCTTGTGTATTTGTTTGAACCTATATTTGAGATTTTATTTAAAGCTACAGATGTTGCATATTATATATTAGCAGGTAAATATAATATGATAAATATATATGTATTATTTTCAGCAACTATAATTTGTTTTGTCATATCTCTTTGGATTTGGAATAGAAGGGTAGATAAATTTGTATAGAGATTAATATTAAACTAGAATACTACATTGATACATGATAATATTAATTAAATGTAATTTATTGGGGGTAAGATAAATGAAAATTATGTATCCAGATTATGATAATAGTATATTAAGTTTAGCAAATTCTATATTAAAATATTTTGGGGTAGAACATACACATAAAACTTTAACTAAGTTAGATAGCATATTAGATAATGGTTATAAAAATGTAGTGCTAATGGTATTTGATGCGATGGGAAGTAAGAATATTGAAACAGTATTACCAAAAGAAAGTTTTTTAAGAGAACATATGATAGATGAAATATCATCAGTATATCCACCAACTACAGTAGCAGCAACAACAACCATAGAAAGTGGACTTGCACCAGTGGAACACTCATGGCTTGGATGGACTCTACACTTTAAAGAGGTTAATGATAATGTAACTGCATTTAGAAATACAAATGATAATGGGGATATTGTTGCAGACTATAATGTTGCTACAACATATATACCATATAAAAGTATTATAAGTAAAATTAATGATACAGAAAAAGCAAAGGCATATTCAATATCTCCATTTGGGACATGCAAAGTTAATTCTATAGAGGAACTTGTAAACTCTGTAGAAAAAATTTGTAATGAAGAGGGACGAAAGTATTTATATACCTATTGGCCAGAACCTGATCATTCAATGCATGGAAAAGGTATATTTAGTGAGGATGCGAAAGAGTGGATGAGAATCATTGATAAAAAAGTGAGTGAGTTAAGTACTAAGCTTAAAGACACACTAATAATTGTTACTGCAGATCATGGGCATATTGATGGAGAAAATGTATTAATTCAAAATCATAAAAAGATTGTAGAATGTTTAAAGCATTTACCAACAATAGAACCACGGGCAGTGAATTTTCATGTGAAGGATGATATGAAAGAAAAATTTGAAATTGAATTTAAAAAGGAATTTGGTGGTAGTTTTATTTTGCTATCTAAAGAAGAAGTAATAGATAATAAACTATTTGGGATTGGGAAAGAACATCCAAGATTTAATGAGTTTTTAGGTGATTACTTAGGAGTAGCAAAAGGAAAAGTGTCAATTTTTAATAATAAAGATGAATATGATGAAATGATTGGAGTACATGCAGGAATAACAGAATGGGAAATGAAAGTTCCTTTTATAGTAGTAGAGTGTAATAAATAAAAAAAGTAGGTGTACTTGGCTATTATGTTTTAAAGTACATCTATTCTTATACCAACAGAAAAGTAGGATTTCTATAGAGTTAAATTATTTTAATAAATATATATACTAGAAATAAGTGTAAAGAATTATATTTTACAATACATACTTTACCTAGTGTATCAATACTAGAAAAAGAGAGAAAAAAATAGAAAAAGAGAGAAAATAATGATATAAATGTACTTAATGAAAGAAAATAAAAAAAATAAAGAGTATATTTTACATATAATAAATCTTGTCGCT
>NZ_CCAT010000018.1 GCF_000612845.1 Clostridium ihumii AP5
TTTTTGCTGAGCTATTATTGTAACTGGCATTTTATTTAAAACACCTATTCCCGCCACAATACTAGCATCATCACAAAAACATCTATCTCCATGAAGTTCTATAAAATCATCAAATATATTATTTATATACTCAAGTGATGTTGGCCTATTTGTCGCCCTAGCTAACAAAACTTTATCCCATGCTGTTCTATTTTTAAATTCTTCTTTTTTCATATTCAATAATTCTACCCCTAACTAATATTTTCTACTTATATTGTTAATGATATATTAAAAGTTTTGCTAAAAAATCTTTTAACTCTCTTCTATGAACTATTTTATCTATAAATCCTCTTTTTAACATAAACTCACTTTTTTGAAAATCATCTGGTAAGTTTTCTTTTACAGTTTGCTCTATTACCCTTCTACCAGCAAACCCTATTAAGCTTTTAGGCTCTGCAATTATAATATCTCCAAGCATAGCAAAACTTGCTGTAACTCCACCTGTTGTTGGATCTGTCAGAACTGAAACATACAAATTTCCACTATCACTATGTCTCGCTAATGCCGCTGATGTTTTTGCCATTTGCATTAATGAAAATATTCCTTCTTGCATTCTTGCTCCACCTGACGCTGTAAATATAATTATTGGTTTATTATTTTTTGTTGCAAACTCTATTGCTCTAGTTATTTTTTCACCAACTACTGACCCCATGCTTCCCATCATAAAATTACTATCCATAACAGCTATAATTGTTTCTTTACCATTTATTTTTCCTTTACCTGTTACAACAGCTTCATTAGTGCTTGCATTCTCCTTATTTTTTCTTATAGTCTCTTCATATCCATCAAACTCTAAAGGATTAACAGATGTCATATTTATATCAAATTCTTCAAATGTATTTTCATCTATAATTTGCTTTATTCTTTCTCTACTTCCCAATCTAAAATGATAATTACAATGTTCACAAACATTAAAACCTTTTTCTAAATCATGTTTGTATAATAATTTTCCACAACCCTTACACTTAATCCATAACCCATCTGGTATGGTAGGTCTTATTTGATTATTTTCATTTTTTTCTATATTTTGTACAGTTGCATACTGTCTTTTCTTTATAAAAAGTTTGCTTATTTCAAACATAAAAAATCACCTCATTTAAAAGCAATGTCCAAATTCCTTATCAATAAATTTAGTGCTAAATTCTCCATTTAAGAAATTCTCATTGTTTAAAATCTCTAAATGAAAATTTATATTTGTCTCAATTCCATCTATAATAAGCTCACTCAGAGCTCTTTCCATCTTTTTAATTGCTTCAAATCGTGTTGGTGCATATGCTATAATTTTTCCTACCATTGAATCATAACTTGGCGGAATTTCATAACCACTATATATTGCTGTATCTACTCTAATTCCTAAACCACCAGGTAAATTTAAATATTTAACTTCTCCTGGGCATGGCATAAAATTTTTACTGGGATCTTCTGCATTTATCCTACACTCAATAGCATGTCCTCTTATTTCTACATCGCTTTGTTTAATTGTCAATTCTTTCCCACTAGCTATATTTATTTGTTCCTTTATTAAATCCACATCACAAATCATTTCTGTTATGCCATGTTCTACCTGTATTCTTGTATTCATCTCCATAAAATAAAATTTATTATCTTCATCTAATAAAAACTCTATTGTTCCTGCATTTTTATAATTTATATACTTAGCTGCCCTTACTGCAACTTCTCCCATTGCATTTCTTAATTCCTTAGATATTGTTGCCCCTGGCGCTTCTTCAATAATCTTTTGATTTCTTCTTTGTATTGAACAATCTCTTTCACCAAGATATATAACATTTCCAAATTTATCACCTAAAATTTGCACTTCTATATGTTTTGGATTTTTTATAAACTTTTCTATATACATACTACTATCACCAAAGCATGCTTTAGCCTCTGCTTTAGCAGTAGTAAATGCACTTTTTAGATCCTCTTTTTTGTGTACAATTCTTATTCCTCTTCCGCCTCCACCACTAGATGCTTTTATCATAACAGGATAACCCATTTTTTCAGCAATTTTTAAGGCATCCTCATATTCGTTAATCACTCCATCGGAACCTGGAACTATTGGAATTCCTGCCCTTTGCATAACCTCTCTTGCATTGGATTTATTACCCATAAGTTCAATATTTGAGAAGTCTGGTCCTATAAATGCTATATTACATTCCTCACACATCCTTGCAAACTTGCTATTTTCAGATAAAAATCCAAATCCAGGATGTATAGCTTCTGCACCTTTTAATACTGTTGCACTAAGTATATTTTTTTCATTTAAATAACTATCTTTTGCTTTATCTGGTCCTATACAAACAGACTCATCTGCAAGTTGAACATGCAATGCATTTTTATCTGTTTCAGAATATACTGCCACAGTTTTTATTCCCATTTCTTTGCAAGTTCGTATTATTCTTACCGCTATTTCTCCTCTATTTGCTATTAATATCTTTTTAAACATATTTATTCCCTCACCATTAATCTACTATTGCAAAAGTTAATTCAGCTTCACAAACAACTTCTCCATCTACAGTCGCCACAGCATTTCCAACACCTATTTGACCTCTTATCTTAACCATTTCAACACTTAATAAAATAGTATCTCCTGGAACTACAACTTTTCTAAATCTGGCTTTTTTTATACCTCCAAATATTGGTTTCTTTCCCTTAAACTCATCTTTATCTAAAATAGCAACTGCTCCAACTTGTGCTAATGCTTCAACAATTAGAACTCCTGGCATAATTGGTTCATCTGGATAGTGACCCTTAAAAAAATATTCATTCATAGTTACATTTTTTATTCCTATAGCTTTTTTTCCAGGCACTATTTCTACTATTTTATCTATTAGTAAAAATGGATATCTATGTGGTATTATTTCTTGTATTTCTTTTATGTTATATCCCTTTTGACTCATTTTTCTCCTCCCTAACATTCCTCAATTCTTATTATTTTTTCACCATACTGAACCATCTCATCATTCTTAACTAGTACTTCTTTAACTACACCATCTATATCTGACTCTATTTCATTCATAACTTTCATAGCCTCTATTATACAAACTACATCTCCCTTTTTTACCCTATCACCAACTCTTACTAATGGTTCATCATTTGGTGATAAAGCTGAATAAAATGTTCCTACCATTGGTGATAATATCTCTTTTATGTTTTCACTTTTTACATTTTCATTTTCTATAACTTCTATAGTTTCCTCTTTTATAATTTCATCTTCTACTTCTTCTATTTCTTTTACAGTATTAGTTTTTTCTTCTACTATTGAATCCTTGCTTATTTTTATTTTAGTAGACTCTTCTTCAAACTCAAAAAACCTAATATTGGAGTCATTAATTAATTTTATAATTTCTTTTAAATTTTCTATATCCATAATTAACCCTCCCACTTTTTTAATAAAAGAGTTGCATTATGGCCACCAAAACCTAATGAGTTAGATAGTGCATATTTAATTTGTTTTTGTATTCCATTATTAGGAACATAATTTAAATCACATTCCTCATCTTTAACTTCTAATCCTATAGTAGCTGGTATAAAACTATCTTCTAATGCTTTTGCACATATAATTGCTTCAACTGCTCCAGCTGCTCCAAGTAAATGACCCATCATAGATTTAGTTGAACTTACAGGTATCTCATATGCAAATTCATTAAATAACGCTTTTATAGCATTTGTTTCTGATTTATCGTTATAGTATGTGCTAGTTCCATGTGCGTTAATATAAGAAATTTCATTTTTTGATATATTAGCTTGATTAATTGCCATCTCCATTGCTCTTGAAATTTCTCTTGAATCATCTGATGGTTTTGTTATGTGATATGCATCACAAGTAGCTCCATAACCAACTACTTCTCCATATATTTTTGCATTTCTTTTTAATGCATTTTCAAGTTCTTCAAGAATTACAACACCAGCACCTTCACCCATAACAAAACCATTTCTTTCTTTATCAAATGGTATTGATGCTCTCTTAGGATCATCACTTTTACTTAGTGCTGTAAGTGATGAAAAACCAGCAACAGCTATATCTGTTATAGGGGCCTCAGCTCCACCTGCAATCATTATTTCTGCTCTATCTGACTTTATAGCTTCAAAAGCTTCCCCTATTGAATTAGTTCCACTTGCACATGCTGTAACTACTGTTGTACAAATTCCCTTTGCACCATACTTTATTGCAATTTGTCCTGATGCCATATTTGATATTATCATTGGTATCATAAATGGAGATACCCTGCTAGGTCCTTTTTCTAACATTTTATTGTGTTCTGACACTAATGTTTCAATTCCACCTATGCCTGAACTTACAATAACCCCCATTCTATCTTTGTTTATATTCTCCAAATTTAAGTTACTATCATTAATTGCTTCCTCTGCTGCAATCATTGCATATTGAGCATATTTATCCATTCTATGTGCTTCTTTTTTTGACATGTATTTCTCTATATTAAATTCTTTAAGCTCCCCTGCTACTGAAACCTTAAAGTCTGTATTATCAAATTTAGTTATAAAATCTATTCCACATTTATTTTCTTTTACTGAATTCCACATTTCATCAACATTATTTCCTATAGGTGATAAAACACCCATTCCCGTTATAACAACTCTTCTACTCATATCTTTTACTCCTTTTATAGAAAATAGCTTTGATTATCAAAGTATTACATTATCATTCCACCATCTACATGTATTGTTTGACCTGTTATATATGAAGCCTCATCTGATGATAAGAATGACACTAGTTTCGCTATGTCTTCTGGTTTTCCAAACTTCTTTAATGGAATTGAGTTTATTATATTTTCCTTAACTTTATCGTTAAGAATATTTGTCATATCAGTTTCTATAAATCCAGGTGCTACTGCATTTACAGTCACTCCTCTTCCACCAAGTTCTTTAGCAATTGATTTTGTTATTCCTAATACTCCAGCCTTAGATGCACTGTAGTTGCATTGTCCAACATTGCCACTAACGCCTACTACTGAACTTATATTTATAATTCTTCCACTTCTTTGCTTCATCATAATTGAAGATACACTTTTTATTGTATTAAATGTTCCTTTTAAATTAGTTTCTATTACTTCGTTAAACTCTTCTTCTTTCATTCGTATTATTAAGTTATCTCTAGTTATTCCTGCATTATTTACTAATATATCTACAGTTTTAAATTTTTCCTTGCAAAGCTTTATTAAATTATCTGCATCATTTGAATTTGCAACATTTCCTTTTAAGAATTCACACTCAACGCCATATTCCTTTATTAAAGATGCTAAGTTATATGCCAATTCATCGTTACTTCTATAATTAAAAACAATATTGCATCCACACTTTGCAAGTTCAATAGCAATTTCTCTACCAATACCTCTTGATGCCCCTGTTATTATTGCATTTTTTCCTTTTAACATAGATCCTCCTTTATTTCACTTTCTAATTTACTTAATGATTGAATATCACTAACATTAAACACTTTCATATCCTTATTTATTTTTTTTATGAAAGAACTCAATGTTTTTGATGGACCTATCTCTATAAATGTATCAACACCATCATTTATCATTTTTTCTACACATTGTTCCCACATAACAGAACTTACAATTTGCTTTTCTAATGTAGGTCTTATTTCTTTCATATATTCAGCATCTACATTTGTAACAACTGGAACTCTGTTTTTTTCTATTTTTACATTTTTTAATTCGTCTGAGAATTTCTTTTGAATTCCTTTAAGCATAGATGTATGAAATGGTGCACTCACGGAAAGTTTAATTGCTCTTTTAGCCCCTAAATTAAGTGCCATTTCTATTGCTGTATCTACTAAATTTATTTGTCCACCTATAACAATTTGTCCTGGACAGTTAAAATTAGCTATTTCAATACACCCTAAATCTTTTAATTCAGTACATATACTTTCAACTTTTTTACTTTCTAAACCTAATATTGCTGCCATTCCGCCTTGTCCTATTGGAACTGCATTCTGCATTAACCATCCTCTTTTTTTTACAAGTTGTAACGCATCTTTGAATTCTATTGCCCCACTACAAACAAGTGCTGAATACTCACCTAAACTAAGTCCAGCTACTACATCTGGTTTTATATTTAAGCTCTCTACAGCTTTTAAAATTGCAATGCTACAAGTCAACAATGCCGGTTGTGTATTTTCTGTTATATCCAATTCATTTTTAGGTCCTTCAAAACATAACTTTTTTATATCAAAATTTAGTATATTGTTAGCTTCATCAAATATTTTTTTAGATTCTTCTATATTCTCATAAAAATCTTTTCCCATTCCAACAATTTGAGAACCCTGACCTGGAAAAACAAATGCTATCTTTCCCACTTGAACACCTCTTTTTTTAATAAAATTTCACTTACCTCATCAATAATCTCATCAATAATCTCCTTGGAGGTTTGCTCTTTCTTTATTAATCCAGCCACCTGTCCAGCCATAACTGATCCCATATCTATATCTCCATCTTTAGCTGCTTTTTTTAATGCCCCTACACCAAGACTTTCAAGTTCCTCTATAGAACAATTTTCCTTTTCAGCTTTTTGATATATTCTTGTAAGTTTATTTTTTAAAACTCTAACAGGGTGACCTGTTCTTCTCGATGTAACTGCTGTGTCTATATCTTTAGAACTTATTATTTTATTTTTATAATTTTGATGAACTGTGCATTCCCTAGCAACTAAAAATCTTGTTCCCATTTGAACACCACTAGCGCCTAACATTAATGTAGCTGCCATTCCTCTACCATCAGCAATACCTCCTGCTGCAATTACTGGAATATGAACACTATCAACTACCTGTGGAACTAATGTCATAGTAGTAAGTTCTCCTATATGACCACCTGCCTCTGCACCTTCTGCAATTATTGCACTTGCTCCTGCCCTTTCCATTCTTTTTGCTAATGCTACTGATGCCACAACTGGTATAACTTTTATATTATTTTCATTCCACATAGCCATATATTTACCTGGATTTCCAGCTCCAGTAGTAACAACACTTACCTTTTCCTCACAAACAACTCTTGCTATTTCATCTGCATATGGACTAAGTAACATTATATTTACTCCAAATGGTTTATTAGTTAACTTCTTAGTTTTAATTATTTCTTCTCTAACATATTCTGCTGGTGCATTACCTGCTGCAATTATTCCAAGACCACCTGCATTTGAAACTGATGCTGCTAAAGAACTATCTGCAATCCATGCCATACCGCCTTGAATTATAGGAAATTTTATGTCTAGCATTTCACAAATATTGAAACTCATAGTTACCTCCAATTTTTATCCTATTCTTTTCTCTATATATACAGATAATTCTTTTACATTTTTTATATTCTCTAAATCTTCATTAGGTATTTCAATGTTAAATTCATCTTCTAATGCTATTATTACTTCAAATAATTCTAGTGAATCTAATCCTAATTCCTCTGAAAAATTTGCCTCTACTTTTATTTCATCCTCATTTATACTTACTTGTTCTGCCACTATTTTCTTTATTCTTTCTATTATCATTTCATCTATCTCCTATCATTAATTTATTTTTTCCAGTTTACTAGTGCACTTCCATAAGTTAGTCCACCACCAAAACCTATTAAAATTATCTTCATACCATCTTTTAATAAATTCTTCTTATTCATTTCATCTAATGCTATTGGTATGCTTGCACTAGATGTATTTCCATATCGTTCTATATTCATATAAAATTTATTTCTATCATAGTTTTTTCTCTTTGCAATAGTATCAATCATTCTACTATTTGCTTGATGTGGAATTATATAATCTATATCTTCAAACCTTAAATTTTCCTCTTTCAATATTTTCTCTATACTTTTTTCAATCACATCTATTGCAAACTTAAAGATTTCCTTTCCATCCATACTCAAATAATTAGAAAAATCATCACTATGTTTTTTATATAAATTTTTTATTTCTAAGCTATTGCACGTTAAAGTATGTGCTTTTTCACCAACACTTACACAGTTTATTGATGTTATATAATCACTTTCATCATTTGTGACTATTGCTGCGCCAGCTCCATCACCAAATAGAACTGCATTTTTTCTATCACTCCAATCTAATATTTTAGATAACACTTCACCACCAATAATTAAAACATTTTTATATTCATTGCTTTTTATGAATTTAACAGCAATATCAAGTGCATATACAAATCCACTACAAGCAGCAACTATATCAAATGCCATTGAATTTTTAGCTCCAATTTCTGTTTGAACAAGGCAAGCTGTTGAAGGTGTAAGTTTATCAGAAGTAATAGTTGCAACTACTATAAGGTCTATATCCTCACCTTTTAGTCCACTATCTTTTAATGCATCTTTTGCCGCATCAACACATAACTTTGTATTTGTTTCTCCTGTTGATATATATCTTTGTTTAATTCCTGTTCTACTATATATCCATTCATCACTAGTGTCTAAAATTTCTGACATCATCTCATTAGTAAGAACCTTTTTGGGAACTGCTTTTCCTGTTCCAATTATCCTAACACCCATATATAAGTCCTCTCTAAACTTTAAATTTTAATACTTTTCTATAAAAAACTTTTCTATTTTTTCTAATGTTTTTATAAGTACAACTTCCTCATCATATGTCAATTCAGAAATAATATCTTTTATTAAATCATCATGAAATTTCTGATGTATTCTATAAACTACTTTACCCTTTTTAGTAAGACATATTTTTACTGTTCTTCTATCTTCATCACATCTATGTCTTTCTACATACTCTTTCTTTACCAACTTATTTATAGCCGTTGTTAAAGTACCTACCGTTATTTTTAAACTTTTAGCAACTTCACTCATTTTTTTTTTATGATACATACCAATTGCTTCTATAGTATGTATTTCTGTCATGGACAAATTATCTATAGGTCCACACTTTAATGCTTTTTCTTCTATTTTCAATATGTCATTAAACAATTCAACTAAAACACTATTCAGTTTTTCTTTTGAACATTTAATTTCCATTAATTCACCTCCTTTTATTTTAATTATCAAATATTTTGATAATCAAAGTATAATCCAGTTTTAAATTAAAGTCAAGGGTAGTATATAAATTTTTTATTTTATATTTTAATAAAAAAAAGCGTGTTTTACACGCAATTCTATAAATCCTCATATTTTCCTTTAAAAAATTCTTCAATTTTGCTTAATGCTTTTATCAATACTATCTCTTCTTCTTCTTCTAATTCACACAACATACTTCTTATTAGCTCATTATGAAACATAGAATGTGCTCTATGTATAACTTTTCCTTTTTGCGTTAATGATATTTTTACTGTTCTTCTATCATCCTCTGGTCTATTTCTATCTACATATCCTTTCTTAACTAATTTATTTATTGCTGTTGTCAATGTACCAACAGTTATTTTTAAACTTTTTGCAACTTCACTCATTGTTTTCTCACTGTCTATTCCAATTGCTTCTATTGTATGTACTTCTGTTATGGATAAATCTTTTATTTTACCACTTGCTAAAGATTTCTCTTCTATTTTTAAAATATAATTAAATAAATCTACTAATACACTATTTAATTTTTCATTTTTTAAATCATTAAAGCTCATGTGATCACTCCCTTATTTCTAAATCAAATATTTCGTATTTCAAAGTATTTATGTTTAAAAAAACAAAGTTAAGTATAATCATTAACTTTGTTTTTTATATCTTATTATATTTTAATATTATTGACCACAATATTCTAGTGGATCTACTGCATTTCCATTAATTCTAACTTCAAAATGAAGATGTGGACCAGTACTGTCACCAGTACTACCAACTTTTGCTATTTCCATACCTTTTGTTACAGTATCTCCAGTATTTTTTAATAAAGTACTACAATGTGCATATAAAGTTTGTTTGTTTCCACCATGTGATAAGATTATAACATTTCCATAACCATTCATAACACCTGAGAATTCAACCTTTCCATCAAAGGCTGCTTTTATAGGTGTTCCTTGGTTGGCTGCTATGTCTAACCCCTTATGAACAGTTCCCCAACGTTCTCCAAAGTAGGAACTAATTACACCTACAGTTGGTGGAAATAAATCTTTATTTTGAAATATTGGTGTTGTTCCCATACAATTACGATTCACAACTTGTGTGCTTTCTTCTTCAGTTATTTGATTAGATTCTATATTTTCATTTGCTTTAGTTTCATTATTGGTTGCATCCATATTAGTAAAAATTAAGTTGCTTATTTCTTCTGTTGCTGTAAAACTTAAAACCTTATTTTCACTTTTGTTTAACTTTGCAATGCTTTGTTTTATAGAATCCTTATCATTTAATTTATTAAAGGAAAAACTTGCTTTATCATATGTTATATTATTGTTTACTTTTATATTTTGCAAATTTCCTCCCTTATACTGACTAACACATTCATTTTTTATTTCTTCTATTGCCGAATTTCCAATAGAAGGATCACTAATATATCCTATTTGAATGTTATCAGATTTCATAACATACCCATTTACATGTATGTATTCTTCTAAATCTCTTTTTACATCTTCTTTAGTTTTGCTTTTATAATTTTTTATGCTACCTTTTTTAATTGTTAATTCCTCTTTTGAATTTAAACTTTTATCCTTTATATTTTTACATATTTCATTATATACATTTTTAATTGTATCACCATCTTCATAGTGTGTGATTATCTCATTCTTGCTATTATATACAAAATAATCTTCATTCACTTCTAATTTATATATTGTAATGGTTGATACTAGTATAATTAGGGTAGCTAAAGCAATTTTAAATTTTTTACACTTATAAACTTTCGTAAAAATCTCCTCCTAAATTTACATAAAAAATTTTTTTACTTTATTAATGCACCTTAGACTATTATTAACCATTTTTTATTTATTTAATCATTAACCTAAATTAAAATATACTAATCTTTTAACATAATATATGTTATACTAAAATTAAAACTATGATAGACAGATTTAAAAATACTATCTAATTTAAGTATTAAATTTTTATATAATGAACTATCAAAAAACTAGTTTTGTAAAAGTGTCTTACAATTATGTAGCTTACTCTTTTATAAGATTTTAATAAATTTATATTTGATTTTAATACTTTTTTTATATGCATTATAACACTTTATACCTAATATCAAATTGATAATGCAATTTGATATTATTATTTTATTGTTATAATTTTCATAGTTTCTGCATAAACTATGATTTTAAGACTGACATTATAGAAAACGCAATTTATATAAAAGAAAATATTATTATTTTATCGTGTATTTCTATGATAATATTTTGTTTTAGAAGTGAGGGATGTGCATGAGTACTTTCATGTTTAAAAATAAGAGTTTGGGATATACTCCAGTAAATAATGTTTTTATTGATAAATATATGGCTAATGCTCGTGGTGAATATGTAAAAGTGTATCTTTTAGGATTGAAATATTGCATAAGTGGCGAATTAGGTGCCAATTCTGCTGTTATCGCTAATACCTTATCACTACTTGAAAGCGACATTTTAAATGCCTGGAACTATTGGAGTGATATGGGTGTTGTTAAAATGTGTGCCATAGACAATATGGGCAATTACACAATAGAATTTATAGACTTAGATGATTCTGTAGATTCTCCACCTAAAAATTTCAATATATTAAAAGAACTTGATAATTCTTCTATTAAAGATATGCTACAAGATATAGAAAAGCTAATCGGTAGAACTATATCTCCTAAAGAAATTGAAGTTTACCTAAGCTGGCAAAAAGACTTTAATTTTTCACCTGAATTAATTTTATTGCTTATCCAATACTGTGTATCTAAAGGTAAAAATGATTACAGATATTTCGAAAAAATCGCTATTGCTTGGCATGATGATAATATAAAAACTATTGAAGATGCTCAAATGTTTATAAAACGTCATGAAGATAAATGGATAAATATTAGAAAAATCCTTAAGTATTTAGGAATAAATTCTCCTGATGTAATGAAGCCTCAGGAAGATATGATTTATAAATGGTTTTCTACCTATAAATTTAATGCAGATGTAATATATAAAGCTTGTGATATATGTTTTGAAAGATTAAATAGGGCAGATTTTAAATATATAGATGGAATCTTAAATAGTTGGTTTAAATCTAATATAACTTCACTTGAAGATGTTGAGAAAAAAGATAGAAAGAAATTAAATCATAAACCAATTATGAATTCTTCTAACAAAAATAAAGATAGCTTTAATAATTTTGAACAACGCTCTTATAACTTTGAAGAATTAGAAAAAGATTTATTAGGATGGTATGATAATGATTAAAAATTTTCATTCAGAAGTTATGAAATTATATGAGCAAATTAGAAAGTCTAATGAGCTAGATTTACAAAATAGAAAAAAAGAAATTGAATCTAATGTTCCAGAAATATTAGATATTGAAAATAAAATTCAAAAATTATCATTAGGTTTGTCATTAGCTGCTATAAAGCCTGGTAATGATAGAGAATCTAATATTAATAAGATAAAAAATGAAATTATGACATATAAAATGAAAAAATCAGAGTTGTTAGTTGCTAATGGTTATCCAATGGATTATCTAGACTTTCATTATGATTGTCCTAAATGTAAAGATACTGGTTATATTTATACATCTAAATGTTCTTGTTACAAGAAATACCTTGTAAATGTGGCTTATAAAAATTCTGATTTAAGCATTTCTTTAAGAAGTAATAATTTTAATAATTTTAATATAAATTATTTTTCTGATGATGCTTTTAATAGTCCAATAAGCCCTAAAAATAATATGGCTAAAATATATAAAAACTCTATTATTTATATTGATACATTTAATAAGCATAATGATAATTTACTTTTTTACGGAAATCCTGGAACTGGTAAAACCTTTCTAACTCATTGTATTGCTAAGGAACTTATTGAAATGGGTTACTCAGTTATTTATAAAACAGCAGATGATTTAATAGCTGCACTTAAAGACGCTAAATTTAATAACAATGATAGTCTATATACTTCATTAGTAGATTGTGACTTATTGATAATAGATGATTTAGGAACAGAACAATTGTCTAATTTCTCAAAAAAGGAATTATTTAATCTTTTAAATGCTAAAATGCTTAGATATAAAAAAATGATTATATCTACTAATTATTCTTTAGATGAATTAACTGATATATACTCTGAAAGATTAACATCAAGATTATTTGGCAATTTTACCTTATATAAATTTTTTGGTGATGACTTAAGATTAAAATTAAAAAGAAATACAATAAAAAACTCAACTAGATAATTCTAGTTGAGTTTTTTATACAAAAGGAAAATTCTCTTAAAGGATAAACGACTATAACCAACTTTGTCTGTTTTTATAATATCATATATTGGAATAATTGTTAATTTTGATTTATTAATAGAATGATATCTATCTATTCAAAATATTAATACATATTATTTTATTGCTGTTATAACATCTGTTTTTGCTGCTTTATTTGCTGGTAGAAATCCAGCAATAGCCCCTATTATCAAGCTAAATGTTAATATACCTATAATTAAAGATATGCTTGGAATTGCTATTCTATCTATTTCCTGTTGCATAATAGCTTGTGTTATAGACTTTGATAATATGTTAATTATTATATCCACAATTAGTCCTAAAACAATTGAAATTGCTCCTCCTAAAAAAGATATTAAACATGCTTCAGCTACAAATATTTTTTTTACATCGTTGATTGTACCACCTATTACTTTTATTATTCCTATTTCTTTTCTTCTTTCATGTATAGCCATATCCATAGTGTTACTTATACCTAAAGCTGCAACCATAAGGGATATTCCCGCTAAAGAACCTAAAACTAATTTGACCCCTTTTATTGTTCCTTGTATACTTTCTTCAAAATCTTTAAAAGACATTGTGTTATATCCCATAGATTTTAATATTTCTTCATATTCATTTATATTTTTTGTTTCATCTATAACAATTTCTATCTCATCATAATTATTAATTCTCTCTGTAAAATCTTCTTTTGAATATACACTTTCAGATTTTATAAATTTATTTATAATATTTAATGGCATTTTTATAGAATAATTTAAATTTCCATTGGATTTGTATATTCCAACAATATGTAAATTAAATTTTTTATATTTTACTATTTTTCCATCTTCATCTTCAAAATTTTCACTAGCATAAATCTTTATTTTTTCATTAAGTAAAACTTCTAATTCATTTTCATTTACATCTTGAATGTTTTCATAATTATATCCAAGCAACATAGCTGCAACATCATAGCCTAGTATAACTTCATTAGAATTTTCCTTAGGATATCGTCCAAATAGTATCTCTTTTTCGCTTTCACTCTCAATAAAGCTAGAGCCTATGAATTGGCTACTTGTCTCATTTTTTTTATATTTAATCATTCCCGAAGAACTTCTCTTTGGTATAACTTGTTTTATAAATGATAATTCTTTTATTTCATCTATACATTTATCATTTAACTTTGTTTTAAGTTTTGAAGAATCTTCCCCTTCCATTTCATATGCAGGAGTTATTGTAATAATGGATGTATTCATTAATCCACCCATTTCATTCATAAGATAATTTTTAAATCCATTAGTTATTGAGCTTATTATAAACACTGCTAAACAGCCTATTATTACTCCCATCATAGTAAATATAGTTCTAGCTTTTCTTTTCCACATATTTTTCCATACAATGTCTACTAAATCTCTAAACTTCATAATCTAAGCACCTATTCCAAAAAATCTTTTTATTGAACCCCAAAATCCACTAGATTTGACTTCTTCTTCTCCTGCATTAATTTCATCATTATTAATTTCTATACTCTTTTCTACGTCTACTTCCTGATTAGTTGTATGCTTTATTCCATTATCATCTTCATACTTTACCTCAATTAGTGCTTTCGTACTTTCTTCGACAGCACTAACAGGTATCTCAAATATCTGCTCACTTTCTCCCTCTATTTTTCCTATATATTTTTTATATTTCTCACCATTAATAGATACATTTACTTCAACTTTTCTTAAGTTTTCTTCACCGCTATTATTTAAATTCCCAACTAATAAACTTCCATCATCTTGTGTATTACACTCAACCCCCTCAATATCTAAGTTAGACTTATTTGTTAACATAATACCTGATAATTTAGTTATTTCTTCTTGCTCCTGACCACTAACGTTAAACATAACACTTGTTAAAAAATTATAAGTTCCAGCCTTTAGACTTGGATCACTTGCTAGCTTCACAGTTACATCTTTTACATCATCAACACCTATACTACCAGCATATATTTCATTTGTAGTTCCAACAGGAATAAATCCCGCTAATGTTCCCTTTCCTTCTACAGCAACTATTTTTAATGATAATCCTTCTATTCTTCTTCCACTTATATTTTCAATTCTATATGTCAATGAAAACTCTTTTCCTGGTTCAATTACATTTGGTGTTACATTTACACTGCTTACCATAATATTTTTAGATTGTATATTACTTTCATGTATGCTTGGAATATTTCCATTATTATTTGAACCGCTTTCATTTTGATTTTGATTAGGTTTACTTTCTACTTCATTTGCATATACTCTTATATTTGTTAATTGTACCATTCCTAAAAATAAAACTGTTGCTAAAATTATCTTTTTCTTCATAATGTATTTCCTCCACATTTTAATATATAAGTCCATCTTTCATTTTTATAACTCTATTAGCATATTCATTAACTATTTGTGAATGAGTAACTACTATAAATGTCATATTGTATGTATCATTTAATTCTTTTAATAAATCTAAAATTTCAATACTTGTCTTACTATCTAAATTTCCTGTTGGTTCATCTGCTAATATTAACTTCGGATTGTTTATTAATGCTCTTGCTATAGAGACTCTTTGTTGTTGTCCACCTGATAATTCACTAGGTTTGTTATTAATCCTATCAATAAGGCCTACTCTTTCTATCATTTCCATTGCTATTGTTCTTCTTTTTGCTTTAGGCACTCCAGAAAATATAAGTGGCATTTCTACATTTTCTATAGTTGTTAATTGTGGAAGTAAATTATATGACTGAAATATGAATCCAATATGCTCTTTTCTAAACAATGCTAATTCATTTTCCGACAGCTCGTCCACTCTTTCATTTAATATTAAAATTTCTCCATTATCTACAGGCATTAATCCACCTAATATATTTAAAAGTGTTGACTTTCCAGACCCTGATTCTCCTATAATAGATACAAATTCACCTTCATTAATAGATAAGTTTACACCTTTTAATATTTCAAAATAATCATCAGCTATTTTAAATTTCTTTCTTACTTCTGTACATTTAACTATCTCCATAAGTTCTCACATCCTTTCTTAATAATTTTATATTTTTTTATTCTATTATATATTACAAAATAATTATATTTGTTACTTTATTTTCCCGTCAATAATATTTATATTTTCTTGTTTTCTTATATGTTTTTAATGTGTTTAATCTTAAAATAAAAAAAGAGTACATATTAAAGTACTCTTTAAACCTAAACTATAAATTATACTTTACATTGTTACCTTAAAATATAACTTAACTATAAAAAGACAACAAAAAAACCTTGAATTAATATTCAAGGTTTTTCATGGAGCTGGCAATAGGAATCGAACCTACAACCTGCTGATTACAAGTCAGCTGCTCTACCGTTGAGCCATGCCAGCAAAGCTTGGCGACCTAGAAGGGACTCGAACCCTCGACCCCCGGCGTGACAGGCCGGTACTCTAACCAACTGAGCCACTAGGCCATATATGGTGGTCACAACAGGGCTCGAACCTGTGACCCTCTGCTTGTAAGGCAGATGCTCTCCCAGCTGAGCTATGCGACCATATAATGGTGACTCCTAGGGGAATCGAACCCCTGTTACCACCGTGAAAGGGTGGTGTCTTAACCGCTTGACCAAGGAGCCAAAATGCTTTTACTGACCAAGTCAGTTAATCTGGACTTTATTCTTTTTTAAAATAATGGCGACCTAGAAGGGACTCGAACCCTCGACCCCCGGCGTGACAGGCCGGTACTCTAACCAACTGAGCCACTAGGCCTTATATGTGGTGGTCACAACAGGGCTCGAACCTGTGACCCTCTGCTTGTAAGGCAGATGCTCTCCCAGCTGAGCTATGCGACCACAAATGGTGACTCCTAGGGGAATCGAACCCCTGTTACCACCGTGAAAGGGTGGTGTCTTAACCGCTTGACCAAGGAGCCATATTAAATTTTAAAAGATTATGGAGCTGGCAATAGGAATCGAACCTACAACCTGCTGATTACAAGTCAGCTGCTCTACCGTTGAGCCATGCCAGCAAAATCATGGCGACCTAGAAGGGACTCGAACCCTCGACCCCCGGCGTGACAGGCCGGTACTCTAACCAACTGAGCCACTAGGCCGTATGTGGTGGTCACAACAGGGCTCGAACCTGTGACCCTCTGCTTGTAAGGCAGATGCTCTCCCAGCTGAGCTATGCGACCACTATAATGGTGACTCCTAGGGGAATCGAACCCCTGTTACCACCGTGAAAGGGTGGTGTCTTAACCGCTTGACCAAGGAGCCATATGTCATTCATCTTTTGTTTCCCCAGTGCTTTTCTCGCACCCGACAAGTAATATAATACCGAAAATCTTTATTAATGTCAACATTTTTTTTATATTTTTTTTATATTAATTAAAAGTGAGCATTTTCAATGGTTTATACCGTATTATTATACTCTAATTTATCAATTTCACAAAAAAATTTTAAATTTTTTACCTATCTATTTTGATTTTATAAAAATATAACTCAAAATTCTTCTATTATTTATAATATATTTAGACCTAAACTATTATTTTTTATTTTTTATCTTGGTATTTTTACATGTTATATGTTAAACAGTTAGTTTTATATAACTCAATAGAGATTTTCCGTATTTTTTATCCTTTATTGTATTGTTATTATGCTAATTTCTAATAAATATATTAATTAAATTTAATTTAATATATTTTAAATTTTAATAGCACATTCATTATTATGTACAAACCATATCATATTATACTAAATAATTTATTTTTAATTAATTTATTTAACCTTCTTATATAGGAATCCAAGTTGAAACTTTAAGTTATTCATGTTTCAGTTGAGAAAGAGAAATTTAAAGTGTTATACAAAATTAACAATGAAGGATAAAACCGAAGTATCAGTCTTTAAAGTCAATTTTTATGATAATTTG
>NZ_CCAT010000019.1 GCF_000612845.1 Clostridium ihumii AP5
GAATAGGATATGGCGGTGGGTTTTATGATAAATTCTTAGGTAACTTAGAAAAAGATATATTTAAAATTGCATTATGCTATGATTTTCAGATAGTAGATGAAGTTCCAATAGAAAATCATGATATAAAGCCAAATAAAATAATTAGTGATAAACGAAGAATATAAAAACTAGTTTTTATATTCTTCTATTTTTACATATTGGGAACAAAGTAAGTAATAGCTACCATCACTTTTCACTCTTACTTCTTACTTGGTTCCCAATATAAAAATAGCAATAAACTTTAACACTAGGAGTATCATTCAACAAATATGTTATTTAAATTTTGATATTGAAATACTATATGTTAATTGTATCTTTATTATAAAAAATTAATTATTATCAAGCAATTTATGACTATTCCATAGTAAAATTAAAAAATTTATCTGAATGTATAAAACAAAAGCAGCAAAAAGAATTGTTAAAATTGAAAGCAATAATGTTGATACAAGAGATATAACTGGAGATATTAGTAAAAAAAATACAAAGGCAACTAATGTTTTTTTATAAATTTCTGCTTGTTTTTCAGCAGTTGATTTTAATGAATATAAAAGATTTTTTATACATAAATCACTTATACCAAGAGAAGTATTTATAAAAAAATATATATCAGCAAGTAATGTAATAAGTGAAAGAATTAAAGAAAAAAATTTAAAAGGAGTCATAGTTTGCATATTACCATGAGAAGTTGGGAAAAATAAATTTAAAATACCTATTAATATAACTAGAAATAGTAAATCAAAAGATTTTTTGAAATTTTCATTTTTACATTTTAAATTCTTAAAAGATATAAGCATTACAATCATAAGTATTAAAGATATAATATTAGATAAAAAAGATGTATTTAGTAAAAACCATTTATTAACTAAATTTAAAGCTGTTCCAAAAATCATATTTAAAAGACTACATAAAAATATAATAAAAAATTCCATAGGCTGCCCCCTTAAATAAAATGTATTTATAATTAGATTATATTGGAAAAACAAGGATTAAACTGTTAACAAATAGTAAAAAGAGCAAAAATATTGAAAATTGCGAAAAAAAGACAATAAAAATATAATATAATTTAAAAAATGCATAAAAGAAAGGAATTTTGAGAAAAACTTCGATAATCTTCGCTAAAACTCTTTAGAAGTTCTAATTTAAAAAAGAAAATTACTTGTATTTATATATTTTTTTTGCTTTAATTATTTGTGTAAACGATGTTAAAAATAAAAGTTGTTTACATAATATAAATTAGTACAAATTATGAATGTTTTGAAATTTAATATAAATTTATAAACAAAAAAATCTACAAAATGTAGGGGGAATTTACAATGAATTATAATGAAATTACAGAATTATTAAAAGTAGAAGTTGTACCAGCACTAGGCTGTACTGAGCCCATAGCAATAGCAATGGCTACTGCTAAGGGCGCGAGTTACTTAAAAAATGGAGTTGAAAAGATAGAGTTATTTTTAAGTACAAATATTATTAAAAATGCTATGTCAGTAGGAATTCCTGGAACTGGTGCAAACGGAATAGATATAGCAGCAGCATTAGGTGCAGTTGCAGGAAATGCCGACTTAAAATTAGAAGTTTTAAGAGATTGCAATCAAGAGGACGTAGCAAAAGCTAAAAAAATGGTTGCTGACAAAAAAGTTTCAGTTCAAAAAGCTGATAGAACAGAAAAGCTGTACATAGAAGCAATTTGTATAAGCGGAGATGAAAAAGCTAGAGTTGTTATAAAATACAAACACACAAATATAACATTAGTAGAAGTTAATGGTGAAATTATATATGCTAATGAAGATACACTAGATGCTCCAACTGAAGATTCTAAAAATAATAAGAAAAAATTAGAACTTTCAGTAGCAAAAATATATGAATATGCAACAACTGTTCCATTTGAAGATATAAAATTCTTATTAGATGGAGCTGAAATGAATAGCAAAGTTGCTGAAGAAGGATTAAAAAAAGAGTATGGACTAAAAATAGGAAAAACTCTTATGGAGCAAATAGATAAAGGTATATTAAGTGATGATATAATGTCATTTACTATGGCATTTACAGCTGCAGGATCAGATGCTAGAATGTCTGGATGTCCATTACCAGTTATGAGTAGTGCTGGAAGTGGAAACCAAGGATTAACAGCAATATTACCAGTAGTTGCTGTTAGTAAAAAATTAGAATGTAGTGATGAAACTTTAGCAAGAGCACTTGCAATAAGTCACTTAACAACTTACTATATAAAGAGCTTTTTAGGAAGATTATCAGCACTTTGTGGATGTGGTGTTGCAGCATCAATAGGAGCAAGTTCAGCAATGACATACATGATGGGCGGAAAATTAGAAAATGTATGTTATACAATTAAGAATATGATAGGTGATGTATCTGGTATGATTTGTGATGGTGCAAAACCAGGTTGTGCATTAAAATTATCAACAGCTGTTAGTTCTTCAGTAAAATCAGCAATATTAGCAGCTCATGGAATAGAAATTTCAGATAAAGATGGAATAGTTAGCAAAGAAGCTGATGATTCAATAAGAAACTTAGCAACTATAGCTAATAATGGTATGACAAATTGCGATAATGTAATTTTAGATATAATGATTTGTAAATAATTTATATATTAGAAAATCCGTAGAAATATATTAATATTTCTACGGATTTTTATTCTTATTCTGAGGGGAATAAAAAAATTAAGGGTTTGGGTGATTAGAATACATTAAGAAGTATAACCAAAAGAGTTTTTTTATATACATATAATAGAAAAATTTTTAAATAAAAAAAGAGATTAATATTAAAAAATATTAATCTCTAAAAAATTATATTAAAGAATCTTTAGATTCTACCATTCTAGCTAGTGCTACAGAATAGATATGAGTAGCTCTTAATAATTTTTCTAATGATATATATTCATTTGCTACGTGACAACATTCATCTTCATCATAGAAAACTGGACCCCATGCAACTGTGTTAGGCATTGCTTTTGCATATGAAGTTCCATGTCCTAAAGTGAAATCATTTTTTAATCCATCACTTAATTCATCATAAGTATCTGCCATTATTTGAAGGAACGGCTTTTCCTTACTAACAAATATAGGAGCTAAGAAATCTAATATCTCATATTTAGATTTACTTTCAGCTGAAACTTTTGCAAAAGTTTCTTCTAAGCCTTCAAGAGTTGTACCATATACAGGTCTCATATTTAATATAACTGTACAATCAGAATCTTCATCTTTAACTACTGTAGGTGAAATTACGTTTCTGTGCATGTATTCGCCTTCGAAATATTCACTTTCACTATAAACACCTAAGCCTTTTCCAAAATAGTCATAACAATTTTCTGCTACAAATTTAATTGCGTTGCTTTTAGCATTTTCTTTAAATGTTAATGTGTTTAAGAATTTACCAAGCATAACAATTGGGTTTACACTAAGGTGAGGGAATGCAGAGTGTCCAGAAACACCTTCAGCTGTAACTATTAGTATGTCTTCATTTTTATTTATTGTGATTTTAGAATCAGTATTTTCTTTTAAATATGCATCTAACATAGTTTGAAGTTTTTCAACATCTCCTTTTAACTTAGCAACTGCTACAGCTGGTACAGAGTTTGTTGCATTACCGCTTGAAAAATTAATTACTTCAAATTCACCATCTTGATTATTAGAAGATGTAAATTTAAATGCTATATCAGCATAACCTTTTTCTTTATTGCATATAGGAAACTGTCCATCTGGAGTAAATCCATAGTCAGGAAGTTTAAATTCTTTTATATATTGATTCATATCAGTCCATTCAACTTCTTCTTGAGTACCAACAATAAGTTGAATTTTTTTATTTATAGGTAAGTTAAGTTCTTTTAATGCTTGCATTGCATAAAGAGAAGAAACTATACAACCCTTATCATCTAAAACTCCACGTCCAAATAAAACGCCATCTTTTTCAACTACATCAAATGGTTCAGTGTTCCATTTTTCAGGATCATCTACAGGAACTACATCAATGTGAGTTAAAACTCCAATTGTTTCAGTTCCTTCGCCCATTTCAATTATTCCAATTGAATCATCTAATACAGAATGAGCATTAAAACCCATTTTTTCAGCTTTAGAAATTAATAATCTTAAACATTCTTTTACTTTAGGTAAATCTTCTGAAACGCTAGGTACCTTAACTAAATCTTTTATATCTGCTACGATGTTAGCTTTGTTTTCTTCTAAATATTTTTTTATGTTTTCTATTACAATATTATTCATAAGTGCCTCCTTGAGTAAAAACTTTTAGATAATAAAAATGTATATCTATAAGTGTAATTGTAACATTATTTTTAATTTTGTACAATATAATTAAAATTCAGTATAATATTTGAAGTATTACATAAATCATTCAAAGAGTGTGTTTACGTAGTATTTGTAATTATTTTGATTCATATTTAATAATATTTTAAAAAAGTATAATTTGTTAATAAATCAATGTATTTCACATAAAATGTAGTATGAGAATTGTTGCTTTATATATGTATATATTTTACACTTATTCCATAGAGTTAAAAAAACATATATAGGAGGAGTGCTATGAAAAAACTAAGGCACAAGATTTTATTTACATTTCTAATAACATCTTTAGTGCTAATTATGCTTACAGGAAGTTATAATATTAAAAATCTTGTTAGACTAAATAAAAATGAGATATCAAATTTTGAAAAAGTTTTATTTGATCAATATGATGAAATGATAAAAAATGAGGTAGAAACATCTATAACAGTTTTAAATACATATTATGATTTTTATAAAGCTGGAAAACTAAATGAAAATCAAGCTAAAGAAGAAGCTAGGAATATGGTTAAATCTTTAAGATATGATGGTGATGGGTATTTTTGGATAGACACTACTGATGGAATACTTGTAGCTCATCCAATGATAGCAAAAGATGAAGGTAAGAATAGAATAAATGAAAAAGATCCTAATGGTGTAGAAATTATAAAAGAACTTATACAAGCGGCTAAAAATAATACGGATTCAGGATTTACAGATTTTATGTGGGCTAAACCACAAGACGTAGAAAGTAATAAATTGAGTCCCAAAAGAGCATATTCAAAACTATTTGAACCATGGAACTGGGTTGTAAGTACTGGAAATTATGTGGACAATATAGATGAACAAGTTATAACTAAAAAGGCTGAGTTAGATAACAACTTAAAAAGAAACATTACGGCTACAGTAATATTTATGATTGTGGCATTAAGTGTAGTTAGTGTAATTTCATTAGTTTTAAGTGATAAAATATCAAATCCAATAGTAAAACTTGTAAATGCATTTAAGAAAGATGAAAATGAACAAATTATAATGCAGGAAGTTAAAGTTAACTCTAGAGATGAAATTGGATTATTAGCTAAAACGTTAAATGAGATGTCGGTTCAGGTTAGAGAATTTATAAATGGAGTTATTTTGGAATCTGAAAGTGTTCAAAAAAGTGTAAATAGTGTTAATGAAGATATGTCTTTTCTAAATTCTGAAATTAAAGAGATATATTCAATTATTGAAGAATTATCTGCTGGAATGGAGGAAACTGCAGCATCTACAGAACAGATAAGCAGTGTTTCAGAAGAAATTGAAGTTAAAGTTCAAGATGTAGCAAATAAATCACAAGATGGTGTGGTTTCAGCTAATGAAATAAGTAAAAAAGCAATTTCATTAAAGGAAACATCTATAAGTCTACAAAATGATGCAAATGAAACTAGAGTTAAAATCAAAAATCAAATGGATATAGCATTAGAAAAGATAAAAGAAGTAGAAAAAATTAAAACTTTAGCTGATGCAATTTCAAAAATTTCAGCACAAACTAATCTTTTAGCATTAAATGCATCAATTGAAGCAGCAAGAGCTGGTGAAGAGGGTAAAGGATTTTCAGTAGTTGCAGAAGAAATAAGAAAATTAGCAGAGCAATCAAAAGAAACTGTAGATGAAATTCAGCATACAATATTAGTTATATTTGAAGCAGTAAATAATCTAAAGGATACATCAACACAAACATTAGAATACATTGAAACAAAAGTTGTAGATAGTTATAAAGAAACAATAACAGTAGGAGAAACTTATGATAGCGATGCAAGTTATATACATAACTTTGTGGAAGATTTAAATAGTATATCTAGAGAATTATCAGTATCAATGAAAACAGTATCTGAATCAATTAATGAAATATCTAAAGCTAATAATGAAGGCGCTATAGGGGCAAGTAGCATTGCTGATAAAGTTTCACAAATAAAAGATAGAGCAAATCAGGTAAAAGATGAAACACAAAATGTTAAACAAAGTGCAAATAATTTAAAAGAAAATATTTCTAAATTTAAAATATAAAAAAATTAACTACTATGTACATAGTAGTTAATTTTTTGTGTAAAACTATTTTTCTTTAGTCTCTATTTCTTTTACTATTCTTTCAATGAATGAATCTAGAGCTACAGCACCTTCATCTCCATTTTTTCTGCTTCTTACAGCAACTTCTCTGTTTTCAGCTTCTTTTTCTCCAACTACTAGGATGTAAGGAGCTCTTTCGTTACGAGCTTCTCTTATTTTGTATCCTATTTTTTCAGCTCTATAGTCAGTTTCTACCTTTATACCTCTATTTTGAAGAGCTTTAGAAACTTCTTCTGCATAATCGTGATATTTTTCAGAGATTGGAAGAATTTTAGCTTGAACTGGTGCAAGCCAAGTTGGGAATGCTCCAGCATATTTTTCTATAAGCATAGCTAAAGTTCTCTCATAGCAACCAAGTGATGTTCTATGGATTACATATGGATATTTTTCTTTTCCATCTTTATCTATATAATTCATTCCAAATCTTTCAGCTAGAGAGAAGTCGATTTGAACTGTGATTATAGTATCTTCCTTTCCATGAACGTTCTTAAACTGTAAGTCTAATTTTGGACCATAGAATGCTGCTTCGCCTTCAGCTTCAGTATAATCTATTCCAAGGTGATTAAGAATTTCTCTCATTTTATCTTGAGTTTCTTCCCACTCTTTAGGTTTATCTATATATTTAGCTTTATTGTTTGGATCCCATTTAGAGAATCTATAGCTTATATCTTCTCTAATACCTAATGTATCCATCATAAAGTTTATTAAATCAACAACACCTTTAAATTCTTCTTCTAATTGGTCAGGTCTAACGATTAAGTGACCCTCAGAAATAGTGAATTGTCTTACACGGATAAGACCATGCATTTCACCAGAAGATTCATTTCTGAATAATGTTGAAGTTTCGCCATATCTTAATGGTAAATCTCTATAGCTTCTTTTCTTAGCTTTGTAAGCCATGAATTGGAATGGACAAGTCATTGGACGTAATGCAAAAACTTCTTCATCATGTTCTTCATCACCAAGAACAAACATTCCATCTTTATAGTGATCCCAGTGTCCAGAGATTTTATATAAATCACTCTTTGCCATAAGAGGTGTTTTAGTTAATAAGTAACCTCTTCTTTCTTCTTCGTCCTCAACAAATCTTTGAAGAGTTTGAACAATTCTAGCACCTTTTGGTAATAATATAGGTAATCCTTGACCAACAGGTTCAGCAGTTGTGAATAACTCTAATTCTCTACCTAATTTGTTGTGATCTCTCTTTTTAGCTTCTTCAAGAGCTTCTAAGTAAGCATCTAAGTCAGCTTTTTTAGTGAAAGATGATCCGTAAATACGAGAAAGCATCTTGTTCTTTTCATTACCTCTCCAATAAGCACCAGCTATTTTTGTTAATTTGAATGCTTTAATTGGTTTTGTTGACATAAGGTGAGGACCAGCGCATAAATCCACAAAGTCTCCTTGCTTGTAGAAAGAAATGATTTCATCTTCTGGTAAGTCGTTAATTAACTCAACTTTATAAGGTTCACCTTGTTCTTCCATTAATTTTAAGGCTTCAGCTCTTGGAAGTTCAAATCTTTCTATTTTTAAGTCCTCTTTAACTATTTTTTTCATCTCAGCTTCAATTTTTTCTAAATCTTCAAAAGTAAATGGTCTTTCTACATCAAAATCATAGTAGTAGCCACTTTCTATTGAAGGCCCTATAGCAAGTTTAGCTTCAGGAAATAATCTTTTTACTGCTTGTGCAAGTATATGAGATGTTGTATGTCTAAAGGCATCCTTTCCTTCTTGAGTATCGAAAGTTGCAATACTTAAAGTGCAATCTTTGTCAATAATATAACGTAAGTCTACAACGGTGTCATTAACTACTCCAGCCAATGAAACTCTAGCTAAACCTTCTGAAATGCTTTTTGCAACATCTAGAACTGATATTGGATTTTCAAATTCTTTTATTGATCCATCTTTTAAAGTAACTTTTATCATATAAAAAACTCCTTTCACTTTTTGATATATTATAATGAAATATGCTTAAGCATTAATTTATTTATCAATATGTAAATATAAAAATATATAAAAAAACTCGTCTCTTTTTTATATAATCATATAAAAAAGGGACGAGAATTACACCCGTGGTTCCACCCAAATTGCCTAAGAATAGGCCACTTTCAAATAACATTTAACGGCGTTAACCGGACTTTATTAGAGTCACTCAGAGGTGGTTTTCAACTAAACTCCATTTAAGAATACTTACAGCTAATGTATTCTCTCTCTGAAAATGTACATAAAGTTTACTGTCCTCATCAACGTTTTTAAATTATTATAACATTAACAAATTGTATGTCAATATTAATTAAAAATATGTTAGAAATTTGTAAATTCATAATTTACAAATACATTATATAACGTAAATGATAAAAACGCAAAGGAAAATTATTATAATTGATATTAAAAAAAGTTTGCAACATATAGTATATAGAGAGAAAATAGATACATAAATAAAATAATAAAATAGGATGTATAAGGGGGAGTTCGGATGGCAGGTTATTTTAACAATACTTTTCCTAAGATAAGGGAGGAAATGTTAAATTCAAATTTTTGGATAGAGAATTTGAATATTGATCTAAATGAAATTGCAAGTTTGAGTGAAATTTTAGAATTTAATAAGAAAAATATTGAATATGGATATATAAGAGATATTTTTAATACAAAAAATTACGATAAATATTATGTAGATAAAATAATAAAATCAATAAGCAAGAAACATGAAGAAAAAAGATATGTAAATGGACGACAAATAGAAGAAGATTATTTTGAAAACTTAGAAGGTGATTTAAATTTAAGTAATATAAAAAACATAAGTCAATATGGTATGTGCATAAGAAGAACAATTATAAAATCATACCCTACAGAAGATAGGATTTTTAAAAATTGTGATGACTACTCTTTAGATAGATTTATGGAATCGGCTATAAATGTTTGTGAGCCATGTACTGTTTTACATGAAAGTTTAGATGGAAAATGGATGTTTATAGAGACGTATAATTGCATGGGGTGGGTAAAAAAGGAATATGTTGCATTAGGAAAAAAAGATGAAATTGAAGATTATTGCAATTCAAAAGATTTTATAATAGTTACAGGTAAAAGAATTACAACAGGATATAATCCTTTGGAAAAGAGAGTATCACTAATATCCATTGATATGGGAGTAAAGATGAAACTTTTAAGGAATAAAGAAACTATTTATGACATGGATACTACCACTGGATATGTAGCTTTATTTCCAATTAAATCAGAACTAGATCAAAGTTTAGAGTTTAAGGAAATTGTTATTCCAAGAAGTGAAGATGTAAGTGTTGGATTCTTACCATATAATTCACAAAATATTATAAAACAAGCATTTAAATGTTTAGGTGAGAGATATGGATGGGGTGGAGAATTCTTTGCTAGAGATTGTTCTAGTTTTGTTTTAGATGTACTAAAAACTATGGGAGTATATATACCGAGAAATACTGGAGAACAAGAGAATAGAAGTTTTGGTGAAGCTTTGAGTTTAGAAAATAGAGAATTTGAAGATAAGAAAAAAATACTTGATAGTGCTTTACCGTCATCTATATTATACATGAATGGACATGTAATGATTTATTTAGGAAAATATGAAAATGAGTATTATATAATACATGATACAGTAGGTTTTTATATATCTAGGATATGTGACAAAAAGGAAGGAGACTTAAAGTATATAAAAGCTAATGGTGTTACAATAAGTCCTATGAGTATAACTTATACAACGGATGGGGAAAACTATATAAGAAAAATAAAAACAATAAAGATATTTAAATAAAATTTCTAGAAAAGTAAAAATTCTTTTGATATAATAAACAAACAAAAGAGGATTTTAATTTTGAAAAAATGTACAAACATAGGAGAAAAAAATGATTGATACTATACATTCTATTGATAAAGCAATAATAGATTTTGTTCATAAAAAACTAAGCAATCCTATATTCAATTATACTATGCCAATGATAACTCATTTGGGTGACGGTGGTTTTATATGGGTTCTTATTTCGGGATTAATGCTTTTAAAATCTAAAGACAGAAAATTAGGAGTATTATGCTTGATTGCATTGGCTGTAAGTACATTTTTTACGGAAGGTGTAATAAAAAATATAGTGGAGAGAGTAAGACCTATAATAAGGTATCCTATAGAGAAACCTTTAATATCAATACCAAAATCTTATTCTTTTCCATCAGGACACACATCATCATCTTTTGCAGTAGCAACTATATTATTTGTAATGATGCCACATTTTAAGATTATACCTATAGTTTTGGCTGTATTGATTGGTTTTTCAAGAGTTTATTTGTATGTTCATTATCCTACAGATGTTTTTGTTGGTATGATTATAGGAATACTTAGTGCAGTTATGGTTTTAATTGGGTATAAGTACATGGTTATAACTTAATTATTTATAATTTAAAACAGAGGGGTAAAAAGAGTTAATTAAATATGAATAGAGATAGAAACAGAAGTAGAAATATAAATAAAACTGTAAATAACAATATTAATAAAAGTACGAAAAAATTTTTTAGAATTGTTTATTATATATTAGCTTTAGTAAGTTTTTTAGTTATAACTCAAGCTGCAAGGAAAAACAACGTAGCAGTAGTTTTAGTGACAGCAGTTTGCTTTTTGCAAGCTACAAGACAACGAAAAAACTTCTTTTAAGCTTTATACGAAATATGAAAGTTAGTAGATAAAATTTTATTTACTAGCTTTTGTTTTTTTTTATAAAGAAAGTATTAAGAATTGAATTATCATATTGACTCTTTGTTAAAATGAAATATAGAATTAAATTATTGATGGAAATTTATTCAAAAGGAGGGGATTATATGATAAAAGTTAAGAATTTGACGAAGACTTTTGGAAAAGTAGAAGCAGTAAAAAATATAAGCTTTGAAGTAAATGAAGGAGAAATTGTTGGACTTTTAGGAGAAAATGGAGCAGGTAAAACTACAACTTTAAGAATGATTGCTACTATGCTAAAACCAACAGAAGGAACATGTAGTGTAAATGGTTATGATATTTTAAAGGAAAGCGCTAATGTGAGAGATGAAATTGGAATATTATTTGGTGGAGAAGTTGGTCTTTATGATAGACTAACTGCAAGAGAAAACATAAGGTACTTTGCTATGTTAAATGGACTTAGTAAAGAAGAAGCAGATAAGAACATCAATGATTTGTCAAAACTTTTAGATATGGAAGAATATATAGATAGGAAAGTCGGAAAGTTTTCACGTGGAATGAAGCAAAAAGTTGCAATTGCAAGGTCAATTGTGCATAATCCTTCTGTTATGTTATTTGATGAACCAACAATAGGATTAGATGTTACATCATCAAGAATAATTCAAAACTTTATATTAAAGTGCAAAAGAGAGAAAAAAGCTATAATATTTTCAAGTCACAGCATGAGTGAGGTAGAGAAAATATGCGATAGGATAATTATAATAAATAAAGGTGAAGTTGTTGAAAATAGCACAATTGAAAAATTGAAAGAAAAATATAATGATGATAACTTAGAAGACGTTTTTGTTGAATTAATAGGGGGTGATGTACTTGAACTTTAAAGAAATAGGATTAATTTTAAAAAAAGAATTGTCAGATTTATTTAGAGATAAGAAAACAATGATGACAAGTCTTTTAGTACCCTTAATAATATTTCCGTTAATGTTTTATTTTATGAATAGCGCAATACAAAATATTGTTAAAAAAGAAGAATATAAGATAGCTGTAAATGATAAATCCAATAGTTCCATAATAGAGTTTTTAAACACAAAGGATGATTTAAATATATCAATAATGGAAAAGGAAAAAGCGGAGGAAAAAGTTAAGGAGGGAGAATATTTAGTATATATAAATATCCCAGATAAATTTGAGGAAAGTGTAAAAGATAATAAAGGTGTGGATATAGAAGTTATGTATGATAACTCAAGTCAAACATCTAATATGGCATATTCAAAAGTTAATCAATATATAATGGAGTTTTCAAAAGAGATAGTTGCAAAAAATTTAAATGCTAAAGGCATTGACTTGAGTATATTAACACCTATAAGTGTTAAAGAAAATAGTATTGTAGAAGATGAAAAAGGTGCAGGAATGATGATTATGTCCATGATTATCCCACTTTTTATAGTACTATATTGTGTAACAGGACCTATGCCGGCGGCTATAGATTTAGGAGCTGGAGAGAAGGAGAGAGGAACACTAGAACCTTTATTAACTACGAAAGTTGGTAGAATGTCTATTCTTTATGGAAAATTATTTGCGGTAACTATAATGGGCATATTAACAGCGGCGGCTGCAATAATAGGTCTTATAATATCTATTAAAATAAATCCAGAGATGTTTGGTGGTGGAGATGGGGCTGGTGCCGTTGGGATGATGTTATCTGCAAAAAGTATAATTATAATATTTATATTTACAGTATTAACATCTATGATTTTTGGAGCGCTTCAGTTAGCTATAAGTATATATGCTAGGTCATTTAAAGAAGCACAAACATATACTACGCCACTAACAATTTTAGCTATTATACCAACGTTTTTAATGTATATGGTAGATATTAAAAATATAGATATGATTTATTTTCATATACCAATAGCAAATGTTATGGCTATATTAAAAGAGGTAACATTAGGTGTTATAAACATTCAACATATAATGATTGTATTTGGATGGTCCATTGTATATATAGCAATATCTATATTTGTAACAAGACATATGTTTAATAAAGAAAATGTAATATTTAGAACTTAAAGTTATTTTGCTCCCATGATTATGGGAGCTTTTTTATTTAAGAATATATTTTTTAATTAAGAAAAAGAAGTAGTAAGCAAAAAAAATGATACAAAACAATGATGAGATTGTAGCATTATCAAAAAAAATGAGTAATTTCATAGTGAAATATTAGGGCAAAAACAAGTTAAACTTAGTAAAATCAAGGCTTGAAGCCTATTGTTAAAAAAATAACGAACAAACAGAGAGGGAGGGGGTAAAAGTGAAGGGTTGACATCAAAAGAAAAAAGATTTAGAATATTTTAAAATAAATGATTTGGCGATGATGAGAAGAGTAGCTGAATAAGCTTTTTTAAAGAGAACTCCGTAAGGTGAGAGGGAGTATTAAGTTGTTTAGTGAAAAAAGCCTCTGAGCTTCACACCGATCTTATGTTTAGTATATAGGGGAGACTGTGACGGGATATCCCGATATAGGTATAGAGTATAAACATTATTAAATGTCGTACTTGAAGAGGTCCCCATGGTGACATGAGGGATAAACTGGGGTGGTACCACGAAATGTAGCTTTCGTCCTCAAGATTAAATATCTTGGAGGTGAAGGTTTTTTTTATTGCGTTAAAAGGCATATTTAAAAATTAAAATGAAAAGGTGGTATTAAATTATGTTTGAAAAATATATAGAGATGGAAAATTTAAAAGAAATAATGGCTGATGCTAATGAATATGTAGTGGAGAGGATTAAAAAGCTAGAAAAATTAGAAGAGTTGGGTGTGAATCCATATCCATATAGTTTTAAGGCTACAACTCACACAAAATATATAATAGATAACTTCAGTAATATCAAAGAAGATGAACTTTTTACTTTAGCTGGAAGAGTCATGCTTATAAGAAGAATGGGAAATGCAACATTTTTAGATTTATGTGATCAATATGGAAATATACAGGTATTTATAAGCAAAAAAGTTGTAGGAAAAGAACAATATGATTTATTAAAATTAATTGATGTAGGAGATATTGTTGGTATAGATGGTTCAGCTTTTAAAACAAAAACTGAAGAAATAACTATAAGGTGTGGTGAATTAAATATTTTATCAAAATCTATAAGAACATTACCTGAAAAACATCATGGAATAAAAGATGCAGAGCTAAGGCAAAGACATCGTTCATTAGATATGATAATGAATCCAGAAGTTAAAGAAAGATTTATAAATAGAGCAAAAGCAATGGCTACAATAAGAGAGTTTATGAATAATAGAGATTTTATAGAAGCTGAAATACCTATACTCGATACTAAGTATGGTGGTGGAGAAGCAAAACCGTTTAAAACATTTGTAAATGCATTGGATTGTGAAGTGTTTATGAATGTTTCACCTGAATTATATTTAAAAAGACTTATGGTAGGTGGTATAGAAAGAGTGTATACCATAGGTAGGTCATTTAGAAATGAAGGTATAGATAGAACGCATTATCCTGAATT
Organism: Clostridium ihumii AP5; assembly: GCF_000612845.1. Classification (GTDB taxonomy): domain Bacteria; phylum Bacillota; class Clostridia; order Clostridiales; family Clostridiaceae; genus Clostridium_J; species Clostridium_J ihumii. The sequence goes on from NZ_CCAT010000019.1 coordinate 14,650, forward strand.
TACTTTATTTGAATGTTATATGGCATATGCAGACTATAATGATATGATGAAACTTATGGAGGAGCTTTATGAGTATGTTTTTACAAAAATAAATGGTTCAACAAAAATTGTGTATGATGGCATAGAAATAGACTTTAAAGCACCATGGAAAAGAGAAAGAATGTGTGATTTGGTTAAAGTAGAAACAGGAATAGATGTAGAATTTATAAAAAAGGAAGAGATATTAGAACAAATAAAAGTAAAAGAATTAAATATTGAATGTGATGATGAATTTAATTTAGAGGATTGTACTAAAGGAGAATTAATATTAAAGCTTTTTGAGACTTATTGTGAAAAGAAATTGATGAATCCTACATTTGTAATTGATTTTCCTATAGAGTCTTCTCCGCTTTGTAAAGTTCATAGAAAAAATGGTGAATTAATTGAAAGATTTGAACCTTATGCTTATGGGGTAGAACTTGGAAATGCTTATTCCGAATTGAATGAGCCTTTAAGACAAAGAGTTCTTTTGAGTGAACAAGCGGCTAAATTAAGAGCAGGACTTGAAACAGCAAGTCCAATGGACGAAGAGTTTGCAGTAGCAATAGATACAGGAATGCCACCAGCAGGGGGACTTGGAATAGGCATTGATAGAATGATTATGTTTTTAACAAATGCTTACTCAATAAAAGATGTCATATCATTTCCTCTTATAAAAAGATAATAAATAACAAGTATAAAAAATAGATATTAACTCATAATAAATATGAATTTATTATGAGGAGGTAAGATTAAATGCCAAAATTAGGTTGTTCAGCAGAAAATTGTGCAAATAATAATCAAAATTATTGTTGTATAAGTAATATAAAGGTAGCTGGAAAAGAGGCTGTTGAGTCAAGTTCTACATGTTGCCATAGTTTTGTAGAAAAAAATGATTCATTTACTAATTGTACAACAGAGCCTAATCCAAATGTTGATGTAGCATGTAAAGCAACTAATTGTGTTCACAATGCAAATTGTAGATGTGGTGCTGAAAGTATAGACATACAAGGCCAATCAGCTTGTAATTGCAACGAAACTGAATGTTCAACATTTTGCTGTAAGTAAATATACTATAAAAAGTCAAAATCTATCATGATAGGTTTTGACTTTTTATTTTAATTAAATAATTAAAATAAAAAAGTTTTAGGAACATGTATAGGAAATTCAAATAGAAATTGATTGAACATTTCGAAAAACCAATAAAAGAAATAAATGTAACATATTGAAATAAAAATTATTCAGGAGTATAATTATAAATGTTCTTAGGGCTCATTGGTCAAGCGGTTAAGACACCACCCTCTCACGGTGGTAACAGGGGTTCGATTCCCCTATGAGTCACCAAAGCTATTAACAAGTTTTGTTAATAGCTTTTTTCTATATATGATAAGTTTTCTGTTTAAATAAAACTCTTTTGTCAATATTTATAAATA
>NZ_CCAT010000020.1 GCF_000612845.1 Clostridium ihumii AP5
AAAACCGCCATAAACAGTTTTAGTATCTGTTATAGATATTACTGATTTCATATCTACACTTTCTATAAGTTTTATGATTTCTTTTTTCCTTTTTCTTTTTAAATGCAGTATAAGTATAAGTTTTTTACTATCAAGCCCTTCACCTTCTATAGATGTTACACCTACTTCTGCTCTCCTTAATACTTTAAGCATTTCTTCCCCATCTTCTTTTTTTACTATTACATTCATAGTTATTATTCCAATTGCCAATTTATCCTCAACTATAGAACCTAAATAGTTTCCACAAGCATATCCTAAAGCATATACTATAATTTTTATAGGATCATCTTGTATTCCATCTAGTACATTTCCTACTACTAATAACCATATTATAACTTCAAAAAATCCTATAATAGCTGCATATACTTTTTCTCCTTTTGTTAAAAGCACTGTTCTTACAGTTGTTAATGAAACCTCTACTATCTTGGAAATAAATATAAAAAAATATATTAACATAATATTCCTCCTTTATTTTATTTTTTTAAAATTTAGTTTTTTCACAACATTTTAATTACTATTCTACAAATTTTCTTTATAAATTTCAATATTTTTATGAAATTTCAAATTATTTAATTTTTCTATACATATTATTTGCTTAGTTTTATATATTCTAAAATTTTTTATTCTTTATTTAAATATATAAAACTAAATTCTATATTATCTTTGCAAGATTGAAACCTAGCCTACTTTATTAATTGAAAGTGGAAAATTGAAAATTATGTTTTGCAAGGTTGGGACTTTCAATTTTATTTCTGTTTCCCTCGTAGCTGAGACTTCAGTCTTGGCGGTCTTTGATATGTATGTAAATTTAGAAATAATATATTTAAATGACGTTTTGCAAGAATGAATTCTCGCCTACTTTGTCAATTGAAAGTTGAGAATTGAAAATTGAAAATGATAAATTATATTATTAAATTTAATTGCTTCACCTTCGTAGCTGAGACTTTAGTCTTGGCGGTAATGTATCCTTGCTAAATTTTATTGGTTTCATCTTTAAAATATACTAATCAACAAGATGGACGGACATCTCATAGAACAATCACCTTTTCATAATTTATTATCCTTTTTACTAATATACTTATCTAAGCAAGCAAAGTCAGTACCTAACAGATTACAAATTTAAAAGTAATACAAATAACGTTCTGCAAGGTTAAAACCTCGCCTACAAAGGTTGGGACTTTCAATTTTATTTCTGTTTCCCTCGTAGCTGGGACTTTAGTCTTGGCAGATTTTCATATAGATATAAAATTAGAATTAATATGTTTAAATGACGTTATGCAAGAATGAATTCTCGCCTACTTTGTCAATTGAAAGTTGAGAATTGAAAATTGAAAATGATAAATTATATTATTTAATTTAATTGCTTCACCTTCGTAGCTGAGATTTTAATCTTGGCGGTCTTTAATATGAATGTAAAGTTAGACTATATAATAAAGGGTTGTATCAAAATAACTTAGTTAATAGATTAATTAATAAGTTTAATTTAAAATTATAAACTATATTATTAAATTAATGAAAAATATAAGGCTATCGGTAAACTTTAAATACCAATAGCCTTTTTCTAGTTTGGATTTCAATATACTATAGGGTTCCAATTTCAAATAATACATTTATCAATCTGAAAACTTTTTTCTTTCATCAAGGAACAGGAATTATTTAAATAAGTATTTCTTTTAAAATTGATTTAGAAACTCTTATTAATTTGTGTTTTATTTTCAAGACCTGAACCCAAGGACGGGTTCAGCGACTGCCTAGACAGGATGTCGTGTGAACTAAATTTAGAAATATGTAATTGAAAATTCAATGTATATTTTTTATAAATCAAGGAAGTAATTCTCATCAATAATGGCATTTTATTAATGTGAATTGCTGATGAAGAGTTATGAAAAATAGACTAGAATTTAATTACATAGGTCTTAATTTAGTTCACTAATAGCCGTTTAGTCTTGGAAATAAAATGTCAAATTTATTAGAGTTTCTTTGAAATTTTTATGAATAACGTTTTAAATAATTCCTGTTTCCTTTACTAACATTATTCTCATTTAATATTTGAGTAATTTCATTTTTTAACTTGGAACCCTATATTTTAACAAAAATATTTTTGATACAGCCCTAGCTTAATTACCTGCTACAGTAACACCTTTAAGTTTTATTGACTTAGGTCCTACAAATTTACTTGTTTCAAATATTTCCTTTGATAATATCATATTTCCTTGAACATCTTTAACATTTCCAGATATAGATCCTCCTGTTATTGGAATTGTATTTTCACCATCATAGTAAAATCCAAGTCTTATTTCACCACAGAAGTTTCCAAGTGATGGATCCATATCAAAAGCTGAAAATGCTAATAAATCTAGATGCGGCTCTTTTTTCATTTCTGCAATTGTTGTATTTCCACTATTAACTACTAATTTGTTTAAATTTCCAGTTGCCTTAGTCTTCAAGTAACTAGAATATCTAAAATTACCATAATAACTCTTTAATATTCCATCCTCTATAATATTAGTTCTATTTAACATTACTCCATCATTATCATAAGGGTTAGTTCCTTCAAGACTTACGTTTATCTTATCTTCAATTATATTTACTCCTTGAATACTGTCTCCAATTTTAAATTTTGATCCTTTTGTATATATAGACCTAGCATTAGCTTTATACTGATAATATTCAAAAAAAGTTTGCACTGCCTCTTTGTTTAGTATAACATCATATTTTCCTGTTTTTACTGAACTTTTTGCTTTTGCTCTAGACTTAACAACTTCTATTGCTTCTCTTACACTTTCTGCTATAGTATTTTCATTTAATTCATCATAATTATCTTTATTATATATTTCTACTTCCTCACCATTTTCTGTCCAATCTACAACATACTCTATTTCTAAACCAAGTTTTGAAAAAGACACATCTATTCCTTCTGAATTTATTATTCTATTTTCTATTTTTTGCACAAATATTTCTGTAGAATTTATGCCACCATTATCATAGTGGTCATATTTATATAAAGCATTTTGAACTTTTAATGCTGTTTCTTCTAAATTTAAATCTTTATTCAAATAGGATTTATCTATAGTGCTTGCCCCTTGACTCTTAGGTAATGGATAATATTCATTCTTAACAAAACCTGCTGCATATAGACCACCCTTTAACTCTTCTAAAATTTCTTCATCATTCATAGTTGGATAAATATCAACTGTAGATTCGCCTCTAAACTTAATTTCATTTTCCTTAAAATCCTTATAAAGTGTAACCTCGTATTTTGTTACATCTTTTTTTCTATTCATATCTAATTTTTTTCTTATAAAAAACAATTCTTCACTTTTTATCTTAGTAATATTTATCTTATAAATCTCTGCTTCTAATTTTTTTAAAGCACTCAAAATTTTCTCAACCATTAGCCTAACCTCACTTTCGTTTTTATATAAGGTCCTCCACAAGATACCTTAACCCATTCTTTTGAACCCTTACCACAAAAGCCTGCACCTTCTAATGAAACATTTTCAGACACCATAGATATTGACTTCAATAAGTCTGGTACATAACCAGTCATTATAACTGGTGAATATATTTTTCCTGTTAATTCTCCATGCTTGATCTCTTTTGCCATAATAGCAATACATTGAATGCCCCAGTTTTTAGGGTCTTCCATACCACTTCCACTGCCTTCTATTAAAAATCCATAATCTATAGATTTTATCATATCCTGAAGTTTATCCTTACCAGCTTCAAAGTAAGTATTGGTCATTCTTGAATATGCCTTTCTTTCATAGCTTTCTCTTCTTCCATTAGCAGGTATAACATTTAATTTAGATGCACTTAAAGTATCACAAAGACCTCTCTTAAATATTCCTTTATCAATTATTATTGTATCATTTGCCAAATTACCCTCATCGTCAAATACATATGAAGCAGTCTCATTTACTCCTAATGCTCCATCATGCATTGTTACAAGTTCTGAAGCTATTTCTTTATTCATATAATACTTAGATTTAGCTCTATCTTTTAAGAACATGTCCATTTCCACACCATGTCCAAAAGCTTCATGTGCAATTAACCCTGAAATAGCAGGTGAACAGATAACATCATATTCTCCTGGTTTTATTGGTTCTGATTTTAATAATGCTAATCCATTTTCAACTAAAATTTCTACACCATTTTCAATTTCATCTAACAACTCTGCTCCTTTTAATCCTGAAAATGAATCATATATAACTTTTGTATTTTCTTTTTCTGATGTCATACATATTAACATTCCATTGCTCCACATGTAACTTTCTTCTAAATCTTTTTTCTTAGATAAAAATATTTTGTTTATTTGAGCATATTGATATATTGACTTAAATTGTAATATCTTATCTGAAAGGCTCATGCCTTTATTGTTAATTTCAGTTAATCTTTTTATTATCTTTTCATCACCTAAGCTTTGTGGTGAAATCTCTACTGGTTTCTGCTCTTTTTTATTTATAGCTTCTTCTTTTATTACATCGTACTCTATTAATTCTAAATCATTTTCAATTTTATCACTAAAATTTTTAAATTTATTCTTTATGTCTAATACAATTTTTCCTACATTCTTATCATCAATATAATTAAATGAATATTCCGAATAATTAATTCCATTATATACTCTTACTACAAAACCTCTTTCTGCCACCATTGCTTTATCTATATGTATCTCACTATTAGATACTAAATATTCCTTCCCCTTTGAGTCTGTAGCTAACACTGAAACATATTTAAAATCTTTATCTAATTCATTGATTAATTCTTTTAAATATGGTTTGGATTTTTTTAAAAATTCACTAAACTGTATCTCCATATTTCCCCCTCCTCATTCTATAACTTAGAACTTAAAATAATTTCCTTATTATTTTATAAATTCTTTAATAAAAAAACATCTTTAATTCTAATTTGTTTTCATAATAGTTTTATCACTCTATATTATAATGCTTGTAAAAATCTAATATGTTTATTTTTTGTAAATATACAAATATATTTCATTAACTTTTTTTAAACTTCTAATCATAATTTAAAGGCTATGCACTTATAAATGCATAGCCTTTAAATTTATATAATTTCTAATAGTTCCTTAAAATTATTTATTACGTCTATATCTTTTAATTTATTCTTATTATCTAAGTAATCCTCTTTATCTCTACATATTAATATGCTTCTAATTCCTAACTTTTCTGCACCCTTACAGTTTTTTAGACTATCATCAATAAATATAGCTTCATTAGGCTCTACACTAAGTTCTTTAAGTGCAGTAGTGTACATTAAATCATTAGGTTTTGTAACACCTTGAAATGATGAAATAACAATAGCTGAAAAATATTTTGTCATATCAGCCTTTTTAAATACATTTAAAAGAGATGGCCATGCATCTGAAACCACAGCTAACTTATAGTTCTTATGCAATGTAGGAATAACTTCTATAACATCATCATAAAATCTATACTTGTCATAATTGTAAACTAAATCTTTTGTTACATTTTCTATATTTTCTTTTGATACATTTAATTCTTTAACAGTGTCAAAAAATATATTGTAATATTTCAAAAAATGTCTATACTCTTCTTCCTCTGTAACTATAAAATCTTGCTTTGAAATATAGTCACCTGCTAACTGAAAAGCCTTATTAATTTGTTCAATATTTAATTTTTCAACTTTCTTTTTATCTACATATTCAAAAAAATTAGGTGTTACAAACCATTCCCCAGTCACAGGCCCATTGAGTACCTTTCCAGAATCTATTAAAATTGCTTTTACCTTTCCCATATTCCCCTCCTATATAGTGTTCCAAACGCAAATTCAAAATAATAACTTTATCAAATGATACTACTAATCTTACAGTTTATTCTATTATCATGTTTGGAACTAATTAACAGTTAGCAATTATAAGTGATGGTTAATTGTTCATTTTTGTACAACACTTTAAATTGATCTTTCTAAGTTCAAATGATACTAGAGATATTACCCTTTTTATATTTTAAACTTATTTATATTATTTATATTTACGATATTAATCACAAATAAAACTATGCCTAGAATTATGAAAATATTACTTAAACTTATTTTTTCTCCTAAGTATCCTGCTAAAGGAAATAATATAATCATAAAAGCTGAATAACTCATACTATCTACTGATATTAATGTTGCTCTTTGCTCCGAAGGTATTTCTTTATTCAACAAAGTAGAACTTATCACATATAATATTGCATCAAAAAAACCTACAATCACAAATAATATCACACTAAATTTATTATCTAAAAATCCCACTAGTATTAAACAAATTGATATACAAGAAATCATAATAAATATAGTTCTTGCTTTAAGTATTCTTTTAATTTTAACAAACATAAGATTACCTAAAGTACTACATATGCTTTTTATAACAAAAATAATAGCTATAACTGTTATACTAAATCCTTTTACTTCAAAAAACTTTTGTCCATAAAAGTATAGCATTGCTGTAAAAGTATCTACTAGTGGGAAAAAGAATAATATAAATTTAATTTTAGAATCATCTTTTATAATAAAATAACTTTCTTTAAAATGCTTCTTTATATTCACTTTCTCATCACATTTATATTTTGGCTCCTTAAAAAGTAAGGCTACATTTAGCGCTGTCAAACTAATAAGTGCTGCTATTACATAACTTATCACAAAACTTTTTTCTGATAAAACCCCGCCTATAAAAACAGCA
>NZ_CCAT010000021.1 GCF_000612845.1 Clostridium ihumii AP5
ATTTTAAAATACCTCCTTGAATTTGCTGTACAATTCCTTTCGTACAGATGTTTTTATTTATTTTAAAAATCAGATTGATTTTTAAATTCAAATTTTCTTTTTGCCAATTCTATTTAATTGACAATTGACAATTGACAGTGAAGGCTGTTTTTATGCTTAGGCATAAGAAACTTTTAATTACTATTTAGCAACTTTGTTGCAACTTTTTTACTTCATTACTTATCAATTTGCAATTGATTTTTAGTTGTTTTAACAATAGAATTTAATATTCTATTTATTTCTTTACACTGGTTTATAATTCCGTAGGAATCTTTAGCATCTATATATTTAGTTGCCTTTAACAATTCTAACCAGTACTCTGTTTCAGAAGCCTCTTTTAACGATATATTCATTTTCATCAAGAAATCTCGTTTGCTAGACGCTTGTAAAGCTTCTTTGATGTTTGCACCAATACTAGTGCCTGATCTTAGTACTTGCTTTGAAAGTACATATTCCTTTTTCTCAAAGAATAAATATTTATATAAATTTACTATTTCTATAGCAAAATCAAATGCTTTGCTATAAATTAAACTTTCTTTCATTTGTCATCCTCCTAAATTAATCAGTTGTGTTGAATTGATTTTTGAGTTTGTTATTTTCAATTCTCCATTTTTAATTTTCAATGCCTTACATTTTGATGTTGGACATTGCTGAGTTAATTTATTCGGTTGGTTGTTTTGTTTTTACTTCTCAGCTTTTTTCTGGGCTGAGAGGGGATTTTTATAAATAAAAAAGAGCGGTTTTCTTTATTCCACAGCATCCTGCTGATTCTTAAAGAAAACCGCTCTTCCTGAACGTCTTGGTATTTAGTTTTTAAGGCTTGTACTAAATCAAATATTTGTTTACACTTGTTTTAGTAGTCTTTGTTCTTCTTCGTATAGTTCGCCTCTTTTGATTTTTATTTCTTTTGGTGCATCAATTGCAAGTCTTAAATGACCATCTTCGCTTTTGATTACTGCCACCTTTATTTTGTCATCAATTACCACATATTCTCCTGGCTTACGTCCTAATACTAGCACTTATAAATCCCCCTCATAAATTCGCATTTTAAAATAAACAATGAGCAAACAAACCCTAGCGTTTCCAGCTTCCTGCTGGAATTTTTTAAGGTACAATTTGCTCATCCTGAGTATTTTCATATTTAGTTAATTTAAAATGTAATTTACAGGAAGCCCTTTTAAAGAGCTTCCATTTATCTTTCATCCTGAAAGATTCAGTAAACCGAAGAACTCTTCCTGAGTTATATTTATTTTATCGTATTAACAATTATATACTTTACACTTTTTTATAACTTTTTTATAAAAATTCTCAAGACGTTGAAAGCTTTTTCTATACTTTCTAAATAACATTATATATGGTAAATTAATCTAATTCAATGCTATTTGATAAATTTTTTTCCTACAAATATATATAGGTACAATTCATACTCTTTGTTCATTTGTTTTATATTCGTATCAAAGACCATCATGATTGAAGTCCCATCTACGAATTAAAAATAAAATTTCATCATTGTAATATATTTTCACTAGGTTTTATTTGTTTAAGTTTTAAAAATATTAATTTAGAACAAAGAGGTTTTATAGAATTATTTTTAATGAAACCTCTTATTCCTTTGTAGCTGAAGTTTTAACTTTGGCGGTCTTTGATTTCAATGCTCTTCTAAGTCCAGGTAGAATAAATTCCACCCTACGTTTAAATCAATAATTTTTTAAATTTAAAATAATATGTACTAGCAAGAATGATTTCCCGGCTACAGTGAAAAAATAATCCCAACTGCAAATTAAAAAATATATTATTAATCTTTATTTTATACGTTCATCAAGATTGAACTACACATTACGAATAAAAATTTATCCAATTAGCACATTAAAGTTATTATAAGTTGAAACAGTATAGTTTGTTCATTTTTATTTTAGTAGAGTTTCAATTTATTAATATTTTTTGACATTTTTCTTTGTATCATTGTTATGCTTTTTCTACATTTATTTTGTGTTTAACACTAATTAGTATTTTATGTAATTTTATAACTGTTAATAATCACAATTTATTCAATAGTTATCCACACATTAAGGAACTTATACACATTAGATTGTGAATAGTTTGAATTTATAAACATTTTACCTGTGTATTACTAACTGTTTTTAATTTTTATGTCTATTTTTAATAAAAAGTTTGTCTTATGATGTAGAATTTTACTGCTATTTTTATTTTAATATCTGTTAATACTACAGTTAGCAACAATTTATCTGTGTATAATTTTTTATTATCTGAATTTTAGTGCAACAATCCACAACTAGTATTTGTTTTATTGAAAAGTTATCAACAATTCTGAAGATTTTGTGTGTACAATGTTATTAACTTTTGAAATCAAATTTGTTAGTTTTTGTGTTTTTAAATTATATATTATTTTTATGAAAAAATTTAGCTTACTTCATTATTTACAATTACTTAATAAAAAATTTTAATTTTTATATTTTTAAACTATTGATTTTTTCTTTCTATATATTTTAAGTGATTTTTAACTATTTTTTTCTTGTCATGAAAATTTTGGACAAGCAAAATATTTTCAATTAGAATAAATATAACCTTTAATCATTACATAGTATGTATAATTTAGATTTTATATGCATTTATAAAGTGATATTTATAGATTTATTTTAAATTCAACAATGTTGTTCGTTAACAATTTTAAAAACCAGATTAAAGTGTTTAATCAAAAATAATAGCTTTATCAGATGATACTAGCAACATTATAGTTTATTCCTGTTTTTGTACAGGGTTCCAAGTTGAAATTCAAAATAATCTCTTTCTCAAATCATACTAGAGATATCACAATTTATATTTGGAACCAGTTGAAAATTGACAATTATTTTAAATACCTAAAAACTACGTTTTTATATTGTTTTCAATTAATTTGCTGTACAAATTATCATAAAAATTGATTTAAAAAAACTGATACTTCAGTTTTATCCTTCATTGTTAATTGTTCATCGTTAATTTTGTATAACACTTTAAATTGCTCTTTCTCAACTAAAACATGAATAACTTAAAGTTTTAACTTACATTCCTATAGGGTTCCAAGTTTAACATTTAAATTATTCAATCAAAAAATTGGAACGCAAAATAGTGATGCATGCTCATAAACTTAGCATTTTAAAATTTATGAATAACTTAAAGTTTGAGCTTGTTTCACTATATATCTAATTATGTGGAGGTGAAACAAATGATAAAGGCATTACAAAATAAAGAGCTTTCTGATTCTGAGTATATTTATACTTTAAAGAAAATTATAAGTAATGTTCAAAATGGCATTAAACTTTCTGGTCTTTGTGAAGAAATGGGTAATAGACGAATTATAGATGAAGTTAACAGCCATCCTGTTAATACACATGATTTAAAGGCTAGAGATACTACAAAGCATGTTTGCCCTATGGATTTAAGATTAAAAGATGGAAAGCATCATACAAGTTATAGTGGTTGTTTTTATCACTGTGGATATAATGAGTATTTAAATAGTTCTACAGACGAACAAATTGCTTTAGTCAAAGATTTGATAAAAAAATATGAAGAGTTAAATGATGACAATGATAATAGTGAAACACCATTGGCTAGTGAAAGTAGTCATCAAATTAATGATTTAAATTATCCATTTTTTGATTAGAGTATTGCTAGATTTTATTATTTTTAATTTTTTAAAATACCAATCAACAAGAGGGACAGACGCTTTATTTGCTAGTTTCCATTTCATAATTTACTTACCTTTTTGAATTAGATAATTAACCTAGCAAGTGAAGTCAGTCCCAGGAGGCTTGCTAACTCTTGTTGCTATATCAAAAAAACCGGGATTAAAATCCCGGCTACTTTACCAATGGACATTTGACAGTTATGGATGATATTATTCATTTCATTCACAATATCTTAATTTGTATTTTAATAGAATAGAATGAATTCTACCCTACAAATATTGTTATATTAATTTTGTTACTCCTTTGTAGCTGAAGTTTTAACTTTGGCGGTCTTTAATTTTGATGCTCTTCTATGTCCAGGTAGAATGAATTCCACCCTACGTTTAAATCAATAATTTTTTAAACTTAAAATAATAACATGTAATAGCAATGTTAAAACCTCGCCTACTTTATCAATTGAAAGTTGACAATGGACATTTGACAGTTATGGATGATATTATTCATTTCATTCATAATATCTTAATTTGTATTTTAATAGGATAGAATGAATTCTACCCTACAAATGTTGTTATATTAATTTTGTTACTCCTTTGTAGCTGAAGTTTTAACTTTGGCGGTCTTTAATTTTGATACTATCCTAAGTCCAGGTAGAATGAATTCCACCCTACGTTTAAATCAATAATTTTTAAAATTTAAAATAATAACGTGTAATAGCAAGGTTAAAACCTCGCCTACTTTACCAATTGACAGTTATTGATGATATTATTCATTTCATTCATAATATCTTGATTTGTATTTTAATAAGGTAGAATGAATTCCACCCTACCAAATAGGTGTTTCATTAACTTATTAATCCCTTGTAGCTGAGACTTTAGTCTTGGCGGTTTTTGATTTGGCTACAACCTTCAATATAACATCGTGCAATTGCAAGGTTAAAACCTCGCCTACGGAGATTGGGACAAATTTTAATTTTTACATAAAAAAATAGTTTCAATGAATTTCATTGAAACTATTTTTCTGAAGTTTGTTAAAATGTTTTTTTGATGTTAGTTTTTTTATTTATATATATTTTTTTATTTTAAGCTTTTTTATTAATTATTTATTGTTTTTTAAGTCTTCATCTATTGCTTTAGCAGCTTTTTTACCAGCTTCCATAGCAAGGATAACTGTTGCAGCACCTGTTACAGCATCTCCACCAGCGTATACTTTAACTTTTGAAGTTTTTCCTGTTTCTTCATCAGCTACGATACATTTTCTTTTATTTGTTTCTAATCCTTCTGTTGTTGAAGGTATTAATGGGTTTGGAGATGTTCCAAGTGACATTATTACTGTGTCACAATCAATTACAAATTCTGATCCAGGTATTTCTACTGGTCTTCTTCTGCCTGATGCATCTGCTTCTCCAAGTTCCATTTTTATGCATTTCATACCATTAACCCAACCATTTTCATCACTTAAGATTTCAACTGGATTAACTAGAAGGTCAAATATAATGCCTTCTTCTTCTGCATGATGTACTTCTTCAGCTCTTGCTGGAAGTTCTGATTTACTTCTTCTATATACTATGTGAGTTTCTGCACCTAATCTTAAAGCTGTTCTAGCTGCGTCCATAGCAACGTTTCCGCCACCTACAACACAAACTTTCTTACCAGCTTTAATTGGTGTTGGAGAATCTTCTTTGAATGCTTTCATTAAGTTATTTCTTGTTAAGAATTCATTAGCTGAGAATACTCCACTTAAGTTTTCTCCATTGATTCCCATGAATTTTGGAAGACCTGCACCTGAACCTATAAATATAGCTTCAAAGTTTTCTTCACTCATTAATTCATCAACTGTTATAGTTTTACCTATTATTACATTTGTTTCTATTTTAACACCTAATTTTCTTAGGTTTTCTATTTCATGTTTAACAACTGTTTCTTTTGGAAGTCTAAATTCTGGAATACCATAAACTAAAACTCCACCTGCTTCATGTAATGCTTCAAATACAGTTACATCGTAACCCATTTTAGCAAGTTCTCCTGCACAAGTTATTCCTGCAGGACCACATCCTATAACAGCTACTTTTTTACCATTTTTTTCTGCTGTTTCTGATAAGTCAACATCATGTTCTCTTGACCAGTCAGCAACAAATCTTTCAAGTTTACCAATTGCAACAGCTTCTCCTTTTATTCCAAGAACACATTTGCTTTCACATTGTAATTCTTGTGGACAAACTCTACCACAAACTGCTGGTAATGCAGTGTATTTATTTAATATTTTAGCTGCTTCTTCAAAATTTTTAGCTGCTACTTCATGTACAAATGCAGGTATATCTATTGATACTGGGCATTTGCTCATACAAGGTTTGTTTTTACAATTTAAACATCTTGAAGCTTCTTGTACAGCTTCCTCTTCATTATATCCTAAACAAACTTCTTCAAAGTTTGTTGCTCTCACTTTAGCATCTTGCTCTGATATTGGAGTTCTTTTCATTCTATCTATAGCCATTATTTTGTACCTCCTAATCTACAGCTTTTTTGAGCTTCTTCAGCTTTGTACATTCCAGATCTTCTCATAGCTTGATCAAAATCAACTTTATGTCCATCAAATTCTGGTCCATCTACACAAGCAAATTTAGTTTCGCCATCAACAGTAATTCTGCAAGCTCCACACATACCAGTTCCATCAACCATTATTGGGTTCATACTTACTACTGTTTGAAGATTTAATTTTTCTGTTAATCTACAAGCAAATTTCATCATTATCATAGGTCCTATACAAATACATAAATCATATTTTTGACCTTGGTTGTATAATTCCTCTAATTGAGCTGTAACCATACCTTTGAATGCATATGATCCATCATCTGTACAAGTGAATACATTTCCTGATACAGATTTCATTTCTTCTTCAAGGATTACCATTTCTTTGTTTTTGAATCCCATTATTACATCAGCTTTTACACCATGTTCATGTAACCATTTAACTTGTGGATAAACTGGCGCAGCACCAACTCCACCTGCTATAAATAATATTTTTTTGTTTTTAAGTTCTTCTATATCTTCATGTAATAATTCTGATTCAACACCTAGTGGTCCAACAAAATCATGTACATAGTCCCCTTCATTAAATGTTGCTAATTCTTTAGTTGAGCAACCCATAGCTTGAACTACTATAGTAACTGTTCCTTTTACTGGATCAGTATCACAAACTGTTAAAGGAACTCTTTCTCCATCTTCAGTATTTCTTAAGATTATAAATTGACCAGGTTTAGCTGATTTAGCAACTCTTGGAGCTTCTATATTCATTAAGAATATATTAGGAGCTAAATCTCTTTTTTCGGTTATCTTATACATTCCAAATTCCTCCAAATTCAATATAATATTGTTTGTCCACTTTTAATATTTTATAGAAAAACAAGTTTAAAATTTAATTAATATTTACTCTAAAAATAAAAGTCAATATTAATGCATTTATATACATGTTTTACTATTAAGGATATCTAAGTTTAAAAGAATTATGTTAAAGTTTCACCTTAGACCCCTGTATGTAATTTCAAAAATAAAATCTTAAATTTTACTTTTGAAATTAATTGAAAATTGACAATGAAAAATTGAAATTATTTTTTTATATTCAGTTCTTCATTCTCAATTCTATTTTAAAATTAATTAACTTTAATCATATAATAAAAGTGTATTAAATGTGTTATACAATTACATTTATAGTATATCATATTAATTATTCTTTTTCTTTATTTTTCAATATTTAAACTTTAAATACATTATTTTATGTATTACCGTTGATTTACACTAAGTTAAACGTTATCTTTTTCAACTTAAATCAAAATTTCGCTCAATAAATTTAATATTGAAACTTTTCCAAATACATAAAGTTCCAAACTCAAATTCAAAGTAATATCTTTATCAAATAATACTACTTAAATCACATTTTATTCATATTTTTATATTGGAACCAACTAAAAATTAATTCAAAAAAACTGATACTTAAGTTTTACCACTCATTGTTAATTTATTTTTTTAAAACTTATATTGCTATATAGATTTATACTTTAATATTTTAACTTCTAAAATTATTAATTAATAATTTCAGATTTAAATTTTATTCTTCAATGTTGTATCCTTTATTTTTGCCCCAATAACATACTATGTTTTATTTTTTCATATATGCAAATTTTTTATATATGAAAAAAAGTTGATATTTTTAAAATTATTTTTTGCATAATAATACAAGCCATCTATATATTTTTAATTTCATTGTAATAAATAAAATTTATTCTTAATAGTGAGCTTGTCCATAATTTATAAATATAAAAAAATAGACCTTGTAAATACGCACAAAAATAAATGCTATTTACACCTGTCCTTTTATCTGAAAGTTTCCCCAAGATAAAATCTCGAGTTTCTCCTTCGATGCCATAATAGAATAATTATTCATCTAATTCTAAAATGATCTCTCCAGGGTTGTGTCCAATTATTGTATGTTACCTGAAAGTTTTTGAATACACCATAGCTATAATATTCATTTCTTCTTCGGTTATTCTATCAATATTAGAATATCTTCAACAATTTTCATCCACTAAATATTTTCTTTTCTCTTATATTTTATATTTTTCTATTGATATAGTCAATAAGAATTGTTTATATTATTTGAATTTTTTAATTTTTTGATAAAATCCTTTGATAAATTTTATAATTTTTTTTATATAATTATAAATACAAGTAAAAAAATTGTAATTTAAAATTAATCTCATATATATTATAAATAATTATGCAAATATACAAAACTTTTATATATGAATCCAATATGGAAAATGAATTTATTTTTATTTTTATTGGTAAAAAGATATTTAAACTAGCGTATAAAAATTAACAATGAAGTATAAACCTAAAAGCTCAGTTTTTAAAATTAACTTTTAAAATAATTTATAGAACAAATTAATTAAAGCTTATAAAAACTTAGTTTTTATGAAATTGCATATATAAATATTAAGAACAAAGTGAATAATATTCACCATAACTATTCACTTTTCACTCTTACTTCTTAGTTCTTAATTTGTTCCAAATATGCTAATAGAATAGACTGTAAGATTAGTATTATCATTTGATAAAAAGATTACTTTGAATTTGAACTTGGAACCCTATATATTAGTTTTATGAAATAACACATATAAACTCTAGAAAATCTTTAATTATATATTTTAAAGATTTTCTAGAGTTATTATTATTTTCTATTCTATAACTTTAAAAGTTGATTTAAAAGCATTTTCTGGTGATGCTGGATATGCATCTTCTTTTGTTACATCTGTATTTGATAAACTCCATGTATCTACTATAGTTCCATCTGCTCTTTCTAATACATACTTATCAACAAGACACCATTTAGCAACTATAAATCTTTTTCCTTTTCTTGAATCTGTTGTTGTTAGTGTTTCTTCGATTGTTGTCTCTTGCACACTTGTTGTTGTTGTACTTTGAGAAATTCTTAATTCATTTGAAATTTGAGTTGATAGTTTTGCTGTAAGTCCATAAAAAGAAAATCCTAAATCTGCTCCAACAGATATACTTGTTGTATTAGTGAATTGTTTGTTTTTTTCTTCTGACATTCCTGATTTATAAGTAACTTTCTTTGTTTCATCAAAAACTCCTGAAAACTCTATTTGATAAAGCTTTTTCCAATACTCTACTTTTGCTAATTTATAATAAGGTGTTTTCTTTATTGCTGTTGCTAAGTCAAACGTGTCATCATTTACACAAAAATATGGGATTAGAGTTTCACTGACTCTGACTTCATCTGTTTTTTCTGGAAGTATTGTATCAAAATCTTTTAGTCTTGGAATTACTACATCTACTAATTCTTCTAACTTGCTAGGTTTAGGCATATTTGCATCTTCTACCTTTTTCAAAATGAACCTTTGATTGTCTCCTCCATGTTCTCTATATTGTATTATTTGTACTTCATTATCCTTTTTACCTTTACAAACATCTAAAACTTTTCCACTATGTTTTGCTTCTATAATCACATCATTTTCACTACTTTTCATTAAAAATCTTTGATTACCACTTCCATGTGGAGTAAATTGAATTAAATTTGCACCATCATCTTTACTTCCCCCATAAATATCAAAAACCTTTCCACTATGCTTTGCACCAATCATATAGCTATTATCATCTAATGAAAAAAGTAAAAACTTTTGATTATCACCATTATTGAAGTCATATTGAATAACTTTAGTGCTGTCATCCTTTAATCCTTTATATATATCTAAAACCTTTCCACTATGCTTGCATTGAATATTATATACATTTCCCTCATAATTTTTATTTGTCATTGCATAACCCCCTATTGTATATTTTATTTTTTCCACTTTTATTAATACTCCTTGCATTGTTACAAAATTACATTCATTTTGTACTTTTACACTTTATTAACAAATAAATTTATTCGTATACATTGTATTAATTAAATTTATTCCTGATTCATAGCTGAGGTTTTAACCTGGGTGGTCTTTAATATAGATATAAAATTTAAAATACTAACGTATAACAGCAAGAATAAATTCTCGCCTAGAATGATTGGCACAAATTTTCTTCTCCCTTTGTAGACGAGACTTTAGTCTTGGCGGTAATGTATCCTTGCTAAATTTTATTGATTTTGTCTTCAAAGATACTAATCAACAAAAAGGACGGACATATCATAGATAATTGCCTCATATTAGTTTAGTCTCCCTTTTTAATAAGATACTTAATTTAACACGTAAAGTCAGTGCCTAAAAAATTTAAAATAATATCGTGTAATTGCAAGGTTAAAACCTCGCCTACTTTACCAATTGACAGTCGACAATGAACATTGGACAGTTACTGATGATATTATTCATTTCATTCACAATATCTTGATTTATATTTTTAATTGTGTAGAATAAATTCTATCCTACAAAGATTGGTACATTAACTTTCTTACTCATTCGTAGCTGAGGTTTTAACTTTGGCGGTCTTTGATTTGGATACTCTTCTAAGTCCAGGTGGAATGAATTCCACCCTACTTTACCAATTGACAGTTGACAATGGACATTTGACAGTTATTGATGACACTATTCATTTCATTCATAGTCTCTTTATTTGTATTTTAATTGTGTAGACTGAATTCTCCCCTACAAAGATTGCTACATTAACTCATTACCCCTTCGTAGCTGAGACTTCAGTCTTGGCGGTTTTGGATATGGCTGCATTACTCAAACTAATAACTTTCAATTGCAAGGTTAAAACCTCGCCTACAGGTTGGTTTGCACATTTTAATAATTTAATAACATTTACCTATGTAAAAACAAATAAAGCCATTGATTTAGAATTTGCATTCTATTTCAATGGCTTTGTTTTTTAACTAACCCTATTATATTTTAAGAAATCTTCTTCAAACTATTATTTAGTATAGTCGTAGAATCCTCTTTTTGTTTTTCTTCCAAGGTATCCAGCTCTAACATATTTTCTTAATAAGCTGTTTGCTCTGTATTTAGAGTCTCCTGATTCTTTATATAATACGTCCATTATAGCAAGACATACATCAAGACCTATTAAATCACCTAATGCTAAAGGTCCCATTGGATGGTTTGCACCAAGCATCATAGCTTTATCTATACCTTCAACAGTAGCTATTCCTTGGTCTAAAATTCCTATAGCTTCATTTATCATAGGTATTAATACTCTATTTACAACAAATCCTGGAGCTTCTTTAACTTCTACAGGTTCTTTACCTACTTCTGCTGCTAAATTTCTTATTGTTGTGAATGTATCATCAGAAGTAGCCATACCTCTTATTACCTCTACAAGTTTCATTGCTGTTGCAGGGTTAAAGAAGTGCATTCCTATAACTTTTTCTGGTCTAGTTGTATAACTAGCTATTTCTGTTATAGAAAGTGATGAAGTGTTTGAAGCAAAGATTGTTTCTGGTTTACAAATTTTATCTAATTTATCAAAGTAAGCTCTTTTAGTTTCCATATTTTCTGCTATAGCTTCGATTATTAAATCTACATCTTTTACATCTTCCATTTTATCAGTTCCAGATATTCTGCCTAAAATCTCATTTTTAACTTCTTCAGTCATTTTTCCTTTAGCAACTGATTTTTCTAATCTTTTTGTTATTCCTGGAAGATTAACATTGTTGTATTTCTCCATATTTCTTACTAACATAGTAACTTCATAGCCCTTAGTTGCAAAAACTTGTGCTATTCCAGCACCCATTGTACCTGCACCTATAATACATACATTTTTCATTGAAACTACCCCCAATTTTATATATATTTAAACATACCTTCGTCATAAAAAGACAAAAGTTTGTTTTAAATTTAACTAACTAAATTAAAAAAATTTAAGTTATTTCCCCATGATTGTCTAACACGTAATAATTTATATTTAATAAAACATTCCCCAATGTTTCAACATAAATATCTTACCGCTCTTTATATACTTATAACTTTTTAAACCCTATTTTTTACATATCCCTATTTTCTATTTAACTTTTATTTTATAAGATAGAAATTGGAAACCCAATTTCTATCTCAATTATAATTTTAAAACCCTATTTTCTCATAGCTTTTAATTGTTCTACTAATTCTGGAACAATTTTTTTGTAATCTCCAACTAATCCGATATCAGCAACTTGCATTATTGGAGCATCTGCATCTTTATTTATAGCAATTATATAGTTACTATCTTGCATTCCAGCTAAGTGTTGGATAGCTCCTGAAATACCACAAGCAATGTATAGTTGTGGTCTTACAGTTTTACCTGTTTGTCCAACTTGTAATGCTTTGTCTATCCAGCCACTATCAACAGCTGCTCTTGATCCTGATAATGTTCCACCGATTTCATCAGCAAGTTCTTTTAATATAGCGAAGTTTTCTTTAGAACCTACTCCTCTACCACCTGATACTAATATGTCAGCTTCTATAATGTCTACGATTTCTTTAACTTCTTTGATAACTTCTATAACTTCAGTTCTTATGTCATCTTTAGTTAAATCAAATTTAGCTCTTTCTATTTTAACTTCTTTAGAGTCATCTCTTTCAAGTTTTTCAAAAACTCCTGGTCTAACTGTAGACATTTGTGGTCTGTTATCTCCACACATGATAGTTGCCATTAAGTTTCCACCAAATGCTGGTCTAGTCATTAATAAGTTTTTGCTTTCTTCATCTATATCAAGGCCTGTACAGTCAGCAGTTAATCCTGTTGATAATCTAGCTGCAACTCTTGGTCCTAAATCTCTACCTATAAATGTTGCACCAATTATTATAACTTCTGGTTTAAAATCATTTGCAAGGTCAGTTATAACTTTTGCGTAACCATCAGTTGTATAGTGAGCTAATTCTTCTTTATCTGCTAATAATACTTTGTCAGCACCATGTGCAGTTAATTCTTTAGCCATACCTTCAACATTATGACCTATTAATAATGCAGTAAGTTCAACGCCTAATTTGTCAGCGATTTCTCTACCTTTTCCTAAAAGTTGTAATGCAACGTTTTGTAATTCTCCATCTCTTTGTTCTGCAAAGACCCAAACACCTTTGTAATCTGCTATATTCATAGTTTTCCCCTCCTATACTACTAAATTATGTGTTTTTCTTTTAATTTAGCTAATGCTATTTGAGCTTCTTCTTTTGGTGATAAATTAATTATTTCACCTTGTCCCTTAGCTTCTTTAGCCCAAGATTTTTTAACCTTTGTAGGTGAACCTTTTAATCCTAGAAGGGATAAATCAACATCTATGTCTTTAGCTGTCCACACTTTTATTTCTTTTTCATTTAATGAGAATATATTTTTTATATTCATATATCTTGGTTCATTTAAAGATTCAATTGCAGTTAATAGAACTGGTGTTTTAACTTTGATATATTCATATCCATCTTCCCAAGCTCTTCTAACTTTTAATCCGCCTTCGATTTCTTCAACTTCTTCAACATAAGTTATTTGTGGTATATTTAAGTGTTCTGCAATTTCTGGACCAACTTGAGCAGTATCTCCATCAATCGCTTGTCTACCAGCAAATATTATGTCATATTCTAATGTTTTTAATGCTCCAGCTAATGCGTGAGAAGTAGCTAAAGTATCAGCACCAGCAAATGCTCTGTCTGTTACTAATATACCTTCGTCTGCTCCCATTGCTAAAGCTTCTTCTAATGCTTTTTGTGCTTGTGGTGGTCCCATTGTTATAACTGTTACATGAGCACCATTTTTGTCTTTTAATCTTAATGCCTCTTCTATTGCATTTTTATCATCTGGATTTATTATTGAAGGAACACCGTCTCTTATAAGAGTTCCTGTTTTTGGATCTATTTTAACTTCATTTGTATCTGGAACTTGTTTCATACAAACAACTATCTTCATCTCTAATTACCCCCTATTTTAAAAGATTTGATGCTATAACCATTCTTTGAACTTGAGATGTACCTTCATAAATTTCTGTTATTTTAGCATCTCTCATCATTCTTTCTACTGGATAATCTTTAGTGTAACCATATCCACCAAAGATTTGAACAGCTTTTGTAGTAACTTCCATAGCTGTTTCAGCAGCAAATAATTTAGCTCTTGCAGCTTCTACTGTGTATGGTAATTTATTATCTTTGTTAAATGCAGCTTTATAAACTAATAATCTAGCAGCTTCTACTTTAACTTCCATATCTGCTATCATCCATTGTAATCCTTGGAATTTAGATAATGATCTTCCAAATTGTTTTCTTTCTTTCATATATTCTACAGCTTCATCTAAAGCACCTTGAGCAATTCCTAATGCTTGTGCAGCTATACCAATTCTACCGCCATCTAATGTTTGCATTGCTATTTTAAAGCCTTTGCCTTCTTTTCCAAGTAAGTTTTCTTTTGGAACTATACAATCTTCAAAAACAAGTTCAGTTGTAGAAGATGCTCTAATTCCTAATTTATCTTCAACTTTACCTATTGAGAAACCTTTGAAACCTTTTTCAACTATAAATGCTGATATTCCTCTAGTTCCTTGTGATTTATCTGTCATAGCAAATATTATGAATACATCTGCAACTCCACCATTTGTTATGAATATTTTAGAACCATTTAATACATAATGATCTCCGTCTAAAACTGCAGTTGTTTGTTGTCCAGCTGCATCAGTACCAGCGTTTGGTTCAGTTAAACCAAATGCACCGATTTTTTCACCTTTTGCAAGTGGTACTAAGTATTTTTGTTTTTGTTCTTCTGTTCCGAACATATCTATTGGAGTAGCACATAATGATGTGTGAGCTGATAATATAACACCAGTTGATCCACAAACTCTTGATAATTCTTCAACTGCTATTGCATAAGAAAGATTGTTTCCACCAGCTCCTCCTAATTCAGTTGAAAATGGAATTCCCATCATGTGATATTTTGCCATTTTCTTTACATTTTCCATTGGAAATTCTTCTGTTACATCTATTTCGGCAGCAAGAGGTTTAACTTCTGTTTCAGCAAACTCCCTTACCATTTGTTTTACAAATTCTTGTTCCTTAGTTAAAGAAAAATTCATAATTCCCCATTCCTCCTATTAATTTTTTTTGAAATGTTTTTGTAAATATAATAATCTAAAGACATTTTGCCGCAAAACAAGCTAACAAGAAGAAACAATTAAATCTATTTCGAATTATATTTAAAATTTAAATATAATTTAAATTCTGAAAATTTAAGATTTATTTTGAACCTCTCACATTAGCTAAATCTATTAACCCTATGTAGTTAAAGGATTACATATTTTTAAATACTTTGTCTCTTTTCTCTAAGAACGCACTCATTCCTTCTTTTTGGTCACAAGTGCTAAAGCACATTCCAAAAATTTCAGATTCGTATCTTAATGCATCTTCAATGTTCATTTGAATTCCATTATTTATAGCTTCTTTGCAGAAAGCTACTGCTTTTGGTGCATTATTTGCTATCTTTTTAGCCATATTCATTGCTTCATTCATAAGTTCTTCTGGTTCAACCACTTTATTTACAAGACCTATTCTTAAAGCTTCATCTGCTTTTATAATGTCACAAGTAAATATTAATTCTTTAGCTACGCCCTCTCCCACAAGTCTAGCTAATCTTTGAGTTCCTCCAAAACCTGGCGTTATTCCAAGTCCTGACTCAGGTTGTCCAAACTTAGCTTTTACTGAAGCTATTCTTATGTCACAAGCCATTGAAAGTTCACAACCACCACCTAATGCAAATCCATTAACTGCTGCTATAACTGGTTTTTTTAAAGTTTCAATTCTTCTAAATACTTTGTTTCCAAGTATTCCGAATTCCCTGCCTTGTATTGAATTTAAATCTTTCATTTCTGAAATATCTGCTCCAGCTACAAAAGCTTTTCCTTCACCAGTTATTATTACGGTGTATATGCTTTCATCTTTCTCAATAATTTCAATAGCATCATTTATTTCTTTTAAAGTCTCTGAATTTAAAGCATTCAATGCTTTTGGCCTATTAAGCTTTATGACAGCAATGTTTTGATCCTGTTCTAGGATAATGTTTTTAAATTCCATAAATGCTATCCCCCATGAATATTCCTATTAGATTTTGTGAATAATATAACAATTTTCTTAAAAAAATAATATCGAAGTTTCTCAACCTCATGTCTTATTATAGACCGAATGGTATATTTTTGCAACAGAGTTAATTATTTTTTCTGAATTATTTTAATTAACAAATAATTTGTTTGTAATTATCACTATTTCATTAAATTTTTTTCAAAAATTTTACCCACAAAGTTCCTAATATT
Source organism: Clostridium ihumii AP5 (assembly GCF_000612845.1). Classification (GTDB taxonomy): domain Bacteria; phylum Bacillota; class Clostridia; order Clostridiales; family Clostridiaceae; genus Clostridium_J; species Clostridium_J ihumii. Next base: position 16,488 of record NZ_CCAT010000021.1, read on the forward strand.
AATATATTTACTTTTTTCAAATTTTTATTATAGGTTACAATATAATTTTTTATATATCCTTTAAATGCTTTTCCCATAACATTATAAATATATTTTCATTGTGTAGTTTTATTACTCTTTTATTCACAATATATTAATTGATTTTTCAAATTAAATTTCTAATGTCACTTATAATTAAATTAATTGGCACATCTAAATGGGTAGAATAAATTCCACCCTACATAATATATATATTACATTAATTCCTTACCCCTATGTAGCTGAGACTTCAGTCTTGGCAGTTCTTGATATGGATATAAAACCTAAATTAATACCGTGTAACAGCAAGAATAAATTCTCGCCTACAATAATTGGCACAAATTTTATTTTTCCCTTCGTAGCCGAGACTTCAGTCTTAGCGGTTTTCGATTTTGATACTTACCTAAGTCCAGGTGGAATGAATTCCACCCTACTTTACCAATTGACAGTTGACAGTGGACATTTGACAGTTATTAAAATCTCTTTCTCCTTTGTAGCTGGGACTTTAGTCTTGGCGGTCTTTGATATGAATACAATCTTAAAATAACACCATGTAATTGCAAGGTTAAAACCTCCACTACGGATTTGTTGGCACTCATCTACAGATGTTTGCACAAACTTTTTCCCCTTTGTAGCTGAGACTTCAGTCTTGGCGGCTTTTGATATGTCTATACTCTTAAAAATAACACTGTATAATTGCATGATTGAAACCTCGACTATGGATTTTTCTCAATTCTTCTACATAAAAAAAATTTTAGCTGCTAGTTATAATACAACTAGCAGCTAAAATTTTAATTGATTTATATCTTCAACTTGATAAATTCACTTTGAATATTTTCAATTTTAAACTTTTAATTTTCTTCTTTTCTACGTTCATTTAAAAGATAACTTAAAGTCATCAAACTTTCACTTAAGTGAACATTTTCCACTATTACATCGTTTGGAACTTTTAAATCTATTGGAGCAAAATTCCATATAGCTTTTATTCCTGATTCAGTAATAACTTCACATACATCTTGTGCTCTTTCTTTTGGCACACAAATTATTCCTATATCAATTTGATTTTCTCCAATAAATCCTTCTAGTTCATCTATATCTAGTATAGGAACCTCTCTTATTTTTAGACCAATTAATTTAGGATTTATATCAAATATAGCTTTTACATCAAAAGACATCTTTTGAAAATAAGTATAATTTGCTATTGCTTGACCTATATTACCTGCTCCTATAATTACTATGTTATAATCTTTATCTAGTCCTAATATTCCTGATATTTGTGATAGAAGTTCTTTTACATTGTAACCATATCCTTGTTGACCAAAATCACCAAAACAATTTAAATCTTGTCTTATTTGAGATGCTGTAAATCCTATTTTCTCACTTAATTCATTTGAGGAAATTCTATCCACATCATTATTAGCAAGTTCCTTTAAATATCTATAATATTTAGGAATCCTTTTTATAACTGCCATTGATATATTTTTCTTTTTATCCAAGAAATCACCTCCAAAATATTCCAATCCCTTTGTAAAATACATGTTCAAATCTAGTTAAACATTATATGTTTCTATATTTGCATTATTTAATTTGTTTATCATTTAACTAATTCATCATTATCTTTGTTACAAAATCCACTTTTTATCTATGTATATATTTAAAAATTAAATCATCTATATGTCCTATTATTCAATAATACAATAAAAAAATATTTTTTGTATTGCTTTTTTTAATAATAACTTTTCTAATAGAGAATAAATTATTATTAAATATGGTTCTAAAAGCCACTTATTTACTTAATAATTTAAATTTTAATCATCTATTATATTTTAATGTTATACTTTTTCAATAATATATATGATTATGTAACAATAATTATCTTATAATTTAAAAATTCATTTTTTTTCACATTGTTTTATCAAACTTTGTTTATATTTTACCATATTCAATTAACTTTGTTTATAATATTTTTCAAAATTTTTATATAAATGCCTCATCTTATCAAAATTTAGAATTATCTTAATAATTCTAAATTTCATTAAATTAAATTTGCTACTTAAATTATCTATAATGATTGTTATTTATTTAAAATAATGAATTAAACTTGCCTTTTAATTTTGAAATTCTATTTAATTATTTCTTCATTTTCTATTACTTTTTTATCCTTAAACTTTCTTTGAAATGAAAAAAGCATGTATTCCTACACGCTTTTTTTTAATTAATTACTGTGCAACTTCTTCCCATTCTTCATAAAGTTTTTCAAGTTCTGCTTCTTTTGATGATATACTTTTATTAACTTCCTGACTCTTCTCTGGATTTGAATATATTTCTTCTAAACAAAGCATTTTTTGAAATTCCTCTATTTCTTCTTCTGTTGATGCAATTTTTTCTTCTAATGATTTTATATACTTTTGTTTTTCTTTTTCCTTTTTTTCTTCTTCTCTCTTTTTCTTTTTATCTTGTTTTATTTGTGTCTTAGTTATTCCGCTAGTTTCCTCTTCATCTTGGAATCTAGCTGGATTACTTTTCTTTTCAATATAATAAGAATAATTTCCTAAGTATTCTTTAATTCCATCTATGTTAAGTTCAAAAATTTTACCTGCAACCTTATTTAAGAAATATCTATCATGGGATATAACAAGTACCGTTCCATCATAAGTTAATAGTGCATCCTCTAATGCTTCTCTAGATACTATATCTAAATGGTTTGTAGGCTCATCTAATAATAAGAAATTATTTTTTGATAACATAAGTTTTAAAAGATTTATTCTACACTTTTCTCCACCACTTAATTTTTCTATCTTTTTAAATACATCATCACCAGTAAATAAAAATGCAGCTAATGCACATCTTACTTCTGTTGTTGTCATGTCTGGAAACTCATCCCAAACTTCATCTATTATAGTTTTTTGTAAATCTAAATTAGATTGTTCCTGATCATAATATCCTATATTAACATTTTTACCTAAAACTTTAACTCCTGAATCTTTTTCAATTTCATCCATTATAATTTTAAATAAAGTTGTTTTTCCTCTTCCATTTTCACCTATAAGTGCTATCTTATTTTCTCTTTTTATATCCATATTTACATTTGTAAATAGAACTTTTTCACCAAAGCTCTTACTTAATTCTTCAATGTGTAGTACATCATTACCACTCTTTATCTTGGTCTCAAAAGATATTCTTGAAGCCTTCTGTTCTTTATGTGGTGCTTCTATTCTTTCAATTTTATCTAATGCCTTTTGTCTACTTTCTGCTGCTTTTATACTTTTTTCTCTATTGAATGATTTATATTTTTGTATAATATCTTCTTGTCTTTTAATTTCTGCTTGTTGAAGATTATAAGCCTTAAGAGCCACGTCATAATTTTTCTTCTTTAAATCAATAAATGTAGTATAGTTTCCATTATAAGATGCTGCTCTTCCCCCTGCTATTTCAATAGTCTTATTTGTTACAGCATCTAAGAAAAATCTATCATGGGAAATTATTATCATACTGCCTTTATAATTTTTTAAATATTCTTCAAGCCATTCTATTGCGTCTAAATCTAAGTGGTTTGTAGGCTCGTCAAGTAAAAGGATTTCTGGCTTTATTAATAATAATTTACAAAGTGCTACTCTTGTTTTTTGACCACCACTTAATATATTTATCTGCTTATCAAAGTCATTCTCATTAAATCCAAGCCCTTTTAAAACCCTTCCTATCTCCCCTTTATAAGTGTATCCGCCTCTATTTTCATAAACCTCAGTTAATGTTGTATAGTCTTTTATTAATTTATTGTGATAATCAGCCTTAGTTTCATCATAAGGTTCACTCATTTTTTGTTCTAGAGTTTTTAGCTTTTTTTCCATATTTAGAAGTTCTTCAAAAACTAAAAGAAGTTCACCAAATATTGTATTGTCTGACTCTAAAGCAAGATTTTGCGACAAGTAACCAACTCTTTTATTTTTATCTATAAATAATTCACCACTATCATACTCCATTTGTGATGTTAATATTTTAAAAAGAGTAGACTTACCAGCACCATTTGCGCCAATTAAACCAATCTTTTCACCTTCATTAATGCTAAAAGTAATATCTTTTAAAATAACATCTATACCAAAACTTTTATGTATATTATTACAACTTAAAACTATCATTTTCTGTCACCTCAAATATATATTAAAATCAATTGACAATAAGCAATTGTCAATTTAACTCATTGTTAAAATTAAATTTTATTTATAATCTTTTAAACTTAATAAGTTTCTCTCTACAATTTATTAAGCTTAAAAGTTCGTTTCACTTCTATTTTACTATAATCACAAACATATAACAAAGAAATTTAAATTACATAGTCATAACAATATAATAGTTTCCCACCGCAAGCTAAAGAAAAAAGCGTGTTTTCACACGCCTCTTCTATATAATTTATATTACTTGCAAGGTTGAAATCTCGCCTACTTTATCAATTGACAGTTGATAATGGACATTTGACAGTTATGGATGATATTATTCATTTCATTCACAATATATTTAATTATTTCTTATTTAAACCTCTTACTCCTTTGTAGCTGAGACTTTAGTCTTGGCTTGGCGGTCTTCAATATTCCTTCAACACTTAAAATACCAACATGTAACAGCAAGGTTGAAACCTCGCCTACAGAGATTGGCACAAACTTTTCCCCCTTTGTAGCTTAAGTTTCAACTTTGGCTATCTTTGATTTGGATGCTCTTCTAAGTTCAGGTAGAATGAATTCCACCCTACTTCACCAATTGACAGTTGATAATGGACATTTGACAGTTATAGATCATATTGTTCATTTCATTCACAATATATTTAATTATTTCTTATTTAAACCTCTTACTCCTTTGTAGCTGAGACTTTAGTCTTGGCGGTCTTTGATATAGCTACAACATTAAAAATACCAACGTGTAACAGCAAGGTTGAAACCTCCCCTACTTAACCAATTGACAGTTGACAATGGACATTTTACAGTTATTGATGCTATTATTCATTTCATTCATAATATCCTTATTTGCATATTTAAATCGGTAGAATAAATTCCACCCTACAGAAAAATATTTGAATAAATATATGGCACATCAACTTCCACTCCTTCGTAGCTGAGACTTCAGTCTTTGCGGTCTTGGAGTTTTAGTAGAATGATTTCCACCCTACATAGGAACTAAAATATATTTTACTTGCCCTTAAATTTTGTTTTTATTTAACTACTTGTAATTTTATTTCTGTTGCATTTTCATTGTTATCTACAACTTTTAATAATATGAAATCTCCATCTTTTAATTCATTAACTTCAATTTCAAAATTATGTCTACCTTTTTCTTCTGATACTATTCCATCAAATTCTGATTTGTAGTTTAACTCTCCATTAACATAAAAATTATATGAACCTAAATTATCAGAAACATTTCCTTTTAACACTACTTTATTTCCTGAAAGTTTTACTTTACCATCTGTAACTTCTGGTTCAGTTATATTAATAGTTGGTTTTACTGTATCGCAGTAGATTTTATATCCATAATCTCTTAAAACTTTTCCATCATAATCAACAGCTTTTATATTTACAACTGTTAAGCCTTCTTTTAATTCTAGCTGCTTTTCAAATGTTGCAGTTCCATCTTCTTTAATATTTACATCTATTTTTTCGCCACCTATAAATAAATCTTTTATAGCTCTATTTATAGTACCACTTATAATATATTTATTTTCTTTTACATTTGTTTGTCCATTTTCTAAATTTTCATCATCTAATTTCATAACTACTGGATTTATATTTCCTACTGGTATAACAGTTTCTGAACCATTTAAATTTCTTGCATAATCAAGGACACCTATTCTTATTTGGTTTAATGCATTATCTTTTAATCCTGTTACTAGTTTACAATATAATCCTGTTTTTTCATCATATTGTACATCTTGGCTAAATGGTTCCATTACACCATTTTTAATTATACATACACCTGGCTTCATATCAACTCCTGATGCATCATCTGTTGCTGTAAAGTATATTTTTGCTGCACCAACTCCAGCATTTTCACATTTTACTATTTGAACATCTGGTCCATTAGTATCTATCTTCACTGGCATATCTACGATTTGTTCTTTTGCTCCATTATAGTCAACTTTCATTTTTATTCTATATGTGTAATTTCCATCTTTTGCATTTACAAAGTTTCCTTTAGACTTATCAAATAATCTACCATCCCATGAAAGTTCAGCCATAAATTGTGGAAGTTTTCCTACTTCAGAGTTTATTAATTGTTTTCTTCTTTGTGTAATTGTTCCTACATTTCTTATAACTTTTCCTTCACTATCTAAAACTTGCGCAGAAATTTGTTTTGCATTTCTCATTAAATACAATCCTGGATAAATAACGTCATTTAACTTATCTTCATTAGGACTTATTGCTATTTTATCCTTATTATATATATTTTTTCCAATCTCATTTGTATTTTCTAATCCAAGCATCACAGGTATACCTTCAAAACTTGATAAAGCTAAATTCTCTATTATAGCCTTATCCCCATTTTTATTTACTGCATCAACTAAAATATGTTTTTCTTTATCCCATGCATTGTTTGTTGTTATTTTTTCTTTATCCCACTCACCATAGAATCCCATGTATGGAATTGATAAAGAAGGGATGTTTTTATCTTTAGATTCAAATTTTATATATCCTTCTAAGTACTGCTCTGATGCAAAGCTACTTCCTATATTTAATGTAACATTAACACTAGCATTTCCTTTTGCTGGAACAATAATATTTTTAGCACTAAACTCCAAGTTAGCTTCACTTTTACCTAGTTCTCTATCATGTACCATTTCACCTATAGTCTCATCTTGAGTTAATACATTTCCTAAGCTTTCTATTTTATATTCAGCTTGCTTGTCCCCGTAATTTTTTAAATCTAAAGTAAACGTAACTTTATTTTCTTTTATCTCTTTTAATTCAACTGATGCTTTTCCATTATTAGTTATAGTAACTCTATTTCTTATAGCATCTTCAACTTGTGTAAGACCTGCACCTTGTCTTCTTGGAGAGAATGGTGTATTGCCATGCTTTTTATCTAGTTCTACTTGTGCAGTATTCATTATATTATTTTTTGCATAATCCATTTTTTCTCTGCCTGATAACTCATTCATCGAATCCTTCATTGATTCTAATAAAAGTGTCATAACACCTGATGTATGCGGAGCTGACATAGATGTTCCACTCATAACACCATGTTCTCCCTCATTTAAAGTTGAATATATTTGACCACCTGGTGCCGCAATTTGTGGTTTAAACTCTAAACTTGGTGATGGTCCCCAAGATGTAAAATCAGAATAATCTCCTGAATTTTGATTTTTTCCTACTTCATTTCCAAGATCTCCATTAAATAATACTTTATTTTTTGATTTTTTAATTGCTTCACCAACAGAATTTGGAACAAATATAGCAGGTATTTTTATTGATGGGTCTGTTACCATATTAATAATTGTTTCATCTTTATCACTGTTATATATAATTACACCTGTTGCACCATTGTTTTGAGCATTTACAATTTTATCTATAAATGATATATCTCCTCTTTTAACCAGTGCAACTTTACCTTTAACTTTTCCTAATTCTTCATTTTTTCCTAGACCACAATTAATTATCTCATTATTTTTATTATAAATACTTCTAAAATCTACTTGATGTTCTGCAAAAATTCCACTAGCTATTTTTTTATTTTTTTCATCTTTAAATTCAATTATTTTATTAGCTACATGAGTATTTTCATAACTTGATACCATTAATGCATCTTTAGCAAGTGCAGGATCTCCAACAGTAATTTGATCATTTAAAACACCTATTCCATAAGGATTAGTAGCTATTGAGCTGTTTCCTGCTGAAACTACAACCATAACTCCAGCATCTGTTGCTCTTGTTATTGCATCTTGAACTGGCTCTGCGTCATTTCTAAATCCTGCTGGTCCACCTAAACTCATATTTATAACATCTGCACCTAGTGCTACAGCGTCATCAATTGCAGCCAACTGATCATCACTATATGTATACTTTCCTAAAGGTCCATTTGAAAATACTTTCATTGCAAGTAATTGAGTTTCAGGCGCTACCCCTCTAACTGCCCCATTACTTTCTATAAGATTTTCATCACCATCAGCTCCTACAATTCCTGCTACATGAGCTCCATGTGGTGATTTTGAATCTCTTAAATCTACTATTTGTGTATTCTTATCTGAGTAATTATATCCAAATGGAATTTTTTCCGTAAAATATGTGTCCGCATTTGAATCTGCTTTTAATACTCCACTTTCCTTTATTTTATTAATAGCATCTCTATTTAATTTTAATTTACTTGTATCTTTAGGATTTTTAAAATCTTTATGCTTGTAATCTATTCCTGTATCAAGAATAGCTACAACCATACCTTCTCCCTTTAAACTATATTTTTTCCAAACATCTTCTACTTGAGTAAGTTTTGTTGCGTTACTCATATTTTCAACATATTTTGTTGCTTCCTTAACACTTTTTACACCATTTATAGCTTTTATATTCTCTATATCTTTTCTTTGTGCATCTACACTAAAACCATTGAAAACATTAGTATAGCTATGTCTTATATCTACACTTTCCATACTCTCTACAGCTTGTCTTACTGGTTCTTGATTTACTTCTACTATTGCATTTTCTTTTTCACTTGCTCTTGTACCCTTTGGCACCATTTCTTGTGCTGATTTACCATCAACTTCAACTATAAGTCTTACCATTTCTTCTTGATTTTCATTATTTATTAAAGTTTCATTTTTAGGAATATTATTCTTAAATTCTTCTAATATTTGTTCCTTACTTTCAACTGTAAGTGGCATATTTAAAAGCTTACTTACTTCTTCTGCCTTTGCTACATTTGGCATTGTACCTATTGTCATTGATGTCACCAATGCTAAAGTCATAATCTTAGCAAAGTTTTTCTTTAATTTTCCATTCATTTAAATTAGTCCCCCTTATTTAATTTTAATATTTTATAATAAAAATCTCATACATATAGAATTAGTAATTAACACTGATAGTAAATATACCCATGGATTAAAATACCCGCTACAATGTTTTATTTGTGCTTAAAACAAGATTACTATAATACTTATCCATAAAAAATTCATTTTTAAAAATTGAAACTTCAATCTTTATCCTTCAATATTAATCATTAATTTTTGTATAATATTTAAAATTATCCCACATAACTTTTTATTTATATTCTTTTGTATTACTTTCTACATATTCAAATAATATGTCTCCATTTATAACAGGTTCCACTTCACTTTTTGTTACAACAATTTTTGCACCAAAATTATCGCCAACTTTCCAAAGTCTAAAATAATCTTTTTTTTCTTTTTCCTTAAACTCTTTTTCATTTGATACATCATAATTTGTTACTTCTATTTTTTTCTCATCATAATTTATTTCTTGAAGAGACGTAACAACTTCTTTATTTTTATTCTTTTCATATTCTATAATAAAAACCTCATCAGACTTTTTATTTTCAACATTCTTTATAAAGTTATCAACTAAACTTATATTTAATACTTCTTCATTGTATCCATCTTTAACTTTTACCACATAATTTTTATCTGCCACATTTTTAATTTCATACTTTTCTTGTCCTGCATCTTTTAAACTTATTTTATAAAAAATACCGAAACAAATTGCACCTGCTAGAGCAATAGCAGCTACTGTTCTTATCAAAACATCCTTATTATACTTTTTCATATTTACCACCTTTCCATAGGATTTCAATCTAATACTTTAATTTATACCTTTGTTTTTAATGATCTGAAATCTTAATTTAACTGTCATTTTCTATTTAAATATAATTGTTTCTTTATCAAAAAATACTACTAATATTCGAGTTTATTTTTAAATTTACATTTTGAACCACTTTAAAATTAGAAAGTAATATATTCAAATGTCGTTAGACAAGGTTGAACCCTCGCATATAAGCGGATTTGCACGTTTTATTTTTTCTTTGTAGCTAAAATCTATAACACCTTCGTAGCTGAGACTTTAGTCTTAGTGGTCTTTTATATAGCTACAATACTTAAAATACCACCGTGTAATAGCAAGGTTGAAAACTCACCTACTTTATCAATTGACAGTTGACAATGGACATTGGACAGTTATTGATGATATTATTCATTTCATTCACAATATCTTTAATTATTTCTTATTTAAACCTCTTACCCCTTTGTAGCTGAGGTTTTAACCTTGGCGGTCTTTGATTTGGATACTCACCTACTATATTTACATTCGGAACCAGTTGGCAATTGAAAATTGATTTAGAAAATCTTATTAATTTGCGTTTCTTTGAGATTTTTATGAATAACGTTTTAAATAATTCCTGTTTTCTTTACTAACATTATTCTCATTTAATATTTGAGTAATTTCATTTTCAACTTGTTTTCCTATGTTTCAAAATAGCATTATTTTTAATTTGCCAACTCAATTTTCTGTATATTTTGACTTTTTTATTTATATTATATACTTTTTATACATTTTTTGTAAACATATAATTGAAATTATACATATTTATTTAATATGTGTATTATATTTCTATTTAAAATTAAAAATACCAATCTCAAATATCGATTGGTATTTTTGCTTTTACTTATTTAATAATATTGATGTTTCTACACCACCAATATTTTTTGCATAATCAAAAATGGCTATATTTACTTTATTTACTTCATTATCTTTTATTCCTGTTACCACTTGAGAATATAATCCAGTTTCCTTATCATATAAAAGTGGTTTCTCTTCAAAGTGTACTTGTCCATTTACTGAAACTACTGCTCCTGAATTAATATCAACTCCTGAAAATTCATCTATTGCATTAAAATGTATTCTTGCTTTTCCACCATCTAAGTTTTCTATTTTAGCCACACCAACTTTTGGTGCAACTGTATCAACTTTAACTGGCATTTCTACAACTTGTTCTTTATCACCCTCATAAGCTGCATTTAATTTTATTCTATAAGTATACTCACCATCTTCAACTACTTCAAAATTTCCCTTTGATTTATTAAAAATTGTGCCATCCCACTTCATATCTCTAATAAATTTAGGTGTTTTTCCTGAGTCTAATCTAATTAGATTTTTACTAACTTCTGTGACATTTCCTAAATTTCTTATTACCTTCCCATTACAATCTACAACTTCTGCTGAAATTTTCTTAGCATTTCTCATTAAATATAGTGCCGGGTACATCACATCATTGACATCATCTTGATTAGGGCTTATTGCTATTTTTTCTCCATTATATTTATTAGTTGCATCTTCATTTATTCCATCTACACCAAGTATTGAATCTTTACCATCAACATTTGATATTGCTAGATTTTCTACCAAAACTTTTTTATATCTTCCCTTTTTCTTAAGCACATCTATTAAAATATGTTTGCCATCACTCCATGCATTATTAGTTGTTATTTTTTCTGCTCCCCAATCTCCATAGAATCCTATATAAGGTATAGACAATGATGGAATATCTTTATCTTTAGATGTTAATTTTATAAATCCTTCTAAATACTTATCCTCAGTTATACTATCTCCTATATTTAATGTTACAGTAACTTTCTCACTACTCTTGGCTGGAACTACTACAATATCCTTATCAAATTTTAAAGTAGCTTCATTTTCATTTAGTTCTCTATCATGTATATCCTTATATATTTCTTCACTTTGTGTTAAAACATTTCCTAATTTCTTTATATTATACTCAGCATCTTTATCTCCATAATTTTTTAAGTCTAAATCAAATGTAACATTGCCATCTCTTATTTCTTTTAGTTCTATTGCTGCTTTACCATTATTAGTTACAGTAACTCTATTTCTAATTGCAGCCTCTGCTTGTACTAGTCCTGCTCCTTGCTTTCTTGGTGAAAATGGTATGCTGCCATTAACTTTATCTATTTCTACTTTAGATGTATTCATAACTATATTTTTAGCATAGTCAACCAATTCTCTTCCCTTAAGTTCTGGTGCATACTCTTTAATTCCTTCTATTAACAATGCCATAATTCCAGATACATGTGGTGCTGCCATTGATGTTCCACTCATATATCCATGAGATCCTTCATTAAATGTAGAGAAAATTTCTCCTCCTGGAGCTGAGATTTGTGGTTTAAATTCAAGGCTTGGTGATGGTCCCCATGCTGAAAAATCTGAAGCCCCTTCTATATTTTGCTCTTTATTTTTTTCACCCTTAATTGTTCCATTAAACATAACTGAATCTTTAGATTCTATTATATTTTTTCCCACGGAATTATCTACAAATATAGCAGGTATTTTTATTTTTTCATCTGATGACATATCAGCAAGTTCTTTACTTTTTTCATCATTATATATAATTACTCCAACTGAACCTTTTTCTTGTGCATTCAATATCTTTTCTGAAAAAGATATCTCTCCTCTTTTTATTAAAGCTACCTTTCCGCCTACTTTATTAAAGTCCTTTGTCTCACCTAAGTTACAATCAACTATTTCATAATCTTTATTGTATATTTTTTTAAAATCTATTTTATGTTCTTTAAAATTTCCATCCGCAACTTTTTCTCCCCTATTGTTTTCAAATTCTATAACTCTACTTGTAAATCCAGTATTTTGAAAACTTGCAACCATTAAAGAATCTTTTGCAAGTGCTGGTGCACCTACTGTAATTTGGTCATTTAAAACACCTATACCATATGGTTCAGTAGAACTAAAACTATTTCCAGCAGAAAGCACAACTGCAGTACCTGCATCTGTAGCTCTTTTTATTGCATCTTGAATAGGTTCCATATCATTTCTAAATCCTACTGGGGAGCCTAAACTCATATTTATAACATCTGCTCCTAATACAACTGCATCATCTATGGCAGCTAATTGATCATCACTATAACTATAATTGCCTAATGGTCCATTCGAAAATACTTTCATTGCTAATAGTTGAGCTTCTGGTGCCACACCCTTAACAGCTTGATTCTTTTCAATTAATTCATCATCACCATTTGCAGCTGCAATACCCGCAACATGAGCTCCATGTGGCTCCTTTGAGCTTCTTAAATCTACTATTTCATTATTTTTATCTGCATAATTATATCCAAATGGAATTTTTTCTGTAAAAAAGGTTTCAATGTTTTTGTCTATACTTAATGCTCCACTTTCCTTAATAGCTTGTACTTTTTCTTTATTTAATTTAATCTTGTTTAAATTCTTAGGGTTTAAAAAATCCTTATGCCTATAATCTATGCCTGTATCTATAACCGCAATAACCATTCCTTCGCCTTTAAGACTATATGTTTTCCATACATCTTCTATTTGCGTCATTTTTTTAGCACTTGTAATATCTTCCTCATACTTTGCTACTTCCCTAACACTTTTCACTCCGTCTATTTCTTTTATCTTTTCTATATCTTTTCTTTCAACCTCTATGCTAAATCCATTAAAAACATTAGTATAACTATGCCTTATACTTACATTTTCAATACTAGCAACCTCTGCTCTTATAGGCTCTTGAATTGCCTCTACTTTAAAACTTTCAGCCTGTGTTGGTTTCTCACCTTTCCCAACTATTTCTTGTGCTGATTTCCCATCTAATTCAACTATTACTCTTGTAATTTCATCCTTTATACTTTCATCTTCTATTAAAATATTACTAGGCACATTTTTCTTGTATTCTTTTAGAAATTCATTTTTATCTTCTAATGATAATGGCTCATTTATTAACTTACTTTCATTATCAGCCCTTGCTATAGTATTCATTGAAGTAGTCATAAAACATGTGACCATAACAAAAACTATCGCTCTTGCATACTTTTTACCCAAATTTTCTCTCACAAAACATCCCCCTTTAAGTTTTATTTATTATTCATATAACTATAGAGTTCCAAGTTCATATTAAAAATAATATCATGTAACAGCAAGGTTGAA
>NZ_CCAT010000022.1 GCF_000612845.1 Clostridium ihumii AP5
ATCATCACCTGACGACTTTTATAATTTTACTGGATTAAAACTTTTTTGTCAACACTTTTTTTAAATGTTTTTAAAGTTTATTTCCACATCGCTTTGCTCGTTACTTACTTGCCTCAGCGACAAGATTTATTATACTACCTTCTCTTACATCATTTACTTATCTTTTCTATTATTTATCAAATTTATTCATCATTTTCTCTTTTTTTCTCTTTTTTCTTCTTTTTTTCATTAATTGATACACTAGGAATAGTTTTCGCTTTACAAATTAAAGCATAGCTGAGGAATTTCCCCTTGCTATGCTTATTTCATAAGATATTAATTAAATTTTATTTACATCAATATGTTTCTTACTAAATCTATTGATTCAAAATGAGTTAATTGATATTGAAGTGGTGTTATTGTGATATATCCTTCTTCTATATTATATATATCAGTATCTTTTTCACATTTTTTTATAGGTTCTCCATATATTTTTGCTGTCCTACTACCATCCTCATTTAAGGTTTCAATATAAGTATTTTTATAATCTCTATACCCCATTTTACAAACCTTTATATCATTACTTTTAAGTTTTGATGGAAAGTTTATATTAAACATTACTTTTGCATCAAATTCATTTTCAATCAATTTTTTTACTATTTTGGCTGCTAACTTTGCAGTTTCTATATAATTCTCTTCAATACCATCACATGAAAATGCTATAGCAGTCTTTTTCATTATTAGTCCTTCCATTGCAGCTGATACTGTACCTGAATAAAGAACATCTGTTCCTAAGTTGAATCCATTGTTAATTCCTGATATAACTAATTCTATTTCTGAGTCTATATTAGTAAGTGCAAATTTTGTACAATCTGCTGGTGTACCAGTTATACTGTATGCTTTAGATTTTATTCCTTCAAGCTTTTCTTCTCTAACTATTAAATCATTTCTTAAAGTTATCGCATGACTACTTGCACTTCTTTCTTCACTTGGTGCAACTATAATTACATCATGATCTTTTTCTAATTGTTGTGCTAAATAAAATATTCCTTTAGCAAATATTCCATCATCGTTTGTTATTAATATTTTCATTTAACTTACCTCACTATATATCTATATTTTATTATATCTTTAAAATTAATCTAACTATTAGATACAAACCACTATTTTAACATATTATCTAAACTTTTGGGTAATGTAAACTACTAACTATAACTTACAAAGTATATTGTAAAAATTAACGATAAACAATTAACAATGAATGATAAAACTGAAGTCTCAGTTTTTTTGAATCAAATTTTATAATAATTTTCAAAGTAAATTAATTGAAAACAATATAAAACCGTAGTTTTTAAGTGTTTCTATTTTAAATATTACGAACGAAGTGAGTAATATTCACCATAACTTTTCACTCTTCACTCTTACTTTTTAATTGGTTTCCAACATGATAATAGAATAAACTTTAATATTGCTATTGTCATTTGATGAATCTATTATTTAAAATTTGAAATTGGAACCCTATAGTTACCTATACAACTTTAAAATTATCTATTTTTGATTCTAATTGTTTTGAAAGATCATTTAATGATAATGCACATTCGCCAAGATCTTCAACTGTGGTTCTTTGTTCTTGTGATGAAGCTAATACTTCTTCTGTTGATGCAGCTGTTTCCTCTGATATTGCCGAAATTGTTTCCATTGTTTCCATCAAATCTTCACGTTTTATATTAACCTGCTCACATTGACCTTTGACTTCAAGTATTCTTAAATTAAGATTTTTTATATCCTCACTTATATTATTAAAAATTTCTTCAGTATTATTAACTATCTTAAGCTGATTTTCTGTAGACATATTTGAAATGTTAGTATATTCTACAACTTTCGAAACTTGATTTTGTATAGATAGTATTAAATTTTTAATATCTTCAGCTGACCTTCTAGACTCCTCAGCTAAATTTCTAATTTCATCCGCTACTACTGCAAACCCTTTTCCTTGTTCACCTGCATGAGCTGCCTCAATTGAAGCATTTAGTGCAAGTAAATTAGTTTGTTGTGATATTGAAGCAATTGTATCACTTATTACTGATATTTCATTAGACATAGTATTCATTTGCTTAACTAATATATCAACTTTTTTAGTAGATTCATTTACTTCTTTAGATTTAATTATAAGTGTTTTTACTATATCTAATCCCTTATCACTAAGTTCTTTATTACTATTAGATATACTTTGTATCTCTAATGTTGCCCTGTCCAATTCCCTTATACTTTGAGATATTTCAGATGTTTTCATTACACCATTTTCTAAAGCTGAAGCTTGCTCTGTAGCACTATTTGCAATTTGTTCAATTGCCTCAGTTATATCTCTTATAGCTTGATCTGATAAATCATACATTCTATTTAAAAGTTCTACACTTTCATTTATTGTATATGAACTTCCCTTTAAATCAATCACTAAATTAGAAATAGAATTTTTCATGCTTTGTGTAGCTTCACCCAAAATTCCTATTTCATCTTTTTGTTGCAATATATTCACAGGAACATCTTGAGTAAAATTACCATTTTGCAGTAAATTTAAATAAGAAGAAGTTTCTTCTATGGGCTTAGAAATTTTACTTGATAATTTTAACCCTGAAATTATAGAAACAATAATAGTTCCTAATGCTAAAATAAGTATAAAGATTGTCACAGCATTAGTAGCCTTATATATATCATGATTGTGTATTATTGCTATTAATTTGAATTCATTTTCAGGTGGAGCATATATATTAATCATAGATTTTTCATTATCTATTGTAGAATCTATTACTTTAGATGATATTTCACTAATATCCTCTACTCCAGAAATATGTAATTCTGATATATTTTTTAAAGTCATTTTATCATGTTGAGGATCTGCTATAATGTTTCCAGATTTATCAGTTACTATAATATAACCATCTCCCCCAATTGATATTTTTTTAACCATATCTACTATTTCTTTGAGTTTTAAATCAATTCCAATAACTCCTATAGTTTCACCATTGACATCTATGCTTTTAACTACACTAATAATTTCCTCATTTGTATCTTCTAAATAATAAGCATTTGTTATAGATACTTTGCCTTTATTTTCAATTGCATGTTTATAATATGGTCTTTCTCTTGGATCATAATTTGATGGTAACGTTTCCTCTGGCCATTGCATATATCCGCCATCTTTTAATCCTATATAAATATGAGAAGTTTCTGGATGTGTATTCCCAAAATTGTTAAATTGCTCAAAAATTTCTTGTTGAATAGCTTCTTCTTTTGAATAATCGAGTTTTAAATCTGAAGTGTTTGATTTGTTTAAATATGTGTTAAGTTTACCTGAAGACTGTTTAATTAAATCTTCCTCGCTCATAAACTGTAAATCCTCTGATACATCTTTAAAGTAGGAATTAATATAATTATTGACTTGAATAATTTCTTCTGAACTTGATTGTATAAAATTGCTCTTTTCATTACTTTTTATATATGGTATTGTTAAAAAAATTATACAACAAATTGGTAATATAGATAAAAGAATAAAATTCTTTGTTAATTTATTCCTCATTGTTATTTTTTTGTTTGTTTTTCTAGTTGTTTTCATTTATAACTACGACTTCCTTTCTTGTAAGACTAATCATAAATATAACATAAAAATATATTTTTTTAGTATTTGTTAAAAATAATTAACTAAAAAATAACTTACATAACAATAAAATATGAATAATTTGCAAATAAAAAAAGCAATCCTAACTGGATTGCTTTTCATGGTGGAGATAAAGAGATT
>NZ_CCAT010000023.1 GCF_000612845.1 Clostridium ihumii AP5
ATTCTAATTCCATTTACTGACACACTAGGTATAGTTTTTGTTATTTCAAATAACTTCCTTAGCAAAATTCTCTATATTTATAGTATATTTTTAATACATTATTATATTTAAGGAGATTTACTTTTATGAAAACATTAAAATCTAATGGAGTTTTTAAACAATCTATACCTGGACTTTATTCTATTCGTGTAATAAGCGATGGTGGAAATTTATCTTGTTCAAAAATTGGATTTTTAAACCATGTAGCTGAATTTTATGGAAATGGTTATGTAACAATATGTTCTCGTGGTTGTTTAGAGATTCCATCTATAAAAGAAGAAAACTTAGATACAGTTTTAAATCTTTTAAATGATAAAGATTTAAGAACTACTGTAACTGGTAGGTTAGTTCACCCTGTAACTTCATGTAGGGGTACGGTCTGTAGAAATGGTACGATAGATACTCAAGGTTTAGCAAATACACTACAACTTAATTTATTAGGCCTTACACTTCCTAATAAAATCAATATTGGTGTTATAGGTTGTTCTAATAACTGTTTAAAATCCCAAAACAATGAAATCTATGTGCGACCTTATACTAAAGTTTCTATAAATTCTTCAAATTGTTCTTCTTGTGGACAATGTATAAAGAAATGTAAATTTAATGCACTAACTTTAAATAATTCTAAAAAAATAACTTTAGACACTACTTTATGCACTCAATGTGGTAAATGTATAAATTCGTGCTTATTCAATTCATTATGTTCTGATAAAGTATATTACAAGATTTTTGTTAAAAATTCAGATACTCATCTAAATTCTTATAAAGAACTTTCTATTAAGTTATCTGAAGATGAATTAGTAACAAAAATAAAAACTATATTAGACTACTATATAGCTAACTCAATAGATAATGAATCGTTTGCATCTTTCGTTCAGCGTTTATTTGAAAATATAAATACACTTTAAATATCTTGTTTCATTGTTAACTCTTTATTTTTTCTTATTATTAGGTTAAAATTAAATGTAATAGTAAAAAATTAAAATATACTACAAAATTTATATATAAGTATTTAAATAAATTAATAGCGAGGTATTTATATTATGTCAAAAGAAATTAATACATCTAATTTTGTTAAAAACATAGTAGTGGAAGATTTAAAAAGTGGTAAGCACAAAGAAATTTTAACTCGTTTTCCACCAGAACCAAATGGATATTTACATATTGGTCATGCAAAATCAATAGTTTTAAATTTTGAATTAGCTGATGAATTTAAAGGTAAAACTAACCTAAGATTCGATGATACTAATCCAACTAAAGAGGATACTGAGTATGTTGAATCTATTAAAGAGGACGTAAAATGGCTAGGTTTCGATTGGGATAACCTTTATTTTGCATCTGATTACTTTGATGAAATGTATAAAAGAGCAATACTTTTAATAAAAAAAGGAAAAGCTTATGTATGTGATTTAACTCCAGAAGAAATGAGAGAATACAGAGGAACATTAACTGAACCTGGAAAAGAAAGTCCGTACAGAAATAGATCTATAGAAGAAAATTTAGATTTATTAGAAAGAATGAAAAACGGTGAATTTAAAGATGGAGAAAAAGTTTTAAGAGCTAAAATAGATATGTCTTCTCCTAACATTAATATGAGAGATCCTATATTATATAGAATATCTCATGCTACTCACCATAATACTGGTGATAAATGGTGCATATATCCAATGTATGATTTTGCTCACCCATTAGAAGATGCTATAGAAGGTATTACTCATTCTATATGTACTTTAGAATTTGAAGACCACAGACCTCTTTATGATTGGGTTGTTAGAGAATGTGAAATGGATTCAACTCCTCAACAAATTGAATTTGCTAGATTAAATATAACTAACACAGTTATGAGTAAAAGAAAACTTAAAATGTTAGTTGATGAACATGTTGTTGATGGATGGGATGACCCAAGAATGCCAACTGTTGCAGGTCTAAGAAGAAAAGGATATACACCTGAATCTATAAGAAATTTCTGTAAAGCAATTGGTGTTGCAAAAGCAGCTTCAACTGTAGATTCTCAAATGCTTGAATATTTTATAAGAGAAGACTTAAATCCAAAAGCACCAAGAGCAATGGCTGTTTTAAAACCTTTAAAATTAGTTATAACTAATTATCCAGAAGGACAAATTGAAATGTTAGACATTGAAAATAATCCTGATGATGAAAATGCAGGTGTTAGACAAGTGCCATTTTCAAGAGAATTATATATAGAGCAAGAAGACTTCATGGAAAATCCACCTAAAAAGTATTTTAGACTATTCCCTGGTAATGAAGTAAGATTAAAAGGTGCATATTTTGTAAAATGCAATGAAGTTATAAAAGATGAAGATGGAAATGTTACTGAAATTCATTGTACTTATGATCCAGAAACTAAGAGTGGTACTGGATTTACAGGTAGAAAAGTAAAAGGTACTATTCACTGGGTAGATGCTAGTGCTGCTATTCCTTGTGAGTTCAGACTATTTGAACCTTTAATCTTAGACAATGAAGACGATGAAGATAAACATTTCTTAGAACAAGTAAATCCTAATTCTTTAGAAGTCTTAAATGGATTTATTGAACCTAGTGTAAAAGATGCTAAATCTAATGATAAATATCAATTATTTAGACATGGATATTTTAATGTAGATTCAAAATTAACTACAGATGATAAATTAGTCTTTAATAGAATTGTTTCATTAAAGAGCTCATTTAAATTAAATAAATAGAAAATAAAGGACTAACAAATGAATTTGTTAGTCCTTCTTATTATAAATTTATAAATTCAGTAAATCTACTTCTAACTAGTTTTTCTCCCATTATTTGCATTATAGTGTATAAATCTGGTGTATTAGCTCTATGAGTTAATGCAGCTCTAACAGAACCAGCTACATCTGATACCATTCCTTTATATGCTTCTGGGTCCTTTTTAAATGCTTTTCTATCAGTAGCATATCCAAGTTCTACTGCTACTGCTTTTAAGTCTTCAAACCAAGTATCTTTATCTGTATTGAAATTATAAGCTTTAGCATATGCTTCTATTATTCTTTTAGCTTCTTCTAATTCTACATTTTTAGGCAATTCTACATTTTCTTTACCATCATTTTTAAATAAATCATCAAAGAAATAGAATATTTTTTCTTTTACGTCATTCCATTTAGCAAAATCTTTTCTAGGTTTAGGGCCTTCTTTATCTATATTAAATATTTCTTTAGCCAGTTTTTCATTAGCTGTTACTAATTTATACATTTCTTCATCATATTGTTTAGCCCATTTGATGTAATAATCATAAACAACATCTGCTTTTAATCTACAAATTACATTTTTACTTACATCATTTAATTTAACTATATCAAATAATGCTCCACTTTTACTCATTTTATCTAATGAAACTTCAAAGTTATGATAATCTTCAGTTGGGTTCTCTTCTCTCCACTCTTCAAATGTTGAATTTATTATATTTAATAAGTATTCTATAACAGATATCATAGGATATCCTTCTTCATCATAGTAACTTACTGCACTTTCTGCATCTTTTCTTTTAGAAAGTTTTCTTTTAGAACCTCCATCTTGTTTCATAATAGTTGGAGTATGTGCATATTCAGGTCTTTTGAATCCAAGTATATCAAATAATTGAACATGTATTGGAAGTGATGAAAGCCATTCTTCTCCTCTTATTACAGTTGTTGTTCCCATTAAAGCATCATCTATTGCATGTGCAAAGTGATATGTTGGAAGCCCATCTGATTTTACTATAACTATATCTTGATTACTTTCTGGAAATGATATATCTCCCTTTATTAAATCATGAAACTCTATTCTATTTTCTGAATTTCCTGGTGATTTTAATCTTATTATATATCTTTCACCATTGTTTATTCTTTTTATTGCTTCTTCTTCTGATAAGTTTCTGCAACTTGCAAACTCCCCATAATATCCTGGAGTTAACTTATCAGCTATTTGCTTTTCTCTTAATTTTTCTAAGTCTTCTGATGTACAAAAACAAGGATATGCTAATCCTTTAGCTATTAATTCTTTAGCAAAAGTTTTATATATTTCTCCTCTTTCACTTTGTTTGTATGGACCATAATCACCTTTTGAACTATTATCACCTGTCATACCTTCTGTGAAATCTAGTCCAAATTTATGCATTGTATTTATTGTATCTTCTATTGCACCTTCAACTTCTCTTTTTTGATCAGTGTCTTCTATTCTTAAATAAAATACTCCACCACTTTGAGTTGCAATTCTTTCATCTATTAATGCTGAAAATACTCCACCAATATGTTGAAATCCTGTTGGACTTGGAGCATATCTAGTTACCTTTGCTCCTTCTTTAATATTTCTTTTTGGATACTTATTAATATAATAATCTGGTGTATTTTCAATACTTGGGAAAATTGTATTTGCTAATTGTTGAAATTTCATATTATCTCTATCCTTTCAGTAATTTATTTTAATAAAAAAAACCTTTCATCCTAAAATTAGGACGAAAGGTTATACTTCCGCGTTACCACCTACATTGACTAAATTTAATTTAGTCCACTCAACTCTTTATAAGGGAAGATTCCCACAAACTTACTCCATAATTAATTATCTTTCAGTTTATAGCTCCAGAGCTTCTTTTCTAAATCATAATTTACTAAAATCCCACCATCTTTAGCTCTCTTTAAAATATCTGAATTATACTTTTCTCTTTCAACGCTTATTATTAAATTCTTATTTAATTATATATTGGTATTACAATATTGTAAACATCTATTTAATATTTTTACCTATATATCTTTTTTAATTCAAATATATATAATTTTTATAACAAAAAATCCTATGTTCACGTGATTTTGCCATAAATTTAAATTATTAATTAATTTTTCAATTAACTTTAGAATAATAATTTCTCTCTTAGTTTATTGAATTTATTTACAATACCTATAATTAATTTTCACTTTCAATTTTTTACGTTGTATATTCTATAAATTAAATTCGTTTCAAATTCATATAAAATAAAAAAAGAAGTAGA
>NZ_CCAT010000024.1 GCF_000612845.1 Clostridium ihumii AP5
TCGTCTTATTTTTCTAAGCCGTAACGTCTTCTGTAAAACCAACATCTTTTAATACATCATTTACACACTCTTGTAAGTTAAGTAACTTAGGTACTTGTTCAACCTTATAAGTTCCATTCATTATTAATGTAACCCACACCTTTACACATCCACTTTCTTTGTTAAATTTAAACATATTCATCATCCTTTCTTTTACTATCTTAATAATTTTAAACATAAAAATAACACCTTCTAAGTTGTTGGTGTTCCTTGCATTGATATTAAATTCATCATTTCAGCTAAACTTTTTTGTGTATTTTCTAATTCTACTTTCATTCTTTTATTGTCTTCTTGTAATCTTTCTATATCTGTTTTTTCATTTTTATGCTGTTCTTCTATTTTATTATTTTGATCCCCTAAATACTGTTCATATTTTTTACCGACTTCTAAGGTTGAAGTTAAATTATCTAATTTTAATCTATTTCTAAGAATAGTTGCACTTTCCACATTAGTTACTGTACCATCCTCATTGCATATTAAAATTATTTCATTGCAAGTTTTGAAAAACGGAGAAGAATCTAAAAAATCCTTAGCTGAAACTCCATTTATTGATTCTTTTTTATCCCATATTTTTATCATTTATATACCTCCTAATAATATCTTATTAAATTAAACAAATATCTATATTCTTTGTTGGATAAGCATCTTTACCTTTAGTTCCACCAATTACAAACAATTTCTTATCACAACATGATACTGTGGCAAAACCTAATAAAGCAGTATCTCTACTTGCGTATAGGGTACTTGTAGAAGTTTTTATATTATATATATATACATCGCAGAAGTATATAATATAAATATTCTTTTCATCATTGCAAAGATACTTATATAACGTATTATTACTAAAATTTATATTAACTGTTGTTTCTGTATTAGTAATTAAGTTGCGAATTATAATACTATCTATATGAACCTCATATAAATTATCATTTATAACCACACCAGTTCTATAATTTGCTTCTCTGCTAGTCCATGTCTTAGTTAATGTGTTAAATATTTTTGAAGCAAAATATAAATTATGTTTATACCCATATAGTAATGGATCTCCATCTGTTTTGCCAATCTCCCTTGGACTCCCCTCGCTAGATAAATTAAACACTTCTATATTGTTCTTTGGCAAACGATTGAATCCGGCTGACACAGAATGATCCTTTTCATCATAATAACCATTTACAGTATAAATATTATTGTTATATGCATATACGGACATTCCTATGCCTTTGAAATTGCTAGATATTGTAGTTATAGTAGCCTTTTTAGGGTCGATAACTTCTAAATCAGTAACGTGAGCATTAGACGCATTATAACTATATGGAACACGTATTCCACCTAATACATATACTTTTCCGTCATAAGCTACAGATGAAGCGCTATTCCTTTCCGATGGTAAAGTTAGCTTATAACGCCACTTAGGACGTACATATTTGTAATTTTTATCATCAACACTAGTTTCCAACGCCGGTGTAGTCATTAATGCATTATAAAGTTGTTCATACGTCATGTCTTTATTTGCAAATCCATCTAAGCCAGTAATAATATCAACTAGCTTTTGTTTATTATTACTGGCATTTTGAAAAAGTTCATTTAATGCTCCATTTACATTCGTAGACTTAAAATTATGATTACTTAATTTAGTTTTTTCGGCTGTTACTTCTATGCCTTTTATTTCTTTCGTCATATCTTCCAA
>NZ_CCAT010000025.1 GCF_000612845.1 Clostridium ihumii AP5
TTTTTTGTTGTATAGAAATTAGATAAGATTATTTATAACCAGTAAAACAAATAATCCACAAATTAATTTATTAAATTAATATTATACACATTCTATTATTTAAATGGGGATAAAGTTAGGATGGCAATATGCTAATTGAGTGCTAGTATATATATTAAATTTTACGTACTTATTTTAGAAACTTAAACTATCACTTAGAAATAATATAGGATAAGATTTTAGATGTTTTTAAAGGTGAGATTTAAAATTTGATGGTTATTAAAATAGTGTACACACTTTTTATATTTTTAGCAGCTTGATAAAAGATAGATTATATATAAGAAGAAATTTATAAAATAGAAATTGAAAATGGGTTTATTTTTTTAGGAAAATATATATCCTTAATAAATATGATCTAATTATTAAATCGTTGTTTTAAAATAGGTATTGATAACTATATCCTTTTTTTATATAAAGAATAAATTTTATTGTAAAATATTATTTTAAATAATTAATAAGTTAAATTAAACTGAAGACATTAATGTAATTTAAAATTTGTGCAGGATTTTATAATATATAAGTATAAAAATATAAATTTTAGGGAAAATAAAATTTATATTACTTTAATAAAATATTATTAAGTATTTAAGTATTTAAGTATAAATATAAGTGTTTATATCTACATATAGTAATATAAATAAAATAAATTAAATTTTGAACTTTTTACATGTATTTTACTTTTGAGACAATAGTACAGTAGATAAATAAGAAGAAATTTATTTTGTAATTTTCATATAATTTAATAAAAATATAAATACTTTACCTAGTGTATCACGAATATAAAATACAAGAAAATATGAGAAATATGTAGTAATATGGATTTAAATTGATATCATAGCATAACAATGCAAATTTAATAGTTATTTTTTAGATATAATAAA
>NZ_CCAT010000026.1 GCF_000612845.1 Clostridium ihumii AP5
TGTTTTTTAATATATTTTATAATTTGATTAATATATTTTTCAAAAAATACTAGTTTCAGTTATAAAATATTTGACAAATATAACATAAACTAGTTTAAAGATTTTATGTATTTAAGATAAAGTCAATGCCACTAAAATATCATATCAATTAACCAATTTACTACTGCTAATGCACGTGAAGAATCTCTAAATCCATATAAAAAATATATGTTTTATATAACTATTTTGGGATATAAAAATATATGTAAAATATGATAACTTTATAGGAGATGATTTAAATGTGTACACATGTTCACATTTCAAGTGACAAAAATAATTTTTATTGGGGAAGAACTCTAGATACTTCTTTTAACCCATTTGATATTGGTTCAAAAATAACTATTGTTCCTAAAAATTTTACTTTAGATACTCAAAGTAACCCTTGGAAAACAAAATACGCTTTTTTAGGAATAAATTTATCAGGGTCTACTTTATTTTTTGATGGAGTAAATGAGAAAGGACTTGCTGGAGGACTTTTATTTTTAAACGCATGTACATGGGATAAAAAAGAAAACATAGAAAATGAAGGACTTACAGCTATTAATAGTGGTGAAATAATTCCTTGGATTTTAAGTAACTTTGAAAATGTCAATGAGATAAAAGAAAATATATCAAAAATTGCAGTTACTGGTGACGACATTCCTTCATTAGGAGAGTTAGGTAAAGGTAACCCTATAACTGCTCATTATACTTTTACAGACAAAATGGGTAATTCAGTTGTATTAGAACCTACAAATAATGGACGTTTTAGAGTCTTTGATAATAATGTATGTGTAATGGCTAATGATCCAACATTTGATTGGCATATGACTAATTTAGCAAATTACATTCAAGTACAAGGATTTAATAAACAACAAAATCATTTAAATAATAAAACAGTAATTACGCCAATTTCAAATGGTTCAGGTATGCTTGGTCTACCAGGAGATTATACTTCACCATCAAGATTTGTACGTGCATCATATTTAAGAAATCTTATAGGAGAAGTTAGTGATGAAGAAGCACCAAGTCGATTATTTAGTATTTTAAATTCTGTTTGGATTCCAAAGGGAGTTGAACGTTTTTTTGAAGATAAAGATGATTCAGATTTTACAAGTTATATGTGTGCATATGACCAAAATTTAGGCAAATTATATTTACGTGTTTTTAATCATATAGATACAATGGAATTTTCTTTAGACAATGTTATAGAAAATAAATTAGTAACTTATTCAGTTAACTAGCAATTAAAGAAAATAATATTTATAAAAAAGTATTATTTTAGATGTAGTTTTTTATATTAAAGTAAGTGTCCTTAAAATTTCACTTTAGTGACTAGTTATATATCTAGTAAAAAAGCCCTTAGAATCCAAATAAATGGATTTTAAGGGCTTTTTTACTAGATATTTTTAAATAAGTTTTTAAGGATTAGTATTTATTATGTGTATTATCAATAATGCGATATTTTATTTTTGTTGTATTATTTCTAAATTTATTAATCTTCTAACTCTTCAAATATTGTATTTGCCGTAATCCATCGTTCAAACCTAATTTTTACAACTAAACTATATAATCCAAATGTTATTACTATTAATATCCACCATAAAATCCAATGATTTATCAACTCTTTAGGATCACCTATAAATTTAAGCCTTTTTCCACAAATAACCGTATGTTTACATGTAGCTTTTTGTTTTATACAAATTATCCATGGATAAGCTAATCCTAAAGTTACAATACCTAAAAGAATCATTTTTAAATGTAAGAGAATATATTCACTTACTTTTTTATCAAAGTAAGAATCGTATTTTTCTTTGTTAATTATAATTGATGACTGTTTCATTTTTTTCAAAACCTTTCTATTTTACATTATTTAACTAATAATAATTATATCAAAGTTTAAATTTAATGGTCTATAATAGTAACTATTGCTTGAATTTCACTTTAGTGACTAGTTACATATTTAGAACAAAGTTAATACCCTTAGAATCCAAATAAATGTATTCTAAGGGCTTTTTTACTAGTACTCTTTAAACAAGTTTTTAAAGACTAGTATTTTTCCGAAACAATTATAGAACTAGACACTTTCATTATTAAGTATAATATTATTCTAAATACAAAAGTAAAAAATTAATCTCAGCAATATCAATATATACATAAATAAACACCTGTTTTTTACTTATTTCAGTATCCCACTTATTTGAAATAATTTATTTATAAATTCATGTTATTTCCTCAATTTATGGGTAATTATATTAAAGACTATTAAAAAAGGAGTGTTTTATATGGATTATTCAATGTTTTGTTATCAATGTGAACAAACAGTTGGAGGTAAAGGCTGTACAAAAGTAGGAGTTTGTGGTAAAACCTCAGATATAGCAGCTCTTCAAGATTTACTTATTTATCAAATAAAAGGCATCAGTTGTTATGCAAATGAGTTAATAAAAAAAGGTGAAAAGATAGATAAAGATATAGTTAGTTTCGTTGAAAACTCTTTATTTACAACACTTACAAATGTTAACTTTGATGGTGATGTTCATGAACAATTGTTAAGAAAGTCACAAGAAATAAAACAATCTTTAAGAAGCAAGATATCATCATGTGAAAATTTCAGTGAAGAGGCTACATATAATTTAAGTGAAACTAGAAATCAAATGTTAGAAGATGCTAAACGTGCAGGTATAATGTATGATCAAAACTTAGACCCAGATATACGTTCATTAAGACAAACTATAATTTATGGATTAAAAGGAGTATCTGCATATGGTCATCAAGCTAGAGAATTAGGATATTATAATGATCAAGTTGATGAATTTTATTTTAGAGCATTAGCTGCAACTTGTGATGAGAATTTAACAGTAGAAGATTTAATAACATTGACTTTAAAAACAGGTGACATGAGTGTTGCTGTTATGCAAAAACTGGATGAAGCAAACACTACTATTTACAAAAATCCAGCTCCTCATAAAGTAAATGTAAATATAAAAAAAGGTCCATTTATAATAGTTTCTGGCCATGATTTAAAAGATTTAGAAATGCTTTTAAAACAAACTGAAGGCAAAGGAATAAATATATATACTCACGGTGAAATGATTCCTTGTCATGGTTATCCAGAACTTAATAAGTATCCTCATTTAGTAGGAAACTTTGGTGGAGCTTGGCAAGATCAACAAAAAGAATTTGATAATATTCCAGGATGTATATTAATGACTACAAACTGTCTTATGAAACCTAGAGATTCATACAAAGATAGAATATTTACAACAAGTGTAGTTGGTTGGGATGGAGTAAAATATATAGGAAAAACTGAAAGCGGAGAAAAAGACTTTAGTGAAATAATAAATAAAGCTTTAGAACTTGGTGGATTTAAAGAAGACCAAGAACCTAAGGAAATTTTAGTTGGATTTGGACACAATGCTACATTAAGCAATGCACCAGCTATAATAGATGCAGTTAAGTCTGGTAAATTAAAACATTTCTTCTTAATTGGGGGATGTGATGGGGCAAGATCTGGAAGAAATTATTATACAGAATTTGCTACTAAAGTTCCAAAAGACTGTATAATACTTACTCTAGCTTGTGGTAAATATAGATTTAATAAACTAGAATTCGGAGAAGTTGCTGGACTTCCAAGACTTTTAGACGTAGGGCAATGTAATGATGCTTACTCAGCTGTAAGAATAGCCCTAGCTTTAGCAGATGCTTTTGATACAGATGTAAATAGCTTACCACTTTCTATAATATTATCATGGTATGAACAAAAAGCAGTTGCTGACTTGTTAGCGCTTTTATCATTAGGAATAAAAGGAATCTATCTTGGACCTACATTACCAGCATTTTTAAGTCCAAATGTACTTCAATATTTGGTTGATACATTCGATATAAAACCTATAAGTACGCCAGAAAAAGATTTAGCATCATGTTTACAAATTCCAAGTAATTAGTCTTAAAATTTAGATTTTCGGAACAGTTAGAACTATTTAAATCGATTTTGAGAGTTTTGTAGTGTATTTGTACTTGTACATAAATAAAATAGCCTTAAAATCGATTTAAATAGATTTTAAGGCTATTTTATTTATGGTGTTCTAGTATGGTTATTTTTTTTGACGAAATATCTCGAAACTCCCCCCTAAATTTAGGTTTAGGGAATAGTTAAATTGAATCTAGTGTTTCCAACACTTCTAACCTATAGAAAAATAAAGAAAGGTCATACTTAATAAAATTAAGTATGACCTTTCTTTATTTTATTTGCTTATAAGGCTCTAATTTCGATTTTAAGGCTTATTTTATAAATAGATAACCTATTTATCCTTAACTTTATTATTTTAGTCCTACATGGATTCTAGACGTTTTTTTAGCCATAATTTACAATGCTTTTTTATCTATTTAATCATACTTTTTCATGTATTCTTCCAATGCCATAGACACTAAATCTTGATTATTATATTTTTTATGTTTGCTGCAAAACTCTTTCCACTTAGTTAATGTTTCACCATAAACCCTAAATGAAGTTACTTTTGCTTCGCTATTAAAATCTTTAATTTGTATTTCATTACTAGCAACTACTTCTATTACATTTGTAGTATCTTTGTAATACAAATTTTCTTTAAAAGCCTTTAGTACTTCAAATATATCTTTCTTGGCTTGAATTATTTCTAATAAATCATCTTTATAATTTTGTAATACAATTGTGGAATCTTTACATTCTGAATCAAAAATTTCTTTGCCCTGAATTATATTTTTTTGTAATACATTTGTATTATCTTTATAATATCTTTTTTCTTTTTGAAAATATTTATATCCATTTTCTCTTATAATTTTTTGAAGAGATTTTTCTCCTATTCCTAGATCTTCTCTAATACGAATTACAGTTTGTCCTTTACTTAATTTTTTATTTAGGTATTCAATTTTTTTATCTATATCTAATTCTAAAAACTCTTCTTTAGTCATTTTATCTCCTTTAAAATACTCAATTTTTTTGTAATACATTTGTAGTATATTACAAACGTATTACAAAATCCTTTTAATATTTTTTATAAAAAATAAAAAGCCCTCTGCAAGAGCCTTCGGAGAAAAAAGAGCATAAGGAGTTTTTGATATCACCCAAGGTGATAATCTGGGCAAAGCCCAGGAATACTCTCATTTTTAGTAAGAAAATCATGACCCCATGAAAAAATCAATTGCATGCACTTTTGCCATCACTTTTGACTGCTAATTGCCATCGTAAAAATAGCCTATTTTATAAGCTTATTTTTTCTATTTTTGAATATTTTTTAGTAATCTTTTTTTAAAATATATAGTAATAATTTACTGTTAGGTAACTGATATTTATATAAGCCTGCGTTAGCATCAACTTTTCTTACTTGCCCTTTTGTTGTTTTAGTTCTTGCATTTTGTTTTTTAATTGTTTAAACAAAATAACTTGCAAAATCTATGCAACTAATATACAACAGGTACGAGGGAGCTGAAATCGACGCAATTATTCCCTTATGCCATCAAAATAGCTTGTACTAAAAATAAACATAACTATTCTGATTCATAAGGAATAATTGCTTTTGATAATACAACAGTATACTTCGGTCGCCTTATCTTCTCGCACCCTTTCTATTATGTGTAAACACCCATAAACTTTCTACACTATGGTTCTATCCTAGTGCTGATATCTGTTTATGGTTCCCGATACATTAGTATCCTAGAACTCCCACACCCGACCTTTACGTAGTCGTCACGCTCGGACCCGTACTGCCTAAAGAAAGGGACTAGGCTTATCTGTACGGAGGTTCACTTTCTGCAGTGGCTGAACTCACCTGACGTAATTTTAAGTGTTTAACGGCAACTCACTACATGTCATATAGGTGGCATGCAACCTCTTATAATTAAAAAACGCCCTAGGGAAATCCCTAGAGCGTTAAGGTCTAATTTATATTGACTTAAAGTGTTTATCCTTATATACTTATGTATATATTAATAATACAAACTACTTTGGTTGGGTCAACTTTCTAAAGACAGGCTGCAATCTATCTTTAGGACGGATTATTCCTTAACTTCTAGGTATTTGTGATACCTGTAGTTACCTTAAATCGTTTGGCGACGATTTAAAGAACCGAAGTTAAATGGAAAGCACTCTTTTGAGTGCTTTTTTTATTTACTTATATTCATATTTTAACTTTATTTACATAATATAACAATATATTATTTTAAAATATAAAATTTATTACTTTCAACTAAATTAAAACTTTTGAATTATGATATAATATCACCCATCAAAAAAACATTTTCCCAAGAAGTGATTATTATATTTATTTCTGATCTGATTTTTTTATTCTTTAATTGTGTCAGGATTTTTCTTTATAGTCACATTTATATTTTTAATAGTTGGGTATAACTGTATACCTAAAGATCAGAGTAAAAATTATTATGAAACAAAACTTATTAAAGATTTCAGAAATGTTTTTTTAATCTGGACTAATATGGCTATTTGAAAGAATTGGTTATATACTAATTTCTGATTGTTGTTTTTTAATATATTTTAT
>NZ_CCAT010000027.1 GCF_000612845.1 Clostridium ihumii AP5
CCACTTTGATTTATTTTTCCCTCTATATTTAATTCTGTTTTATTATCTTTTAAACCCTTTTTTAAAAATATTGCCTCTTTTTCATTTGTTTCTATATTTATTTCTCCATTTAATTTTAATTTACTCTTATCTTGAATATAAATGGCATTTCCACATTTTGTTTTTATTGTTGAATTTTCTATAATTGACTCTGTATCTTTTGATGAATATCCTTTTTCTATATTTATTGCATTTCTACTATAACCATACTCATCAACACCATCATTATTTATTAATGTTGTTTTACTCATTTTTCCTGTTAATGTTATATACGTATTTTCACATTTACTGTTATTTATATCTTTAACATTTATTCTGGAATTGCTTATATTACCTGAATCTATATTTTCTACATTTATATATGAATTTACTATGGTACTATTTAAGATATTTTTTACCCAGCTAGCTGAATTTATAAGCGTACATTTCTCTAAGTCAATATCTTCTCCTGAGGATAACCTCACATCTTCTATAATTAAATCTTTTATGATTGTTTTACACCCATTACAAGTTATTCTGAATTTATCCGTACCTTTTTCTTTATTTATATCTGTTGTTAATTTGTAATTATTCCCAATTATTTTTTTACAGTCTCCATTTATTTTTACATATGGTCCCTCATAATAATCTAGTAATTTTTCATTTTCTATTTTTATATCTTTTGATATGTTTATCTCTTTTACTTCTTTTCTTTGCAATGCTGCTATTAACTCTTCTTCTGTTGATACCTCCATAATTTCTTTTACTTCTT
>NZ_CCAT010000028.1 GCF_000612845.1 Clostridium ihumii AP5
ATTCCCCTAGGAGTCACCATAGTCTTCATTTTATGAAGGCTTTTTTTTTGCTTTAAAATAATAAATGGAAGATTAGAACAATAAAGTCTTGCATGAAAATTATGGCAAATAACATTTTGATTAATGTATGTAATATGTTATAATGAGTGATAAGTAGAGAATAAAATAAAAGGAGATAACTTATGGAAAATAAAGTACTAGCAATAGTTAATGGAAAAGAGATAACAGAAACAGATTTAGAATTTACTATATCAAGATTTCCACAACAAAATCAACAATATTTCAGATCAGAACAAGGAAGAGCTCAATTATTAGATCAAATTGTAAGTTATGAATTAGTTTATAATTTTGCAAAAGATTCAAAACTTGAAGAGGAAGAAACTTTTAAAAATCAATTAGAAGCAGTAAAGAAAGATTTATTAATACAAGCAGGAATAACAAAATCTTTTGAAAATGCTAAAGTTACAGAATCAGAAATAGAAGAGTTCTATAATAAAAACAAAGCTATGTTCCAAACAGAAGAAACAGTATCAGCAAAACATATACTAGTTGATTCAGAAGAAGAAGCAAAGAATATAGCAGAAGAAATAAAATCAGATAAAATAACATTTGAAGATGCAGCAAAAAAATACTCTAAATGTCCATCAAAAGAACAAGGTGGAAATTTAGGTGCATTTGAAAGAGGAAGAATGGTTCCTGAATTTGAAAAAGCTGCATTTGATTTAGATATAAATACAGTTAGTGAACCAGTAAAAACTCAATTTGGTTATCACATTATAAAAGTAGAAGAAAAAAATGAATCAGATGTAAAACCATTAGAAGAAGTTAAAGAAATGGTATCAGCTAACTTATTACAAGAAAAACAAAATAAAGAATTCTTAACTTTAGTTGAAAAGTTAAAAGAAACTTATCCAGTTGAAGTAAAATAGAAATAATAGAAAAGTTAGAGATATACATTGGAATATCTCTAACTTTTTTATTGTTTTAACAGGAAACATTACCTAGTGTGTCAATATATAATTTATTAAGTATTTATTAGAAAAATAAAGTATTATAATTATAATTCAAGTAAATAAAGTATATATAATAGAATAATAGATAATAATATAGATATAATAAATATCGTTGTCAGGAACACAAACGAAAAACTTGAAAAAATGTTTAAAAAAAAGTGTTGACAACATAAAATGTATTTGATACAATAATCAAGCAGTAACAAATACTGAAAAAAAACGAATTGGTCTTTGAAAATTAA
>NZ_CCAT010000029.1 GCF_000612845.1 Clostridium ihumii AP5
TCCTGCTCGAGCCACCAAAACGCTTAGTTTTATAAACTAAGCGTTTTTTTATGTGTAAATTTAAATGCAATTAAGTTATAACTACATTTATAACTATATAAAAGTATAAAAATCAAATAATAAATATAGAAAATTATAGATTATTTGTAGTTGAAAATTTATTTCTAAAAAGTTAATTTAAAATTTATTTTTATATAATAGTTAAATTAAGAGTTTATAAAGTGCAAGGTTATTATAAAGGTAGTTAATATATTAAATTAAAATTATTAGCATTGAATAAATAAAAAGAAAAAATTTCTACTTATATAAAAAGAAATAGAACTAATACTATAGATATAATAATTAGTATTGGAGATGAATTTATGGCTAAAAAAGGTATGAAAAGATATTATAAACATGAAAATCACAAAGAAGTTGTACCAGAAATTCAGGGAAAAGCTAAAACCGGAAATGAAAAGGCTAAAGTAGAATTTTATTATACAACCCCAGATGGAGAACATTATACAGAGCCACATAAAATAGATTAAATAGAAGAGACTGCTTAGAATGAAGTTATAGAACTTCATTCTAAGTAGTTTTTTCTATTTATTAGATTATTTTTAATATGATTCTATTCTAATTTAGTAAAAATTATATATTAGGTATCCTTAGAAAAGTTATTTTTATTTTCTTCATATATAAATTCAAATTAATCTCATCTAACTTAATATGTTATCTATTATTTGATTAAATAGATAATCTTAAATACTATATTTTGAAATGAATTATCAACTCTAATGGATGTACGTTTATAATATTACTTAATATAGATATAATTTTTTTCATCAATATATCAATTGATTTTCATAAATTTTTAGTATAATAACTAATATATTATAAATACGCAACCTAGTGTATCACGAACAATATATACAAGAAAAATAAAGAAAAACAGAGAAAAATAAGATTAAATTTAAA
>NZ_CCAT010000030.1 GCF_000612845.1 Clostridium ihumii AP5
TGCTCGTTTATATACCCTTGTGTTTTCGACTGGATATGTTAAGGTAACAAACAGTAAATGACACGTTACAGACTGCAAAATGTACCAACTGAAAAAAGAAAGAATACCGTTGTGTGCTTTATTTCTCGATCAGCTTTTAAAACATGAGGAAATGTTTTTATAAAAAAAGAGTAGTTACCGTTTTTTGGTAACTACTCTTTTCCTTTTTTAAGGGGCTAAATACCTGGAAGTTTAGGTGTTTTGGGTATTGGTGGTGTAGGTGGCTGCAAGCTTTCCATTTTTTGTTGAATTGCTTTAAATTCAGGGGTTTCTTGGTGTTGATTTTGAACCATTTTTTGCTCTATTCTCTCCAAAGTCGGTTGAATTTCTTTCCCTGATACTTTACGATTTAATTCTCTTTCTAAGGTCTCTTTCGGACTAATGGAAGGCGTTTCTAAGCTTGAATAGAGTTTCACTCCTTCTCTATTGTAAAGCCTTATATCGCTAAATAAGCCCGTTTTATGAAGGGTTTCTAAATTGGTCGGTAAGTTTTTGACAACAATATCATGCGCTTGTTTTGGTGTTGCCCTGGCTGTCATTGGATCATCTGCATACATAGTTTCATACCGTTCAATTGTTCCTAAATATGAGTTGATTTTAGGTACTGCCATGACATACATTTTTGTTTCATAATCTTTGGCTTGAAGCATTGTTGCGGTTTGAATAGGAACGTCTGTTGTTCGTCCTGTACCTTCAATCACTAAATTATACCCTTTATCTCTCAAACGGCTTATGATCGCTTCTGTCATGCGATTAGAATAAGGGGTAACGTATTTTACTACGTCTTTTTCATAAAGTTTCACTAGTTCATCAAAATTAGGGTGCTGTTGTTTGAACGTATCATTATCAATGATAACAACATTTCCTTGTGTCTCTTCGGAAATTGCCGATCGCAAACTAGTTTTACCTGATCCTGGTTGCCCACCAAGTAAAAAAGCGGTTGGCGATTCAACCGCTAGTCTATTTTTAGTTAGTCGTTCAACATTCTTTTCTAAACGATCTTCAAATTGCTTTTCGGTGAAGTCAGTAATATTCGCCATGTTAAGCCACTTTCTCTTTTGTCAAAATTTGTTTTGAATATTGATTCATTGACCGCCAATACTCATGAATAGCTTGTAATTCTTCAAATGGTTGTTGAAATAAATCAACTTCTTGTGCCACTTCTAATTGATTTAAAAGATTCACTTCTAGTAAACGAGTATTTTTAGTATCTAGTTCATGGTTCAAAACATAGTTTAATACTCGATTATAAACGCTTGCCGATAATTCGTTAATGATCTCTATTTCAAATGTTTTTTCATA
>NZ_CCAT010000031.1 GCF_000612845.1 Clostridium ihumii AP5
TCTAACATCTTACCTGGTATTTCTTGAAGTTTTTCAACTATGCCATTTCCAATGTTACTCGCTGCTTCTTTTATAGATTCTTTTTTCTCTTCAATTCCTTGTTTCATGCTCTCAAACATATTATGTGCTTTAGTTTTAAGTCTTGAAGGCAATGTATCAAACCAATTTACAATATTGTTCCATCCATCAGCTACTCCTTTTGCCATTTCATCAATTTTAGCCATTGCCTTATGACGTTGGTCGTCAAATGATTTTAAAGCTTCCTCTTTCATTTCATTAGCCTTAGTTGATACATTACTTTTTATTACTTCCCACTTCGACTTAACTTCTCCACTTTCCCAATCAACCTTATCTATATGTTCTTTAGCTTGATTTTGAGCTTCCATAACTACTTCTTGATGCATTCCTTGTGCATTAGATATTGCATTTTCCTTTTGACATTCTGCTGCCGAAATCATCTTTTGTGCTTCATCTGCTTTTATAGTTCCTTTTTCATCACGCTCTCTAATAATTGATTGCACAGTTTTGTCATATTCTTCTTCTGCTGCCGCTATTGTTTTATCTCTTTGTTCAGCACTATTTTTAACTACCTCTGCTGCCTGTTCCGCTGTAGTTATAACCGCATTTTGCTTTTGCCTTTCTAATAAACTCTTTTGTTCTACTTCACCTTGTGACATGGTGTTTATTGCATCTGTCATCATATTTTGCTTTATTGTATTAATTTCATGCCACTCTTGTGTTGTAAATTCTCTATTTTCTGTTGCTGCATTTCTTGTTATTTCATCAATTCTTGCTTGCCCTTGCTGTATTATTTGAGTTTCAAAATCATGATGTTCTTGCATCCTCGTTAATATCTCTTGGTTATTTTCATCCCTAAGTCCACTGGACTTAGCCATAAAATTATTCATTGTTTCATAGTCTTGATTAAAATTCTCATTCATCTTTTGTGTTATTTGATTAGACATTTCAGCAAAGTTAGCCGTAATTGCATCTGCTGATTCTTTAGACACTTTTGTATGATTTACTCTCATGTTCATAAGAGTTTGTCCTACTTTATTATCTAATTCCTCGTAGGCTCCTACAGCCTTTTGGGTGCTTTCAGATACTTCATCTCCAAATTTTTTAGTTTCTAGACTTGCCTTCGAAAAATGTTTATATAACGCAACTCCTCCAGCTGTTACTCCTGCTATAACGGCTATTGCAATTCCAAGTGGTCCTGTTAATGCAGTAAATACTGCTGCTAATCCTCCTATTGCTGGTGTTGCTGCTACTGCTCCCGTTGTTGCTACTGCAATTGCTCCCGATACAGTTCCAAATAATGTTGCTATTGCTCCTATTCCTTTTGCTAATGTACCACCTATAAGCACAATGGGTCCTATTGCAGCTGCTAACCCAACAAATTTGATTATATTTTGTTGTGTCTCTGGACTTAACTGTGAAAATTTTTCTGTTATATCCGCAACTTTAACTGCAACATCTCTTATAGCAGGCAATAAGTTTTCCCCTATTATCCTTGCCGAATCCACTATTTGATTTTTAGCCATTTTCATTTGTGATTCTGTAGTAGCATATCTTTGGTTTGCTTCATTTACTAATGCAGTATTTTCTCTCCATGCATTAGTTCCTATTTCTATAGATTTATTAAATAGATCACCTGCACTTGATGCTCTCAATAATGCATCTCTCATTCTTACTTCTTCTATTCCCATATCAGTTAGAACTTTTATTGCACTAGTTCCTTTTTCTTCTGATTTTCCTAAACCTTCTATAAATGCAATTAAAGCCCCTGTCGCATCTTTCTTAAATGCATTACTGAATTCATCTGCACTCATTCCAGCTACCTGTGCAAAATCATTTAAAGATTCACTTCCTGTTTCTACTGCCAACTGCATTTCTATCATTACTTTAGAAAATGCCGAGCCACCTGCCTCAGCTTCAATTCCAACAGATGAAAGTCCTGCTGATAATCCCATTATCTGTGCTTCTGTTAATCCTATTTGTGTTCCTGCACCTGCAAGTCTCATGCCCATTGCAACTATATCAGCTTCTGTTGTTGCCATGTTATT
>NZ_CCAT010000032.1 GCF_000612845.1 Clostridium ihumii AP5
AGACAGTACTTAACTAAAAATGATGTAGAGGAGTACAGAATAGAAATAGGAACTTGTGCAATGTTTTTGAATTATGTAAAAGGGGATGAAATATAATGAAGGTTATATCAATTATTAATTTAAAAGGTGGAGTAGCTAAAACAATATCTACTGCAAACATTGGATATATTTTATCAGCAGAACATGGATACAAAGTTTTAATTATAGATAATGATAAGCAAGGAAATTTATCTAAGTTTTTTAAAAGGCATTCATATAACCATTTAGGCACAGAAACTATTATGACTAAGAGAAATATTGACATAAATAAAGTTATACAAAGAACAGATTATAAGGGTTTAGATATTATAACAACTAATATGAATTTATTAAAAGCAAATTTAGAGGCATTACTAGACCAACAAAGACCACAACAAATAAGGTTTAAAAATGCATTAGATAAAATAAAAGATAAATATGATTTTGTAATAATAGATAATGCACCAGATATTAATATATCTACTATAAATTCTTTAGTATGTAGTGATGATGTTTTAGTACCAATTAAAATAGATGATTTTGCATTTGATGG
>NZ_CCAT010000033.1 GCF_000612845.1 Clostridium ihumii AP5
AGCCAACATCCTAGTTGTCTGTGCAACCCCACATCCTTTTCCACTTAACATATATTTTGGGACCTTAGCTGGTGGTCTGGGCTGTTTCCCTTTCGACTACGGATCTTATCACTCGCAGTCTGACTCCCGGATATAAATGAATGGCATTCGGAGTTTATCTGAATTCGGTAACCCGAGATGGGCCCCTAGTCCAAACAGTGCTCTACCTCCATCATTCTCAATTCCGAGGCTAGCCCTAAAGCTATTTCGGAGAGAACCAGCTATCTCCAAGTTCGTTTGGAATTTCTCCGCTACCCACACCTCATCCCCGCACTTTTCAACGTACGTGGGTTCGGTCCTCCAGTGCGTTTTACCGCACCTTCAACCTGGACATGGGTAGATCACATGGTTTCGGGTCTACGACTACATACTCAAACGCCCTATTCAGACTCGCTTTCGCTGCGGCTCCGTCTCTTCAACTTAACCTCGCATGCAATCGTAACTCGCCGGTTCATTCTACAAAAGGCACGCCATCACCCATTAACGGGCTTTGACTTGTTGTAGGCACACGGTTTCAGGTTCTATTTCACTCCCCTTCCGGGGTTCTTTTCACCTTTCCCTCACGGTACTTCTCCACTATCGGTCACTAGGTAGTATTTAGCCTTGGGAGATGGTCCTCCCGGATTCCGACGGAATTTCTCGTGTTCCGCCGTACTCAGGATCCTCCTAGGTGTCTTCCACATTTCGTCTACGGGGTTTTTACCCTCTTTGACTGACTTTTCCAAGTCCTTCAACTATCTGAAAGAACTACCATATTGGAGTCCTACAACCCCAACAAGCAAGCTTGCTGGTTTGGGCTTTTCCCGTTTCGCTCGCCGCT
>NZ_CCAT010000034.1 GCF_000612845.1 Clostridium ihumii AP5
ATTTATGGGGTATTTAAAGGGGAAAAGTTCGCTTATAATATTTGATATACATGCAAACTTGAAATATAAATATGGAAATAGACAATTTGGGTATAGGGGATATTATGTTGATACAGTAGGAATAAATAGAGAAATAATATAAGAATATATAAGAAATCAAATAAAAGAAGATTTTGAGTATAAGCAATTAAGTTTAAAAGAATATATAGACACGTTTAACGGGTGGTTATGATTGTATAAAATTAAATTATTTATTGTTTAAAGAAAAAGTTGCAATGTACTCATTGATAGCAATATATTTTAATTAGATAAAAATATATTGGTTAAAATAT
The DNA here is from genome assembly GCF_000612845.1 of Clostridium ihumii AP5. Lineage (GTDB taxonomy): Bacteria > Bacillota > Clostridia > Clostridiales > Clostridiaceae > Clostridium_J > Clostridium_J ihumii. Next base: position 333 of record NZ_CCAT010000034.1, read on the forward strand.
ATTGGTTAAAATATAACTAGAATATATTCCCTAAGGGTTAATATACAATTAAATATTTTTGATAAGTTCATGTATAGATTAATGGCTCATGTTTATATTTTAACTCTTTAATAAGTTATCAATATATATAATTTTTATACTTATTTAATTATACTATTTGTAAGTTTTCTCTATATATAGTTAGCTTTTTTAAATCACTAGTTAGGAAATAAAAAGTTAAAAATTTAATATACGGTTTATTATGAAAAATTATATTAGAATTTTATAATTTATAATTCATTTATATTGATATACAAATACAATCTAATAATAGTAAATTATATTTTTTAGACCGTAATAACAAGGAAAGTTGTTATTAAAGTCTAAATACTTTACCTAGTGTATCATTAATAACATATAAGAGAAAATAAAAGAATAATATAGCAATATAACTTTAAACTGGCATTATACAAATAAATTTTAAATATGTATATTAGATTAGATATATAATAAATCT
>NZ_CCAT010000035.1 GCF_000612845.1 Clostridium ihumii AP5
TTCAATACACAAACAATGTTCAGCGAAGAGAAGACAGGAGTTAAATTCCAAGTTGGAGCTAATAAAGACCAACAGATAGCATTAACATTCTGTGGAATGAATGCAGAGAAGTTAGGAGTTAAAGATATAAAAGATAATGTTGCAGATGCAGATAAATCAACAGCAGCAATAGAAACAGTTAATACAGCTATTGAAACAGTATCAAAAGAAAGATCAAAACTAGGAGCAGTTCAAAATAGATTAGAACATACAATAAATAACTTAAATAATGCTTCAGAAAATTTAACAGCAGCAGAATCAAGAGTTAGAGATGTTGACATGGCAAAAGAAATGATGACATTCTCTAAAAACAATATACTTCAACAAGCTGCTCAAGCAATGCTTGCACAAGCTAACCAACAACCACAAGGTGTTTTACAATTATTAAGATAGTAAACAATATAAATTTAAGATGTTATTAAAATTTAAATGATGGAAAAGGAAGTCCATCTCAAACTCAAGGAGGTATTTTAAAAT
>NZ_CCAT010000036.1 GCF_000612845.1 Clostridium ihumii AP5
GTTGAATACTATGAAGTAGAGCCTTGTATAGCATTAGAAAATCCTAAACAAGTTATAAGTGAAATAATAGCTGATTTAAACTAAGGAATAGTAAGAAGCTTTGTGATTAATCTCAAAGCTTTTTTATATTTATAAAAAAATAAAAAAAAATTTAAAAAAAGTGTTGACGATGTTAAATCAAGGTGGTATAGTATTACTTGTCCTTAAGAAAAGGGCAAAACAAAAATGAACTTTGAAAATTAAACAGTAGGTTAATTATAAAAATTCTTTTTTAAAGAATTAAACACAAACAACCAAGCCAGATATTCAGATAATGATTAGCTGAGCGATGGACAACTTTTTAAATTATATTTGAGAGTTTGATCCTGGCTCAGGATGAACGCTGGCGGCGTGCCTAACACATGCAAGTCGAGCGATCTCTTCGGAGAGAGCGGCGGACGGGTGAGTAACGCGTGGGTAACCTGCCCTGTACACACGGATAACATACCGAAAGGTATACTAATACGGGATAACATACGAAAGTCGCATGGCTTTTGTATCAAAGCTCCGGCGGTACAGGATGGACCCGCGTCTGATTAGCTAGTTGGTAAGGTAATGGCTTACCAAGGCAACGATCAGTAGCCGACCTGAGAGGGTGATCGGCCACACTGGAACTGAGACACGGTCCAGACTCCTACGGGAGGCAGCAGTGGGGAATATTGCACAATGGGCGAAAGCCTGATGCAGCAACGCCGCGTGAGCGATGAAGGCCTTCGGGTCGTAAAGCTCTGTCCTCAAGGAAGATAATGACGGTACTTGAGGAGGAAGCCCCGGCTAAC
>NZ_CCAT010000037.1 GCF_000612845.1 Clostridium ihumii AP5
CCTTTATGACTGCGACCTAGGAATTTTTGGTTGTAAGTATCAAAAGACGAGACTAAGAAACGTTCCATCGACTCTTCGTTTTGGAACTGTTCCTTGCGGTGGCTGTATTTCTTGATTTGCTTATTAAAGGATTCAATCAAGTTCGTAGAATAAATACTCTTGCGTATGGCCAAGGGGAAATCATAGAAAGTGAGCAAGTGATCGTTCGAAAGAATCGATTCAACCACTTTTGGATAGCTGGTTTTCCATTTTTCCGCAAAAGCACCACGTGCTTCCAATGCCGCCTTTTTAGATGACGCTTGATACACCATTTTAAAATCATCACAGACTTCCTTACGATCATCGACACGCACTTTGTGACTGATATTACGGGAAACGTGCACACAGCAATGTTGAAAACGGGCTTTGGGGTAGAACCGACTAATCGCTCCTACCATCCCCTTTAAGCCATCCGTGATGAACAGGAGGACATTTTTCAAACCGCGCTCTTGAAGGTCCAATAAAATTTCCTCCCAAATCGTGATGGATTCAGTCGGTGCAATCGCATAGCTCAATACTTCCTTTGATCCGTCCGGGCGAATGCCAACTGCGATATGAATAGCTTCCTTGGCGACGGTTTTCCGCTTTAACGGAATATACGTTGCGTCCATATAAATAGCAGCATAACGGTCATGAAGCTCCCGCCCTTTAAACGCCGTTACCTCTTCTGTAAATGATTTTGTTATATTGGACATGGTTTGGGGCGT
>NZ_CCAT010000038.1 GCF_000612845.1 Clostridium ihumii AP5
ATTTCTTCTATAAACTCATCCTGGTGTGTTGCTATCCTTAACGAGTTTGGAGCCCATAATCGGGATTGAACCGGTGACCTCCACCTTACCAAGGTGACGCTCTACCTACTGAGCTATATGGGCATTTATTCTTAATATTTTCAATAATTTCTTTTTAAATTTGCTGTATATCAGTTATTGATTATACAATATTCATATGCTGTTGTCAATCAGTCATCTTCTTTTATTCAAACATTTTTCTAACTTTCTTTTTACTCTTTGAAGAGCATTATCTATAGACTTAGCTTGCCTATCTAAATCGCATGCAATTTCTTGATAAGACTTGCCATCCAAGTATGACATTAGAACTTCCATTTCCAACTCTGACAACACTTCGCCTATTTCATTTTCTATATTTTCTATTTCTTCCTTACTTATAACCAATTCTTCTGGATCAGATATTTTAACACCTGAAATTATATCCATAAGTGTTCTTTCTGATTCTTCATCATATATAGGTTTATTTAGAGAGATATATGTGTTTAAAGGTATATGTTTTTGTCTTGTTGC
>NZ_CCAT010000039.1 GCF_000612845.1 Clostridium ihumii AP5
CCAGACTATACTGTCGGCTTTGGACTTTCACCAAATCATGCTATAAAATAGCTCGCGGGCTGTAACCGCCGGTAAGGAATTTAACCTTGCCCCGAAGATACTATATTTAATTTTCAACTAAATATTAACATTGTTAATATTTTATGTCAACAGTTTTTTGAATATTATGTATTGTTTTTCTATTTTTTATTTAATTACCATCATCTATCTTACTACTATTTCTATCTTCTAAAATTTCTATACTCTTGCAATCAGTTGGTTTTGCCTGATTTTCTTTAAGTTCAGGATATACTTGTCTTTTACCTGTAAATATTTTTATATCTTCATCTTTTATATATACAACAAAACCAGGTTTTTCATCTTTCGTCACCTTTGCTTGCTGCTTTATATCTCCATCAAAATATTTATTTATAATATCTTTATTTTTATCTATTTTTTCAATATCACTTCCACAGGACATTTCTGCATTTAAAGCCATAGCTATGTTTTTTGCAGTGGCTACATCTGCTTTTTTCTTTGCATTTTCTTGTATACTTGCAAACTTAGGTAATGCTATTATTAAAAGTATTGCCATTATTGAAACTACAACAACTAACTCTATAAGAGTAAAGCCTTTTTTCTTTTTATCAAATGTTTTTTCCTTAGTACGTATACTATTTTTTATTTTCTTATTTGTGGTTTTCACTTTTACTATTCTCCCTTCACTAAACCATGTCTTATTTTAACCATTGCCAAAATAATTAATAATAAACATATTTTAGAGATAATAGTAAAAAATTAGCTCTTTCTAATTTTTATAATTTGAAAAAGCTAATTTTCGTGAATTAATTACAAATCTTGCTTATTGCATTTTCATATGAGTCTATTAAAGGTTTATATAAATTGCCATTTAAATTGTTTAGTTCTAGTTCACTTTTTATTCTATTTTCTATTATTTTCATAACATTATTCTTGTATAAATATTCAATTTGTCTACCTTCTGAAAGTAATTCAACTTCATATAATCTAACTGGTACTTCCTCTATAGTAAATCCTAAATTAAACTTTTCTATTATGTTATCATTAGCTTCTAAATATATTATAGTTTTTGTATTAGGAAGTAAATCTTGACTGTCATTTTTTACTGTTAAAAAGCCTTTCTTACCCTTATGAATTAAAATTTCTTCAATATCATCCAATTGTTTTGTAATTTTTCTTTTCTTTGGCAAAGTATTTACTAGCTCCATATTTTCATACCTCCTAAAAATTATGTATCCTACACTTACAGGTTAATGTGTACTTTATAAAATATTTTTAGAAGTATAATTTGTTTTTTAATTTTCATTCTTAATAATATATCTATTTTTAAAATTATATAATATACCGATTTTTTAATATTTATTAATTAATATTTTGTGTTAATTCTTATATGATTTTTTAATACCTTACTAGATGATATTTGAATTCTACTATTAATGTATCATTACTAAATTTTATTCATCTAATTCTTAAAATATACTAACAAACAAAAATACTGAACATATCATGGGGTAATTGAAAATGTAAAATTATAAAATATAATATTTGATGGTTAATTGATTCATTACAAATTTCTAATCTATACACCGTAGCCGAGGTTTTAACCTTGGCGGTAATATATCCTTGCTAAATTTTACTGGTTTCATCCTTGGAATATACCAATAAACAAGAAGGACAGACATCTCATAGTGCAATCACCTTTTTATAATTTATTACCCTTTTTAATAATATACTTATCTAAGAAAGTAAACTCAGTCCCTAACAGATTACAAATTTAAAAGTAATGGAAATAACGTTTTGCAAGGTTAAAACCTCGCCTACAAATGGTGGAATTTTATTTAATTACCCTCGTAGCTGAGACTTCAGTCTTGGCGGTCTTTGATATGGAATATATTTTTAAAGTAATGTAAATAACGCTTTGCAAGGTTAAAACCTCGCCTACAAATGGTGGAGCTTTTATTTGATTAACTTCGTAGCTAAGAATTCAGTCTTAGCGGTCTTTGATATGAAATATATTTTTAAATTAATATACTAAATAACGCTTTGCAAGGTTAAAACCTCGCCTACAAAGGATGGGGATTTTGTTTAATTGTTTTCGTAGCTGAGGTTTTAACCTTGGCGGATTATGGTATGGATGAAACTTTGGGATTTTATTATTTTTATGCACAAAAAACTGTAACTAAATGGATTAACCATTTAGTTACAGTTTTCATTTAAGGAATCTTTTTTTTCATCATTTAAATTCTTTTCATTAGGTATAATATACTTATTCCAATTTACATAAATATAAAATAAACTTACTACATCTTGCATGTTATAAAGAAGTATTTTTTCTTTCTTTTCTTCTGGCATTCTATTAAAATACTCTGTGTCTTTCATAATTTTGCTAAAAGTTTTAGCAAGGTTTGATCCACTTATAACTTCGCTTTCTCTTTTAATATCAAATTTACATTCAAGATTTTTAAGTCCAATAGAGGTGTTCATAGCCTTCTCATATTCTTTTTGAAGATCTACATCTTTTAAATAATCCTCTATTTTAAAATTTATATTATACTTATTGTACAAGTAATTTATAACAGTAAAGTCATTATTACCTGAAAATGTGATTATATACTTTTTATTCTTTTTCTTAATTAAATCTAAAAAGTATGTTTTAGACCATTCTAATATTTTCTTCAATTCAAATTTGTTCTCAATCATATATTGAGTAATCTTTAAAGTATTTTCTTTTTCATCATAATATCCACTTCCAAAAACTCCAACACATACTGGTTTCTTATAAACATAATGTTCTAGGTCAAAAAATATAGCTTCCTTAAATAAATCATTGTGTCCTTCAATTGAAAGAGCATTTTCTATATTAAAGTCTTTGACTGGAATCGTTTGTTCTTTAATAATCATGTTACCACTCTTTTCTAAATCAAAATTATCTATTTAGAACAACATACGTAATCAAATATAAAAGCAAAATTTTATTTTAAAAATTATAACTATTTAATTAATTACAACACTTTTTAAGCATGCAGCTCTATGTAATTATCTTATACTAATATAACTAATATTTTAAATTGATCATCTTTAATCCAATTTAAAAATTAATGTATTTATGTGCTTTGTTCTAAACTTAATTTAATCTTTGCATTAACATTATTTTGAGAAGAAATTTTGGAAATTTAAAATAATACTAAATATTTTCAATCACTTAAAATTTAATAATTTTAATCTTAAATTAAATTTTTTAATGATTATTTTAAAATAAATCTAAATTTTATTTTACTTTATAAATACCTAATGTTTAATAATGTAATATTAGTTATTATATCATATAATTTTACATATCTTCAAATTCTATTTATAAAAAAATGATTTTTAATAAAATAAACAATAATTAAATTTGCTTTCATTAATATATTATATTTTTTTTCATTATTAGTTCCTACATACTTTTAACTTATAATTCAAATTTGTATTTTTGTTAATTTTTTATTAACATATGTTTTTTATATATCTTTAATTTAAATTTATAATATATAAATTTTTTACTATTCAAATTTAATAAACTTAAATATTACTATAAATACAATTACTATTTTAAATATATTAAATTAAAATTTAGTATTATTCCCTCAATTTTAAATTTTTATACATATATTTTATTAACTTTTTGTTGACAAAATTGTCTAAACTTTATATAATGACATTGAGAATTAGTTTCAATGAGGAGTGGTAATTGATGACTTTATACGATTTAAAATCAGGTGACACAGCTTATATAAAGAATTTACTTTTTAATAATAAATTTTCTAAAAGATTACTTGCTTTAGGTTTTATCGAAGGAACTAAAGTAACTATGAAACAAGTCGCACCTCTTGGTGATCCAATAATAATAAACGTTAAAGGAACTAACTTAGCTATTAGAAAAAAAGATGCTAAATTAATAAATATAGAGTTAACAAATGACTCTGACACTGAACATTTTAAATTAGCCATGGAGGTATAACAAAAGATGGTTACTATTGCATTACTAGGTAACCCTAACGTAGGAAAAACTACACTCTTCAATGCACTTACTGGTTCAAACCAACATGTTGGTAACTGGGCTGGTGTTACTGTAGATAAAAAAGAGGGTTACATCAAAAAAGACATTAAAATAGTAGATTTACCTGGTATTTATGCCATGGATGCCTTTTCTAATGAAGAAAAAGTATCTAAAAACTTTTTAGAAAGTGATGATGTTGATTTAATAATTAACATTGTTGATGCTTCAAACTTATCAAGAAATTTATATTTAACAACTCAATTAGCACAGTTTAACAAACCTATGATATTGATTGTAAACATGATTGACGTTGCTAGAAGTAAAGGTATTAATATTGATTTTGATTTACTTTCTAAAAAATTAGGTGTTAAAATATTTCCTATTTCAGCATCTAAAAATGAAGGAATAGATACTGTTAAGGAATTTTTATCTAATGAAAATTTCAATTTATTAGATACTACTATAAATACAAAACACAATTTTGGATATTTAAATGAAAATGAAACATATAAATATATAGATACAATTTTAAATTCTTGCATGATTATTCCAAAAGATCTTAAAACATCACTTACTGAAAAGATAGATAAAATTATTTTAAATAAGTTTCTAGCTTATCCTATATTTTTATTAATACTTTTCATAATTTTTAAGTTCACCTTTGATTGGATTGGAGGACCATTGCAAGAATTATTAGCCTCATTCTTTGAAGGACCATTCTCAGATACTGTAAGGCAACTTCTTTCAAGTACAAGTCCTTGGTTCCAGTCTTTAATTGTAGATGGTATTATAGCTGGAGTTGGTGGAGTTGTAACATTCATACCTATAATTCTTACTCTATTCCTTGGTATGTCTATACTTGAAGATAGTGGCTATATGGCAAGAGTTGCTTTTATAATGGATAAAATAATGCGAAAACTTGGACTTTCTGGTAAAGCATTTATTCCTCTTATGATGGGATTTGGTTGTTCTGTTCCTGGAATAATGGCTGCAAGAACTCTAGAAAGTGAACGTGATAGAAAGCTTACTGCATTAATACTTCCATTTATGTCTTGTAATGCTAGACTACCTATATACGCTTTATTTGGTAGTATATTCTTTGGAAAGCATAAAACATTACTTGTGTTTTCACTTTATACTATAGGTATATTAGTTGCATTCTTAATGGCACTTTTATTTAAACGTACATTATTTAAAAACGTAGAAGAACCATTTATAGTTGAACTTCCTGAATATAAAATGCCTGAACTTAGATCAGTTGTTTATTTAACACTTGAAAAAGGAAAAGGATTTTTAAAGAAAGCAGGTACTATTATATTCGCAATTTCCGTAATTGTTTGGTTCTTATCAAACTTTAGCTTTAGTGGAATGGTAGATATTAATGATAGCTTTTTAGCTTCAATTGGTAAATTTATAGCACCTATATTCAAACCACTTGGATTTGGTACATGGCAAAACTCTGTAGCTATATTAACTGGTATTGCTGCAAAAGAAGTTGTTATTGGTACTTTAGGTGTATTATATCCTACTGGATTAGAAACAGCACTACTTAGTCAATTTACTACTTTAAGTGCATTATCATTCTTAGTATTTTGCCTTTTATATACACCATGCGTGGCTGTTATAGGTACTCAAAAGAAAGAATTTGGTGGTAAATTTGCTACTTTCTCAGCTTTATATCAAATTGTTGTTGCATGGGTAGTTTCCTTTTTAATTTATAATGTTGGAATGCTTATATTCTAATGGAGGCGAAACAAAATGATTGAAATTATAGTTACAGGTATTATAATTGTTTTAGCTGTATTAATACTTGTAAAACAATTTAAGAAAAAGATTAAAGGTGAATGTTCAAGTTGCAGTGGAAATTGTTCTTGTTGTAGTTCACATAAAACTAACGATAATAAAGAAAATGAAGATAAATAAATATTTAAAGATAGTCTACTCTTAGGCTATCTTTTTTTATATAATATAGAGTTCCAAGTTCGAAGTTTAAATAACATCTTTATCAAGTGATATTATTAAGCTTACAGTTTCATCTATTATAATTTTGGAAATCAATTAAAGAGTAAGAGTGAAAAGTGATGGTTAATATTACTCACTTCGTTCTTAATATTTAAAATAGAAATATATAAAAACTAAGTTTTTATATTGTGTTTAAATAATTTGCTTTGCAAATCTAATAAAAAATCATTTTTTAAAATTAAAACTTAGAGTTAAAACTCTCAAATGAAACATGAATAACTTAAAGTTTTAACTTGGATTCCTATAAAATTCAAATCAAATTTCTTAGTTTAGATAACACATTTTCTTTAATGGAAATACTTTCATTACAGCCTTACCTTTTATGTCATGTTTATAATTTATTAAACCCACACTTTCATCTCTTGAATCTAAACTTACATTTCTATTATCACCCATCACAAATATTTTTCCTTGTGGAATTTTTACATTATAATCTTCCCTATTTATCATTTTATTTTTTATGTAATTTTCCTTAACTTCTTTTTTATTTACATATAATTTACCATTGGTAATTTTGATAGTATCACCAGGCACACCTATTACTCTCTTTATAAGATATTTACCACCATCTATATCGCTATGAAATATTACAACATCTTTGTACTTAGGCTCTTTTAACTTATATATTAATTTATTTACTATTACAACATCTTTATTATATACAGTAGGTTCCATTGATTTTCCCTTTATATAACTAAATTCAAATATTACATTTATAACAACAAAAAATAAAATTACTTCAAGCGTAAATAATAGCATCTTTAAATTGATCTTTTTTACTAATCTATTATGTATTTTTACATCTTTTTCTGTATTTAATTGCACTCACATCACCTTAATTCTACATATATTATTTATATCTAGAATTATTAACATATTTTATATTTTTAAAACAAAATATCTTAGAAATTTAAAATTCCTAAGATATTTATAGTGTTATAAGATAATATTTTATATACTTTATTAATTGATACTAATGTGCTTACAGATTATTGCTATTTTTATATTGAGAACAAACTAAAAACTAAGAGTGAAAAGTGATGGTGAATATCCCCTAGGATTGAAATCTCCGCTACAATGTTTTATTTGTGCTTCAAATAAAAATTAATATAATATTTATCTGTAAAAAGTTCATTTTGGAGAATAAATTCCTAATTATAATATTCTTACTTACCATAGTTTTAATAGTGAATATAACTTTACTTTTGATATTTTATAAAATTTATCAATTTAAAAACTTTTTTTCATCAAGAAACAGGAATTATTTAAATTAGTATTTCTTTAAAAATTGATTTAGAAAATCTTATTAATTTGTGTTTTATTTTCAAGACCTGAACCCAAGGACGGGTTCAGCGACTGCCTAGACAGGACGTCGATTCATCCGTTTAGTCTTGGAAATAAAATAGCAAATTTATTAGATGTTCTTTGAAATTTTTATGAATAACGTTTTAAATAATTCCTGTTTTGGGTAATAACATTATTCTCATTTGATATTTAATTAGTTTCATTTTCAGCTTAGAACCCTATATGTAATTCTATAGATTATAAAAAAATTGAACACATACTGGAACTAGCATACTAAGTATTACTCCATTTACAAGTGATATTATAGCAACTTTTGAGTTTGTAAATTTAGATACAATTGGAAGTGTAGTGTCCATAGATGTTGCTCCACATGGTGCTATTGTTGTATAATGATTTAACCTTTTAGCTATTATTGGTATAGATATTATAGCTAAAATCTCTCTAAATACATTTGATAAAAATGCTATAGCTCCAAGTTCTGCATTTCCCATCTCAGTTAACAATATACCAGACAAACTATACCATCCAAAACCTGCTGCAACTGATAAACTTTCATTATAATGCATTTTAAATAGCATTCCACCTATAAGCCCTCCACATAAACTTCCTATAATAATTCCAACTGGAATTATTATAACCTTCAACCCCATATCTTTTGCATCTTTCAGTACCTTTTTATTTGAACCTATATCTAATCCTACAAGAAATATTAATATAAATAAAACTATATTTGTAATGTCTTTTATGTTCATAATAAATGATTGTGGAAAAACATATCTTCCAAATATAATTCCTAAAATCATAGCTATAATAATTATTATTGTCATAATGTCCCCCTATTCACCTCTATATGATACTTTTTTATCTTTTTTAAACTTAATTTTTTCAGTTAAGAAATATACAACAATAATACTTCCTAAACAAGATAATATTGAAAACACTATTGCTTTTACTCCTATAGTGCTTATATTTTCTATTATTTTATCATCAGCCCCTATAGATGCTCCCATAAAAAACAATAAAAATACAACTCCAAATTGTTGCAATCTTCCATTAATTTTAGCTACCTTTTCTTTCAATGGAAACATAAAGCTTATAACCATACCTAAAACTAATGCCCACATAACCTTCATACAATCTTCCCCCTTTTATACTTATAATTTTTATTTTCAATTAAATTAATTAGAATCCTCATTTGATATTTCAATAATTTCATTTTTCATCTTGTAGCCCTATAAAAAATTTATTTTTTAGTTCTATTATAATAACTATTTCTATAATAATATTATATGGAATAAATTGAATTTTTTATAAAGCTAATAACAACATTTAGTAGGAGTTGATGAGTTTGCCAATTGTTACACCTATATATTTAAATAGTTCTAATGTAGTTTCTCTATTTAGATCTACTGTTGAAACTTTATCTTTAGATTTTAATTTAAATAGAAATACTATAGTATTTAAAACAACATTACCTCTAAGCGAACTTACTTGTGGTAGAATAACTCAAGGTACTGGAACAGTAGAGTATACTAGAGAATATATTAACGCTACCATAGATGCCATCTGTCAATCTGCTACAACAGCATTCTTAAAGCTTTATAACATTCTTGAAGACAACAGCCTAATGAAACATCTAAACAATGCTAGTGATTTTAATTCACTGCGTGTTGGAGATATCATTGAAATTCAATGTCCATTATTTAAAGATCCTGAAGTTAAAAATTTATTCTCAATGGCCAACTCTTTAGAATTACAAATGTTAATAAATAGTGATGATAAATCTATAGAAAATAAATCTTCTGTTAATGTTGCTAATTTTTTAGCATACTTAAAAACTACCTTAGATAAACTTGAAAATAACTACTGTGTAGATTACTTTTCAAAACTTCTTTTCTCAAAATACAGAATAGTTACCGCATTAAGTAAGGATAATTTTGAATCATCACTAACTTGTATAGAAGATAAACCACTAACAATTGTAGGAAAGGTAAGTTACATAGAACCATATTTAAAAGAAACTATGGTTGATACCTTTTTAGACCCTATTGAAAAATTTATTAAAACTAATAATATAACTTTTCCTTATGCAGAAAATTTCGACTTTGAAGAAGATACTCCTTATTACATTGGAATTGTTCCATTATCAATTCATCTTTAATCACAAGTAAAATAGGTAAAAGATTTACTTTTACCTATTTTATTTACTTATATTTAATCTTCATTTAGCCATGTTTTTATTATATTAGCCTCTTCTTCACCAAATTCAAAAGCTTGTCTTCCTTTAGATATTGCTTCATTTAAAGCTTTTAAATCTTCTTCACTTGCAGTTTTAATTGGTTGTGATTTTTTCTTTTTAGCTACATTTTTCTTAGGTTTTTTCTTTTGAAATGGTAAAGTCAAATAATTTATTAATTCATCAATAACTTCACTAAATAATGATTGTTCTTTTACTTCTTTTTTTTCTTTATCCATTTGCTCCACTCCACATAAAAACACATATTTGAAAGTAATCAATCACTTTCTTTCATCTTTATAATAAACTATATAATTATTATATCAAAATCCCATTAAAATAAACAATCATTATACAAAATTTGATAAAATTCATCTAAACTTCCAAAACCATTTCTATTGTCTCTAATTTTTATAATTTTTTCAGCTTTTTTAAAATCAATATTATTAATTGCTAATAAATCATATATACTTGCAGTATTTATATTTATCATTAGTGTCTTTTTACTATTCTCATCCCACAGCACAGAAGGTACTACTACACTATCACTTTTTATCCATATTTCTTTATATATATTTTTACTTAGACTTAACTTATCATCTTTAACAAGTTTTAATATATGGCTATAAAGTTCTTTATATTCTTCTAATTTTGCTATAAATTTGTCAACATTCCCTACCATTCCTATTAGTGATAACTCTTCATAAATCTCTTTTAAATCATTTGTAAAAGTTGTTCCTAAAGTAGTTGATATAAATATTTTTAAAATTTCTTCTTTATCATCTTCAAAATACTCACACCATAATGTTATATAATCTATTACTGGTATAGACTCTTCATTTATCTTATCTTTCATAAGATTCCATACCAAAAAGTTTTTAAGCATTACATTTTCAAAAGGTGAAAATATATTTTTTATATCTTCACTATTTGGTATTTCATTCAAAGTAAATTTATTAAAATCTTCCCTTTTCATATAATTATTTTTTATTTTATCATTTGTATTAATACGATAAAATAATGTAGCCATAACTCCTTCTGATGAAATCATTTCATTTCCATTTAACACTTTTGTTTTATCATATATACATGATGTATGTTCTAACATAATAATATCAGATAAGTTCATTGCATCTATACTTACACTCGGCAATACTTTTTTATAAATATATCCATTTTCTAATATTTTATTTATTCTAAAATTAGTATCAATATCACAATGCCATAATTTTATGGGCTCAAATTTATATTTATATTTTTTATTGAAACACTCTCTATATTTATTTATATAATCAAATGTTAATCTTTCAAAGTGTTCTCCAAAGCCTTCAAAAAAAGCGTTATAATAATCTGTAATTCCCATACTGCAATGTTGTTTAGTAGATTTACTATATTTTATAAACTCTGGCATAATATTAGTCATCATTACATGCCCTAATTCATGAGTAAAAATATTCATTTGTCCTTTTTCTATGTTTTCTTCATCTAACACCAAATCTACAAAATTTAAATTTTTGTAGATTAATTTTTCATCATTTTCTTTAATAACAATTCCTTTTCTATTAAACCCACCTATATTTTTAGATATAAAGAGTAAATCCGTTCCCTCTAAATTATTTGATAAATTTCTACTGCACTTATTTAATCTAATACATGTTTTATTAAAATCATAACTTAATTCTTTCATTATTTTTTTATATAATTCACAATTTTCATCTAGATATTCTCCGCATAACATTCCATTATAATTTTCTAATTCGGTAATTATCTTTATTTTTTCATCACTATTTTTAAATACATAGTCCATAATTACAACCCTTTTCATATAGTACCCTATCCTCAAATACTTCAGAATTGAGATTAAATACTACTTCTTTTATAATTTTTTTATTTATAAATCCAAGTTTTTCATTTAATTTAATTGATGCTATATTACCTGGATGAATATACGCCTGAATAGATTTGAATTTTAAATCTTCAAATGCATATTTTAATACTTCTAGTCCACATTCAGTCATTATATTTCTTCTCCAATATTTTATATTAAGCATATATCCTATTTGTACTGTTGATTCATCAAAGTCAAAATCATGAAGTGTTATAGTACCTACAACTTTATTAGTATTTTTGTCCTCAATACACCATCTTATAAATCTCTTTTCTTTAAAACCTTTTTTAAAACTCATTATTGATTTTTTAGCTTGCTCAAGTGTTTTCATATTTTTCATGCCTTGATATTTAACAGCTTCTTCACTAGAATATATTTCATAAACATCTAAATAATCTTCTTCTTTTGCTTCTCTTAACCAAAATCTTTTTGTTTCTATTGTAGGAAACTTATCAAATATAAAAGTAGCTTCACTTAAATTATTCATTTATTTTTTCATCCCCTTAGCTAGTAAAAACTCACCATTATCTACTAAACTTCTTTTACAATAAGTTCGTTCTTCTATCTTAAGTATAGTATCTAATGCAACTTTATCTTTTTCTATTTTTTCTGCTGCATCTCTAAATCCACTTATAATACATGGACTACCACCTAATACTATATTCTCTACTCCACATTTTTCTAGCATGTTCTCAAGTTCATCACTTTCAAAAAAATGTCTTGGTGGATGTGCTACCATTTCATGTTTAGGTAAATCTCCAGTATCTATCATTTCATTAATCATCCAATAATCTGGTTTTCCGAAAAATGATGTATAATCAAAATCCATTCTTCCTAATTGCGTTCTTATTACACCCCATTTACTATTTACACTTATTAGTATATATCCACCTTTCTTAGTTACTCTAACTAATTCAGAAATAGCCTTATCTCTGTTTTCTAAAAGGTAATTTAAGGGTGCTCCATAACAAATTACAGTGTCAAAAGTATTATCTTTTATCATAGATAAATCTCTTAAATCAGCATTTATTATATCATCTACATTACTTATTAACTCTTCTTGTTGCAACTTTTCCTTTGCTATTTTAAGTTGCTGATCTGATATATCTAAAAGTGTCACCATACACCCTAACTTTGCTAATTCAATACTAAATCTTCCTGCACCACATCCAGCATCTAAAACTTTTTTACCACTTTCTATATGCTCCTTTAAAAAATGCATATGAAGATGGTAATTTATTCTGTCATATGCTGTTAAATTAAGTCTCTCCCATTCCTTTTCTCCATACTGATTGTAAAATTCTCTTATTTTGTTTGGTTCGTACATATTGGGCCTCCTTTAAATTTTAAGCAAGATATTTATGAATACAAGTAAAGTCAGTCACAAAATTAAAATTTAAATAATTTTATCTATATCTTTTTAATAAACGAAATATTACATAAGCTATAAATACTAAAATAGATAAATTCAAAATAAATGCTGCACAAATCATTAAGTCAAACTCCATAAAATTTCCTCCATTTCAATTATAATATTTCAAATCATTTTTTATTTATTAAAGAACCGGGGATTTAAATCCCCGCTACACTATGACTAATTCTTTAACTGAAATATAAATAATCTAATTTTCATTTTAATATTATAGTCTATTTTTTTACAATTATATTAAGATGTTCAGTACTATCTCTAAATTGTGGAAGTTCACAAGCTTTTATAGCTGCCTCTAAAAAATTATCATAAATATCAGGCATATATCTACACAAATTTTTCATTTGAATATTTAATCCACTTACAAAACTTTCTGCTCCTGCATAAGATAAAATATTAAATTTAGATTTTCTAACTTCATCTAATGCTATTATTGGCGTTGTAAAATAAGTCTTAGTAAAACTCTCTTCTTTAGGGAACTTTAAATCGCCCTTTAAATATCTTCCAAAATGTTCCTTATCAGCAAATACTTCTGGGAACTCACTAACAGCTGGTTTTAAACAACCCCATGTGTTTATATATGCTACTAATGCAACTCCATCTTTTTTTAATATTCTGTAAACTTCACTTAAAACTTTTAACCTTTCTTCTTCATCATGCAAATGATATAAAGGTCCCATAACAAGTATTCCATCAAAGCTCTCATCTTCAAATTCTTCTAACTCCAATGCACTTTTAACATAATATCCTTCTGCACTTAAACCTTCCTCTTCTATTTTCCTCTTTGCAATCTTAAGTTCATTTTTAGATATATCTAATAGTGATACTTTATATCCCTTCTTTAATAATTCCATGGAATATCTTCCTGGGCCAGAACCTATATCTAAAACATGTCCTTCTTTCTTAAAATACTTATCTATTAAATAAACTGTTGATTTAAACTCTACTATTGAATATGGATTGGCAAGTCTTCCCCATTCCATCTCTGCTTCACTATCATAATATTCTCTTACATCATCACTCACAATAATACCCCCTTTTATTTTTATTCTGTAAAAAATTAAAAAGGTATAGCCAAAATCAGCTATACCTTAAAAAAATCATAAAATATCGATATTTATAATACATTAATAACTTTTAAAAGTATTATATACCTATCTTTTTACGAAGAGATATTGCTGATGAATATTTTTCTATATTTATATTATTGTTATTATTAAATTGCCAATTATTATTTAAATATAGTTTCATCATTTTTCCCTCCTAAAAATAAGTATGTATTAATTATAGTTAAAAGTTTACTGTAATTCAATGGTTTAAAATGAATATTTTGTTAATAGTTTGTATCCTGTTTATTTAGTTTACTTTTTTTTATCAATCTTAAACTATGTAAAATTTTAAATTGAATTGTTGACTTAAATTGTTAAAAGAAATTTGAAACCACTCACAAAGTATTCTTCATCATTTTAATAAATTGAAGTTAAATTTTAAATATCACATTTACTATTTTATCTTCTTTTTTTACTTTTTACATTTCCACTTTTCTTACTTTTATTTTTAAAATCATCTTTACCTTTAAATTTACTATCATTAACTTTAGGTTTATTTTTAAATTTCTTTGTATCTAGTTTTTCTTTTTGGGATTTTCCTTTACTATTTGAAGTTCTTTTCTTTCCTTCAAAGTTATTTTCACCTTTTCTAGGTTTTATAAGACACTTAGGTCCAAATCCAATTAAATCTTCTCTTTTTGCTTCAACCAATGCTTCATATACCAATGTATATTTTTTAGGATCTTTATACTGAAGAAGTGCTCTTTGCATAGCCTTTTCATGTTTTGTTTTCGGAACATAAACTTCTTTCATTGTAAGAGGATCTAGTCCTGTATAAAACATAGTAGTTGACAATGTTCCTGGTGTTGGGTAAAAATCTTGAACCTGCTCTGGCATATAATTTATATCTCTTAAATACTCGGCAAGTTTTATTGCTGATTTTATTGTACTACCAGGATGGCTAGACATTAAATATGGCACAACAAACTGTTTTTTTCCTACTTCTTCTGTAGTTTTATAAAATTTATCTATAAACTTATCATAAGTTTTTCCTGCTGGTTTTTGCATATATTTTAAAACCTCAGGACAAATATGTTCAGGTGCAACTTTAAGCTTTCCACTTACATGATGCTCCACAAGTTCTTTAAAGAATTTATCTTCTTTATCTGCCATTATGTAATCGTATCTAAGCCCTGATCTTACAAAAACTTTTTTTACATTAGGCACTTTTCTAACTTTTCTTAATAACTCTAAATACTCAGTATGATCGGCATCTAAATTTTTGCAAGGACTTGGGTATAAGCATTGTCTATTTTTACATGCCCCAAACTTTAATTGCTTTGAACAAGCTGGTCTTCTAAAGTTTGCAGTAGGACCTCCTACGTCATGTATATATCCTTTAAAATCTTCAAGTTTTGTAATTTCTTCTGCTTCTTTTAATATAGACTCTTCACTTCTACTTTGAACAATTCTTCCTTGATGAAATGTTATTGCACAAAATGAACAACTTCCAAAACAGCCTCTTGAACTAACTATGCTAAACTTTACTTCCTCAATAGCATCTATACCACCTAAGCCTTCATACATAGGATGATAATTCTTCGTATATGGAAGATTATAAACTTTATCTAGTTCCTCCCTAGTAAGTGGCATTTCCGGTTTATTTTGAACAACATATTTATTTGCATGTTGCTGAACTATAGGTTTTCCTATTACAGGGTCTTGCTCTTCATATTGAGCCTTAAACGCTTCTGCATATTTAATCTTATCTTTACATATTTCTTTATAAGAAGGGATTAAAACATACTCATCTTTCACATCTTCTAAGTTTTCTACAACATAACAAGTTCCTTTTACATCTCTTATGTTTTTAGCTTCAACTCCATTTTCTAAGTTTCTAGCAACTTCTACAATTTGTTTTTCACTCATACCATAAACAAGCAAATCTGCACCACTATCAATAAGCATTGACTTTCTTACTTTGTCACTCCAATAATCATAATGAGCAAATCTTCTTAAACTAGCTTCTACTCCACCTATTATAACTGAAACATTCTTATATGCTTCTCTAATCTTATTACAGTAAACAATAGTTGCTCTATCTGGTCTTAGACCCATCTTTCCACCTGGTGAATAAAAGTCTTTATCTCTTAACTTTTTACTTACAGTATAGTGATTAACCATAGAATCCATATTACCTGCATTAACTAAAAATCCAAGCCTAGGTTTACCTAGTTTCTTAAAATCTTCTACATCTTTCCACTGTGGTTGTGGTATTACCCCTACTTTATATCCTTCATTTTCTAGTACTCTGCCAATAATTGCAGTACCAAAACTATGATGATCTATATATGCATCTCCTGTAACTATAATAAAATCTAACTCATCCCAGCCTCTTTTTTCCATATCTTCTTTACTAACTGGCAAAAATTTTTCCCTTGTCATCTCATCACCTACTCATTTGTATTAACATTCTATATGTTTCTAAATTCAACTTTAAAATAATTTATTTTTCAATTTTATACTTAATTCACAGTTTATTTTTTTAACCATTTAAAACTTATTAAGAAAATCTATTGAAAAAAGGAGATAAAAATCCCCTCTATAATAATTTATTTGTACTCAAAATGAAATCATTATAATACATCTATAAATCTTAACATTTTAGATTTATTTTAGTCCTATACTTTATTTCTAATTTCATTAAACTTTCTATAAAATCACTATATGATTATACATTATAATTAAATCAAATCATATAAAAATATTTAATTTAATATATATAACACTGTTCATTAAACCTATTTATACTTCAATGTAATAATAAAAATTATCTATTATATAAAATTTAACAATATCTTAAAATCTTTAATTCCAAAAGTTACTTTGAAAAACTAGACTTAAACCATATAGATTTTATAAAAATTTTATGTAAATTTAATTAACTTATGTTAAAATTTAACTTATAACCTTTCTTATTAATATATTTAATTTAAACATTAAATGAGAATAGTGTTAGTAAAGGAAGCAGTAATTATTTAAAATGTTATTCATAAAAATTTGTAATTTTAATAAACAATATGGAGGCGAAAGCATGGAGCTTAATAAAATAGAAAAACATAGTGTTTTAAGTAATATATTCTTTTATTTTAAAATTTGGATTAAAGTTTATCCTCAATATGTTTTACTACTTGTTTTATCAATTCCTTCAGGAGTTATTAGCACCTATAGTGAACTACTTATACCTAAACTTATAATTAATGGAATTGAAAACAATTTAACTATGCAGTCAATTTTAAAGCCACTTTTAATTATTTCACTGTTAATGATAATGACAAACTGTATTTCTAATTTTATTTCATTTAAACTTATGGCAAAAGGAACAATGGCTAAGTCATATTTAAATTCAGATATGATTTTAAAAAAATTATTTAATTTAAATTATGAAAAACTTGTGGACTCTGAAATACAAAATAAAATTGCAAAGGTGAAAGAAATCATTAGTGAGGGTGATAGTGGCACAATGCATCAGTTTGGCAATAATTTAGTTGTATTTTTTACTTCGATTTTTGGAATAATCTTTTTTGCATTCAATATTATAAAAATTGATATAGTTCTTCTTATCATAATAATTTTAACTGCAATTATAAATTCTTTATATGGTCTTTGGGCAAATAAATATCAATTCAAAAACATTTCCATTAAAAGTATTGATTCTAAAAAGACTAATTATATACTTAGTGTCTCTAAAAAACGAGATTTTTTTAAAGATATAAAAATTTATAAAATGGAAAATTGGCTTACAGAAAACTTTAATATCTATAAAAATAATTGGTCAAATTTCGTATTAAAATCTGAAAATGTAAGATTAGGCTCATTGTCTATAAATGCTTTAATGATTTTTATAAGAGATATTTTCTCATATATATATCTTATAAATAAATTATTAACTAACGAAATTAGTATTTCATACTTTGTTTTTATGCTTGGACTTGTGATTGCATTTTCAAATTGGATTAACAATTTGATATCAAAAATTAATGATTTAATATCATTTAGTATAAATATAAATCACATTAGAGATTTTCTTGATTTAAAAGAAGACAACTTCTTTATAGGTGTTTCGCCCAAAATAGAAAATGATGCACCTTCTATTGAATTTAAAAATATAAGTTATAAATATCCAGGAAGTAGTGATTTTATATTTAAAAGTTTCAATTTAAAAATTCCAGCAAAAGAAAAACTTGCAATAGTTGGTATAAATGGCTCTGGGAAAACTACACTTATGCTTTTACTTATGGGACTGCTTGAACCTACTGAAGGAAATATATTAATTGATGGCTATGATTGTAGAAAATTTAATAAATTAGACTATTATAAATTATTTTCACCTGTTTTTCAAGATATAACTATATTTCCCGAATCAATAATTTCCAATATTTCTGGCAGTTTAAGATATGACAAATCTAAAATAGAAAAGGCTATTTATGATAGTGGTATGAATGAATTTATTAGTTCTCTACCTGAAAAAGAAAATACATTTTTATTAAAAACTAGCAAAGAAAATGCAATTGATCTTTCTGGAGGACAAAATCAGAAATTACTTCTTGCTAGATCACTTTATAAAAATGCGAAAATTAATATTCTTGATGAGCCTACAGCAGCCTTAGATCCAATTGCTGAAAGTTATCTTTACGAAAAATACAACTCAATGAGTAAAAATAAAACTTCAATTTTTATCTCTCATAGACTTGCCTCTACAAAATTCTGTGACAGAATCATACTAATGGAACATGGACAAATACTTGAAGAGGGAACTCATGATGAGCTTCTTTTAAAAAATAGTAAATATAAAGAAATGTTTGAAATTCAAAGTCAATACTATAAAGATGGAGGTGTTCATCTTGAAATATAAATTAAAAAGATTTTTTCGATTTTTAAATTATTTTTCAAATTTAGAATCTAAATATTTTCCATGTATTATTTTATTTAATGTTATAAAATCCATAAGACCTTTTATAAATTTATATCTTTCAAAATGTATTATCGATTCACTTTCCATAACCATGTCTTCAAATTATGTTATGAAATATGTATGGTATATGGTTTTTGTAAATTTATTCATGATGTTATCTGAAGGATATTTTCAAAGTAGAAGTAACTACTATGATTTTAAATTAACTAAAAATCATAGTATGATGAAATCAAAAAAATTAATGGACTTAAATTATGACATGTTAGAAAGTGAATACCTTCAAGATACTATTGTAGAACTTAATCATCTTGAAACAAATGGAATATATAACCTTTCGTCATTTGGAAAATCTATTGGTGACTTTATAGGAGGTATACTTGGTTTTTTAATTTCATTTTATTTTTCTTTAGAATTTTTCAAATCAGATTTCACATTTAAAAATATTAATAATACAACAATAAATATTATATTTATTACTATTTTTCTTTTGCTTAATATAATCTCTTTTATTACAGTTTCTAAATTTAATAAAAAAGCTGGAAGTTTTATAACACAAAATACCAAAAAAGTATTTAGATACATTCGCTCATATATGGATATAATTTATGATTACAAATCTGGAAAAGACATAAGGCTATATGATATGGATCTTGCTGAAAATGCTGGTGATGTTTATAGATCAAACATGTATCATGTGTTTTCATATTTTTGGACAAGTTTAGGTAAAGGTAGTACAATATCTAATTTTTTGAATGGAGTACTTTCTGTAATAATTTTTATATTTATAAGTATGAAAGCATTTTATGGATCAATATCTATTGGTGAGATTATGCTTTACATTGGTGCTATAAATAGTATATTTAAAAATGCACTATCAATAATTAAAAGCCTAAGCATCATTATTCCTTCAGATTCTTATAGAGAAAAATTATTTAACTTCATGGATTTAAATACTAATATTGAAACTAAAAAAGTTTTAAATAAAGAAATATATACTAATAAAATTGAAATAGAGTTTAAAAATGTAAGTTTCAAATATCCTGATACTGATAAATATGTGCTAAAAAATATAAATTTAAAGTTTAACTCTGGTAAAAAGTGTGCAATTGTAGGCGTTAATGGTTCTGGAAAAACAACTTTAATAAAACTTATTTTACGACTTTATGAACCAACAGAAGGTAAAATATTACTTAACGGTGAGAATATAAAAAACTATAATTATGATAACTATTTAGATATTTTTTCTGTAGTTTTTCAAGATTTTAAATTATTTTCTCTTACATTAGGAGAAAATGTAGCTGTTTCTAAAAATTATGACTTAAATGAAGTTAAAAATTCATTAATAAAAGTAGGTCTTTCTGAATTTCTAAAGAAAAATGATTTGACTTCTTATCTTTATCGAGAATTTGATGAAAATGGAATTGAAATTTCTGGAGGAGAAGCTCAAAAAATAGCAATGGCCAGAGCCCTATACAAAAAAGGGAAATTTATAATACTTGATGAACCCACCGCTGCATTAGATCCTATTTCAGAATCTAATATATACTCAAAGTTTAATACTATAGTTCAAAATAATACAGCTATATATATTTCACACCGATTATCATCTTGCCGTTTTTGTGATGATATTTGTGTTCTTAATGATGGGGTTGTTGTTCAATATGGATCGCATGAAACTCTTATAGGTGACACTTTAGGAAAATACTATGAACTTTGGACTTCACAAGCTAAATATTATACCTAAAAATATATCGTTTTATATTAAATACTTTATTTTATT
Organism: Clostridium ihumii AP5; assembly: GCF_000612845.1. Taxonomy (GTDB): domain Bacteria; phylum Bacillota; class Clostridia; order Clostridiales; family Clostridiaceae; genus Clostridium_J; species Clostridium_J ihumii. The sequence continues at coordinate 20,742 of NZ_CCAT010000039.1, forward strand.
TTTATCTCTATTTGAATCAAAACTTTTATATTCCATTTAATTTCTTAATGAAAAATTTAAATAACTTATTCATTGAAAGTTGATTAGAAATTCTTATTGTATTCTTATTTAATTTTCACAAATTAGTTTTTAAATTTTTCATTATGATAATTTCTACATAACAAAAAACTAGGAATCTATAACTCCTAGTTTCACATCTTATCTATATATTAAATATTTTATTAAAATATATTTATAATTCCATTTATATAAACCTATGTTAAGTGAATTTAATGTAAAATTCACTATGTCATGATTTAAAACAAGGCGTAATTATTGCTTTTATTAAACTATTATTAGTTTAATCCTAGCACTCTATTTACCTCCTTGTTAGCTCTAGTAGAAGATTGTATTATCTTTTCATAAAGGTCTTTTCCATTATAACCTTTTTTCATATACTTAGTTTCGTAATACTCAAATGGCATATTAATGTTGTTTTCATTTAAATGTTTAGCTAGTTTCCTGTCTTTCATCATTTTTCTGGCTTGCATTCTATACTTATTTCTTAAAAAATGAGCTTGTTTAGCTTGATCTTTTAGCGACAAAGATCTATCTATCTCATTAATTATATTTTTATCTTGTTTAAGATACCATATTCTTACTTCTACATTGCTTAATTTTTCTATTGATTCTATAGTTTTTATTATATCATTAGCTGTTCTTACCTACTTCTAACCTTTCTTTATTAAAACATATTATCTTTTCATTATATAATATATATTAGTTTTTGTAAAGTAATATGCTCTATTTTTTTATTTATTTGCTTTAATAAAATATCCACCTTTATACCAATTCAAATATTCCAGTTCTACATTCCAGCCTCTTTTTTCATATTCTTCTTTAATTTCCTTTGGTGACAATTTATTTTTAATTCTACTATTTGATTCAATGTACCATCCCATTTGTCTTATTTCTTTTTTTACAATTTTAGTTACATCATCTAAGTATTTATTTGTATCTTCAATAAACATAAATACATCTCTACTGACTAAAAAATCTATACTATTATCTAAAAATTGTTCACTCAAATTACATAGATCTAAGTTAATAAATTTGAATTTTTCACTTCTTACATCTTTCAATTCTTCAGCGCAATCTTCATCTAAATCTATACCATATATTTTTTCTATTGAGTTGTTACTTATCAATCTTCTACTTAAAAATCCACCACCACAGCCTAAATCAATAACATTTCCATAAAGTTTTTCATAATACCCATATATCTTGTTATTATAAAATATTTCAGCACTACTTTTATCTACTACTAACTCACTTCCGCATTTTTCACATTTTAACTTTACTTTAAAATCCGTTTCATCCCAAGGGTGATGTTCATTTTGAAGTATACTACACTGATTACCACAATTACATTTAGTTCCCCATATTAAAAATTTATTATACTCTTCCATCAACACTCTTACTCCTTGTCCATAAATTGTCTTAAAAATTGAGTTTCTTCTATTTTTTCAAATCCCAATGATTTATATAACTTAAAAGCTTTTTGATTCCATTTAACCACACCTAAAACAATAGAGTCATATCCTCTTTCAATACATTTATTTATAGCAAATTTCATAGTTTCTCTTCCGTATCCATTTCCTTGATACTTAGAATTAACCATTACAAAATCTATAATTCCATTTTCCATAAATACACTTGCTATTATTTCATCTTCACTATCAACTGTAATATATATTATCTTTTCTTTTCAAAGTATTTTTTCTATTTTCATCACTAATATCTATGGATTTATATGGAGTAATATCATTTGCTTTTCTAAGCTCATAAAAACATTCTCCACCTAGTTTTTCATATTTTTCAAAATACCTATCTTCATAGTTTTTAAACTCTAAACTTGATTTACTTTGTTTAGTTCCATTATATTTCATATCATAACAAGAAAACCAAGTTTTAAATCCTAGCTTTTTAAAAAACTCTGTGGAATCTTCAATATCTTTTCTAAATGATATAGTTATTAAATTTGCTTTTTCATTTTTTAAATATTCAGATGCTTTTTTATATAATAAACTTGCTATACCACTTTTTCTACTATTTTTTAAAACATATATGTTTATTGACCACTTATTAAATTCTGTAGATGTTTTATTAAGTTCTATAAATCCTTTTATACCATTTTCGTCATAAACAAAAGTAGTGTTGGTTTTATTTTCTAATCTTTTTTGAAATTCTTTAAATTCTTCATCACTTATTAAGCATTCATCTTTTAAAATCCTATTAATTTCATTTAAATCATCATCTATAAACTCTCTTACCATATTAACTCCTATCCATAATATTTAATTTTAAAATAATTACTTTTTAGTATAATATTCATCTTTTAAAAGTGAGTATATACAAGCATCACAAATTCCTTGATTATTTATATCTGCATTTCGCAATGTCCCCTCAAACTTCAATCCACATTTTATCATTACTTTACCTGAATTTTCATTTCTTGGATCATGACGAGATTCTATACGTTTAACACCAACTTCTTCAATTAAAAATGGAATTATTCCATTAAATGCCTCAGTTGTAATCCCCATATGCCACCATTTTTTACCTATGCAGTATCCAACATGAACCATATTAATTTCTTCATTCATATGAACAACATTAATAGTTCCAATAGGCTCTAACTGATTTTCTTTTAATACAATAGCCCATTGATAAAATTTAGGATCAGAATAACTATCAACCCATTGTGTCAAAATATCTTTTGCTATATCTATAGATTTAACAGGCTTCCAAGTTAGAAATTTAGTTACATTTTCATCATTAGCCCAATTACTAAACATAGCACTTGAATCTTCCATATTAAATTTTCGTAATATAAGTCTATCTGTATCTATTTTTACAGTTCCTAAATGATTCATATTGTTTACTCCAATCCATATTACATTTCTAATTTTAAAACACGCATATTACAACTTAGTTTGTAACCTTGTCTTTTTAAACTATTTTCCATAGGAAAGTTATTAACATCAATATCTCCTATAATTTTTTGTATTCCAGCTTCACTTAAGGTTTTACTTCCCATTGTCAATAAATCATCTACATATCCTTTTCCTCTTTCATTCTTCACAACACCTATATAATTTATTGCCCCATATTTATCATTAAACTTTTGTGGAATTATAAGTCCAACTAATTTTTCATTTTTATAAGCTAACTTCCACCATTCCTCATTAAAGTCAATTTCCTTAAGCTCATTAAAATATCTTTGTGCTGCTGCTTCTTTTCCTAGTGTTTTAACATTTTCTATATCATCTCTATCTAATGTATTCTCTGTTACAGCTTCTATAGCTTTTACATATTCTTTTTCGCCAACTTCTTTTAATGTTTTAAAATTTAAACCTTTACTTAAACTTTTAACTTCCCTTATGTTACTTTTATCCCATAGATAGCTATATTTTTCTTGTGTTATTTTAAATCCCACATTTAAAAACATATTTTTATAATTTTTAAACTGTACATTATCTGAGTAAAGATGTGCCTCTACACTATCATATCCCTGACTCTTTACGTCATCTATAACATATTTTAAAAACTTTTCTCTAATATCATCTCTACGTTCGTAAATATTAATTCTTAAAATTTGAAAATTATCATCAAATGATCCCCCAACTATTCTTCCAATGAATTTCCCCTCATCCTCTAAAACATAACACCACTTAAGTTTAACTATATCATCATTAATATCTAATAATAAACTGTCTTTAAAAGCCTCACTATCAACCATACTAATTTTTGAATATTTATCAACTTCATCAATATTTATGCTTCTAATTCTCAAATCATACCCTCCATTTTCAAATATTAATTCTTAATTATATATTTTTTTCCATATAAACTATATTATTTATAGTTTTAAATCCTCTTCTTTCATAAAAGCCTTCTGCTTTATCATCTCTAGTTGTAAATAATGTAATGTTTCTTATATCTTTTTCCTTAAGTCTTTTGGTTAATTCTTCTAAAAGCTTAGATCCTATACCTCTACTTTCCACCTCAGAGTTTGTCCAAAATTCCTTTATATTAAAATTCATTCCATCATAATAAATTTCTTCATTACCAATAATTACACCTAAAAATTCATTATTTTCTGATGCAATTAAACCATAAAATCCTTGTGTATTCATTGTCATACTAAGTCTTTTAAATGCAGTTTCATAAGTCCACTTATCATTCCAAGGCTCTTTATTAAATGCCTTAATATATGAATGAACAACCTTCTCCAAATCTTCTCTTACAAACTCTTTATAATTCATAAATTTCCTCCTAAGTTTTATATATTTAAACTCTTTGATATATACTATAATACAATATTATTTTTCCTTTAAAAAATATTGATTATATCTTTAATATTTTTAAATAAATATTGTATTTCTTTTAACTTCTCATTCCCAATAGTTATTTCTTTTTCATTAACTTTAATTCCACCATTTGATTCATAAAACTTACGACCACCATAATTATCATTTAAAGCCCATAAAGAAACACTTTGCAAATTTAATTTGTTGAAACTTTCTAATATCTTTTTGAATAACATTTTTCCTATACCATTATTTTGATAATCTTTTAAAACATAAAATCCATAAATCTCTGCATTTTTAATCTCAGTGTCTTTCTTTTCATAACCACCTGATATAAAACCAACTATTGTTTCATTTTCCTCTTCAGCTACATAAATTATTCTTAAGCCCATATCATTATCTAACATGCTTTTCCAACTTTTTTCTCTGTTTTCATATGACAATCTTTCTAAATACTCATTGCATATAATATCCTTATATGCACTTTTCCAAGTATCTACATGAACTTTTGCAATTTCTTTAGCATCATTTATTATGGCTTTTCTAATTATCACTTTTATTCCCCTTCCAAAATTAACATTTTTAAATTTTTAATTTACAATTAGGGTTAAAGTTTCTGCCAATGATCCATCATCTATTCTAAAGATACTTTCTGACTTAAATCCATATTTATCCAATATTTTTCTAGATGCTATATTTTTAGGATCTATTATAGCACTGGCTTTTTTTACAGATGTCATCTTTTTACATCTATTTAATAAAACCCTTACAATTTCTGTTCCATATCCATTTCTCCAATATTGTGGTAATAATAAATATTCTAGTTCAACTTCATCTAAAGATTCATTAATATTAAGTGAACAAATACCAATAAACTCCTCAGTATTATTTATAAAAACTTTGAAACTTCCTAATTCATTATACTTTAAACTATTTTTAAGTATACCTTTATAACATTTTTTTGCTTCCTCTAAAGTGAATACTCTTCCATAATTCATTACCATTACATCTTCATTAAAAAACACTTGAGAAAAATACTTAAAATCATCTTCTGAAAAAACTTTTTTTAAAATTAATTCATTATCCATAGAAATACCTCATTTCTATTTATTTCATGAACTTAAAAACTTTAACTTCTCTCATTGGATAAAACTCATACAATCCAAGAGACACTATTTTACCTTTAAACGGCTCAAAATTTTTATTTATTATAGGTAATGATTTTAAAATTTTTTCTTCATTATCATCAATAATAATAGTAGCATGTGGAACCCAGCTTTTAGATTTAACTGTATACTTAAACCCAACTTCACCACATTTATCTTCATACTTTTCATGAACTTTACAATGTAAATCTATTAAATCCTCTGAAACTTGTGGTGCTAAAAATGCAACTTCTAGAGAAAATAGACCCATATGATTAAAATTTATTTCCACCTTACTATTTTCACTACAAATCTTTTCTATATAATCACAAAGTTCTTTTTCTTCTACACCTTCATATGCTGCTAATGTTATATGTGGTGTTAAACTTGTGTCACTTAATCCATTTTTCTTCAATTCATCATTTATTAATTTAAATTTTTTGTTTGTATCTTCATCAAACATAGCAATTAAACATATAAACTTTTCTTCCATAATTATTCGACGTCCCTTCATAAACATTAGTTATTAATTAGAATATAATTATTCTAAAATCATAACATCAAAATCTCTTTGTATATTACCTTCAACCTTTTTAAATGAATTAATTTTTTTAAATCCAATTTTTTTATACATTCCTATAGCTCGTTTATTAAATGATGCTACTGTTAAACGAAATTTCTTTGCACTTAATTGATTAGTTGCAAATTCTATAGCTTCTATTAAAAATCTACTTCCTAGTCCCTTTCCACACATATCAGGTCTAAGTCCTAAGCCAATATCAACACATTCTTCATCATAAATTCCTAATTTGTTCCCCCCTGGAACTTGAGCTGCCTTTCCTAAACAAAAATATCCTAAAATTTCGTCATCTTCATCTAAAAATGAAAAATATAAGTCATTTACAAATTCATCTATACAACTTTGTTTTCCCTCAATGTTATATATTTCATATGGCTTTTCATAAATCCATTCTGAAATTTTTTTTGCTTCCTCATTATTTACTTTTCCTAAATGCAATGCCATAAAATCTCCTCCAAAATATATATTTTAAATTAAAATTCTTTTTGCTACTTCTTCCTTAGTAATACTTAATTCATTTTGTCTATGATAAAATTGTTGCGCTTCATTATTAGATGCTGTAAATAAATAAAAACTAGATACACCTTTAGATTTAAAATAATCTTCTGCTCCCCTTAAAAGCTTTTTCCCTATACCCATGCAACGATTATCCTTTAATGTATATATCCAATCTACATAACCTGTTTTATTAAAATCTACTAATGTAAAATTAATAGATATATCACATCTACCTACAATTTTATCTTTATATTTAGCAACTATTATTTTTGTATTTTCCATATCATCAATCTTTAACATTTTTAATTTATTAATGTAATCTTCTTCATTAAAATTCCATCCCCAGATATCTTTCTCAGTTTCTCTTGCTTCCTTTTCAAAGTTGCATAAAGCCTCAATATCATACTCTTTACACACAGTTATTTCTACATCTTTCATAACTTGTCCTCCTTTTTTATTAAAGTTATAAAAATAACATAATATTATCTCACCTTAAAGTATTCTATGAAAAGAAAATCAAGATATTCTCCTATCTTGATTTTCTAAATTTAAAACAATCTCTTACGATACAGATTGTTTTGATATCCTAAATTTTTACTCCCTAAAATCGTTTTTTGTGTTACTCCCTAATTTCTAATCAAATTACTCCCTAAATTTAAATAGCTTTGAATTAAATTAAAATGTTTCACGTTTCAATTAGTATATTTTTTGTACATTTTATACTAACTCTATTTTCTAATTTTATTATAAGTTTCATAACTTCTAATCCCCTCTCAAATTTACTTTATTGCATTTTGTTCAATTTTAAATTGTGTTAATTCATTAATTCTGCTTTTATAATTGCCTCTTAAATTATCTTCTTTAGAATTCCAAATCTCGAATTCTTTTTCATATTCATTGTCTGCAATTATATTAGAATTAATACTTATGCTTAAATACATTTTATTGCCGCTCCTTGTAATATTACATTGGTTTAGTTAATACATTCATCATCATTGCTTCTTTAGAGTATTTCTTTTTATTTAATATTTGTTCTCTACTTTTGTAGCTTTCGATGTATTGTTTGTATTCTTTTTTTGCTTGATTTAAATTATCTTTCATTTCTTTCACCTTTTCTTTCTTTTTCTAATGTTCTTTTACTAAATTCATTTTACTTATTTTTGTTAATTTGTAACTTTGCTTTTGTCTGTCACTCCCTTCTGAAAGTAGATTTTATAGCATATAAAATTATTACTAACTAAATATCTATATAAATACTTGACTATTTTAATTTTTTTATACTTAATTGCATAAAAAAAGCATAGCCATTCAGCTATGCTCTATTATCAACATACTTAATATATATACTTACTTATAAATTATATACTATAAATATTTTTACTTAGAGATAGAACTGATGATTTATTTTTCTCATTATTAAATTGTATTCTTTTAACTGTTATATTTGTTTTAATCATTATTCCTAACTCCTTTCAAAAATTTTATATATTTTACTTACATTTATTAGTTTATATCTTTCCATTTTACATGTCAACCATTTTATGTTAATAAACTGTTAATTTTTTGAATACTTTTTATTTTATAAATTATCCTTTGGATTATTTAATATTTCCTCAATTCTTTCAAAATATCTTCCAATATGTATTCCATCAACTACTGCATGATGAGCTTGTACTGATAATGGCATTTTTAAAGAACCATTTTCTTTAAAATATTTTCCCCAAGCAATTCTTGGAATACTATCAACTGGACTCATATCTATTGGATGGCTCATACTTGTAAATGATACCCATGGAATACTAGTCATAAATATACAATTATCACTAACTTCATCATCTTCAAGCTCTACTACATTTTTCTTCTTCTCAATTTCATTAAGTCCATTTAATACAAACTCATTAAAATTATATGTAAATTTAGTAGAACAGAAATTAAATACATCATCTTGTCCCATAATTGTGAAAGATGGATTTACAGTTTCATGTTCAACTACAGAATTTCCTCTTATTCTATACTTAAATTCCTTAATTTCATTTGCTACCTTAGATACTACATAAACAAATGAAATAAAAAATGGTTTTTCTTTCTCTTTTATATATTCATAAAACTTTGTTATATCAACATTAGCACAAACATTTACATGTGGATAATCCATATTTTTATAAAGTTCAAATTGTTTTCTTCTATTCCAAGTTTCTAAATCTAATTCTTTCATATATATTACTATTTCCTTTCAAGTAAGTTAATTATTTCTTTTTTTATATTATTAGGAATATCTCTTTTCAAGTTTCTTTCAAATAAATTTTTATGTTGTATTTCATTTTTACTAAAATATTCTTTTATTATGGGTATTCTTCCTTTTGGATCTTTCATTAATGCATAACAAACAAACCAATCCTCTAATGAAGTTACATTAACACAAGTTTCATTTACATTCATTTTATCTACTACAGCTTCATCATCTAATAAAAAGTTATATTCTTTTTCATCATCAGTAACTATAGTAAAATCCGCCATAAACTCAATGTTAATACCGTTAATAACGTATCCAAAAAATTCTTTAGTTCTAAAACTAGCTTTATACTCTAAATTTAATCTCTCATATTTTAAATCCATAATATCTTTTACTTTTGAGGCATCTTTAAAATTTATTAATATATCTATATCCTTAGGCTTATCCCATATTCCATTATTATAAAGCACTAAAGAACCACCTACTGCCCATAGTATATTCAAAGAATTTAGTACATCACTTACCTCTTTTAATACATCAAAATACATTTACTCCACCTCTTTTTTCTACACATTTATACAAATTATGTACACTTTATAAGTATAACCTTTTTTAACCTAAAAGTTAAGACTATTATGATTACTGAGTTCCAAGTTCGAAGTTTAAATAACATATTTATCAAATAATATTATTTAGCTTACAGTTTATTCTGATATCATGTTTGGAACCAAGTAAAAAGTAAGAGTGAAAAGTGAATAGTGCTGGTGAATATTATTCATTTCATTCCTAATATTTAAAATAGAAATACCTAAAAACTATAACACCTTCGTAGCTGAGGTTTTAACCTTGGCGGTACTGTATCCTTGCTATATTTCATTGGTTTAAATTTTAAAATATATTAATCAACAGTAGGGACGGACCTATCATATGATAATTACCTATTCATAGTACACTTCTATTTTAAATAACATATTTACATAAACAAGCAAAGTCAGTCCCAAATAGATTATAAATTAAGTTGGAGTATTGAAATTTGGAAATTAACGTTATGCAAGAATAAATTCTAGCCTATAAAGAGTGTGAATTTTATTTAATTATTCTCGTAGCCGAGATTTCAGTCTTGGTGTTTTTTATATGGGAATACATTTAAAAAATAATATGAAATAACGTTATGCAAGGTTGAAACCTCGCCTACAAATGTTGGTTTTTGATTAGATTTTCTTCGTAGCTGAGGTTTTAACCTTGGCGGTACTGTATCCTTGCTATATTTCATTGGTTCAAATTTTAAAATATATTAATCAACAAGAGGGACGGACCTATCATATGATAATTATCTATTCATAGTACACTTCCATTTTAAATAACATATTTACATAAACAAGCAAAGTCAGTCCCAAATAGGTTATAAATTAAGTTGGAGTATTGAAATTTGGAAATTAACATTATGCAAGAATAAATTCTCGCCTACAATTGTTAGGTATTTTATTTAATTATCCTCGTAGCCGAGACTTCAGTCTTGGTGTTTTTGTATTGGAATACATTTAAAAATGATATAAAATAGTATTTTGCAAGAATGAATTCTCGCCTACATTAGAAGCCCAATTTTAATATTCACTTTTTAATTTCCATTGTCAATTAAAATGATAATTTAATATTAAAAAACACCGTATATTCACGTGAATAATACGGTATTGTAATATGTTTTTTTATATTTACTTTTTTACAAATTGAATTTCAATGCTTATAAACTCTTCCAATATCTTCTTGTTATTACTTTCTGTCCATCTATAATATTCCCTATTTTATCTTGAAGTTCCATATGATTTTTTTCCATTATTTTAGCAGAAGAAAAGTTATCATCATCACAAGTAATTAAAACTTTTGAAATTCCCATGATTTTTGCTTGTTCTAATGCCAATTTGAGCATAAAAGTTCCATATCCTTTGTTCCATTCAGAATAACGAATGCCGTAGCCTATATGACCTCCATATTTTAGTAATTCATCTGTAAGTTTATGTCTAATGCTAATTTCACCTATAAAGAATTCTTTTTCATCATCAACTAACCAAAAATAATTAGCACCAACCCTGTTTGGTTTCAAGTTCTTCTCATTTTTGTAATTATCATATTTTAAAAATATATCATAAGACCGTGCATCATCAAAGGCATATGTTTGAACATTATTATTTTCATATTCATCATATGCTTCAATATATGATTTTAAGTACTTTTTATTTGGTTCTATAAGCCTAATCATAACTATCACCCTTTTTCATAAATATATATTTTATTAATTATAATTATATATTATTGGTACAATAACTAAGTAAGCACTTATTACTGCCATAACTGTATATTTTTTAGATTGTTCCTTAGGTTTTTTTATGGCATTAATAATACCTATAACTAATGTTAATGGTGTAATAAACATAGTTAATTCCCCCATACTTGCTATAAAACTTAATATTTCATTCAAATATATCACCTCCAATTTAATTTGAATTTTGATAATATTTTAAATTAGCCGCAACATATTTTTCTTTTAATTTATTTTCAAATTTTTTATCACTTTGAATTTAAACTACTAGTTGGGTAAATTAATTCTATCTTCCTCTGTAATTTCTCTCATAACTTTACAAGGATTACCTACTGCAATTACTCCTGCTGGAATATCTTTACTTACCACACTGCCCGCTCCAATAATACTACCTTTTCCAATAGTAACTCCACCACATACAGTAGAATTAGCACCAATCCATACATCCTCTTCTATTGTAATAGGTTTTGACGTTCCTATTCCTTCTGCTCTTTGTGCTTTAAGTATCGCATGTCCAGAACAAGCTATACAAACTCCAGGTGCTATAAATACATTTGCACCAATATATACTGGAGATGTATCTAATATTACACAATTATAATTAATTACAGTAAGTCCATGAGTATGTATATTAAAACCATAATCACAACGAAATGATGGTTCAATAAATGTTAGTGGATTATATGTTCCAAGCAATTCTTTTAAAATATCACTTCTCTTTTCCCTTTCAGAAGGTCCAGTCTGATTATATTTCCAGCATAATTCCTTAGCCTTTTGCTGTAATTCTGAAGGCATATCTGTATGCCTTAAACAATACTCCTTATTTTGTTTCATAATTTCTATAAAATCCATTATTTTACTCCTTTCAAATTAGAATTTACTATATTCACTCTTACCTCTTCACTTCTTGTTAAATTCCTATTTATCTTCATTTCTCATACAAGTAAAATTTACTTAACATTACCTTATTATGAATTAATTATAACATATTTTGTAAATACAGTATTATTTAAACCTTAAAAGTATGTATTTCTTAATTTACATTATATTTAAAAGATATTATACAAGATTAATTTCTCACGTACAGCGTTGTGGTTTTGATTTGATGTGCTTTATAAATTATGTTTAAATCTTGACTGACTCTTATGTCATTGTAAAATACTAAATACTATTTTTTAATTCTTACATAAAAATACCACAAAATTCATTTATAAATTTTGTGGTATTTTAATATATTGTTTATTTTTTATATAAAAATAAATGTTAAGATTGTCCAAGTTTATTCTTGTATAAATTTGGAATTTATCTATATTATTTTATTAATATTCTATTGAATTGCACCATTTTTAAAGTTATCATACCATTGCACCAGTTCTTCGTCACTGTCAATCTTTAATATTTTAAAAATCTCATAAGCAAATTCAACAGCAGCAGTTTCATTTGCAGTAATAATTTTATTGTCAATAACTATCTGTGCTGGAATATAAAATGCCTCTCCTTTATATTCTTTTTGCTGTTGAAATAATTCTAAGCTGTCTCCTGTATGTTTAACATTGTTAAGTAACCCATGTTTGCATAAAAAAGTAGTTGCTCCACAAATAGCGGCCACAGGAATGTGTAATCCTATAAGTTTCTTAATAAAATTTGCAATTTCTATATATTCATTTTCTTCCCATGAAAGTCCACCTGGTAGAATAACCATAGCAAGATTATTAAAATTCTCATAATCACCTATCTCATAGTCAATAGAAGCATTAATACCACCCATTGATTTTTTCGGAGCATAATCAATTGCAATTGTTTTAACCTCATAATCTGAAAAAGAATTTAAAACTGCAATAGCATAACTCCCTTCCCAATCATTCCATTGTTCTGTCAATACAATAAGTACTTCATTTTTATTATTGCTCATTACATCCCCCTATCTGTAGGAAGGTTAAAATATAATTACCCTCCTAATTTTTCTAAGATATATAAATTTATATGAATTCATAGCCATCCTCTCCTTTCTTAATATTAATATATATTTTTATGTAAAATAATATATATTAATACATATTATACCATGTATTAATAATTAAAAAATAAAAAATACTACAGATTTATTTCTGAAATAATATCCTTCTAACAATATTATTACATATTACTTATATTTATTTCTGTCAATTTAGAGTTTATTTAAATTCTGGCTTTTATCATCTAACTCCCAATTTATTTATATCTTTCTTCATAATATACCATCTCCTTTATTAATTTTTAGACAGTATACATACTTCTTACCCATTAACAAATTCTCAGATAAGATTTTATAAAAACTTATCTGAGAATTTCTACTTATTCTTTTGTTTCATCAAATTTTCAAGTAAATCCTTTCGCTTATTCATTACGGAATAAGGAATTGCAGTATTAAACACTATAAATGCTACTTTTAAAGCTAATACTGCTAAATAATTGTTAATTCCTATTTATAATCTACATAATCCCTTTTTATAAAAGAGTTGTTCTGTTTAATTTTTCAAAACAAGTTTCACTAATTGAATATTTATCTAAATCTAATATAGAATTAGAAGTTAAAGTTTTTTGCATACTTTTATGAATATCCTCTGTCTTTATACTTGCATTTCATACACTTATATCTACTCAAACTTTGTATATTTCTATTATTTGTTTTTATAAAATAATTCTTTATCAGCCATTTCATATCATTTACATGCACTTTTTATATTGTTATATTGATTTACTCTCTTTAAATTAGTAATAATTTTATTTTTAGCAAATCAACTTAAAATTTCTATATTAAAAGTTGAAAATATATTTTTTCTAGATATAATAAAAACAACTGAAATAAATTCAGTTGTTCTTTTAAAACTTTATACTTAATTTTAAATAAATTTTTCTATTAATTTTGGTTCTCCACAGATGCGCTTCTCCGTATTTATTACAAATGAGGTTTTTTAAGCTTTAACTATCTTATCTTTAATTTACTTTTCCTTACGGTTGCATTAGGTTCATAATGATTATTCGTAAATACTTTCTAAGAAGAATAAATCATCTTGTGATGGTTCATCATTATATACTTCTTTAAATCTATTAAGTACATCTTGTCTATTATTTAATCCTTGTGTAATCTCTAAGCCCATGTTTAGCTTATCGAAATACCATATAATTTCTTCTTTATCACAAATTGACTCATGTGAACATAAATAATAATTAACATCATAACTTTTAACTTCTTCCATCATTGATACTAATTTTTTTCTATTAAAATAACCTTTACCTTCTTTTATACAACCATATGTTGAATCACCTAAAAACAATGTTTTTTCTTGTGGTACATATACTATAGTTCCATCCTCTCTATGTGGATTAATAATTTCCTTTACTAAACATGTTATTCCTCCAAGATTTATTTCTAATTCACCATCAAATAATAAATCAAATTTTATTTCTTCTAAAATATCAACATTTTGCAAGTTATCCTTTACCATTTTTATCTCTAACTCATCAAAAATATTCTTCCTCCTAGCATCTTCTAACGAATCATTATCTGTCTTTATTCCCCAATACATTTTTGCTAATTCATAAGTTTTATTACTTGCTATCTTTATAGCATCAAACCTTGATAATCCAAATATGTGATCCCAATGATGATGTGTTGCAACAACATAATCTATTGGTGGTAAATTCATATCCTTAATCTCATTTAAAAATTTTTCCGCATGTTTAATCGAATTACCTCCATCAATAACTAAGCAAGATTCATCTCCCTTAACAAGCCCTAATGCAGGACGTTCATTAGTATTATCATTTAGCAAATAATAAATTCTTTCAGTAACCTTTTCTAACATTCTCACCAGCTCCTCATATCCATAAAATAGTAATTCCTTTAGTAATATACTACAACATTCATATCTTCAAATTAAACCTTAAAATTTAATACTAAATAAAAATGAGCCATAATTGCTTTTTTATGACTCACTAAAATTTCATATTTTTGATTTTTCTTTTAAATTTATTCTCTCTATACTCTTTTTATATAAAGAATATCTTTCGACTAACACTTTTCTACTAATACCAAATATGAAATCATTATAAATACTAAGATTCCGTATCTCTAATTCTTTTCTTGTATTATTTTTCAGCCCCCAATTATTCCCATTCCCATATCTCATAGGAATATATATACTCACCCTCAATATAATGTTGAAGATTTTATATGCCTTCTATTATTTCTAATATTTAATTATCCAATTTTAGTAAAAGCCTCATTTACTTATGGTACTATTCTTTATTTTATATTCTAAATTAACATAAATTTTTAATACCATTTTGCTATGTTATTTCCGTAATTATTCTCTTTGCAGCTTCCACAGCAGATAAATTAGTTATATTTATTTTAGGATAGGTTACATATTCAAAAGCTTTTCTTGATTCATTCAAAGCTCTTTGCATACGTTCGGCACTTCTATTGTCAATATTCATTCTATTTACATTTTCCTCTTCACTACACCAAAGTAAGAATGGAATAAATTTATGTTCTATTTGAGATATTTCTACTAAAACTTTTTGAAATACTTCTTTTCTTCTTCCATGAAAACCATATGAAAAAATGACAGTATTAACAGTTGGACACTTTAAATAATTTATAATTAAATCACTAATATTTTTTGCAATTGTAGGTATGGTATCATCATTTAAAACAAATGGATTCATAATTCTACACGAATCAGAATCAACATAAGCTGAATTTTGTAATTGTTTAATAATTTCTTTGCAAATAGTAGTTTTTCCTATGCCATTTGGACCACATAAAAACAAAATATTTTTCATCACAACACTTCCTCTTGAGAAAACCTTAATTTACCATATTTTAAACTTTATAAGTTTATTAAAATCTTATAATTTACTATCCTTAATTCTTTTCTCCATAAGATAAAACTTTCCCTTCCTCCAATTTGCAATTCCAACCGTTGAATAACCTAATCTTTTATACATCTTCAAAGCATATGGATTCAAAGTAAATGCGTCTAATCTAATTGTATCTATTCCCATCTTTTTAAGCTCATTTTCTATGTGAATCATTGTTTTCATTCCAATTCCTCTATTTTGAAATATTGGGTTAACACATAATCTATGAACTACATAATACCTAGAATTAAGATATTTCCACCTGCCATTTAAATATTGCTCATCACATTCTTGATTTATCACATATGCAGATGTAATTATAGATTCATATGTACCTACAAATAATTGTTTCTTTTCTATATCATTCTCAATTACTTTTCTATCTGGATATATACTATCCCATTGATCAATACCATTTCTCTTCATTTCATTAATAGCATTTGTAAACATAGACACTATACAATCTAAATGCTCTTTTTGTGCTAATTCAAACTTTAGTTCTATCATATATCGATCATCCCCATCCCAAATATTTAACCTAATAAAAAAAATCATATCACTTAATATATGATTTTTCTTGTACAATTAGCCTATATTATATTTTATTTATAACCTCCACCAAAGAGTTTCTTCTTCTTTATATTTTTTAAATCCACAACGTTCTAAAATTCTTTGAGATGCTAACCCATCTAAATCTGTTTCAGCAATTACGCTTGTAACATCATTTTGCTTTAATGCCCACTGACACATTGCTTTTACAGCTTCTGTCATATAACCATTATGTTCAAACTCTTTACCTAACCCATAACCAATCTCAACTTCACCATTTTCATTAGGAATATCTTTAAAATCTGCTGAGCCTACCACAACCCTATCTTCCTTACGAACTAAGAAAAAAAAGCTATGCCACAAATAATTATTAGGGTCATTTTGAGTTATTTCATATTGTCCCTTTACTATTTCAAAAAAAAATCCTTCCATTGGTTCTGCCTTATAATAACACTCTAATTCTTTTTCAAGTTCTTTAATATCTTCAATCCATAATTTTAATTGATTAGGCATTAACGGAATAAGCTCTAATCGTTCAGTTTGTATTCTCATTTTATCTCCCCCTCTTATATTTAATTTTAAAAGAATTTATTAACTTCCCCAATCATATGGTAATAATTCCTTAATAATTACTATTATACCATCATTAACAGCATTTCTAGTGTGATCTCAATATTATTAGAAGGTGATACATGTGAATTTATATGTATAACTAAAATTTCAACTTTACAATGGAATAAATAGAACGTTATTATATAATATATAAAACTTAAGAATATAGAGGTAAGTATGAATAGATTGTTTGTTTTAGTTGGTCCTTCAGCAGCAGGAAAAACATTAATATCAAATTTTATAGTAAATAGAGATATATCAAGATTTGATAAAATATTAAACAAAGCTGATTTAGAAACACAAAAGCTTATGATAGAAAATTTTAAAAAGGCAAAGACTTTACTATATAAAAAAGAATTTAAAAAAGTAATAACATCAACATCAAGATGTCCAAGAGAAAATGAATTTCAAGGCGTTGATTACTATTTTTATACAAAACAAGAATTTGAAGAAAAAATATTAGAAAATAAGTTTTTAGAATACGTACAAAACTTTGGTAATTATTATGGCACATCCTTTACTTCAATAAAGGAATCCATAGAAGAATCCCATGGAATTATAGTAATTGATGATGATGGGGCAAGAAAACTTAAAGAAACTTTTAAAAATCAAGTAGTTACAATATATTTAGATGTGTCAATAAAAACTATGGAAGCAAGAATGAAAGGTAGAAATGAAAGCTTAGAATCTTATAAAGCTAGAGTTGAAAACCTAA
Organism: Clostridium ihumii AP5; assembly: GCF_000612845.1. Lineage (GTDB taxonomy): Bacteria > Bacillota > Clostridia > Clostridiales > Clostridiaceae > Clostridium_J > Clostridium_J ihumii. The sequence goes on from NZ_CCAT010000039.1 coordinate 38,651, forward strand.
AAATAATAAACTACAAAAAAGAAGCAGATTATATTATAGATGCAAATGAAAGAATAGATTTAGTTATTTTAGATATAGTAGATATTATGAATTAAGACAATAGCCATAAAAACAATTGATTAAAGGATATAGTAACCTAAATTATATCCTTTAATCTTTTTTAAAATTGAAATTTGTATATGAGTTAAGAAGTAAGAGAGAAAAGTGAAGAGTTAAGGTGGAAATCCTAAAGGATTTCTTTTAATGCATATTAGAATTCGGTTTTACAGAATTTATTCATTTTAATTTTAATAAAACAGAACATGTTAATGTATAAATAAATAGTAAACATTATCCTCTTGCTATTTTTTTGAAACTTAGAGAGTTTCTTTCACTCTTCACTCTTACCTTTTACCTTAATGTTAAATTCCTATTTATGTCTAACTTTAAATCTAAGATTACTTATGATATGCTTCATCGTATCGTAAGTAAAAAAATTTAGACCTTCCCATATACAATATAATTAACATGATTTTAAATTCAAGTTTTAATCTTATTTTTTATAAAAAATAAGATAGACTTTTATAGCCTATCTATCCTAGATTACTATTTAACGTTGCTCCCCCTAATCTTCTGTTCAAAGACTAAAATAAATTATATTCCCTAGGTGGGTCAACTTTACTAGTTAAATATGGATTAGTTTTAATTGTAAGTCAACATTTTAAAGCTCTATAATTCTCTAAAATAATTATCTATAATATCCCTAATTACATCATATCCAAAAGTAAAGCTATCATATTCAACTAATAAAGTTACAAATAAATCTTGGACTTCATCATCCTTATATCGTGATAAAAATAATATACACTCTTCCCAAAGTACATTAAACATATCAGAATTTAAAATAGAAAAGCTTAAAATTCTAGCTCTTTCTTCATTATGAACTCTTAAATTATAAAAAACTTCTCTTAACTCATCACAATTATCTATACTTCTATACCTTAATAACGCTTTAATTTTCTCCTCAGAAGTATCTTCTGCAATATTAGATAAAGCATAATACTCATAACTCGGAAACTTAACTTTAAGCTTATCAATATTTATAGGTTTATAATATTTATCTTCTAAATAAACCTCTTCATACACTATTTCTTTTTTCATATCTCTTTTTTTATCATAAAATTTTATAATTTCTTCAGAACCTTTAATTTCAGAATACTTCGCATTATTAATACCATAATTTATTCCGCTTTCTTTTGTATTATAATTTTCATATGGAAATACATTCATTATTGTTAAACATTTAATAGGTTTTCCTTCTAAATAAGAGGCAGTTGCTTTATGATGTCCATCAAGCAATAATCCCAATGCCCCTCTAAAATCTATTGCAAGTCCGTATAAAACCTCATTGTTCCTTATTTTTCTTCTATAATATTCTACTCTGTCACTATCATATACATTAGTCCCTTGTGAAGGTAATAAAAACTTTGGTTCTGCAACAATAGTCCCATATTCCCCATGATAAAAATAAGCACTTGCTGCAATATGATTAGCGCTATTATCTAATCTCCAAAAGAAGTTATCATCTCCATCTGTAGGATAAAACTCTATTTCTTTTAATACATAATACCCATCTTCTAATAGGCTTAGTATAGATTTAATTTTCTCAAATCCATCTTCTAGTCCATTAATACTATTTAGGTTATCAAGATTTTTTATAATCTCCACATCAACTTCTTCTCTGCCCTCTGCCAATGCAATCATTGTTGAACAAGTTGGACAATATTCCGAATTGTATAGTATAAGTGGAATGTTATTTAAGTAATATGCTACTTTTATGTTGTTATTTATATCTTTTACATACTTAATCTTAAGCTTGCTTTGTCCATTAGTGATTTTAAATAATATATCTGATTCACATAGAATATCTATCTTTTCTACTGTAGGTTTTATTGTCATACTATTCCCCCTATAATTTCTTCACATCGTTAAAAACTTTTACACCCTTAATAGTAAAATTTATACAATCCAATAACCTTCTTTTGGTATTTCATATGTTTCTCTATAGTTTCTTAAAATATGACTTACAGTTCTAATTGCTAAAATATCAACTCCATACAAGTTTTTTTAGCATAATGGTATTATTTTACAATTTTTTTACTTTTTATTTCTCAACCAAATCATATGAGTCTATATCCTCAAATGCTGAGGGCAATATTTCAATACGTCCATCCTATGAACGTGTAAGTTCCTTATCATATGGAAAACTAAAATTCTCTCCTGAATATGCATAAATAGCTTTATCATCTTCAATGACTAATAACCTATAAACATCCCCTAGCCCTCTACTCATAATTTCTCCTATATCCATAATTATAATATCTATCTCTATATAAAATACATCCACTTTTAATGTAATAATTGTACAATATTTTCTCCAAAAGAAAAAGGAAACCTTTCAGTTTCCTAATTTTTCATCTACCTCTAATACTTGAATAGAATATAGCATACACCACTAATATGTTTAATAATATTAGATTAATTAAAATATTTTAAAGATTTATTTCGATTTTGGTTCTCCAAAGATACCCTTCATCGTATCATCACCAAGTACGATTTTTTGTTTTAAGATTACCTAATAATTCAAGTACAGATTATATTTATATTATTATGAAGATTCTACTTTGTAAAAACACCACAAATAGTTTCTCCTGTATCTGAAAATTCCTTTCCAGCAATATCGCCATAAAATTCAAATGAATTGAAGCCTATGTTCTGAATTTCTGATAGCAGTACTTCTTTAGTAAAAAAATGGTCCCATATATTATAGCAATTTACAGTTTCTTCGGTTATTACAATAGCCTGCCTTAATTCTGTATTATCTTCATCATCATATTGATATACAGATTCTAAGCAAATATACTGCTTTTCACTAAAAAATCCACCCTCTGAACAATATTCCCATGAGCAACTTTCATCTTTTCTCATAAGCGGTGTAAATACATCAAAAATAAATTTTCCCTTTGGCTTTAATGCTTGATATACTTTTCTTAATAAAATAAGCCTATCCTTAATTGATAACGCTGCATAATCACAATATATCAATGTTATTATATCGAACTGTTCTTTATAATCAATTGTCAAATAGTTTTGGTAATGGTACTCGATATTGCTTTTATTAAGTACTGTTTGTTCCTTTGCATATAAAATGGAACGTTTAGAAAAATCCACCCCTGTAACAGAATATCCAGCGCTACTAAATCGCTCTGCATATAATCCAGGACCACATCCTAAATCTAGTAATAGCTTATACTGAGACGATGGCGCAATTTCTGAGATCCAATTTACTGATCTACCAAGAAATTCATGTTTACGAGTTGCCGCATCCCAATTAGGATTTAGATGAGCTGATAACATACCTTTAGAGATATGTTCATCATCCCAAAATTTATTTGTGCTTGGATCATATAGTTTTGGTTTTTTTGTATATTTTTTAAGTTCATTAAACATAGTTCCATCTCCTTATAATATCTAAAATTAATATAATAGTATAATTCTCCATAAAATAAAAAAGTCGCAGATTTACTCTGCGACTTACCTTAAAAAGGTTGAAAATCTCGCCTTGAGAGTAAACATAAAATCACAAATAAACATATTGGTATCACAAATAAACCATTACTAAATAATTAATTGTTAACAATTAATTATTTAAAATCAGTACACCAACTTATTTAATTTAATGATTTTATTCTACTTCTCCGTGCGTCTTATGCTATGCGATTATTTAGCACTAAGATGAACGACATTCCACCTTCCATAATCATACCATTATATACATATAATAACATAATATTTATTATATGTATATAAAAAAGCGAAAACCCAGCATTAGAAAATTAGTGTTAGTATCACTAAGCTGTTATTATTCTTTAACTTCGCATTCTTGTTAAGATAATCCCATACTTAAAAATCTAAATATACCCTCATACCAGCTATCTCCTTGTCTTTATTAATATATTTTTATAATATTTTGAATATTGTATATATGTTACTTATGTTCCATAGAATCCGCAACAAATTTTTATTTATATTACTCAATCTTAAATTGGAATTTGTATATGAGTGAAGAGTTAAGGTGGAAATCCTAAAGGATTTCTGTTTAAATATATTCAAATTCAGCTTTGCTGAATTTATTCATTAACTTTTCACTCTTAATTTTTACTTTTTAACTAATTAGTAAATTCCTATTTATTGCTATGTAAATTATCTGCTTACAACATTATATGATATGAGTTCAACGGCTTTTTCCAAGCTTACCTCAGAAGTAAATGTAACCTCATGAATAATCCTTATATAATCTTTTTCATTCCACCACCTTCGCATATCATCTTCACCAAAATCATTGCAATTTGGTTTCGTTTTATGCCTTTTGACTGTCTCTTCAAAAGGTATATCATAATAATATGCATGAATATTTGATCCATATTCTAATATCGCAGTTTCAAATAGTGTTTTATACCATTCTGCGTTCAAAATTCCTTCTAAAATTACAACTTCACAATTTTGTCGTCCATACTTTAGTAGTTCAATCAAAAGTGGCAATGCTTTTGTATCAATCCCATCTTTTTCCATAAGCATATCTCTTCGAACAACATCTTGTGAAATCACCATGGTATTTCTTCCAAATCTTTTTTGTAAATTCTTTGCAAGAGTAGTTTTTCCACTACCTGAATTTCCTCTAATAATAATCAGTTTTGGCATATCATTCCCCCCCACTACAAATTCCTTTTTATCTATATTATAAATAATTTTTACTTAAAATTATCTTATTTTCAAATTATGATATTAAATATAACATTATCCAATGTTCGAAGAATATTATTCATATCCAAAATTTTAAAAGTTATGTTGCCTTTTTGTATTACAACATAAAAATACTGTACATTCCCTTTGAGTAATACAGTATTATCATAAATTTATTATTTTGTATTTACTTTTTAAGTTTATTAACAAATTGGATTTTATCTTTACATTTAAAGATTTTTAGTAAAATAATAGCGTTTTCCTGTGACAGGATAGTTTTCTAATGCAAACACTTCCTTGTATCCATGCTTTTTATAAAATTCAGGTGCTTGAAAACTAAAAGTATCTAAAAACGAATACTTGCAACCACGATCTTTTGCTGTTTTTTCTGCCTCATTTAAAATATTACTTCCAATATTATGTCCCCTTAATTCTTCACTTACCCATAGAAACTTTATAAACAACCAATTACCATGTGTACTTCCAATTAAACCCGCAATTTTATTGCCTGTTTCATTTTGTAAGTACACGCCTAAATCCTTTGGATTCTTATCTTCAATTTTCGTTAGATTATATTGTAATAAACCTTGAAAAATAACATATTCATCTTGTTTTTTAATTTCATCAGTAATCTCAAACTTCATTTTATACCTCCTTTAGCGATATTCTAACACAAATAAATAATCTTTATTTTGCCTTTCATTATTATATAAAATTCATTTCCGAATAATACCATATTTAAAAAATATTCATATTTAACACTAATATTAATCTTTTAAAGACTTTAGAAAATACAGTGTTAGATCATCATCATTTCTGCATTTTGAGTATGGTTGCAATTGTTTTCCACTATACCAAACTCCTGTACCATAAGGAATATATCCTCGTTTTATATACATTCTTTGAGCAGTGACATATCTCTATGTCACTTTTCATCATAGACCGTATAATTAAATTATCCTTATTATAATCCCACCTTAATTATTAAAATGCAGATTACTAAATATTAGTTTCTTTATACCTTACTTTTTTACTATTAAACAATTCTTTGGTCCAATATAACTAATAGAAAAAGCAAATATAGCTATAATGATTACAAACGTTATAATTGAAATTGCAGGTTTAATAAACCATGATAACAAAAATCCAGCTATACCAACTACTGATATCATAACAAGAACTTTTTTCAAACGGCATATAGCAATTTTAGGATCATATTTTTTCTGTTCCTCTATATTCATTTGATGATACCACTTTATCCAATTAGAAGATTTTTCAATATTAACCATTGAAATAAATACATATATTGCTAATGAAGCAAAAGCTATTACAACAATTCCTCTTTGAAATTTATCCATTTGCACCACCTCAAATTCCTATTTATATTAATACCTTTAATAATTCTACTTCTAGTTATTATATATAATTTTCAATTTTACACTGCTCATGTACCTGCTTCCCTAATATAGTAATTGCCTCTTTAGGACAATTGCTTAAACATCTATAACACATAGTACATGTACTCTTGCTTTTTATTTTTCCATCACATTCATATAAATTTTTCATTGGACATAGTTCAATACATTTGCCACATGTAATGCATTTATTTTCATTAATCTTAACTTTATTTGTATATTCTTTGGTTTTATTATAAAACCATAATCTTTGACCAAATAAACCTCCCAAATGACACAAAATATTAAGTCCCTCTTCTGTAGGTTTTCCACCTTTTAAAATTTCCACTGAATTTTTTATTTTAATAATAGCTTCTTGTACCATCTTTATATTTTCTTCCTTAGATTTTTTCAAAGCTTGTACATCGCCTACACAATCAGGCATTTTTAAATGAAGTCCACCAACAATCTTAGCTCCACATTTTTTTAATAATCTTGCACTACATCCTGCTCCATCACCACTAAATAAACCCATAGTTGCAATAATGAAAATCTTTTTGTTGTTGAATTTAGTTCTATTTTTCAAAATAAAATCTCCCATTATTTTAGGTAAATTACTAAAATAAATTGGATAGGCTAAAACTATAAAATCACTTTTTTCTATTTCATGTAAGACCTTAGAATCTTCTATGGACATACATTTTGCTTTTGCATCAAGTTCTTTTACAAAGGATTCAATACAATACTTTGTATTGCCTGTTCCACTAAAATATATACCTAACATTTTTCCCCCTTATATCTTTCAACTAAAGAAAATTTAAAGTTACACATTTAACCATCATATAATGATTAAACTTTAAAATATACTTTTGTTTATTGTAACACCTCCATTTCTACTCTATTGGTATTACTTTATAAAAATACCACAAGCCCATTTCTGAATATTGCGACATTTTGTTTTGCTATTTCTAAATTTAGATTACTAATTTCATAATCATCTCATCATCATCACGTTCTCCTGTATCTTTAAAACCTAGCTTTTCATAAATATAAATTGCATGAGTATTATCAATATTACAAGTTAATATAATATTATTTGATTTTCCAAATGGTTTTGTTTTTATATAATCTATACATAATTTTATAACTTTAGTTCCATATCCTTTACCTTGATATTTTTCATCAATCATCATATGCCAAATATTATATGTTTCTTCATCATAATCATAAATAACCATAACATATCCTATAATCATATTATCTTTACAAGCTACAAATGGCGTACATTGATTATAATATACATATGCTTGTGCTAAACTGCGAATAGGATGTGATACGAACTTATCTTGTCCATATCCAAGTTTCAAATTAAAACACTCAATAAAATTACTTTCATCTACTTTCCTTAAAATTAATTCATTCTCCATAAAATTCCTCCACTTATTCAAGTGAAACTATCGAATTTTTATCCCTTATTATGAAAATACCCTTTTCTAAACATACCAGTAATTATAATGACCCTATCTTTTATATTAAATCTATTTAATAAATAAAAAGTTAATTAATTGAATAATTTTTGTATTCTTTCATAAATTCCTTAAATTTATCATCACCCATCTTATATACCAGTTCTTCCTCAGTATAATCTCTTGTTATTCCATTAAATAATCCATTTTTACATTCATCAATTCCTAAAGCCCTTATTGTTTCTATAGCAAATTCTTTATATGCAAATCCAATTGCAGTTATAAAATTTTTATCTTTAACAATTGGTTTATGAATAATATTTTCATACGGAATAAAATCAATATTTTTACTAATTTCATCCCATATTCCAGATGTAAAATGTACATCATCTAATAATCCTGCCTTTGCTAACAGTATTGGTGAAGATGATATACTTGAAATCAAAATATTTTCTCCTTTTAATCCCTTTAAAAACTCTATATTTTTCTCATCAAACAAAGCAGGAATTGGATTATATATACCTGGAAGAATTAAACAATCATATTCTTCTATATTAAATTCATCAAATGCCTTATGTGATATTACTTGAAAGTTATCTTCACTAGTTATAACTTCTTTAGAAGAAGCAAATACTTCAACATCAATGTCAAAATATACTTTTAATCAATCAGTTAGACAAGAAATTTCTTGCATAGAAAAGTATGGATAAATCATAACCGCAATTTTTTTCATATAAACTCCTCACTTTCAAATCCCTATTTATTCAAAGTTATTTTTTATAATGATTCAATCATAACATATTTTGTAAGTTCCAAAAATATTGTGCTCCATCATTAGACAATGTGGATGTCATAACTAATTCTTTTTCTATTCCTTATTTCTATAATTTTCATTTAGATGAAGCATATTCAAATTTCATTATTGACGCTCTCACAATCTATATTTAAGTCCTTAAATTCATTAATACGTTATCCAATTTTTTAATATCACAAATCAATTGTAATACTTAGTAAGTATTATAATCAAAGTTAAAGAAAAAACGCCATATATTCACATTTAAATAATGTGGCGTTTTCACTTGAAATGTTACATCTTTACTTTATTTGTATTAGATTAATATTTTTATAATGTGCTAACTATATTAAATACTCTAACTACACTTATTTTCTTTATACTAAGATAATTATTAATCTAACTGGAAGAACCTTATAATACTACCATCAATTGTGATTATATCACACTCTTTGCCTCCCCAACTTTGAGTTTTAATTTCCGTTACTTTACTCCAACCATTTTTCTTCACAAATGAATACAATTGATCTATCCCTTCAACACGCATAAATGCAACAGTTTGTTTTAAAGGTTCACCTTCAAACATGTGAATACCATTAAATGTAGTTATTTGCATATTAATTAACTCCTCAGGTATAGGTAATGCACACCCATAAATTCCATTTCCATCTTTATCCCTTTGATCAATATTTACATACCACCCTAAAACATTTTCAAACCATTTTGCTGTTTTGTACATATCCTTTGTATAATAGACAGGACCATTTTCCTTGACTGAGTAACCTCTTTCTTTCAAATTTTGCATACTTTGATTTCCTCCTAAAATAGATTGAACAGATATAGGGGCAAATACTTTAATATTTTCACCATGACTCCGTGCTTTTATAGGTGAAAACCCATGGAAGCGTGTAAACGCACGTGAGAAACTTTCTGGTGACTCATATCCATATTTAAAAGCAATATCAATTATCTTTTTATTTGATGAAGATATCTCTATACTAGCAAGTGTTAATCTTCGATTACGAATATAATCTCCAATTGAAATACCACATATAATAGAAAAAATACGTTGAAAGTGAAAACTTGACATATATGCTTGACTTGCAATAATTTCTAGTTTTAAATTTTCAAATATATTATCTTCAATAAAATCAATTGCTCTTTGAATACAATCTACTGTATCCATTTAACCACCCCCTCTGTCTATTTTCTAGTATAAAGAAACTTTTTATATACTTCTTGACATTTTCTGCTTACTTCAGCTAATATACATCTTTAAAATTAATCTTATTATTAATATAATATTTCAAATTCACAGACACATAATTTTAGAAATCATATACACTATTAGGAATTATAAACCATAATCCTAATTTTGTTTTATACACGCCCATTCCTGAAGCAGAATTGTCATTATACAATAAATGAACACGTACATTTCTTTTATCATCAGATGTATATTCTAATTGTGGAGCTTCTTTTAAATGATATTTAAAGTACCCATGATAAAAATTATATTTCTTAGCAACTCTTATTGGATTAGTATGTATGAATATGAATGATGATAAAAAGCAAACAATAATAATAAAAAAAGCAATACTAGTTGCTTTAGGTTTTTTCATAAATAATTCCACCTTTCTTATAACTGTTGCAATTCTGAGTCTAGGTAGAATAATTTCAAATTAGTAATTATACTAATTTTATTGGTTTTCCAATTTTCTTATCCACTCTCCATTGTGGAGGGTTTGTATCATCTCCCCAGTACTCATCAATACTTATTATCTTTTCCCCTGAAAACCTTATAAACGATGTAGCATGAAATGAACTACTATTATCTGAAAGCCATACTCTTGTAACTGAAATAGCTAAATCGCCTATTACCTCAAGTTTTTCAACCTCGCCACACCAATTACCAGGATATTCACAGTTTGCTATTATATATTCTTCTACTGTAAAACTTTCATTAGTATTATGCCAATTAATTATAGCATTTGAATTAAAATATCTTTTAAGTTTCTTTGGATTTTGCTCAATAATATCTTTCCAAAGTTCTAGTACCCTATCCTTTGTCTCCATGTATTTATCCCCCAATAATAGGGCTCCAAGTTCAAATTTTAAATAACAAATTTATCAATTGAAAGACTTTTTTCTTTCATCAAGAAACAGGAATTATTTAAATTAGTATTTCTTTAAAATTTAATTTAGAAAATCTTATTAATTTGTGTTTTATTTTCAAGACCTGAACCCAAGGACGGGTTCAGCGACTGCCTAGACAAGATGTCGTGTGAACTAAATTTAGAAATATGTAATTGAGAATTCAATGTATATTTTTTATAAATCAAGGAAGTAATTTACATCAATAATGGAATTTTATTAATGTGAATTGCTGACGAAGAGTTATGAAAAATAGGCTAGAATTTAATTACATAGCTCTGAATTTAGCTCACTAATAGCCGTCTAGTCTTAAAAATAAAATGGCAAATTTATTAGAGTTTCTTCGAAATTTTTATGAATAACGTTTTAAATAATTACTGTTTCCTTTACTACTACCATTCTCATTTAATATTTGAATAATTTCATTTTTCAGCTTGAAACCCTATAATAACTTGCATTAAACATGTAGTGGTATGTTCTCTAAAAAATGTTTTTCTACATTACACTTATTTACTCCATATTCAATCATTTCATTCCATGTTTTATCTCTTTTTACTGGAAGCTCAAAATATTTCCCTTTCAATATAACAAAGAGAGTTTCGTCACTAAAAGTGTGTATATACCATGTCAATTTCACTTCATTTTTAAGCATTTCTAATAAGTCTTTTATTTTTTCATCTGGTACACGATATTCATTTGTGTGCCATACTGGACATTCATCTTCTGGTACGTTTTCAATTCTTTGCGAAAAGAAATACGGTTTTATTATCTCTAATACTTGATTGTTTTCTAAGCTTTCTTCAATTACACCTAGTGTAAACATTATCCACCTCCATAGATTTCCTAATAATATTAATATACATTTTATTATAGTAAAATTTTCAATTAGAATATTAAGAAGCACCTAAAAACTATAAATTAATATCTATTTATTTTTTAAATAATCCTCAATAGCCTTTACTCTATCATATCGTTTTCTTTTCCTATTAACTTGTAGCTGTAATTCTAATGGTGGAACTTTAACAATATTTCCATTCCATAGGACACTTTCTATATGATTCCTTGCATATGGCCCAAAATCAGATGGTTCTGGTTTATCTACAAAATCCTGTGGATCAAAAGCCAAATCTATTCTTGCATTTAAAAATAGCACACCAAAATAATCCACCACCCAACCTTTACTTGAAATAATAGGTTCAACAATAAAATCAGAAAAAATATTTTTTATCTTACCAATGTCCTTTGAATTTAGCATAATATCAACATCATGAGGCATAACAGAAATTCCTCTTATGCACAAAGCACAACTGCCAGTTAACCACCAATCTATATCATAACCTTTAATTTTATTTATAAATGATAACAAAGCTTTTTCCCATTGAACTTCTTTTAAGTATCCCATTTGTAAAAACATTTCTTCTGCATAATTCTTGAAATTCATTTTAATATTATCTATATTATCAATGTTTTTAGGATACTTCTTTACAAAATTTCCATGTTCTAAAGAGTAATATTGGCTTTCAAGAATGCTTTTATATTCATTGGGATACTCAGAAATTACAAATAAAATATTATTTTCATTTTCTTTAAATGAAATGTTCATATACCCCTCCCCTATTTAATTTCTCTATTATAAATTATTATTACAATCCAATTATAACATATTCTGTAAATACAGTGTTTTAATTTACATTTAATACTCCAACCAAACCTGTGATGAATAGATTCCCTTTCTGCCTGAAATAAACACACTTATTATACAAACAATTATTGCAAAAATCATATTATTTGAACCAAAAAGCTCAAGATATAATATAAATGAAGCAATAGGTGCGTTAGTAGCACCAGCAAAAACACCTATTAATCCCAAAGCTGCTGAAAAAGCAACCGGAATACCAACTATAGGTGATAATGTTGCTCCTAATGTTGCCCCTATAACAAATAGTGGTGTTACTTCTCCTCCTTGATATCCAACACTTAAACAAAGAGTTGTTAGTGTGAGTTTTATGATAAAAGCAAAATATGGAACATTGCCTTCAAACGAATCCATTAATAACCCTAAACTTAAATTGTTATATAATCTATTTCCTAATAAAAATGTTATACAAACCATAATTGACCCACCAATAAAAATTTTTATATAATCATCTTTAATATATTTATTAAAAATAACCTTAAAGAAATCAGTCATATATACAAATAATTTACTAATAATTCCAAAGCAAATTGAAAGTAATATAACTTTTTCGATATTGATAAAATCAAAAGATTCTATAGGTGGTATTTGAAAGTGAGAGTGCGATACACCTAAAAACCTTACAACTTTATCGCCAACTATAGCAGCTGTTATAGCTGGTAACATAGACGCATAAGTTAAACTACCCACAGTTGAAACTTCTACTGCAAATATACTCCCAGCAATCGGTGTTCCAAACACAGCAGAAAATCCAGAAGAAACCCCACTAATCAATAATATTTTTCTATCCAAATCATATTTTTTAAAGATATCTGCAAATAAGTTTCCAATAGTTCCACCAATTTGCACACCTGTACCTTCCCTGCCTACTGATCCTCCAAATAAATGTGTTAAAATTGTCCCTATAAAAACTAATGGTGCCATAACTAAATGTATTTTTTCATTACGCCCATTAATATTTTCAATAATTAAGTTATTTCCCTTTTTTGAGTTTTTACCATACTTTTTATAAAGAAAAGTCATTAACACTCCAGATAAAGGTAGTAACAATATTAGCAAGTCGTACTTTAAGTTTAATTCAATAACCTTCTCAAGCAATATAAGAAATCCTCCAATAATTACACCAGATAATCCTCCTATTATTGCTGAAATCAACACTAATTTTAAAATTTTTATCTTACTCATATTTTCTCCTTAATTTTAAATATTCATATAAAAAAAGCTAATGAAACTACAACAAAGAAAGTTGTAGAAGTCATTAGCTTATTAAGCAGTTTTGATATAAATCAAGGGAGACATTCATTCCCTAATAAAAAATATTATATCAAACTTAAATATATAGTTCAATCTATAGTGTTCCAAGTTCAAATTTAAAGTAATCTCTTTATCAAATGATATTATTAAGCTTACAGTTTATTTCTATTTTTATATTTGGAACCAAGTAAGAGTTAAAAGTGAAAAGTGAAAAGTTATAGTTGATATTACTCACTTCGCTTTTAATATCTAAAAATAGAAATGCTTAAAAACTACGTTTTTATATTGTTTTCAAGTAATTTGCTTAGCAAATTATCATAAAAATTGATTTTAAAAACTGATACTTCAGTTTTATCCTTAATTGTTAATTGTTAATTTTGTATAACACTTTAAATTTTTCTTTCTCAACTGAAACATGAATAACTTAAAGTTCCAACTTGGATTCCTATATATAACTTAAATTTAAGAATTCATCTTTATAATTGTTTCATCTATTGAAATGCATTTTGCATATCTTCCATTCCAAATAAATTCATTATAATATCTATAACTTTGTTCTGATGACATAAATTTATTATTTACTGTTGTATTTGCATATTCTGGAACTATAATATTAAATCCATGTTCAAATCCGCATTTTATAGTAGCATCAATACAATAGTCTGTTTGAAGTCCTGCAATAATTATATCTTTTTCACCCTTATTTATTAAATACTCTAACAAACCAGTTCCTTTAAAAGCACTATTAACATTTTTGTCGAATATTCGTTCTCCATTTATTGGTTTAAACTCTTCATATATTTCAAATCCAATATTTCCTTTTGTTAATTCACTATCTTGTCCATCGTCATGACGTACATATATTACTTCAATTCTATTTGTTCTAGCTTTATTTATTAGTTCTTTAACATTAGATACAAACCTATCAAATTCATATAATTTTTCATTCACTATTAATTTTTGTGTATCAACTATTAATAAAACCATTTCAATCCCCTTTTCTATTTATAGTATAAAAATATGTTTTGATTTAATAAATTAACTATACCATATTTTACAAATAAATTATTGTTTATTCTTTTAAAGCACATATTTAATATATCTCCTTATTTTTAAATTCCTTAGCAAATTGAAATTTTTTCAATAAAGTCCTTTGCTTCACTTAATATTCTTTTTGAACTATCAAAATTTAAAACTTCCATTGCGTCTTCATATTTAATTAAATATGCCCCATCTAATTCTTCTTCTTGATAACATATCTGTTGATTATCATACTCTGCAACAAAATATATTACTTCTTTAATTATCTCTTCCTTATTAGGAATTATATATTCATCCATTGTCCTAAAACCATCAATAATTTGAGGTCTTATACCTATTTCTTCATATATTTCTCTTAATGCAGTCTCTTTTTCTGTTTCCATTCCTTCAATATGACCTTTAGGAAATCCATAATGTCCTTCTAAAGATTTAACAATAACGAAGTAAACATCATTTTCTTTGCGTGTAAATACCACTGCACCACTTGACACTTCATGTTTCATAAAAAAAGCCTCCTAAAAATCCCCTTTAACCCTCAGAACTTAATACAATAATTCATTATTTAAAATAAGAAATGTGGTAAATTCTATATCTACTTATGTATGAACTAGAAATTGATACTATTGGAATATATACTTGGATTACAGTCATCCTCGATATACTTTGATTCTATATTAGTCATAAAACACACTCTAGTTGGCAATCACAAGGTTCTTTTTCTGCAAGCTCTTTATTATATTCAACAGCTTCCACACACCCCATCGCTCGATAAAAAGCTTGACTTTCTATTGCCGAATGAGCTGATATATATAATTTTTCGGCATGATGCTCTTTTGCCCACTTTTTTGCTAAACTAAATAATTCTTTTCCAATTCCTTCTCCACGCATATCCTGTGATACATGAATGTTGGATAAATCCATGTATTTAGCATGTATGCCAAATATAGCTGGCTCTACAGATGCAAATCCCTTCAGATATCCATGACAGAAAGCACCAACAACATATCCGTTGGAATTAATTAGATTTTCCAGGTACAAAACCCCTTCCCGATATTCTTCCTCACACCAGTTATCAACAAATGGTACATCTTTAATGAACCATTCACCGTTTATTTTTCTCCAGCACCTAGTTACATTCTGCGTCCTATCAAAAGATTCGAACAACGAGAGATTCACATCGTTGGCATCCAATACTTTATATGTAATCATTATAAATCACCTCACCAAGTATAAATAATCTTAATTATAAATTCCTATTTATCGAATTGGTTCACATCTTTTATATATCATATTTATTTACTATCCTAAATTAATTGTAACATATTTTGTAAATAATCAATTATTTAATTTAAAAAGCATTTTTACATCTATTATTTAAATAGTTATGTTATTTAATAGATAAATTAGTATATAGACTATTACTACAGTACTTTCGAAAAAATTCTTATTATAACACCTCAAGTAAGTCGTTTAATTGTGAAATCTCTATATTAGGAATATATTCATCTGATTTTGGATTCTGAATTCCACCAAATCCCTGCTTAATCCATATTGTCTTCATTCCAATTTGCTTTGCTGGAAATATATCGTTATCTAATCGATCTCCAACCATAACTATTTCTGATGCTTTATATCCTGATTTTTCTACTGCAATCTCAAAAAGTTTAATATTTGGCTTCATAATCTGATAATCCCATGATGAAATTATAAATGAAAAATATTTTAAAATTCCTAATTCTCTTAATCTATCTATAAGTCCATCTGTTTGATTTGCAATAATCCCTAATTCATATCTCTTGGATAAAGTCTGTAGTACTACATTCGCATTATCATATAGTTTTTCAAGATTATGCTTATAAGGAGCTTGATTTTTAAAGCCAAACTTTTTTATAACTGTTCGATATTGTGGTTTATAATCTAAAGAAGCTTGAACAATTTCAGCATATATTTGTTCAGGTGATAAATTAAGTAATTTTGCTTCTTCTGTTTGTGATTGTTCCAAACACCTCTGCTGCCATACATCATCTTCATTAATCAATGTATAACCTATATCAAAAAATATACATTTAATATTTTTCATCACTTTACCTCCTACTAAAAATATTTCTACGTATTATTAATAAGGTAGTTTACAAATAAAGTTATATCTCATAATAATACTATCACGAATCAATCATAACATATTTTGTAAATACCACAATATCTATTAATTACTTCATTATTTAATCATAAAGCAATTTTATATTTGAATTACCAAATAAAAAATACCGTATATTCAGTTTTGAATAGTACGGTATTTTTATAAGTTATTATTTTGTCACTCTTGATGTTTAATATTAAAATTATATACTAAATTATGCTTTAAATAATTTATTTAAGTATAACGCATATGGTGTTTCATAATGTGTAGGATTATTATTTTTATCAATATAATGATGATCAATATTTTGCATTTTTACTAATTTCGAAAATCCCCAGACTTTATACATGCAGGTTAATTTTTCCGCCTCATCATTATCTACCCCTATGGTCACCTCGCTAAAACCTTTCTCTATAACCCTGCGTAAAACTCTTTGCATTAGCATCTTTCCCAGTCCTCGTCCCTGAAACTCCTTATCAACTCTAAAAGCACAAAGATATGCTCTTTCCTTACCATTGGCTTCATCCTTATCTTGAGAATCCCAAAATATATAAAGTTCACCTATCAGTGATCTATCTATTTCATTTTCAATTGTCCAAAATTCTATGTTTCCTTTTTCAATACCATCTATAAAATATGTTTTAGTAGGCAAGTTATTATTTCCCCATAAATGCTTCAACTCTTCTTTTGAGCCTATCCTGATTAACATTTTCATTCTCCTTTCTAGTAATTCTATTATTACAATATAATTGTACCATATTTTGTAAAATACTGTGTAGTTCTATTATCAAAGAACAAATTTAATAATTATTTTGCAATATAATCATAGATTAATTTTATTTTTGTAATGTGACTATTCTTCTTCATTATTACATTAATTTTGAAATTTAAATCTACCACTGTTACTTATCCATAAAATTATATAATCATTATTTCGCCTCTTAATCTTTTTAAATTACAAAAAAATACCGCATATTCACTTTTGAATAATACGGTATCTACGTTAGATTTTCATGATATATTACTATTATCAACTTTATATAATTTTATTTACTTTCTAATGATACTAAAGAACCATCTGTTTCTTCTGCCACTCGGTCACCTTCTACGAATTTTTCTTCTTGCATTTTTTTATTAGTAACACTATATTGTTTTTCCATTTCATTTTTATCACTAACATAAATCACTAAATCTGTTGAATCATTCACAGTTTTGATTTTTTTTATTATCATTATATTTTCAGAAAGACGTTTATCTTTTGCTTGACCTATTACCATACCGATGCCCATACCAATTGGAAGTCCAAAACACATTCCAAGAGTCATATTATCAGGGTAAATAATCATTCCAAATATTAATCCACCTGAAACACCGAAACACATTCCAATGCTCATATATAGTGTCATATATTTTTCCACTGTGTTTTTTTTGTCTTTATTATTCATAGTTACCTCCCAAACTTCCAATGTATATTATCCTAGATATAGTTAACTCACACTTTATAACTATTATAATGTAATTATAGTGTATTTTTCAAATACTGTGCTATTCAATTTTAAAATAACAAATTTTAATACTTATTTTGCTTTATATAATACAGTAATTTTATATTTGAAATACGACATAAAAAATACCGCAAATTCATTTTTGAATGGTACGGTATTTAGAAGATTCAATATTTAATTTTTTTTCATAATATTTTAAAATTGTTCACAAACTCTACTCTACAAATTGAAATTTGTTAGTTTATCATTATGCTTACACTACAAAATGTTTCGCATTTGAATCAAGCCACTCTATAATAAAATCGAATCGTTCTTTCGTCAATCCATGACCACCTGGGTATCTCTTGTGGTGCAGGTTTTGTAAGGCATCATATTCTAAATAGGTTGAGCTGGCTTTTTCAACGATATATGAAGCATCTTTTGAATATTTATCATCTTCCGCAGAAACAATAAGCAGTCGTCTTGGTGCAATACAAGATACCAAATCATATATATCGTATTTGCCGTGGAAGTTTGGAAGTACACTCGCCATTTCAATTCCAACATTATTTATAATGCGATTTTCATAAGTACAAGCACTACCGCTTGCACAACTAAAAGCTATTCGGTCATCTAACGCAGAAAGAAATAAGACCGTATTCCCCCCATATGAATGTCCCAGTGTGCCAATTTTTTCATTATCAACATAAGTAAGATTAGAAAGCAATGTTATCCCATTAATGGCATCATATAGTACTTTTTTCATCAAATAATCGCCTTTTATTATACGATAGCACATTTCGTTAAAATGCTGCCAAAAGTCAAAACCCTCCACATGAGGATTTTGGCGTCTTTCCTCAAAGCATATTGAGTCAGGAGCTAACACAACAAATCCCCTTTTCGCCAATTCAGGGCCAAAAGCTTGCAAAGGATTTCCACCCAAACCGCATACTTCACTTTTTCCTAAATGATGTTCTCTGTTATGTTGGTGATTGATGAGAATAGCTGGATTTTTATCAAGTATTTCTGGTTGTAACAAAAAAGCAATAACTTTGTCTCCATAAGAATCATACTCAATTAATTGTCTTTTATATCCTTCTTCCTTTGTGGATTCCAGTATTCTATACTCAACATTAGATATAGTATTAGGAACTATAATTCCGATTGCTTCTGCTATCTCATTTCTTAAATCTACCATCTGTAATTATCCTTCCAAATTCCTATTTATCTGCATGTATCAGACAAATAATTTTTACTTCACTTTATCTTATTATTATGAATTTATTATAGCATATTTTGTAAACACCGCATTATTCAATTTTCAAAGAACATTATTCTTATTTCAGATTTCAATAGTTACGTCGTCTAATAATCATATTACGACATAAAAAACCGCAATATTGCGGTTTTTCAATATATCTTTAATACCAACTTAAGACTTTAAAACTTATAATTATTCATAGTCCATCTTTATATAGATTGAAATTTGATTAATAGTCATTATTACATTACTCTAATATAGATAATATTAATTCTCTTCTGTTTTTATAATATTCTTTACTCTCATTAGACATTTTATTGTAACTTCTATCAAGTTTGCTTTTAACAAAAGTAATACCTTCATCAATATCAAGTTTTCTTTGAACAAATGCTAAATAGAATAGTGATGGTAGTGTATCATAGTGTGAAATGGCATCAGCATCTGCCACACATATCTCTTCTTTTGTTGTTTTCTCTTTTGGTACACTTCCTCTATGATTTAATATACATAGTTTAACTAATTCGATTTTATCTTTTGGATAATTATAAGATTGAAGAATTTCTTCTGCTATATTTGCACCATGTATATGATGCTCCTCATACAAACTATAATCTGTAATAGATGCAATATCATGTAGCCATCCTGCAATCTCACATACCTCAATGTCTGCATCATAATAATTGGCAAGTTCAACAGCATGTTTAGCAACACTTTCTATATGTTCATAACTACCAACTCCAAAGAAATTATCTGGACTATCACATCTGTTTCTAATCTCTACTTTTATTTTATTAATGATTTCCTTTTCCATATTTCCTCCAACAACTCAATCACGACTCTATAAATAACTAATAAAGTACCTGCTCTCAAAATTCCCATTTATCCTTCATTTTCAATTTATCGTAAAACATTGATTAAACATAACCTTACTTATGATACGCTATTTTTATACAAAACCCACTTAATGTAAATTATACCAATAACCTCATATGTAAATTGGAAGTTGCTATTTCTTCTTTTTAAGTTTCTGTGCTGGCAATTCATCATACATAACTTCAAACAAACCTGATAAGTATTCTTTATCATCAACTTCGTCAACCAATAACATTTCTTTAGCACCCTCATATGGCAATTCATAAGATGTTGTATGTATATATGTAATTGCTGACTTAACAGGCTTTACCAATAATCTATCATCATATATTCCACCTACAATCTTCCCTCGATAGTAGATAATAAATTCTCCCATCATTGCTTTGTATGTTATATCCTCAAGTGTAGATAATTGACCTAAAATAAACTCCAAATATTCTTTACTTGATGCCATATCACTCACCCTTTCAAATTCATATTTTTCATTTACTTGTACTATAATTATTTATTCATTATTTTAAATGAATACACTATAAAACTTTGGATTCTATTAATTATTTTTTATCTTTTAACGATGTATATTTTTATACTTTTTATACAATTCTAAATTCACATTCCTATAGGCTTCCAAGTTCAAATTTAAAATAATATCTTTCTCACTTGAAAAATCTGTTTCTTGGAGTAACACTATTCTCATTTAATATTTGAATAATTTCATTTTTTAACTTGTATTCCTATATAGCGTTCAAAGCTCAAATTCAAAATAACATTTTTATCAATTGAAAAACCTTTTTCTTGGAATAAAAATTATTCTTCTCTTAATACACATTCTAATATTTCATTTTTAGATGAAAAACCATTTCTACAATACCATTTCACAGATTTTTCACTTGGCCAAACAAATAATAATTCACACTTCTTATCACAAGCATACTCTTTTATGTATGTTATCAATTTTGTTCCAACATTTTTGTTTCTATAATCTTTTCGTGTATAAACACTAGTTAAATATGCTATACTTTCAGAATTTCTATTTGCTTTAGGTAATTTAGGTATAATGCATAAATACATTGCTGATATTATTACATCATCTTCTTCTGCAACAAATATTTTATAGTTATTGTCACCTTCTAGAAAAGATATAAAATCAGAAATAAACTGTTCTTTGTCTATTCCCTTCAAGTTATCCTCATTATAAGTTATATCATCATCTTCCATATGAAGCCATTTCAATTCTGCCAATTGCAAATAATCTTTCTTTTCCCCTAATCTTATATCCATAATCTAAACCCCCTACATAAATTGTATATTTGTCTTTATTATTTATTTAATTTAAAGAATTTTTTTACTATTTACCAGAAACTAATATATCATTAAATATTTTATTTATAAACCAGCTTCCAACACCCTTTCCTTGCATTTCATAGGAAACACAAAATTAATCTATATAGTATTCAAGACCTTCAATCCAAGGCTTTTTCATACCAAGACTTAAAGCTACAATTTTGTCATCTAGTTTAGTTACATAACCTATAAAATAATTAGTGTTGAAATAATTATTAAAAAGATTTATTTGCTCATTTTTGTTATCAATAAATATTTTTTATATAAAGACAAAAAAACTCTCATGAATTAATAATAACATATTTTACAAGGTTGAAACCTCGCCTACGGATAAATGAGAAAATTTATTTTTTCTCTTGTAGCTGAGGTTTTAACCTTGGCGGTAATATATCCTTGCTAAATTTTATTGGTTTCATCCTTAAATATACCAATAAACAAGAAGGACAGACATCTCATATAGCAATCACCTTTTCATAATTTATTACCCTTTTAAATAATATACTTATCTAAGAAAGTAAAGTCAGTCCCTAACAGATTACAAATTTAAAAGTAATGTAAATAACGTTATGCAAGAATGAATTCTCGCCTACAAATAAAGGAATTTTTATTTCATTTATAATAATTAAAATATCGCCTTTTAATCACATTAGGACATAAAAACCTCAACATCGAATTCTTAATATTGCGGTTTTTCAATATATATTTAATACCAACTTAAGACTTTAAAACTTAAAATTATTCATAATTTATCATTATATAAATTGAAAGAAATCCCCTTAGGGATTTCCACCTTCACTCTTCACTTTTCTCTCTTAATTCTTAACTCACATACAAATTCCTACTTATTTTTCTGTGATTATTTTAGTTGGGTTTGCATTTGTTACAAATATCATACTATCGTAAAGTACGGCAGGAGGTTGAAACATTCGGTAACTCGGAGGAAGAAGACGCATAAACCAAGAGTAACCTTCTCCAAGAGTACCCATATAGTTGTATTGTGAAATTAATTCAGCTAGTTCTGAGTTTTCCCTTACATTTGCAAAGTCCAACCAACAAATATCTACCCCAGCCATTTTTGCTGTTTTAGCTAATGGATTATGAGAATAAAATACTTCACTAGTACGCCTTTTAGATGATTTTATCGGCATATTACAACGAGTCTTATAAAAATCTGTACCTATTACATAGTAACCATTATCTAATTCATTTGAAAGCAACTTGCCCATGGAATCAAAGCTGCCCCATTTAGCAACATGACAGTTATGCCCTGTAATAAAGATACGCTTACAACCCATCTTTTGCTCTTGCTGTAATATCCACTTTACATTTTCAGCCATAAATCTATCTCTTAATGTGCTACTATCTGTGTCTTTCATCATTTGAAATTCACAATATTGTAATAGCATATCTGCAAAATGTATTGCTTTAGTAGAATCTTTCTTGCCATTAAGTTCATTTTTAACTTGGTTTATGATTTCTATTCGACTAAGATAATCACATTCACCACTCCAGTCTTCACATTCCATGAGTTTTTGTAAAATAGTATTATCTACCCCAAGTTCTTTGCAGGCTTCATTTAAAAATTGAAAACTATAAGATGTTCTTTGCATATCAAATCCGTAAAAGCGAAGATCTTCACCTTCAGCAGCACTTTCATTATACTGTTTCATATATGAAATAAGCTTGGCCATTTCATCTGTGCGATATATTGCAAAACCAATGGCTGCCGCTGCTTCTTGAGCTGTTCCTTCTCCACCATGTATGTATCGATTTACTTGTTCACAGCCACCATAGTCACCCTCAATCAAAAATGCTTTCACGTCATACTTTTCTACCATTTGTTTGAATACATCAAGCTTAAGCTGTTGAAATTCTATATTTCCGTGTGTAGCCTCTCCTAATGCTATTATTTTGGTGCTTTCTGGTATTGTAATATCCTCCACAGATTGTGTATATTTCACAAACTCTTCAGGATTTATATTTTTTCCTGTATTAAACCCACCGAAGTGCATAAATATAAGCGTTGCTAAAACCATTACTCCTAACAGTGCAAACACTATATACCATATCTTAGAGTGTTTTGTTCTTTTTTTCATAACACCTATTTCTCCTTGTATTCAATATGATTCAATTTACTATTATTTATAGATAAAAATAAAGAACATATAATTAAAATATGCTCCTTTTATTATTAAACATTAACAATTTTTCTAAAGCTTTTAATTGATATAATTGCACTAACTAAAAATATAGTTACTGATACTATTGTACTTATTATAAAGATTATATTTAAATTTTCTGATAAAAAGTTTCCCAAAACGTGTGTTGCAAAGAAACTATGAAGCAATCCTATAGACAATGGGAGAATATAAAATAATTTTACTTCTTTTCTAATAGCTCTTCCTAAATCTTTTTTTGATGCTCCTATATCTTTTAAAATTTTATATTTATCCTTATCTTCTGTTGCATCACTATATATCTTAATGTAAATAATACTAGCTTCTGCAAGTACAAATACCAAAAATAAAAATGCTCCAATAGCATAAACAAGCTTCAACCATTCAACACTTTGAGTTTTATATTTACCAATTTGAAAATTAATATTATCATTTACATATTTACCTAATCCTTGATCTAATTCATTAATAATATTTTCATTTAAAATATTTGAATCATCTTTAACCTTAATTCCATAAAAATTAACCCTTTGTCCAACATTATTAAGTTTTTCATATTCTTCATTATTAACAACAATTGTTCTTGATTTAATTAATGAACCTAAAACCTTAAATCTTGTATCACCTTCACTAATTTCAAAAATTTTATCAGCAATAGTTAGTTTATTGGGCTTAATTAAGCTTACCAATGTGTTAGGGTTTTCAATGTAAATGACATTGTTTTCTTTAACCATATTTTCATTAATCTTTTCTAAGTCTTTTTCATATCCATTAGTTTTCAAAATACCTGTAAACTCATCATAAGACATCACTATATATTCTTGTTCTGGATTTTCTAATGTATCATTAACCATTAATACATCAGTATTTAAATCAAATTTCTTTTCACCTAATACCTTAGTAATATTTTCACTTATATTTGCTGTATCTATTTTATTTTGAGAATAAAAAGACATTGTAAACAGCTGATCATTTTGCTCACTCATTGTATAAAGCTTTCTCATAGATACTGAGGTACCTAAAACAGTAACTGTACATGCTGTTAAAATCCCTATTGTAGCATATGTAGTGTAATTCTTCTTAACTCTATATGCTAAACTATTAATAGTTAGTATGTTTTCTCCCTTATATAATATATTTTTATTATTAGTTAGAAAATTAAGAACTGCTGGAATAGCAGCATAAAATAATCCATAAGTACCTATACAAACTAAAATTAAAGTTTTAAAGGCATTCATTTCAGACGCAAATACTAAATAATATCCACATGTAATACAACCTATAGATAGCATTGCAATTATATAAGTACAAATTGTTATTTTAGGCATCTTTTCTGTTTTTCTACTATTATTCAAAAGCTCAATTACCTTGCTCCTTGAAATATTGACAAATCCTTTAATGCTCATTAATAAGAATATTGCCATAAATATTATAAATGTACTTATCACAGATTTAGAAGTAATAGCAAATTTCACATCTATATTAAAGCCTGCAAATACAAATACTATCATTTGAAAAAGCTTGGAAAATAATGCTCCAACACCAATTCCGATTATACTGGCTGATATGCCAATTAACATCATTTCTGTAAAATATATTTTACCTATAGTTTTTAAATCTACTCCCATAAATATAAAAAGACCTATTTCTTTTTTTCTATTTTTTAAAAATATATTAGACACATACCATATAAAGAAAAGTATAAACAATCCTAAAATTATACTTATCATTTGTAATATCATTTTAGTATAGCTGGCATTAGCATCTCCTAAAACTTTTAATGATTCACTATCCATAAGTATTAAAAAATTACTTAATACAATTACGGAAAATATCATTGATATAAAAAACATTGAATATGTTTTTATATTATTTTTGAAGGTATTAAATGCTATGAAAAATACATTCATTATTTAGCACCTCCTAAAGTTGCTAACAAATCAATTATTTTACCATAAAACTCTTTTCTATCATTACCTTTATTTATTTGACATT
Source organism: Clostridium ihumii AP5 (assembly GCF_000612845.1). GTDB lineage: Bacteria > Bacillota > Clostridia > Clostridiales > Clostridiaceae > Clostridium_J > Clostridium_J ihumii. The sequence goes on from NZ_CCAT010000039.1 coordinate 64,505, forward strand.
TAATTTCTCCATCACTAAGCATATATACTTTTTTAGAATAACTTGCACTAATAGCATCATGAGTAACCATTATTATGGTTGCATTATTTTCTTCATTTACTCTCTTTAAACATTCTAACAAATCTGTAGAAGACTTAGAGTCTAGTGCCCCTGTTGGTTCATCTGCAAAAATAACCCTTGGCTCTGTAATTAATGCCCTTGCTGCAGCCCCTCTTTGCTTTTGTCCTCCTGACAGCTCATATGGATATTTCTTAAGATGCTCTTTAAGTCCAAAAACATCAGCTATCTTATTAACTTTTTCTTCTATATCTTTGGTTTTCTTTCTTCCTAAAGCCAATGGAAGCGCTATATTATCCATTAGTGTCATATTATCTAACAGACTGTAATCTTGAAAAATAAATCCTATTTTTTCTTTTCTAATATTAGATAATTCTTTATCTCTTACCTTATTAAGATCAATTCCATCTAAAAGTATTTCACCTTTACTTGGCTTATCTAGTGTAGATAATAAATTTAGAAGTGTAGTTTTACCTGCACCTGATGGACCCATTATAGACAAAAATTCTCCCTCATTAACAGATAAAGATATGTTATTTAAAACTCTAGTCTTAAAGCCTTTAATTCCATAATCCTTTGATAAATTGTTTAATTTTAATATTTCTCTCATCAAAATCCCCCTCCAAAATCTAATTTTTACTTTCCTGAACTATAGGGAAACAAGCTCGAATTCAAAACTATTTTTTTAGCTGTAAACATATTACTTTAAAAAGGAATACTCACTTTAAAAGGATTCCGAGCTAGTCTCACTCTTAAGTGTATCCAAGTTTTGGAACTAATAATTATGAAGATGAACTTGTAACACGCCATTCTCATTTAATATTTGAATAATTTCATTTTTCAGCTTGGAACCCTATATATCAGGTTATAAATTAATTTTAGTGGTTTTTTACTAATTAATCCTTCGCTTAACATTACATTTAAACTTCTAATGTTACATTTTTGTAATAGTAGTAAATTCAGATATTTTATTAAACTTAATTTTAAATAATGTATATTCATTTTTCACTGAGTAAACTTCAAATGAATTTCCTAGTTTATTTAAAATCTTTTTGGAAAAATACAGTCCCATCCCTGTTGATTTATATCTTGTATTTCTACCATTGGTACCTGTAAAACCTTTATTAAATATTCTTTCTAAATCTTCCGTTGCAATTCCAATGCCATTATCTCTTATATTTAAACATATATATTTATCACTTTCCTCACCATAAAATTTAATTTCAGCATTTTCCTTAGAATACTTTATTGAATTATTGATAAGTTGATCTAAAACATATAATATCCATTTTTTATCTGTAAAAATATAGTGTTCGAGATTCTCTAGTTTTATTTCTATATTATTTCTTATTAACATAAAGGCATTATTTTTTATAGCTTGTTTTATTACATCTTGTAATTTTACTTCTGAAATAAAAATATCTTCTGCAGCTGCTGTTGCTCTACTTCCATATATAACTGAATTAACTAAGAAATTTATTTTTTCAGTTTCATTTTTAATTTCAGTACTAATTTCTGCATCATCAATCCGTTCTAAAATCATTGATATGGCACTAATAGGTAGCTTTATTTCATGAACCCATTTTGAAATATATTCTTCCATATCTTTGATTTGTGTATCTTTTATGTCTAATACTTTTGAATAATTGTTATCTTTTTTATTAATTATGTAAGCCATTATTTCTTCTTCTAATGAGTAACCCTTTATGTTACTTATATTAATATCATTATCTTCTTCTATAATTTCATAAAGTTCACTAAATCTTTCTTTCCAGCGTACATATTTCATTATAAAAACACAAATATAAATAAATATAAGTATTGCATCTAAGTAATATATCTCTTCCATTCTATTGTTTAGTAAATTTAATATTAAAAAATAGCTATTAATAAAAATTAATATACTAATATTTAAAAATATACTTTTTATATTTTCCTTAATAAATCTTTTTAAATTCATTGAATAAAATACCCTATTCCTTTTTTAGTTTTAATAACATCCTCCAAACCTAGCTCTCTTATTCTTCCTCTAAGTCTTGTAATGTTCACAGTTAAAGTATTATCACTAACAAATTCATCATCATTCCATAAGCTCATCATGAGCTTTTCTCTAGATACTACCTTACCTTTGTTCTTTATTAATAATGATAATATTTTCATTTCATTTTTTGTAAGCTCTATTTTATTATCCATGTAACTAAAAATACATTTTTCAACATCTAAAACTGCATTGTCATAATAAATTAATGAATCTGATGCACTATAATCGTAGCTTCTACGTAATAAAGCATTAATTTTTGATATTAATACCTCCATAGAAAAAGGCTTTGTAATGTAATCATCACCACCATTATTCATCCCCATAATAATATCCATATTGGAATCTCTTGAAGATAAAAATATTATTGGTACCTTAGAAAATTCTCTTATTTTTTCACACCAATAAAATCCATCATAAAAAGGCAAATTTACATCCATCAATACAAGACTTGGTTTTTTCTCTATGAATTCCTTTACTATATTATTAAACTGATCTATTGTTTCTACTTCAAAACCCCATTTTCTTAAAGATAACGCTAGCTCTCTAGTAACATCTAAATCATCTTCAATCAACATTATTTTCTTCAAACTTTTCACCTCTTATTTAATCTCTCACTTATCTTATTAAAATACTATCATAATTTTACAATTAAAGAAATTGAAAAGGATATTCAATTATAATGTTTCAAATTCAAAATTAAAATATAGCTTTTTTATCATAATTTTGTTTTGCAAAGTTGAAACCTCGACTACAAATAAAGGAATTTGTATATAAGTTAAGAAGTAAGAGAGAAAAGTGAAGAGTTAAGGTGGAAATCCTAAAGGATTTCTTTTTAAATGCATTTAAATTCATCTTTGCTGAATTTATTCATTAACTTTTTACTCTTAATTTTTATTTTTTAACTAATTAGTGGTTTTACAAGAATGAATTCTCGCCTACAAATGAGGAATTCTTATTTCATTTATAATAATTAAAATATTGCCTTTTAATCATAAAGTAATTTTATATTTGAATTACGAAATAAAAAATACCGTAAAATTCAATTATGAATAATACGGTATTTTCACAATAGTTTAATATTATTACCTATTTTTTCTTTTTCCTACTAACTCCTACACCACATCCAATGGCTGTAGAGATAGCGATGATTAATGTTATAACTTGCCATGATGACCATCCAGCGAACTCCATATCTCTTACCTCTCATTACTTCTTTTATATGTTATATTGTAGCATATATTGTAATTATTATGCTGTTCAATTTTCAACAAACAAAACTTCCTTAACCTCTTCGCACTCTTATCATAATGTCATTTTGCAAGGTTAAAACCTGACCTACGGATGAATGAGAAAATTTAAATTTTTTCCTTGTAGCTGAGGTTTTAACCTTGGCGGTAATATATCCTTGCTAAATTTTCGCCTACAAATAAAGAAATTTTTATTTCATTTATAATAATTAAAATATGTTCTTTTTATTATAAAATAATTTTATATTTATATTAATACATAAAAATACCGTAAACTCATTTCTGAATAATACGGTATTATAAAAGATTATTTATTTTTATTTGCTATAACTTACATTAAATCTATTTACTAAATTGGAGTTTACCTAACTTTATAATATCTTCATTTGGTTCGTAAACAAACTGATTTAAAAGAAATAACACTAAATAGAAAAGTTTGCGTCAAAATTTCAATCATACCACCAATCTCTAAATTCCAAGGTTCGATCACAGGTTTATAATAGATAAAATACTCAATTGAGCCAGGAGCTGTTGAAGGTGTGTTAACTAACCCTACTATTACAATCATCATCCAAATAATCAACCACCCATATTTACTATTTATAAAAGAATTTCTAAACACCCAAAGAACAATTCCAAATAAAGCACCACGAACGATTTGAAAAACAGGCGCTAAGCCTACAATTAAACTATTAGTATCTCTCATACCTGCTTGTGCTAATGTTGACTGATAATCAAACAATGTCATAAATATAATTCCACAAACAACATACGTTATTATGTGAATTATCGTAATTTTAAAAATGAATTTACTTCTTTCTTTTAACATATAATAAATATCTCCTTTATATCTCTAAATTAAGTTTTGATAGATAACAACTAAGCGCAGATTCTAAAAAAGAATCTACTTCTTTTTGTTTATCCGCCAAATTACTATCCCAATTTTCTTTATTTTGGTTAAATTTTTCAAGTTCAGGAAGTAAGCTCATATCTCCTCCTGTAAATTCCATAATCATATTCCACCATTTTTGAGCTACTGCAATACCTTCTTCGCTTTCAGGAGATATACCTCTATTTTTAAGTTCAAGAGATTCATCTAAAACACTTTTATACGTTTCATAAATCTTGATACCTATATCATGATTATCTGCAAATCGATTTTTAATATGTTCTTTTATAGTGTCATCAAAGTTTTTCCAAACCCAATATCCATCATTTTTAACTCTCATCATTTCAATAATTTCTGAATACTTTACGAAATCTACTTTTCCTGTTTTTGAGATTTCAGTTTGTAATGAACTGAGGATATCATTTACCTTTTTAAGAGCTTCAATCTGACTTTCTACAGATTTCATTTGAAATTCTAAAACATTTGCAACTTCTTGTGGTGTATCAAGAAAAAATATCTTGCTTTTAATTTCCTTTAATGAAAACCCTAAATATTTGAAAGATAATATCTGATGAAGTCTTATAATGTCTTTACAAGAGTATAAGCGTCTTCCACCCTCACTGATGGCAGAAGGTTTTAAAAGCCCTTCCTTATCGTAGTATTGCAGAGTACGAACACTTACTCCCATTTTCTTTGCAAGTTCTCCAACCATTAGAAATTCGTCTTTTATCATTTGTTTATCCTACCTCCTTTTTTACATTTTAATATATAACGCAACGTCACAAACAAGAGTTTTTTTTTAAAAGCAATTTTTTTCTTTTTACTAAATACTGAATTACTATATGTACAATTATATAAATAATCTTTCAAATAATTTCTCATTTATCTATATCTATAATACAAATTTTTTCGCTTAAAATTATCTTATTACAGAATTCAATAATAATACATTTTGTAAATACATTATTTATGATTCTAAATTTAATTAGTTACGTCGCTTTTTAAGCATAATATAGTTTTGCAATGTTGAAACCTGGCCTACGTATGAATGAGAAAATTTAAATTTTTTCCTTGTAGCTGAGGTTTTAACCTTGGTGGTCTCTGATTTGAATTAAAATGGAGAATAAAAACAATATAGTAATATTACGAAATAAAAAATACCGTAAAATTCAATTATGAATAATACGGTATTATAATAATTTATTTATTAACTTTTCACTCTTACCTTTTACCTTGATGGTAATTTCCTAATTTCTAATCAACTACAAACCTTTATAGTATTATGTTATATTTGTTTTAAATCTACTATTTCTATATTATGTATGATAAGTTTTTCTAATTGGCTGCTTCAAATTGACTATAATAAAGAGAAGAATAAAAACCATTTTGTTCTAGAAGACTTTCATGATTTCCTTTTTCTATAATATCTCCATCTTTAACAACCAAAATCATATCTGCATTTTGAATAGTTGATAATCTGTGTGCTATGATAAAACTTGTCCTATTTTTCATAAGTCGTGATAATGCTTTTTGAATTTCTACTTCCGTTCTTGTATCTACACTTGAAGTAGCTTCATCTAATATCATAATTGTTGGATCAGTTAGCATTGCACGAGCAATAGTTAAAAGCTGCATTTGTCCTTGAGAAACATTAGATGTTTCACTAGAAATTATAGTATCATATCCTTCTGGTAGTGTACGAATAAAGTGATCACAACAAGCTGCTTTTGCAGCAGTTATAATTTCCTCCCTTGATGCATCCATCTTACCATAAGCAATATTTTCAGCTATTGTACCTTTAAATAACCATGTATCCTGAAGTACCATACCAATTTCTTTACGTACTGCACTTCTAGAAAATTCCTTAATATTAACATTGTCAATTGATATAGAACCTCCATTCAATTCATAAAAACGCATAATCAAGTTAATTAATGTAGTTTTTCCGCCACCTGTTGGTCCAACAATAGCTACCATTTCATTAGGTTTTACTTCTAAATTTAGATTTTTTATTAAAGTTTTATTTTCTGTGTAACCAAATTTTACATTTTCAAATGTTACTTTACCCTTAAACTCTGGAAGTACATTATTATTACTATCTACAATTTCTTCTTCTTCATCTAGTAATTTAAAAACTCTCTCAGCTCCTGCAATGGCAGATTGTAACGACATAATAACATATGAAGCTTGAGTCACGGGTTCAGAAACTTGATTTACATATTGTAGAAATGCTTGAATTCCACCTAATGAAATCTGCCCATTAAGTGTCATTATTCCACCTATAATAGCTGTTACTACAAAACCTAATTGGCTTAAAAATCTAATAATTGGATATATAGCAAAATCAACAAACTGTGCCTTTCTATTTGCTTCAAATTGCTTTTTATTAAGCCTTGAAACTTCTTCAATTATATCTTCTTGTTGATTAAAAACTTTTATAATACGATTACCTGAATATACTTCTTCAATTTTTCCACTTAAATCACCCATAGCAGCAAAATTTTCAGCATAATAACGTTGACTTAGCCTTGATACATAATTTGTTGCAATAGCGCTAATTCCAATAAATGCAAAGATTAATAAAGATAACTTTATATTTAATACAAGCATACTAACGATTGTAAAAATAATTGTAAAGCAAGAAGATATAAACTGCATAAATCCGACCTGCATTACTAATGATACTTTTTCAAGATCAGTTGTTACCCTACTCATAACATCGCCTGTTTTATGCGAATCAAAATATTTTAGTGGAAGTTTGTTTATTTTCTCGCTAATCTCTTTACGAAGTGATAAAGTTAAATTTTCACCAATACTAGCTATTATGTATTGCTGAACATACGAAAGTAAACTACTAACAATAGATATTAGTACTAACATAAAAACTGGCATAGCTAATGCATTTGTAACTGCTGATAATATACTTACAGATCCATCAAATTTACTAATTGCACTTACTAAATTATTAATAGCTACTCCAATCATAAGTGGTATAACTGCATAAGATGCACTACTTAGTAATGAAGATATACCTACAACTATTAATTTTTTATTTTGTGGTTTTAATCGTATTAATAGTCTTCTAATAGTCTTTTTAGCATTTTTAGGAACATCATTATTAATTATTATTGCATCCTTTTTCTTATTTTTCTTCATAAAATCAAACCTCCTTTATATTCATTTGACTTTTAGCAATTGCCCTGTATACAGAACAGTTTTTTATTAGTTCATTATGTTTTCCAATACCAACTAATTTGCCTTCATCTAACACAATGATTTGATCTGCATCCATAATTGTACTTACTCTTTGAGCAATTATTATCTTAACTGCATCTGTCATATTTTCTTTAAGTGATTTACGAAGTGCTGAATCTGTTTTTAAATCTAATGCGGAAAAGCTATCATCAAAAATATAAACTGGTACTTTCCTTATAAGTGCCCTTGCAATAGCTAATCTTTGTTTCTGTCCTCCCGAAAAATTAGATCCACCTTGAGAAACTTCTGAATCTAATCCCATAGATAATTTGTCTACAAAAGAATCTGCTTGAGAAATGCTTAATGCTCTTTTTATATCTTCTTTAGTTGCATCTTTATCTCCCATTTTTAAATTGTTTTCAATTGTTCCACTAAATAAGAATGCTTTTTGAGGAACGTATCCAATTTTATATCTTAATTCTTTTTGTGAAAGGCATCTTATATCTACTCCATTTATACAAATCTGTCCTTCATCTATATCATGTAATCTTAAAAGAAGATTAGCAATAGTACTTTTACCAGAACCTGTACTTCCAATAATTGCTGTTGTTTCACCTTTATTACATGAAAATGATAGATTTTTTATAACAGGTTCTTCTGCTCCGTGATAAAAGAAAGATACATTTTCAAATTCAACAACTGCAGGGTTATTTTTTACTGCCTCTTTTTCTATGTTTAAATCTTTAATCTCTGGATTAATCTCCAAGACTTCTTCTATACGATCAAGACAAGATTTCATTTTAGGTAAAGTAACACTTGTTGTTGTAGCCAATATTAAATAGCTGAGTGTAATAATGGCATATTCAGTGACTGCCGTTATTTGTCCAATTTCCATTGTACCTTTCATAGAAAAAGTTCCACCCATCCAAACTATAAGTGCCACAGACAGCCCCATCATAATCCATATTGTAGGATTCAATATAGCAAATAGTTTATTTAGTTTTATCATATCTATAGCATAATCTTTAAAAGCTTTGCTTTCTCTATCTTCCTCATATTTTTCATTTCCAAAAGCACGGATAACACGAATTCCAGTAATAGATTCCCTTATTACTTGATTAATATTATCTAATTTAGTTTGAATTCGCTTAGAAATATAAATTGATTTTTTTAATATTAACACAGCAAAAAATATAAATATTATTACAGATAAAATTAGTATTACTGCTAAAGTAATATTAGTATATGCTGTCATAATAATAGACACACCAATAATAAGTGGTGCTGGAACTATAAGTTGCAATACCAATCCAAAAGTCTGTTGTAAATTAGAAATGTCTGAAGTGGTACGTGTAATCATAGAAGAAACACCAATGGTGTCAAATTCATGAATAGATAATTCTTGACTCTTATGAAAAATCTTATCTCTCATGTAATAGCCCAAGACTGCTGCTAAATCAGCAGAATAGTAACTTCCTAAGACAGCTGATACTGTTGTTATTAAAAGAACTATTATCATTTGAATTCCTATACGAAGAATTTCATTCATATCTCCTTTCAAAATTCCATTGTCTACAATTCCTGCTATAAGAAATGGAATAAGTAATGTTCCTACTACTTGTCCTAAAAGCATTATTAATGTTATTCCCAATTTACCTTTTCTTTCTTTTAGGAATAGTTTTAAATACTTCATATTTTACCTCCCTGTATGTAAATAACTTTGTAAAATTTTATGTCAAGTGGTATTATAGACCTTAAAGTAACTTTAATGTCAATAATTTATTAAAAATTTGGAGGCTATCATGAAAGATATATCTTATATGCCAATAAAAGAATTTTCTTGTCTAACTGGTATTAAGCGTGAAAATTTAAGGTACTATGATCAAATTGGATTACTCTCACCAGAGTTTCGTGGTGAAAATGGTTATCGTTATTATGCTAGAAGTCAGCTTACTACAGCATATTTAATTATTTCTCTTAGGGAAATTGGAATTAGCATAGAAGAAATAAAAAAATATATAGATGTACGTACTCCAGAAAAAATGTTTGATTTGTTTAGTTCACAAAAAAAGCGTATTTTGAAGGAAATAAAAAAGCTTAAACGTATTCTAGAAATTATGCAATTGTATGTAGATATGGCAGAGGATGCTATAAAATATGCTGAAAATACTATACATATTGAATACAAAAATGAAGATCCAATTTTTTTAGGTCCAATAATTTCTAAAGATTTTCAAGATGATTCTGCTATTTCATTTTATAATTTTGCTGCTGAAAATGGAATTGATGTAGGTTATCCGCTTGGTGCTATTATTGACATCCAAAACATTGAATCAGGAAAATCTTTATCTGTAATGAACTACTATTTTAAAGTTAAGAATGACCAAAATACATATAAATTAAAAGGAAAATATGCTGTATTCTATGGCAGATGTGCTTATGGTGAATCTGACAATCTTTATGAAAAACTATTTACCTTTATTAAAGAAAATAATTTACGCATTTGTAGTAATGCCTATGAAGAATATCCTTTAAATGAACTTACTACTAAAGATGAAAATCAATACTGTGTAAAAATAGAAATAATGGTTGAAGATATTTAACTCATATATCTTCAACCATTATTTTTTAATAAAATTTCTATTTAGTAAAAAATTATATCCTAAATTTAGCAAATAAAAATTTAAATATTCACTCTTATTTTTTACATTAATAGTAAATTACTATTTATCTAATCTAAAATAGTCCCTAAGTTTTTTATTAAGTTTTCTCTTTTTTTACTACCTATCATCGCTGCATATACACCTTTAGTTTCTACAACATACTTTATAAGCTCCTTACTATTAAATTCTCCAGTTTTAAAATCATTGCATTGATTTAATGGTGCACTTATAGTAACTTTTAACTCAAGTTTATTAGCTGCATCTATGGCACTTAAGTATTCATTTTTAACTTTTTGAGTTTTTTTAGTTTTAGCTGTATTATCCTTCATATTATATGGCATTTGAACAAATCTAAAATGATGATCTTTTCCTCCTATTTCTTCTGCCAACTTTATAACCTTTTCTAAAGATATATACATTGGATTATCCTCACTAACTCTAAATGCATACCAAGTTGCCATACCGTAAAATCTTATATGACCTTTTTTTACTTCTCCTTCATAAAATTTTATTAAATTCTTCAAAGCATCAAAAAAGTTTTTTTCTCCAATCTCCATTTTTACACGCTCTGGATTATGAATATACATAACATCAATAGTGTTTAATCCTAAATTTTTTCTGCTATTTTTTATTGAAAATTCATGTAATTTAACATCTATTGAATAAATCACTTCTTCATCTTCAATAATTTGCTTTTCTCTTTTTATCTTTTCTTTTTTTAATAAAATACTATTTATATATTCTTTTGGTGCAATATTTAATTTAAAGTCATTATCTATAATTCCAGCTTTAGATGATATTACTATTTCATTTCTTTTTAAAATTTTCTTTTCATTAATTACAAAATTTAATGCATTGCCAATATTTCTTTCCGACTCCATTTCTCTATAAATACATGCTGTATCAATGTAATTAACTCCATTAATAAGTCCATAAATTATGCTATCGATATAAAGATTAGAATGTTCTTTTGAAGTATTTCCAAGATAAGTTCCTATAGCCATTGGCAATGTGTAAAACCAAGGTGTTTTTCTTATTTTCTCAGTATTTATATTTCTATTTTCAAAATATGATTTTGTATCTTTTAAACTTGCATATCCCTTTATCATTGTAATTCACTCCTTTTAATTTAAATATATTAAATACCTAAATTAAAATTACACATACAACTTATAAATTAATTTATATACTTTTCATAATTAATAATAGACATGTTTTCATTTACTTTTTTGATTTCTCCCACTTTAATATATCCTAACTTCTCATACAAATGACAATTGCCTTTTTCCTCATATATTATATCCAAAACCCATTTGAGTATTTTATTATGCTTTTCTTCTAGTATTTTTAATACTTCCTGAGCAATTCCCCTATTCTGATATTCTGGAATTACAGATAAACCAGAAATTTTACATATGTCACTTTCTAAATATGTTAATCTAACCCACCCAATATTCATATCATTAAATTTAAAAATATATGCAATTGTGTTATCCCTATCAATTTTTTCTTTAATTGTATAAACACTTTCCATTGCTGGATTCATATTGTAATCATGTTATACATTTAGTAATGGTATAAAAGATTTTTGTTGTATATCATAAATTATCTCTGCTGCTTCGTTAGTAATTTCTTTTATTTCTAACATCATTTTCCCTCATAGTAATGCTTATATAGATAAAATTTATTCTTCTACTTTAAAATAAATTTCATTAATCATAAGCTCTATTCTCTCTATTATTTTCTCTGCTACTTTATTTATAATTTTTTCACCTTTTTCTTTCGTAGCTAAAGTTGCATCTCCGGTTATAGCATCTTTAAAAATAGTTTTTCCTCTATCTTTAAACTTGACAGGATATAATGCTTTATTTGAGTTTTTCGTAGCTTTATCCATTTGAACTAAACTTTCATCATAATAAAGTATAGCTGAGGTTTCATCTTCTCCTCCATGTCCCTGTCCACTTGTTATAGTAAGTATTTCACTTGAATAATCCATCCACCAATTTATATTCATTGCAGTTGCACCAATTCTTACTAACTTTTCACTAGCCAAATTTAAAGCTGTTATATTTCCACCATGACCATTGAAAAATACTATATTTTTTATACCTTGATTATAAAAACTTTTTCCTATATGATAAACATATTCTGCCATAACATCTGATGGTATATCTATTGTTCCACTATATATTGATAAATCATAACTTTGTCCATAAGGTATTTCTGGTGCAATCCAAATTTTATCACCTATTGATTTATCTATTTTTTCACAAAACACTCTTGGTGAAAAAATATCTGTTCCTAATGGTAAATGATGACCATGAGCTTCTACAGAGCCTATTGGTATTATAACTGTTTTTATTTTCCCTACCTTTTCATTAAAATCATCTGAAGTATAATTTACTATATACATAACAATCTCCTTACACAATTCAAAATTTAAAATGTATTTATCTTATTTAAATTCTACTTTGCTCATAATATCCCTCTTAAAATTTTAAGAAAGAACTATTTTTCAATGGTTTGTATAAACTTAAATCATTGATTGCATCTTATATTATTTCTTAAACTCATTATTTTTACAAAAATAAAACCTCATCTACAAAGTAACATTTTTCTTGTAGGTGAAGTTTCAATCTTGGTATGAATATAGGGTTGAAATTTTAAATAATAACTTTATCAAATGATAATTTTGCAATTACAAGTTATTCCCATTTTTATATTTAGAACCAATTAAAAAGTAAGAGTGAAGAGTGAAAAGTTATGGTAGCTAATACTCACTTTGTTCCTAATATCTAAAAATAGAAATACCTAAAAACTACGTTTTTATATTGTTTTAAACTAATTTACTATGTAAGTTAAATAATAAAAAAACTTTTTTCTTTCATCAATAAACAGGAATTATTTAAATAATTTAATTTAGCAAGCAGTTTATTTTAAAGCTCCATAACTATTATTTTGTTGTCAGCTTTCTTTAATGATGTTCTTTTTACACACCAATGTCCTAAAACTTTTGACTTATCACTTTTTAAAAATGTTTTTAAAGCTTCTCCATAGGTATCCTCCGCTACTTCTACTTCATTAAACCTAGCCATATTAGTTTCTTCTAGTGATGTAGATGTTCTGCCACAAAGATGTAATATTACATTGCTTTTTTCAAGTTCTTCATTAAGCTCATTTACTATTTCCAATGTTAATTTACCGCTTAGTTCTTTATAAACTTTTGGTCCAACTATATCTATATTTCCTACAGGATCCGCATAGGAAATTATTTTTGCGCCTCTTTTTATTCCTTCTTTTATGTACATTATAAGATTTCTCTTTATTAACTCCATAAATTTGATTATTTCTTCTTTGTTTTTTCTATATGATTTATAAAATAATGAACTGTCCATTAAAGAAGTGGCTATTGTCATAGGCCCCTCTACCATAAGTACAACATCTTCACCTTTTAAACTTAAAAACTCAATTGAATTTAAGACCTCTGATATTCTCCCACTATTAAAATCTATATCTGTTATTTTGCTTAATTCATCTATATTTTTAATAAAATAATCTGAAACTCTAGAAGTATTATTTTCATCAGCAAGCTTTATAATGGCACCTAAAGCTTCTGATTCTACTGTATTACAAAATGGTACTCTACACCATGTATCATTTTTAAGTAATTCTATTTCCTTGGAAATTTCTCCCATAAAATTTCCGCATGTATTTATTCTTTTATAAAAATCTTTATATCTAGATGATACTTCTACAGGAATATCTACAGAATTATCATTTGCACATTTAAACATTTTCTCACCATTCCTTTTTAAATTTTTATAAAAATCTCGCTCTTCAAATCACTAAATAAAAAATTTACAATTTAGTGACTATTTTTTATATTAATTATGCTTTATATTAATAGTAAAGAGTTAAATATATTTCTATTTATCTATTTGAAATTCTAATAGATATAAATTAATTTACAGTCCCTTCAATTCTAATATAGTGAAAATGACTTCGAGCTAGTCTCACTCTTGAGGGTATAAAAGTTTTTGAATTAGTAATTTAAAATATAACTTTGAAACCCTATTTAGAAAGACAAGCGTATATTTTAAGCTTGTCTCATAGTATCACTTTTAGATTGTATAAATATTAATTTGCAATTTTGTCGTCCCATAAAACTTTTTAAACTTTATTATATCTTTATATTAATAGAAATATTTTAACTCTTTATTTTCATATTTTAAAAATTTAATTCTTTTATAAAGTGTTCTTGAAATTCACTACTTGTAGACAATTCTAAAACACTCATATTTTCTTTAAGTGTTGTCATTTCTTTAAACATATCTTTATTTAAAATAGCTATTCTAGCACCTTCTAATGATGTATTTCCTAGGAATTTTATTTTTCCTTTAAATCCTTTTGGTATTAATCCTATATTTTTTATACTTTCACCATTAACATGATATCCAAAGGCTCCAGCTATATAAGCATCTTCTACATCTTCTATATTTAAATTTATCTCTTTTAAAAGCATAGTTATTCCTGCTGCTATTGCACCTTTTGCAAGCTGTATTTGTCTAATATCTTTTTGTGAAATATAGATGTTTTCAGTTATATAAAATTTCTTATCTACTATTTTATCCTTTATAATTTCTGGTAATTCTTTATTGAATCTACCACTTTTTAATACAATTTTAGATTTTACAAGTGCTGATGCTAAATCTAAAAGACCACTACCGCAAATTCCTAAAGGTTCACAATCTCCAATTACACCATAATTAATATTATAATCATCATCTATACTAAAGCTTTCTATTGCACCTTCTTGTGCTCTACATCCACAACTTATATTCATACCTTCTAATGCTGGCCCTGCTGCTGTTGATGTAGCCATAATTTTATTATTATTTATAGCAACAATCTCTCCATTTGTTCCTATATCTATAAATATTCCAGATTTAGATTCTTTATTAAATCCACTTGCAATAACACCTGCTACAATATCTGCTCCAACATAAGATGATGCATTAGGTAATAAAAGAATATTTCCTTGGCTATTTATATTAATTTCTAATTCACAAGGCTTTACATTCATTCCATCTAAAAATATAGGTCTATATGGCGCTTTTGCCAAATTTACTGGACTTATACCTAATAATAAATGTAACATTGTAGTGTTTCCTGCAATACAAATAGAATAAACTTCATCACTATTTCCATAGTCTATTAAAAGTTCTTTTACTAATCTATTTATTTCTTCACAAATAACTCTTTTTAAGTCATACACTCCATTAGTATTTTCCATACAATAAGTTATTCTTGTTAAAACATCTCCTCCAAATTCTGTTTGTGGATTTAAAGATGATATTTTATTTAAAATAGCTCCATCTTCTAAATTTATTAAATAACTAGATATACCAGTTGTACCTATATCAATAGCCACTGCAAAAATTTTTTCTATTTTTTCTTTTATATCTATTATTAAATTTCCTTTTGTTACAATTTCAAAACTACTTTTATTGTTTAATTCTAAATTAGATAAATTGTCATATAGTTTTATTGATGATATTTCTTTTTCTATATTCTCTATAAATGGTTTAGAACTTTTTAAATCAAAAATTTCTACAGTTTCCTTTTTTATTTCTGGTAATAACTCTGTGTCTATAGAATAACCTCTATTTATAGTTTTAAGTTTTTCATTTTTATTTATAAATTCAACTTGTACATCACCAGTTACTTTTGCCATACATGCAAGTCTTTCATTTTTTTCTATGTTTATAAATGGTAACTCATTTTCCTCTACTTTAGTTAAATCTCCAATTGCAATAACTTTACATTTTCCACAAATACCAATAGCATTACATGGTGTTTCAAGTTTTAAATTATTTTCTCTAATACATTCTAAAAGAGTTGAACCTATTTCACAATTTGCATAAAGATTTTTATCTTTAAAATATACCTTTGGCATTAATTACTTCTTCCCTTCACATAACTTGTCATTATTTTCAAGTTTTCTTTTGGTGTAGCCATGCTAAGACCACAAGCTGGTGAAACTATATTTACACCTGATGCAATGCAATTTTCTGTTACTCTTATAATTCTTTCTTTATCTCCTTGATGTAAAAGTTGAGTGCTTACATTTCCCATAAGATTATTCTTTATCTTTAACCTAGCATCTCTCATATTCACTCTTGAATCAAAACTTACTGCATCTATATTCAAATCATCTAAGCTTTCTATAATGTTTTTAGAATCACCACAAATATGAATTATAACTGGCGTATTAACCTTATGCATTTCATCTAAAAACTTTCTATACATTGGATATGCAAATTTTTCAAAGTTTTTCTTTCCAAGTATTTCACCTGTAGCTGTTGGGTCTGATATTGCTATAACATCTGCTCCTGCTTTAATCATTTCTTTTGCATAATCTATAGAATACTCATTTACATACTCTATAAATTTATAAGCAAGTTCAGGTTCTCTTCTAAACATTTTTATTAATTTTAATGGATCTACTATTGATGTGGCAGTACTTATTGGTCCTGTTATATTTCCTATTACAGGTACATTATCATTTTTTAATTTTTTAATTGCTTCTATAACTACAGGCATTCTCTTATCCATTAATGGCTTTATATTATAAGATTTTATAATTTCTTCCAATTCATTTTCATTATATTTTGTTACTCTTGGTTCTACTGTCTTATCGCCAAAACTTAATTCTATTCCTAAAGGTTCTGCTTCAACTGTCATACAAAACGGAACTCCATAATTTTCAAATCCAATTTCCTCATTTACAAGTTTAGCTGCTTTTACCATTGAATCACAGTCACAATTATGATTCTTATCTATATTTAATAGTATGTCTGTAACAGCTGCATTCATCATGCCACCTGGACATATAACTGGTGGTCTATCCACCTCTTCATTTCTTAAAACTTTTAATAATCTTTCTTTTTCATTCATAACTAAAACCTCATTCATAATAACAGATATACCAGTCCAAAATTTTATGAACTGGTATGAATCATGTTTATAATTTTATATCTATTTAAATTTGTATAGGAATCTATAATTCATTTATATTTATTGGATATCTTCCATATAGTCTTGCAGCATCCATTAAAGCCTCTATATTTTCTAGCTTAGTTCCTGCCGGAATTTGACAACCAGTTCTTAATATATATCCTTTTGGACTTCCATATCCTCTTTTTATACATTCTTTAGCTTCTCTCATTATATCTTCTCTTGTTCCATTTTTTATTGTTTCTACTGGTTTTACATTTCCAGATATAAGCATTTTATTTCCTAATATTTTTTTAGCCTCTTCTACATCTTCAATATTATCTATACTTATAGATGTTATACCAGCTTCTGCTACCAATTCCCATATCTCTTTACTTTTTCCGCATATATGAATACCCATACCAACGCCAGTAAGACTTCTAACTTTATCTACACATTTTTTAACATACGGCATTGAGAACTCCCTATACTGTTTTACACTTAATAAACTAGTAGATGACACTGGATCTGACATTGAAAATCCAACACCTAAGTTTGAAGCTGCTTCTATAATTTTTATATTGCATTCAGTAACTAAATTTAAAAGTGTATGTAACTTTTCTGGATTTTTTATCATTGCTCTTAAAAGCTTATCTGTTCCAATAACTGCTGATGCTGCACTTAATGGTCCAGCTACATTACATCCAACACCGACAACATGTCCAAGTTTTTTTTGAATTTTTTCTAATGCTTCTAAACAAACTGGGATTTTTCCATCTTTATGTGGATTTATAACATCTAAATTATCTACATCTTTTATATCTTTTAAAACTGGCTCTTCTACATATGAAATACTATTTTTAGGAAAAGCTATTTTACTTCCTAGTGCTTCTCCTACCCCTCTTAATGTAGTATTTACACCTACTGAATCATGCCCTAATTTTTCAAATAGGAACTCTTCAAGATTTGCCATATTGTCAGCAGATCTATAATACTCATCTATATTTATACCTATAAGTGGTGCCATTGAATCACCCATATGTGGCATACATGGTATTCTGTCAAACTCTAGCCCTTTTGAAAAAGCTATCATTCTTTCCTTTGGAGTCATTTCATCCTTTTTTATTACAGTTGTATCCATTTTAACTCCCCCGAGTTTCCCTACAAGTTATTTTACATTGAATAAACTTCTTTTACTCTTCTAACAGCTTCATTAGCATCTGTTGTATATATATCTGCACCTATATCATTTGCAAACTTTTGTGATACTGGGCCTCCACCTATCATAACTTTAAATTTTTCTCTTATATTCTTTTCATTTAATTTATCTATAACAGTTTTCATTCCTGGCATAGTTGTTGTCATAAGTGTTGACATACAAATTAAATTTGCATCTTTTTCTTCTGCTTCTTCAACAAATTTCTCTAAAGGTACATCTCTTCCTAAATCATAAACAGTAAATCCTGCTGCTTCCATCATAACCTTTACAAGGTTTTTACCAATATCATGAGTATCACCCTCAACAACACCAATAACAATTTTTAATGGATTTTCTATTATACCTCTATCTAAGTGTGGTTTTAAAATATCTAATCCTTCATTCATAGCATCAGAACATATTAAAACTTCTGGAAGGAAATATTCTTCTTCTTCATAAAGTTTTCCTACTCTATCCATTCCTTTAATTAATCCACAATTTATAGTCTCATATGCTGGTATTCCCATTTGTAATGATTGTTCACATAATTCCTTTGTTAAATCTTCTTCCATATCAACTACTGCATCACTTATATTTTGAAATAATTCTTTTTTGTCCATTTTATTTACCTCCGAAATTAAAATAATAAATATTATTTATATAAATTTATATAATGCTGTCTTTTTTTGTAAATCACTATATATATTTTATGTGATTTATCTTATTATATTGTAAAATCTTTTATAAAATTTTACCAATAGATAAAAACTATAGAAGTTTTACTATCTATTTGATATTTAAATTTTATTTGTTACATTTATATAATAAATACATTTTTTTAAGTGTATATTGATGAATACTATAGGGTTCCAAGTTTGAATTTTAAATAACATCTTTATCAAATGATATTATTAAGCTTACAGTTTATTTCTATTTTTATATTTGGAACCAAGTAAGAGTTAAGAGTGAAAAGTGAAAAGTTATGGTAGATATTACTCACTTCGTTCCTAATATCTAAAAATAGAAATGCTTAAAAACTACGTTTTTATATTGTTTTCAATTAATTTGCTTAGTAAATTTAATAAAAAATCATTCTTTAAAATTGAAAATAGAATTTTTACATTAACTGTAAGATGTCAATTGTCAATTTTTTTAATATAAATATATAGATTAATAATTAGAGTTAAAGTTCTCAACTGAAACATGAGTAACTTGGATTGCTATATAGGGTTCCAAGTTCAAATTCAAAATAACATCTTTATCAATTGAAAAACTTTTTCTATTTCATCAAGAAACAGGAATTATTTAAATTAGTATTTCTTTAAAAATTGATTTAGAAAATCTTATTAATTTGTTTTTTATTTTCAAGACCTGAACCCAAGGACGGGTTCAGCGACTGCCTAAACAGGACGTCGATTCAGCCGTTTAGTCTTGGAAATAAAATGGCAAATTCATTAGAGTTTCTTTGAGATTTTTATGAATAACGTTTTGAATAATTCCTGTTTCTTGGAATACTACTATTCTCATTTATTATTTGAATAATTTCATTTTTCAACTTGGAACCCTATATAAGGTATTTGCTTTTTATGTGCTTGAATAATTGGAGTTTTAAATAGGAAATCATTTAAATGTTAATTAAAAATAAAAAAGATGACTTCTCTTTATTGATAGTCATCTTTTTTTACTAACGCAACACATTTTTTATAAAGTTCTTAACAGTTTTTTTATATTCTTCTTCATTAACATCATAAGAACACACATGGTTTGCACCTTCAACTATATAAATTTCATTTTTATTTCCTTTTTTAGCATTATACATTTCTTTGCTCATCCATACTGGTACTGTAATATCTTTTGTTCCATGAATAAATAATGTTGGAATTTCACTATTTTTAATGTCATCAATTGGTGATACATCATTCATTGAAAACTTACATTTTATTTTAAAAACTAAGTTTAATATTGGATAGAATGGTGCAAATGGAACCTTACTCATTTTAAATTTATATTTTAATAATTCTTTTCCATTAGAGTACCCACAATCCGCAACTATAAAGTTTATTTTATCATGATGCTTTCCACCATACATTAAAACTGTTGCAGCACCCATTGATTGTCCATGCAATCCTATTGTAATGTCATCTCCAAATTTTACCTTTATTAAATCTACCCATTTATCTAAATCTTTTTGTTCCAATATACCATAAGTTGGATATGATCCCCCACTATCTCCATGTGCTCTTACATCTATAAGTAATACATTAAATCCTTCTGACTTAAATATATTTAAAAATTGTAGAGACATATAATGATTCCCT
Source organism: Clostridium ihumii AP5 (assembly GCF_000612845.1). GTDB lineage: Bacteria > Bacillota > Clostridia > Clostridiales > Clostridiaceae > Clostridium_J > Clostridium_J ihumii. The sequence goes on from NZ_CCAT010000039.1 coordinate 85,109, forward strand.
GTATATCCATGAGATATTATAATAAACTTCTTACTTTTTGGAAAAAAATCAAGATAATACCCCTTTAGTTTACATCCATCATCACTTTCTATTTCTAAATTTTCAAATTCTAAAAAATCATATTCTCTAATGTCATATATTCCTCTTTTAGTTAAAAGATTCATTGATTCTTCTTTATTCTTTTTATGACTATTAATACATTGATTAAATGCAAACCTAACTACATACCAATATATTAAAATTATAGATAAAACTAGTACTAATGCAATCATAGTGTTTAAATTCCTCCGTGTAATAATATAATTAATTTTAACTTATTTAAATATTAATGTATAGTATTGAAAAGTATACTACATTTTAATTTTCTATCCAAATCAAAAATTGCCAAAACTGAAGTCTTATCTACAAAACAAAAAAATATTAACCCCTTACCTAAAAAGAAATAAAAGTTTAAGAATTCAACTACAACTAGAGAAAATACTAAAACCTCAATTGATAAACTATTACATTTTAATAAACTGTATTGATAATAATATGAATATTTTTCTATATGAAACTTAATACTAAAGTTAATTAAATTTATAATTATTTTTGAAAGGACATTGTCTATGAGTTATTTTAAAAAACTTTTACTTGTTTTATTACTTATTTTTTCTTTTGCTTTTAATTCCTTTTCAGTTTTAGGATATGATGAAGCTTCTAATATTTATACTGTTTTAGATAATGAAAATTCAAATTCTCTTCCTAATCTTTTTAGAAAAGATGCTTCTTTAAATATATCTGGAAGTGCTCAATTTACTGCTGCTCAAGTTGAAAATATAATAAACAATATAGATAGTAACAAACTATATATTGTAGATCTTAGACAAGAATCTCATGGATTGTTGAATGAAAATATAGCCTTTATGTTTTGGAATCCAAATGTAGATTTAAATGATGGACTTTCTAGTAGTGAAGTTTTAAGAGTTGAATCAAAAGAAATTTCTAAAATTCCTATTAGTTCAGTGATGCATATATATAATAAAAAATTAGATCTTTTAAAAACTGTTAAAGTTCAAAGTGTTTTGTCTGAAAAAAATTTAGTTACCTCAAAAAATATTAATTATATTAGATTTGCTGTAAAGGATAATTATATTCCTTCTGATGATATTGTTGATGAGTTTGTAGACTTTGTAAAATCAGAAGGTACTTCTTCTCATCTACACTTTCACTGTGAAGCTGGAGAAGGTAGAACAACTACATTTATGGCAATGTATCAAATGATGAATAATAAAGATAATTTATCACTTGATGAAATACTTCAATATCAAATTAAATTAGGTGGTATTTCATTAATTGATATACCAATAAGAAAAGATTTTCTTAATACTTTTTATAACTATACAAAGGCTAATATAGATAGCAACTTTGAAGTTCCATATTCTAAATGGGTAGAAAGAAAAGTGATATAAACTTAAAGTTTATATCACTTTTTTATATTGTTTTATTACATTCTGTCTACTACTTCTAAACCTATTAAATTTAAACCATTTTCTATTACTTGAAGTGTTGCTTTTACAAGATTAATTCTTGCATTTTTTACTTCTTCACTTTCTGAATTTGCTATATTATGAGCATTATAGAATTTATTGAACGCCTTAGCAACTTCTATACAATATCTTGTTATCATAAATGGTTGAAGCTTTTCAAGTGCTGAACTTATAGCATTTTCAAAGTTTCCAAGTTCTTTTATAAGTTCAAATTCTTCTTTTGAAGTTAATTTGCTATAATCTATTTCAGAAGTTACACCTTCTCCAACTTTTCTTAATATACTTTTTCCTCTTGCATAAGTATACTGAACATATGGACCTGTTTCTCCTTCAAAGCTTAACATTTCATCCCAGTTAAATACTATATCTTTTTCTCTTGAATTTTTTAAATAAGTAAATACTATAGCACCTATACCAACTTTTCTAGCAACTTCTTCCTTGTTTTCAAGTTCTGGATTCTTCTCATTTATTATCTCTAATGTTTTTAAAACTGCTTCATTTAATAAGTCTTCAAGGAATACTACATCCCCTTTTCTTGTTGAAAGCTTTTTATCTGCAAATCTTACAAGTCCAAAGTTTACGTGAACACAATCCTTTGCCCACTCATGACCCATAAGTTCAATAGTTTTGAAAACTTGTTTAAAGTGAAGTGCTTGGTCCTTTGCAACTACATATATATTTTTGTAAAAATCATATGTTTTCTTTCTATAAAATGCAGCAGCTAAATCACGAGTTGCATATATTGTTGCTCCGTCTGCCTTTTTTATTATACAAGGTGGCATATTATATTCATCAAGCATAACAACTTTTGCACCTTGGCTATCTGTTAGTAATCCTTTTTCATCTATCTCTTCTATTACAGCATCCATTTTATCTGTGTAGAAACTTTCTCCATCAAAAGAATCAAATGAAACATTTAACATTTTAAATAACTTATCAAACTCTTTTAAACTTAAGTTTCTAAATCTAGTCCAAAGTTCAACTTCTTCTTTATTTCCATCTTCTAACAATTTAAAGTGTTTTCTTCCTTCATCATTAAGTTCAGGATTTTTATCTGCTTCTTCATGGAATTTAACATAAACTCTTAGCATTTCTTTTATTGGTTCTTTTTCTAATGCTTCTTCATCACCCCAATTGTTATAAGCATAAATAAGCTTACCAAATTGAGTTCCCCAGTCTCCTAAGTGGTTTATTCCTATTGCATTATATCCATGAAACTTAAATGATTTATATAATGAATTTCCAAGCATAGTTGTAAATAAGTGACCTACATGGAATGGTTTTGCTATATTTGCTGAACAATACTCAACAATAACATTTTTTCCTTCACCATCATTGTTAGAACCATAATTTTTACCTTCACTTAAAATCTTATCTATAGTATTTTTTATAAGTATTTCTTTATTTACAAAAAAGTTTAAGTATGGTCCAAAAGCTTCAACTTTTTCAAAGTTATCATCGTTTATTTTTTCTTTTATTTCACCTGATATCATTTGTGGTGCTTTTCTCATTGTTTTAGCTAATGAAAAACAAGGAAATGCATAATCACCCATATCTGCCTTAGGTGGTATTTCTATTAATTTTTCTATTTCTTCAATATCCATATCAATATGATTTTTTAATATATTAGCTATATAATTTTTATAATCCATAAATATTCCTCCAAACTTTTCTTTATATATTACAAATTTTATTTTTTTACAATATAAAAAACCCGTCTCTAATAAAAGAGACGGGATTATCCGCGGTACCACTCTAGTTGACTTATAATAAAATAAGTCCCCTTATACTTTAACGCTACATAGCGACAATTTTTTGTTAATAAAATTAACTTTCTCAAATTGCTTTTCCAAGGTTCTCTTCCTATAGCAAATGCTACATTCTCATGTTACCACTTGAATTTCTATAAATTTATAGAGCTTTCACCAACCTCTACTCGCTTAAAAATTTTTTAGAAAGTACTGTCCTCTTCATAAAATTTATTTTTTTCAATTATACACTATATTATATACAGCTTTAACAATTTGTCAACTAAAAGTTTATTTGATAATGGTACCCATACCCTTTATCATTTAAAAAAGTACATCTTATAATCATCGATTTCATTCTCAATTGATAATATAATCCATCTATTTTTTTACATTTTTTCTATTAACATTTTAGTGTTTTTAGTATACTATATATATTATACTTGTTTTAAAGTAAATATTTTTTATATCAATTGATAATGGAGGAGACATGGATAATAGATTAGAAATAGGAATGAAAGTTAGTAAAAATACAATTATAGGTAATGCTATTTTATCTATATTAAAAGTTTTAGCAGGTATTATTTCCAAAAGCAATGCTATGATTGCTGATGGAATACATTCTTTTTCAGACGTAGTAAGCACTATAGGTGTTATCATTGGTTTAAAACTTTCTAATAAACCCGAAGACTCCAAGCATCCATACGGACATGAAAAAATAGAAAGTTTATCTTCACTTTTTTTATCAGTAATGCTTTTTGTTGTTGCAATTGGTATTGGTATTTCTGGAGTAAAAAATATAGTTTCTAAAAACTTTGTTACTCCTGGTACATTAGCAATTTATGCAGCCATACTTTCTATAATAACTAAAGAATGGATGTATTTCTATACTATGAAATATGCTAAACTTATAAATAGTTCTTCTATGAAAGCAGATGCATGGCATCATAGATCAGACTCTCTTTCTTCTATAGGTGCTTTAATTGGAATTGTAGGCGCAAGACTTGGATATCCTATACTAGATAGTATTGCATCACTTATAATTAGTGCTTTAATACTAAAAGTCGCTTACGATATAGTAAAACAAAGTATTTCACAATTAATTGATGAATCTGCCGACAAAGAAACTATTACTAAAATTAAAAATAAAATCTATTCTATAAGCGGTGTTGAAAAAATAGACAAACTTCAAACTAGATTACATGCTAATAGAATTTACGTTGATGTAGAAATTTCTGTTGACTCTAATTTAACTGTTGAAGAAGGACATAATATAGCTATGAAAATTCATAATTCTATAGAAGAAGATGAATCTATAAAACATTGTATGGTTCATGTTAATCCATATACTTCAACTAATATTTAATTTTAAAAAGCATACTAAATATATGGTTCAAAGTAATCTTTTTATCAAATAATACTATTTAGCTTATAGTTTATTCTGATATCATGTTGGGAACCAATTAACAATGATGGTGAATATGCCCGGGGATTGAAATCCCCGCTACATTTTTTTATTTGTACTTCAAATAAAATTAATATAATATTTATCCATAAAAGGTTTATTTGGGAGAATAAATTCCCATTATAATATTCTTACTGACCATAGTTTTAATAATAAATATAACTATTACTTTAGACAGTTCAATTTTACCCTTTATCGTTAATTGTTAGTTTTTATACATTAGTTTAAATATATTTTTTTCAACTGAAATAATAGTATTTTCATTTTTCAGCGTGGAGTCATATATAGGGTTCCACGTTCAAATTTTAAATAACAAATTTATTAATTGAAAAGATTTTTTTGTTCATCAAGGAACAGGAATTATTTAAATTAGTATTTCTTTAAAAATTGATTTAGAAAATCTTATTAATTTGTGTTTTATTTTCAAGACCTGAACCCAAGGACGGGTTCAGCGACTGCCTAGACAAGATGTCGTGTGAACTAAATTTAGAAATATGTAATTGAAAATTCAATGTATATTTTTTATAAATCAAGGAAGTAATTCATATCAATAACGGTATTTTATTAATGTGAATTACTGACGAAGAGTTATGAAAAATAAACTAGAATTTAATTACATAGATCTTAATTTAGTTCACTAATAGCCGTTTAGTCTTGGAAATAAATGGCAAATTCATTAGAGTTTCTTTGAAATTTTTATGAATAACGTTTTAAATAATTTCTGTTTCTTGGAATAACATTATTCTCATTTAATATTTGAATAATTTCATTTTTCAGATTGAAACCCTATATAGTGTTCCTTTTAAGTTATAAAAATAAATTAAATCAACTATCCTGTTTCTTTAAAATTATTTTTAAAGCTTAATTTGAATTTTTCTTCTTTTAATATTTCCACATTGTATTTAAATGCATTAATTATTTTATATTTACATTTAAAATTTTCTTTTTCATTAGAACAACTTACAAACTCTGTACATATATTTTCACTATATTTATTTATATTTATTTTTATATCTTTAATGGTATCCTTCCCATCTTTAAAAACATTAAATTTTAATGGAACTCTCTTAGATATTTCAAAAGGAGTATATATAGTGTAATATTTGCTTTCACTACAAAATCCATTTGAAACAATATCTTTAGGTTTTAAATATTTTATATTAGTTGTTAACAAACCTTTATAAACTAACATACCTTCTTTTTTATTTTCACATTCAAAACACACTGGTTTACATGCTGATATTTCACTTTTTGCACTTAATATTTTCAATACTGGTTCATTGAATTCTACCTCACCTAAAACTAAATCATTTATTTCTGAATCAATTAATACAACATCACTTTTTAAAATGCTTTCTTTTGAAATTTCTCCTACACTGTCATTTTTATTACTTTTTTGCATATTTATAGAACTATCCATTTTTCCATATTCTTTTATTGTTGTACTACATACTTCTTTTTCTGTATTATGTTTTATATTTTCTGTATTATTATTTACACTTATCATTTTTAAAACTTGTTGATTTTCTAACTCATTATTTATGTTATTATTTCTATTGTTATGAATTTGTTCCTCATAAATTTCGCAATTATCTTTTTTGCAATTTTTTTCTTTTATCTTTTTTGTATCTTTTCTAATATTTATATTATTTTCACTATCTACAACATCTACTTTAGATATGTCTTTATTATTATTATTTAGATATAGATACATTAATATATAACTTAAGTCTTTATAATTAATTTTGAATTTTTTTACTATCAAATCTACAACAATTTGTATTAATAAGAATTCTATATTCTCCATAAACCCACCTTAATATACATTTTTTACTATTAGTTTATAAAAAAAGTGTAGAATTGTTACACTCTACACCTTTTATTTTTTATTCTATTCTGGACATACTACCATTTCTTGAAATACTTCAAATTTGAAAGTCACAACCATTTTTTCTGTAAAAATATTATATAATTTGCTATGATGACAACCTTCCTCATCATCTCTACAAACATCATATTCTTTTATTTTCCATTTTATTAATTCACAATAAGGAGGTTTAACTAATGAACCTTTTTCTGATGATTCCCACTCACATAAAGCAGGTCCCATAGTTCCTTTGTCGCATGCTCCCATTGTATTTTGAAGATAATCATATTTTCTTGTTTCTTCTCTATCCGGATTTCTTCCTATCTTTATATCTTCTATTGGTCCAGCAAATCTAAATGGAACTTTAACTACGATATCTTTTAAATTATTTCTATATGATTTACATTTATCTATATCTATATGACAATCAACAGGTGTAGCATATCTTATATCTTTTACAATATAACCTTCAACTATAATATTTCCAAATACTAATTTGCATTGAGTTATTACAGGTGTTTTTGTTACTCCTTTTATCTCTACGTATCCTTCTGGTATATAAGTGTCATCTACTACTATTCCACCTACTTCTACTTCACCAAGTTTCTTTATTATTTTCTCTCCATATTTCTTCTTAGATTCAACATTAGTGCTTAATACCTTTGATCTTATTTCTATATCACTGCATTCTCTATTTTCACATTCATTAGTTGATGCATTTGGTATATTCTTACAGCTCATTATTTTCTTCACCTCATTGCAAGATTATTATAACACTATAAATAATGTTATAATTATAAAGTTCAATTTAAACTTCATATTATAATATATATCTTACCTACCTTTATTGTTACAATTTACTACATTTTTCAGTCAATTATACTCTATTCTCTTACAATATATTTATTTTTATATATCTCTTTTCGTAAATATCAAACTCCAAATTTACAACTACATTTTGGACTAATTTTATATTTAAATTTTCACACTCATCATTTGCATTATAAAAATCTAATATTTTTATATTATAATTAACTAAGTCTACATATGCTTCACTTACATTTTTATATTCATTTATAAATGTAGCAAATTGAAATGAAGTTTTATTCTTTATGCTTCTTAAATATTCTTTATTGGTACTATACTCTATGTCACTTAAAATATATCCATCAACAATTAATGTGTTTGCTACAACTTTTGAACTTTGTATAACCACTTTTTTATCACACTTACATATTTTTTTATATCCCTCTATTATATTAAAGTTTTCAACTAACTCACCTACTAAATTTACATTAGAAACTAACACTGGTATTTTAGCTGTATTTATATGTTCTTCATCTATTTCATAATCTTTTTTATCTACACCAAAGTTCTCATTATCATCTAGAAACTCAATCATAAATTTTCACTCCTAATTTATTCCTATATTATTTTATTACTTTCAAATTAAATAGGTTACCTTATAAAACAAAAAAGAGATACACCTATTCTAAATTAAGATGTATCTCTTTATAATATAATTTAAATATAAATTATTTGTTCATTTCTTTTACTTTGTTTTGAACTTCATCATTTTCTAAGTATTCATCATATGTCATAGTTCTATCCATAACGCCTTCTTTAGTAATTTCAATTACTCTATTTGATATTGTCTCAATGAACTGGTGGTCATGCGATGTAAATAACATAGTTCCATTAAAGCTCATTAATCCATTATTTAATGCAGTTATTGATTCAAGATCTAAATGGTTTGTTGGTTCATCTAATATTAATACATTAGCTGAACTTAACATCATTTTTGCAAGCATACAACGAACCTTTTCTCCTCCTGATAATACATTAGCACTTTTTAAAGCTTCTTCTCCAGAGAATAACATTCTTCCTAAGAATCCTCTTATAAAGCTCTCAGATTTTTCTTCTGAATATTGTCTTAACCAGTCAACAAGACTTAAATCACATCCATCAAAGTACTCTGAATTATCACTTGGGAAGTAACTTTGAGATGTTGTAACACCCCATTTAAACTCTCCACTATCAGCTTCCATTTCACCCATAAGTATTTTGAATAATGTTGTTTTAGCCGTACCATCACCTAAGAATATAATCTTATCATCTTTGTTTATTCTAAAACTTACATTATTTAAAACTTTTTCTCCGTCTATAGTTTTGCATAGATCTTTAACTTCTAAAAGTTCATTTCCTGCTTCTCTTTCTGGTTTAAATCCAACAAAAGGATATCTTCTAGTTGATGGTTTTATATCATCTAGTGTAAGTTTATCTAATTGTTTCTTTCTACTAGTTGCTTGCTTTGCTTTAGAAGCATTAGAACTAAATCTAGCTATGAATGATTGTAATTCTTTCATTTTTTCTTCTTTTTTCTTGTTTTGATCCTTTGCCATTTGTAATGCTAATTGACTTGATTCATACCAGAAATCATAGTTTCCTACATATAATTGAATCTTTCCAAAATCAACATCAGCCATATGAGTACACACTTTATTTAAGAAGTGTCTATCATGGGATACAACTATTACTGTTCCTTCAAAATCTAATAAGAAATTTTCAAGCCAGTTTATAGATTTTATATCTAAGTGGTTAGTAGGCTCATCCATGATTAAAATGTCTGGTTTACCAAATAATGCTTGAGCCAGTAATACCTTAACCTTCTCTGAACCTTCTAAATCCCCCATTAATTTTGTATGTAAATCTTCGCTTACGCCTAATCCATTTAATAATGTTGCTGCTTCACTTTCCGCTTCCCATCCATTAAGTTCTGCAAACTCACATTCAAGCTCTGATGCTTTCATTCCATCTTCATCACTAAAGTCTGGTTTAGCATATAACGCATCTTTTTCTTCCATTATTTGTATAAGTCTTTCATGACCCATCATAACTGTTTTTAAAACTTCAACATCATCATAAGCAAAGTGATCTTGTTTTAAAACTGCTAATCTTTGTCCTGGTGTCATAGAAACATCTCCTGTGTTTGCTTCTATTTCTCCTGATAATATCTTAAGAAATGTAGATTTTCCCGCTCCATTTGCACCTATTATTCCGTAGCAGTTTCCCTCTGTAAATTTTATGTTAACATCTTCAAATAGTTTTCTTGATCCGTATCTCAAACTAACATTAGTTGCTTGTATCATTAATTCTTGCCCTCCAAATAGTGTTTTTATTTTATTCTATTTTTTAAATAGTTAATATCTTTTTACACATATGTTTTTTATTATAACATACTAAATTGTATTTTTACAACCTTAGCTTTTTTATGAGCCTAATAATTTAATTTTTAAAATAGGTGCAAAACACTTATTGCACCTATTTTCTTGTTTTATCTATTTTTTCTTATTCCAATACTTACTTTTTTCATAAGTATTTTTATTATTAGTGATTTTTTCATTATTTTTATTTTGTTTTTTAACTTTCTTCTTTTTAGGAATATCTACAATTTCACTTATAGATTTTTTTTGCTCTTCATTTACTACATTTCCAAAGTATAATTCTTTTAAATCTATATCTATACTAAATTTATTCTTTATTTTTGTTATCATAGGCTTCTCATTTTCGGTGATTATAGAAGCACAAACACCTCTATTTTGACCTCTACCACATCTACCTGCTCTATGTATATAATCCATTTCATTTTCTGGAATATCTAAATTTATTATATGAGTTACTCCTCTAATATCTAACCCTCTTGATGTTAAATCAGAAGATACTAATACATTGCTTTTTCCTTGAATAAATGCATCCATTGATTTTTTTCTTTCAGCTTTAAAATTTTCTCCAGAAATACCCTCTGCTTTGATACCATGATATCTAAGTTTGTCTGCTATTACATTTATCCCATTACTATTATTTATAAAAACTATTGCTTTTTTAGGTTTTAAAGATGCTATAAGTTTTCTAATCATTAAAATTTTATCTCTTCTTTCACATACAAAATACATATGCTCAATGTTTTTATTAGCTATAGGTTTTTGTTCTTCTTTTAATACCACTGGTTCCTTCATATTTTCTTTTGAAAATTTTAAAACTTCATCAGTTACAGTTGCTGAAAAACATAAAACTTGTCTTTCACGAAGTGTAGTTTTTATAACAGCTTTTGTCATTTTCTCATTGTTTTCATCTAATAATTTATCACATTCATCTATAATTATAGTTTTAACAGTATGTGCTGCTATTTTTTTCATTTTTATAAGCTCTAAAATTCTTCCACTTGATCCTATTATTATATGTGGTTTTTCTTTTAGTTTTTCTACTTGTCTTTTTATATTTACATTTCCTATTATAGTCATAGATGTAATTCCCATATTACTGTCTTTAGATAATTTATCTATAACTTTATGTACTTGTACTGCAAGTTCATGAGTTGGTGTCAATATTATAACTTGATTTTCTCTTTTAGAAGCTTCAACCTTTTTAAATATAGGTAATACATATGCTAATGTTTTTCCACTTCCTGTTTCACTTTCTGCAACTACATCTTTATTCTCTAAGCAAACTGGTATAGCCTTACTTTGTATAGGTGTAGGCTCCTTTATTCCTTGTAGTGTTAATGCATTTATTATATTTTCATCTATATTTAGACTTTTAAAATTATCTTCCATTAATATCTCTCCTTAATTTCTTTTATTTTATATTGTTAACAACTTTTCATCAAAATACCTCTATGATATAAAAATCATAGAGGTATAATTATTATTTCATCATTTTTGTTAATGCTATTAATATTCCTGTTTTAGCATGTTCAAAAGTTAATCCACCTTGAAGGTATGCTATATATGGATCTCTTATTGGTGCATCTGCTGATAGTTCAATTGACGAACCTTGTATAAATGCTCCTGCTGCCATTATAACCTGATCTGTATATCCTGGCATATCCCATGGTTCACATTCTACAAATGAATCTATTGGTGAACCTGCTTGAATTCCCTTACAGAAATTTATTAATTTATCCTTATCATTGAATTTTATAGCTTGAATTATATCTGATCTTTCATCATTATATTTTGGAAGAACTTCAAATCCTGAAAGTTCCATAATTCTAGCACAGAATATTGCTCCTTTTACAGCTTCAATTGCTACATGTGGTGCTAAAAATAATCCTTGGAATAAAGTTCTCATAACACCAAAAGTTGAACCACACTCTCCACCAATTCCAGGTATTGTTAATCTATATGCAGCTCCATTTACACATTCTTGCTTACCTGCAATATATCCTCCAGTTGGTGCAATTCCACCACCTATGTTTTTTATAAGAGAACCTGCTACTAAATCTGCACCTACATCTGTTGGCTCTATTGTTTGAATAAATTCTCCATAGCAATTGTCTACAAAACAAATTATGTTTTCATTTATTTCTTTTACTGCATCTATTATAGGTTTTATATCTCTTACTAATAATGAATTTCTCCAACCATAGCCAGTTGATCTTTGAATATGTACTAACTTTATACTTGAATCTTCTTTTATTGTTTTTTTCATAAGTTCTATATCAACTTTATTATCTTTAAGCTCTAATTGCTTATATTTCACACCATATTCTTTAAGTGAACCTATGTTTTCTTCTCCACTAATTCCTATTATGTTATGTAATGTATCATATGGCGAACCACAAACACTTAACATAGTGTCATTTGGTCTTAAGTTTCCAAAAAGTGCAGCCCCAATTGCATGTGTACCATTAACAAAATGTGGTCTTACAAGTGCTGCTTCTGTATTGAACACTTTTGCATAAACTTTATCAAGTGCATCTCTACCAACATCGCCATAACCATATCCTGATGAATTAGTAAAGTGCATATCACTTATTCTTTCCTCTTGAAGAGCATTTAAAACCTTTAATTGATTGTATTCCTTTATATCATCTAACTTTTTAAACTCTTCTTTTACATCTTCTAATGCTATTTGAGATAACTCAAATAATTCTTCGCTTATATGAAACTTTTTCATTAAAAATTCTTTTGTTATATCTAACATTTCTGTACTCCCCTTACTTTACTTATGTATAAATCTCTATTTAAGATTAAATTTTAAATTAAAAATAGTAAAATTACTATAATTTTAAAATTATATAATGTTTATCTACGAATAAAATCATCTTATATTATATACCATTTAATCATCTCGAAACAAGTTTAAACTATAATTAAATAAAAAAACACCTAAATAGTAATGTTACGCTAATAAAATCTAGATATTTAATAAACTTAAATTTATATGTAAAAAGCACAGAATATAAAAATATACTGTGCTTTTTACTAAAAGAAATCTTAACTTAATATATCATATAACATTAATGTGTTTAAAATTACAATTCAGATTCCTCTTTAGAATCATTATTGGTAAATAATATTTGCTTTAATGGTGTTATAGTTGAAATCGCATGTTTATATATAAGCATTTGCTTTCCTTCTGAAAATAATACTACTGTAAAGCTATCAAATCCATTAACATTTCCTTTAATTTGAAACCCATTAGTTAAATGAATAGTTACAGGTATTCTATTTTTTCTTGCTCCATTTAAAAATATATCTTGTAAGTTATTTGTTGATTTTGTCATCTTTAATACCTCCATAATATTTTGTACCCCTATTTTTTATAAATTTATCAATAGTGATAAAGTTACTTTTCTTACATTTTTTCTCATTTCTTTTCTATATATTTTATTCTATATATTTTTCCAAATTCCTTTATTATTTAAGGATATTACTCTAATTATTGCATATTTTTCTTTTTATAAAATCATTCTTTATAAAGTTTACAATTTCTTCATCATTTTTAAAGTCATCTTTATTTATCCACTTGACTCTAGAATCTTTTCTAAACCAAGTTAACTGTCTTTTAGCATAATTTCTACTAAATTGTTTTATCATATTTACAGCATCCTCAAGTGAAATTTCACCTTCTAAATATGATAATAATTCTTTATATCCAATACCTTTCATAGATTGCATATCTTTTGTATATCCTTTTTCTTTTAAAGCCTTAACTTCATCTAAAAGACCTTTTTCCATCATAATGTCTACTCTTCTATTAATTCTTTCATAAAGTTTTTCTCTATCCATATTTAATACATAGTAGTTTACATTGTATGGTATATCATATATATTTTGTTCCTTTAAATATTGGCTCATTGTTTTATTTGTTGTTTTATATACTTCCAAAGCTCTAATAACTCTTTTTAAATCATTTGGATATAACTTGTTATAACTTTCTACATCTATTTCCTTTAACATTTCATGAATATATTCTTTTCCTTTTATTTCAGCTAACTCTTCTAATTCTTTTCTATAATTTTCGTCTTTATCTGTATCACCAAAACTATAGTTAAATATTAAAGAATTTATATAAAGACCTGTTCCACCTACTATCATTGGAACCTTATTTCTCTTAGATATATCCTCTATAAAAATTTCTGCATTTTTTTTAAATTCAGCCACACTAAATTCTTCACATGGCGGTATAACATCAATTAAATGATGCTTAATTCCTCTCATTTCCTCTTTTGAAATTTTAGCAGAACCAATGTTCATTTCTTTGTAAATTTGCATAGAATCACAAGATATTATCTCACCATTTAATTCTTCTGCAAGTTTTATTGAAATCTCCGTCTTTCCAACTGCTGTTGGACCTGCTAGTATAAATAAATCTTTCATTTTCTCACCTAAACCCATTTTTATTGTATTCTTTTAAATTTCTTTTCTATCTCATTTAATGTCATTTTTATCATAGTTGGTCTACCATGTGGACAAGTAAATGGATCATCCATATATCTTAAATCATCTATTAATTTTTCCATTTCTATTTGTGATAACTTATTATTAGCTTTAACTGCTGCTTTGCATGCTAAACTTGCTATTTTATTGTATTTTACTTCAACAGTACTTCCATTGCCCATATTTTTCAAGTTCTCAAGTATATCATAAAACAACGATTTTACATCTGGCTTCCCTAAAAACATAGGAACTTCCCTTATACTTATAGTATTATTGCCAAAATCCTCAATGTTAAATCCTGCTTTTTTAAAAACATCCTTATTTTCTTCATAATAAGGTGCTTCATCAAAGGAAAGTTCAATAACTATAGGTGTTAATAGTACTTGACTTATAACTTCAAAGCTCTCTATTGATTTTTTATATTTCTCAAACATATATTTTTCATGTGCTGCATGTTGATCTATAAGAATAAGTTCATTGTTACACTCGGCAATTATATATGTATTGTTAAATTGACCTATTATTTTTACATAACCAAACTTAGGTACAATTTCTTTATTTTCTGTTTTTTTAACTACTTCTTCTTTTTCTAATGATAGTTTTTCTTTCTCTTTTGTTATTATTTCTTCCTTACTTTTATCTTCATTTTCCCATACTGCATCTTTAACTTGTATTTTTTCAAAAATCTTATTATCATTTTCAACTTTATATGACGCCTTTTCTTCTTTTCCAATTGTACTATCACTTTTTAAATCTATAGGTACATATTGAATATCTATTTTTTTTTCTAAAAAGTCATCATGTAAAACCTCTTGTTTAAATTTAGTTTCTTCTTCCTTTTTAAACTCTATTACGCCATCTTCTGTAAAACTAAAATTCTCTTTCATATAATTTCTTAATGCTGAATGAACACTATCAAAAATAAATTTGAATATGCTTCTTTCATCATAAAACTTTATTTCTGCTTTAGTTGGATGAACATTAGGATCAATATATTCTGGAAAAATATCTAAGAACAAAACAAAAAACGGAAATTTATTAACTGTCAAAAAAGACTTAAATGCATTTTCAACCGCTGCTGTTATTGTGCTGCTTTTTATAAGTCTTTTATTTACAAATATACTTTGTCTATTTCTACTACCTCTACTAATTTCACTGTTTCCTATAAATCCATAAACAGAAAGTATATCGCTGTGAGTCTCAAAAGGAACTATATTTTTGCTAACTTCTTTTCCATATAAAATATGAATTGCATCTTCTAAATTCTCACTTCCATAAGTACTAACAGTCTTTTTTCCGTTATTAGTAAGTTTAAATGACACACCATAATTTCCAAGAGCTAACCTTAAAACAAGATCAGATATTAGCGATGATTCTCTTTGTGGTGATTTTAGAAACTTTTGTCTTGCCGGCACATTGTAAAATAAATCTCTTACTTCTATTGTTGTTCCATCATTACATGCTGCATCAACAATATCCTTTATTTCTCCACCTTCAATTATAATTTCTTTTCCAAAATCCTCAGAAGCAGTTTTACTCTTTAAATTTACTCTTGATATAGATGAAATACTTGCAAGTGCTTCACCTCTAAACCCAAAACTATTTATTTTGTATATGTCTTCTATTTCTTGAATTTTACTTGTTGCATGAGGTAAAAATGCCTTTTCTATATCATCTTTATGTATTCCACTTCCATCATCACTTATTCTTATTAATCTGTTTCCACTATCTTCAACTTCTATTACAATATTTTTACTTCCTGCATCTATACTATTTTCAACTAGTTCTTTAACAACTGAACTTGCTCTTTCAACTACTTCACCTGCTGCTATCTTATTACATGTCTCTTTATCTAAAATATTTATTCTCTTCATTTATATCACCCCTTTTTATCGTAATATAAACACTAACCGTAGATGAAAACAATTATTCATCTCAATATTATCATAAGTAATTACACGAGGGAACTTTACGTTCCCCCTGTTAATTAGAAATTGCTTCTTACATCATTTAATTACATCTTCTTAGCTTTTATTACTATATCATTTAATTTATTTACACATTCTATTATAGTCATATTTAGTAAATCTATTTTCTTTATTTCTTCTATTAATTCATTATTATCTACAGCATTTAAAAACCCTAACTGCTGCACTTCTAAATTTTCACATGTATTTTTATTTTCTTCAATTTCTATATTTTCTTTTATAGGTAAATTTTCTTTCTCACATCCAAAATTATCTTCTTTTGCATTAGTTAATGCTATATCTGTACATACTTCTTTATCTTTATTTGTATTTTCTAATGTTTTAAGAATTTCTCTTGCTCGTGATATAACTTTATCAGGTATTCCTGCAAGTTTTGCAACCTCTATTCCATAAGATTCATCTGCTCCACCTTCTATAATTTTTCTTAAGAAAATTATATTATTATCTACCTTTTTTACTGCTATAGAATAATTTTTAACACCATCTATATTACCTTCTAATTTTGTAAGTTCATGATAATGCGTTGCAAAAAGTGTCTTACATCTCATATTTTTATTTTTACATATATACTCTATAACTGACCAAGCTATACTTAATCCATCATAAGTACTAGTTCCTCTACCTACTTCATCTAATAATATTAAACTTCTACTAGTAGCATTATTTAGTATGTTTGAAACTTCCCACATTTCAACCATAAATGTACTTTTCCCTCCAGCTAAATCATCAGATGCTCCTATTCTTGTAAAGATTTTATCACAGATAGATATATCTGCAGTTTTTGCTGGAATAAAACTTCCTATTTGAGCCATTAATGTTATAAGTGCTACCTGTCTCATATATGTAGATTTTCCTGCCATGTTAGGTCCTGTTATTATAAGTAGCTGATTAGTTTCATTATCTAAAAGTGTACTATTTGACACAAATTCGTTAGTTGAAAGCATTTTTTCAACAACAGGATGTCTTCCATCTTGTATTTTTAATACTCCTTTTGTGTTAATGCTCGGTTTTGTATAATTATTTTCTCTTGCTACAGTAGATAATGAACATAGACAATCTAGCTCTGATATAAGTTTAGATGATACTTTCATTCTATCAACATGACTTTCTACTTCATCTCTAATTTTCACAAAAAGCTCATATTCAACCTTCATAAGCTTATCTTCCGCACCTAGTATTTTCTCTTCCATATCTTTCAATTCTGGTGTTATAAAACGTTCAGCATTTGATAATGTTTGCTTTCTTATATATCTACCTTGTGGTACAGAACTTAAATTAGTTTTTGTTACTTCTAAATAATATCCAAAAACTTTATTATATCCCACTTTTAAAGATTTTATCCCTGTAACTTGTTTTTCTTCATTTTCTAAATTTGCAATCCATTCCTTACCACATCTTTTAGAAGTTCTATACTCATCTATTTTTTCATCATATCCATCTTTAATTATATTTCCTTCTTTTACTGAAAGTCCTGGATTATCTGATATTGAATTATCTAATAAATTATATACATCTTTTAAATCATCTAATTCATCTAAAATATTGGATAACAATTCACTTTTAAAGTTTTTTAGAACTTCTTTTATTGTTGGTATTTTTTCTATAGAATGCTTTAATGAAACAAGTTCTTTTGCATTTATACTTTTAGAACTAATTTTACCAACTAATCTTTCTATGTCATAAATTTTATTTAATGCTTCTTTAAGTTCATCTTCTCTAGAAATATTTTTAACAAGCTCTTCAATAGCATCTTGTCTTAGAAGTATTTCTCTTTTATTTACTAATGGTTGTTCTATCCATTTTCTTAACCTTCTACCGCCCATTGCAGTATTGGTTTTATCAAGAACCCAAAGTAAAGAGCCTTTTTTACTTTTATCTCTTAAACTTTCAGTTATTTCTAAATTTCTTCTTGAATTACCATCTATAGCAAGAAAATCATGAATATTATATCTTTCTAACATATCTATGTGAGACATTTTAACTTTTTGTGTTTCTATTATATAGCTTAAAAGACCATTTATTGATTTATTTAATACCTCTGTAAACTGTATATCATTATAGTTTTTAAAATGCTCCTTTATTTTTAAATCACTTTCTTCAAAATACTCAATTTCAAATTTAGATATAGAAATTTCAAATCTGCTATTTATCTCATGAATTGCTTCTTCACTAATGTTATTAGGAACAACAATTTCTTTAGGATTAAACTTTGCTATTTCATCAAGTATTGAACTCATATTATATTTAAAATCGCTACAATAAAATTCTCCTGTTGATATATCACAAAACGATACTGATGCACTATCTTCTTCTATAAAAATTGACATTAAGAAATTGTTTTTTCTTTCTTCTAGGAATGTTCCTTCTGTATAAGTTCCTGGTGTAAAAATTTTAACTACATCTCTTTTTACTATACCTTTAGCAACTGCTGGATCTTCTACTTGTTCACAAATTGCAACTTTATATCCCTTTGATATTAACCGTCCAATATAATTTTCTGCTGCATGAAATGGAACTCCACACATTGGTGCTCTTTCTTCAAGTCCACAGTCCCTACCAGTTAGAGTAAGTTCTAATTCTTTAGATGCAACTTTAGCATCTTCAAAAAACATTTCATAAAAGTCTCCAAGTCTAAAAAAGACTATGGCATCTTTACATTTCTCTTTTACATTAAAATATTGAACCATCATTGGCGTTAATGCCATAATACTATCTCCTTTTCTTTTCAAAGTTTTATACTTATTAATAAAAAGCGACTTTAGAAATAACACTATGTTCGTTGATGTTATTCCTAAAGGCAATCAAATCATTTCTAGTTTTAATTATTCCTAGTTAAAATTGGATTACCATAAGTCGCTTTAATTTATATAACAGTTAATTAAATTTCTTCACCTACTAATGAGAAAGACTGTGCTTTTGTTATTTTAACATTTACAAGCTTTCCTATATTTTCTTCATTTCCTTCAAAATTAACTAATTTTCCTGTTCTAGTTCTTCCTGTTAGTTTAGTTTCATCATTTTTGCTGTGTCCCTCAACTAATATTTCTACAACTTTGCCATCATATTCTTTGTTTTTCTTAGCTGCAATTTCATTTACAGCTTCAACTAATCTATTAAATCTTTCTTTTTTAACATCCTCAGGAACTTGGTCTAACATCATATCAGCTGGAGTTCCTTTTCTTTTTGAATATAAGAAAGTAAATGCTGAATCATATTCAACTTCCTTTACAAGACTTAATGTTTCTTCAAAATCTTCATCAGTCTCACCCGGGAATCCTACTATTATATCTGTAGTTAATGCTACATTGGGAATTCTTTCTTTTATTTTTCTTATTAAAGTCATATACTGTTCTCTATCATAATGTCT
The DNA here is from genome assembly GCF_000612845.1 of Clostridium ihumii AP5. Classification (GTDB taxonomy): domain Bacteria; phylum Bacillota; class Clostridia; order Clostridiales; family Clostridiaceae; genus Clostridium_J; species Clostridium_J ihumii. The sequence continues at coordinate 104,797 of NZ_CCAT010000039.1, forward strand.
ATTCATCTTTTTTAATATTCTAGAAGAACCTGATTGTACTGGAAGATGTATAGTTTCACATAATTTATCACATTCTTTTATAGCTTCTATAACATCTTCACTTAAATCTTTTGGATGAGATGTCATAAATTTAACTCTTTCTATTCCTTCTATTTTGTTAATTCTTCTTAATAACATAGCAAAATCTATATTTGGTTCTAATCCTTTTCCATAAGAATTTACATTTTGTCCTAGTAGAGTTATTTCCTTATAACCTTCTTTAACCATTTCTCTTATTTCATTTTCTATTTCTTCTGGTTTTCTACTTCTTTCTCTTCCTCTAACATGTGGCACTATACAATATGTACAAAAATTGTTACATCCATACATTATTGTAACAAATCCTTTTATGCTACTTGCTCTATCTATTGGTTGTCCTTCTACTATATCATCTTCTTTATTCCATATTTCAACTATTGGTCTTTCTCCACCTAAAGCTCTTTGTAAATACTCATTAAATTTATAAGCATTATGTGTTCCTATTATTATATCAACATAAGGGAATTTCTTAATTATACTCTCTGCCATCCCCTCTTGTTGCATCATACAACCAGTAACAGCAATTATAGTATTAGGTTTTTCCTTTTTAAGCTTTTTAAGAGCCCCTAGGTTACCTTCTACCTTTTGTTCTGCATTCTCTCTTACACAACAAGTGTTAAATATTATAATATCTGCTTCTTCCTTATTTTCTGTTCTTATATGTCCTAATGGCTTTAATCCACCTGATAGTTTTTCAGAGTCCTCTTCATTCATCTGACAACCCCAAGTACAAATCCAGAACTTTAATTGCTTATTATTTTCCTTTATATTAATATCTTTAGTTATATTCATTATATTAACTTCCTCCAATTTTTTTAATTTTATTTATAAAATATCTACAGTATTATACCATATAAGAAATGTAAAAAGAAAGCACCATAACTGGTGCTTTTCCTCTTAATATATTCCCCCTAGTTCCTCTACAACTTCTTTTAATCCTAATTTCAAGCCATACTTATTAGAATTTAACACTAAGCTTATTTTATATTTTGTCATCTGTTTCAAACTTTTCATTACTTCTATATCTTTTTCAATTATATTAAAAGTATCTCCACTTTCTAAATCTAAAAAGTCTACAACAATATAGGGCTTACCTTCTTTGTTTTGCTTTAAATCAATTTTTGTAACCAATACATCTATTTCATTTATTTTCATAATTGATCCTCCTTATTTTTATATAAATCCATATAGATAACATTACCTTTGCACTCACCTTTAAAACTTTCATAACCAATTTTATAATTATTTGAAAATCTTATATAATAATCATCAAAATCAAAATTCTTTAAAATATCTTCTATCGAATATTTTGTATATATTTTTGTAGTAATTGGTTTCTTTAAAGTTTTAGAACTATAACCATAAATTCTATAACCTTCTAAGTTCCTATTTTCCATACTTTTAGTAATATAGCAGCTAACATATAAAGCTATATTAGTGTTACCTTCTTGATTCAAATTTCTTATATCTACAAATCCATGTTGCCAGTAATTTTTACTAAATTCATTTTCTAGTTTCTTATGCTCTATTGACTTTTTTTCTTTACTACCGCTTAACTTTATATTGATTGGAATATTACAAAGTATATGGTAATGTAGTCTATTTTTCTTATCTCCGTACTCTAACACCCAAATATATTTTAAATTTTCATATTGTCTATTTAATCTTTTAAACATTTTGTTCAAACAATTCTTACTTTCTTTAAAATCTAGTTCTTTAGAAAATGTTAATGTTATAAATGTTTGCATATCGTTATTAGCTTTTATAAGTCTTATAATATTATTTCTAGCATTTGTTAGTGTTGTTTTTCTACTACGCTCTTTATTAAATTCTTTAGTTTCTTCATCAATTTCTTTCTTACCACCTCTACCATTTTTATTATTACTCTTGTGACCTTCTTTCACAACATAGTTATTAATTTTATAAATCTCCACTCTATCATCTGTTGTAATAATTTTAGTATTATATAACCTTTCATTCATTTTCGGAAAGTTAAACTGCTACTATCAAGTTATATAGAATTTTTATTCAAAGTATTTTCACGTTCAATATTTTTTCGCTATCGCTAAAGACTATCGCGAAAAAATATTGAACTCAAATGCTTTTTAAATAAAAATTCTATATTTCTAAATAGTGTAAGTTTTACCTCTACCAACATTATCACTATAATAATAAAATTCTCTTTTCTTTAGTTTTGTATTTTCAGGACTATATCCTAAAACCGTTCTATAACTGCTTTCTTCTACTTGTCTAAAACATACACGTGCATTAAATAAATCTTTAAATTTAATAGATTCCTTTGTTCCTATTTGTGCTATCCCAATTATATAAATGTTATAATGTCTACCTACTGCTAATACATCCATTATTACTTTTGTAATTGCTTTATCCATACATAATACGAGCATTTCATCTATAACTAAGTAGAGTGGTATTTCATGCCTTTTGATGCTTTTTAATAAGTTATTAAAATATTTTAATATGTTATCATTTCCGTTTATTCTTCTACTCGTATTAATGTTCTTTAAATCATCTTCAAATACATTTATTAATACAACTTTTTTATCCCTTAATGCATACTCAATCATTTTTGTTTTACCATTGCCTGAAAGTCCACATACAAATATATGTGGTGTTACTCTCATATCAACTAAAATAGGTTGCTTAAGTATTAAATTGTTTCTATATCCTATTCGCAGTTGGTATTCACTAATATTCTTATACTCCAATCTCTTATTATTACAATGTACTAATGCTATTAAATCTACAGTTAGCAATATACTTCTTACTATCATATAAATCACCTACATACTTTAAATAATTTTTAATTATCTTTATGTTTTATATGTATGCACTTACCTATAAGAAGTTTCTTGTTTTTTAAGAAATTTCTTGTTTTTATTTAATATTCTTATTTTTTAAGATATTTTCTATAATAAAAAAGAGATATAGTTTAATCTAAAAACCATATCTCTTTTACGTCCCTATTTAATTTATTTGCTATATTCAAAGCTCTTTCTAGTGTTGGTTTGCTTCTTTCATTTTCCCATCCAGAATATGTTTTTATATCGACTCCTAAAAATCTAGCAAATTCACCTGGAGCCATAAGAAATTCCATCATTCTTATTTTTTTTAAATTATTTTTTACACTCATAAAATGCCTCCTTAATATATTATATTCGAGAAATGCATTTTATTTCCTTTTAATGGTATAAAAATAAGCCTGAAAAACTCAAGCTTATTTCCAAATATATTACTTCTATTTTAAATTTAATTGTGCTTTCATAGTTACTACACCATCTTGAAATGTTATATTACAATTTGAAGCATCTTTATTAATCCATGCATACATTGAACTACCCATATCCATAATTTTGTTTTCTGTGATTAATTCTCCTTCTCCTAAAATCTTATTAACTTCTTCTAAACTCATTCCTTCTTTTACAGAATTATATTTATCTAAAGTTACATTAATATTTCCAGATTTTAATCCAGCTTGAGCTTTTCCTACAATCACTCCATCTTGAACTGTTACATTCATATTAGCTATCCCCTTAGCTTTCCATGAATAATTTTTACTTGAAACTCCTCCTATATCAGCTGATGAACTTTCTACACCTTCTCCTAGTAACGCACATACATCTTCATAACTTTGTCCCATAGCTACTTTTAGAAAATTTTCATATGTTATTTTACTATCTTCTTTTTTATCTTTTTCTGGTGTCTTTTCTTCATTTTTTTGAGAACTAACTTTTGCATTAGTTTCTTTTGCCTCATTCTTTGTTGCTACATCCTTATCCTTAGAATTACCTAAATTCCCAATTCCAACAACTAAAACAATTATAATTAACCAAAACCACCATCTTTTATAAATTTTTTTCTTAGCCATTTTAAAATCCCCCTTAAATTGCAATTATAATTCAAGTGTAAACCTTTAATTTAAGCTTGTACATATATTCGACAAACTTAGAAAAAATCTAATTTTATTAGACATTTTTTGTTTTTTAAAATAAAGGTAGCACTGAAACTACCTTTCTAAATTTAATAGCTATATCTATAATTTGAAATAGTCTTTTATTCCATCATTAGCTCTTATTTTATTTTCTATGATGTTAGAATACATTATAGGATTTATTCTTAAATTTTTAACTTCATCATATTCCATAAATAAATGCACAGTATTTTCTGTATTCTTAAATGATAATTTTAATACCCACATTATTTTTTCTAAATCAGGATAATTATTCTTTTTCTTGAAAATAGGTACCATCTCAAAAATAATTATGCATATTATCAAGCAAACATCTTTTATCCTATTTTCTTCGCAAATTATATGATTTATAAAAAAAACCTCATCCCCTTCATATTGTATTTCTTCTCCATTAATACACAAATTATCTGTAATTTCGTATTTTATAATTTTAAATCCGTATTGCTCTATAATAGAATTAATATCTAAAATAGCTGTTTCTGGAATTATTTTTAAATGACTTCTTAAATTGGGATACTTTATAATCATAAAATCTATAGTTAAATTAGTGCATATTTTGATAAATAGTCTTAAAGCATATAGTTCATTTAATATATCTTCAACTTCATCTATTGATAAAATTTTAAACTTATTTTTGCCATATCTTGCATGAATTTTATTATTTTTTAATTCAAAACTTGAATGTGCCACTATATTTCTATATTGATTTATTGGTATACCATTTAAATTTTTCCTAACTCTTTCATTCAATTTATATGTTGGTGTCTTAAATAAATTTTGTATAACATCATACAATTCATCTTCACTATCTAATTTTGATTTTTCCATAATAACATTAACTTTATTTAATAAAAATGCCTCTCGCTTAATTATATTCTCAATTAACTGACTTAAAATATTAAGTAACGTCATTGATTTTTCTCTAAAATTATATTTTTCTTTACTCAATTCCATATATCTTTTACCATCTTCCCTATATTGCCAAAAAAACTCTAGTGCTTCATCTCTTTTTTCAATAGTTTTCTTCATGATATGTAAAAAACATTCATTGTTTTTATTATATGCATCTATAATGTATTCCATTGTGTTGATAAATTCCTCTATTGACTCGTGTATTCTTTTAGTGTTTATAATACAGTATAGTCTAAATAATCCATACTCATGTTCTGCACCATAAAAATTAATATCTAATTTTTCTTCAAATCCTAACAATATATTTTCAAAAACATTTTTTAAAGCAATATCGTCTTCTGGTGACATCAATTCATTTTCATCAATCATTTGTTTTTTCATAAGTATTCCTCCACAATAAATTAAATAGCGATTATTATTTTTATGTTTAAAGTTATATAGTACACGCTTTTCATATAATTTTAAACATGAAAATAAAGGTAATTCTAAAACTACCTTTTAAAATAATTATTTACACTAATTAGCTAATGCGACTTAATTTACTTGCCAATTAATTGGTAAATATACTATATTTCTTTATATCTGTGTAATTTTCAAGCTCTTTTTCAAAAACCTTCCACCACGGATGTTCTTTATCATCTTTTATTTTGTTCTCTACAGCTTGCATAACATTCTTATCTTGTTTTGATAAACCATTAATAATATATGTTTTCAATAAACAATTAATATTTTCTTTATTAAGTAAATGTATGTCATCCCAAAAGTGTCTATATACATAATGTTTATCTAGTGCTTCCTTTTCTAACTTAGATACTAACATATCCATCCAAGAATTAATATTATCAAAACATAACATATGATCATACGTTATATATTCCCCAATTATAACACCTCTCGAGTTAATATTTTCTTTTATTACTTCTTCAAATAATATTTTTTCTGCTCTCAATTTTGCACGTTTTTCAATACATCCCCAATATGCACCTGGAAACATTATTAAAATTTCACTTATATCACTTACTGAATTTGCAAAATCTAACTCTTCACTAATAACTTTATATATTCTGTCAACTTCATCTTTTTTTAATTTGTCAAAAAGTGACTTTATAAAGGATTTTAAATTAAATATATACTCCATATTTCTTTTTGACATTACTTTAATTACCACATTAACTCTTTGCCTTTCAGGAATTTTTTCAACCAATAACTTTGAATATTCATCACTTTCCACATAATTTTTATCAAATACATATTTTAAAAATTCGTCTATTTGAAATTTAAATTTAGACTGATCAATTATACCTATTATATGATTAATAAAAATGATTATCGCATCTGCATACGATTTTTTATCATCTATTCTATCATGACTACGTGGATTGCGAATAGCCGTATAAAAACCTACTAATAATTCTTGTGTTCCTTTTTGAATGTTTATTTCCGATTCAGTTTGTAAATTATTAATTTTAATTCTTGGATTTTTTACACTAAATGCAGTTTGAATTAACTTTACCCCATCCCCTTCTAATCCAGATTTATTTCTTATTGTTTCTGTTAACAAGTGTATAGCATCTAAGATTGCTCCAGAATAATTTTCATTTTCATAATTTTTTTTAATCATTTTCCATAGATCATTATCAATATCCACATTAATATTTATATTCACAATATTCCTCCCAAATTTAAAATACTTATACTGTATAAGTTAGTTTATTAACATATATAAAATATACCATTTTTCTAGTACTTTTTACAAATTTATTCAATTTGAGATATATTTAAAATCCTTTTTTATATAGAAATATAAAAAGTAGCTCCTAAGAACTACTTATAAATTTAAACTAACTTTCCTGCATCCTTTAAACTATCATATCTAGTACTGCCAAATTTTCCACCTATTTGAATTATCTTTTCTACTTTTAATCCACTAACATCAAAATCACACTTTTTCATCATAGGACATTGATTTTTTTGTGCTACATATATAGCAGCATTTGCATCCATATCTCCAAAATAAAGTACTATTGTTTTCATATCTACTTTCACCTCATTATTATTATTTGATATTTGTTTTTTTCCTAAATCAACACCAGTTATAGCATATACTATGGCACAAGCAAACATATTTATATTAGCCTTAAAAAAGTTATAATCCTCTTTCGTATCTACATAAAAGTTTTCAAGAAGTATTGCTTCCATATTAGTCTCTCTTATTACGATTAATCCATTATGAGGTTTAATAGCACCATCTACAGTGTTATGTTTCAAAGTGCCATCATGTGTCTTGCCACCATGACTTAAAATATACTCCAAATATCTCTTAGCAGTAGCGGTTTTCTCTCCATTAAAAGTATATGCTTCAGCACCAATGCCTCCACCTGCATTGTTATGAATACTAACAAATATGTCGGCACCCCAATTATTGGCCAATTCGGCTCTCTTATAGCAAGAACCTTCTTCTGTGTAATTACCTGTAGGTCTAGTAGCATTAACAATATAACCTAACTGTCTTAACATAGGAACTACTAAAGCAGTAAGCTTATCACTTTCAATCTCTTCATTTGCAATACTAACTGCCCCTCTATCTTCTCCACATCCATGACACATATCAATCCAAATTTTTTTTGACACTATAATCAACTCCTATTTTTTTATTTCTTTTTTGTTTCCCTCTTTAAGTTGCACTAATGCATCTTTAAGTTTTTCTGGAACTGGAACATCTAATCTAACTGCATTTTCTAAAATACTTATACCTTCCATTGCAACGTAAAAATATATTACTAAAGTTCTAAACACCCAACCTTGACCAATTAATCTATCTAGCAATACTGCTAAAATCAAAATTATTATTATTGTAAATTTCTTTTTAAGTCCAATGAACCCTGTAGAGCTACTTAATTCTTTATTTTTATAACCACATAACAATCCCATTACATAATCTAATGCCATACACGCAATTAAAATCTGCAATCCTATTTCCCACTCTCCAAATAGAAAAGTTACCATAGTGCCTATAACAGCACTAAATGCACCTAATTTTTCTGCTAAATACTCCACCTTTTACACCTCTTCCTATAAAAATAAGCAATAAAAAAAGAACTAATTAAAGTTCTTTTTTACTACATTAATGAATTTACTAATACTATTCTTATATTTATTTATGCATACATTTGCATAAATGTTTCCAACTAGCCGTAAATGCAATTTTTCTAGCCAGCTCATCTTTAAATAATATTATCTTATTATTTAAAGATGGATTTTTATCTAAAATTGCAGAATCTAAATAAAAATACAACACAAAATATTCCTCTAAAGTCAATTCAATTCCTATAACAGCTTGTAGATATAACTCATTATCATGATTTAACCAATCCATAAAATCATCTGAATTTATGTTATCCTTACATTCCTCTATCTGTCTATTTAACTTATCCTTATACTGAATAAATTTTTCTAAAATTTTTTTCATAGTATGAACATTATCAGTTAATATTGAACTACATTTTTGTTTTTGACTTTCATTTTTCTCAACAACTTTCCCCAATAATTCTACAAGTAATTCTAATTCGGAAATATTATATCTTCTTGCTATTCTATCACAGCTCATTTTTCCCTCTCCCTTATAAATGTATTTCATACTTATTAAAATTCTTCATCAAATTTGAAATTCCTTTAAAAAGGCAAAATAAAAAGACTATCTCTAGTCCCTACTTTGCCTTTTAATTATTTAATTTTATGTCGTCTTATTTTTCAAAAGCGACGTAAAATTAGATTTACGTCGCCAAACTTATTTATATTCTATATCTAAACTTATTGCTTTTTGATTTAAAACCTTAACCGCTACTTTTTTTACTTCTTCATTATTTAATTCATCAATACTAGCTTTGATTTTATCTAATTTAAATTTTTTATCTTTATACAACTTAGATATCTTATCTGCAGCTCTTACTATTTCAATAAGTTTTATACTTGTTTCACTTTTATCTTTATATTTTTTTACTGAACCTTTATGAAATTCTACAATTTCTAATATTTTGTTTCTTTTAAATTCATCACCTTTATCAAATTCTATATACTTATTTATATTTACTTCCAAAAATTCTTTTCCATCTTTGTTATGTTTTTTCCCAACATGTTTTTTCACATCATGCAATAAAGCTCCACATATAATAATGTCTAACTCATCTTGATTTTTATCATTCTTAGCACATACTTGATCATATATTTCTTTTGATATCTTTTCTACTATTTCAGAATGCTCTATTAACGATTCAACATCTTCTTCATTTTCATATCTAACTACATTTAATAAATTTTCTCTTTTATACTTCAATATTATCAGATCTCCCTTATTAAATAATTACTTATTATATTTTTCTAATAACTTTAACATCGTATCATGTACCTTAAAATAATCATCTGTTTCAATTGGGAATGAAGGGCTTCTTCTTCCAGAAACCACTCCATCATAAACCATTTGAACTTTAAAAACTGATACAAATGTTCCATTCCAATCTTCCTCACCATAAGATACCTTATACTCTGTATTTTGAGGATGTGGTGGACAACTTGCTGGTACAAATATTGAATCCTTTGGATAAAACACTTTTGCCACAATATCACTTCCTTTACTATATTTTCTATAAAATACCATAGCAACCTATAGTTTGCAAGACTTTTTTTCTAATTTAAAATACTTTGAGTAGCTAAATACTCTGCTACTTTAATTTTATATTCTTCTGGAACTACCTTCTTATTAGAACCTTCTATTTCTTCCAAATCCCAAGCTCCTGCCTTTACTAAAATTCCATAACTTACTATTAGATATTGCTTTAACATAATTATTTACCACCTTTCAAAAGTTCAATTTCCTTCTTTAACATTTCTATTTGTGAATTTAAATCGACTATAGCTTCAGCCATAGCGACTTTCTCTTCATCTACACTTTCCTTAATAACCTTTGGAGCGTATATAGTGTATTGTTGTTTTTCTATTAAATCTCCATATTTAGCAACAATAAAATAATCTGTATCAATTAATACAGATTCCTCAATAATTTTATTATTTTCTATTTTAGCTTTGTCACTACCCTCTACAGAAAATATAATATTCTCAGATATAATACTTCCATACTGGTCTAAAACTTTACCTTTTAAACTATTAAAATCAACTTCTAATTTTATAGGCTTACTATCTTCTAGTATGAATTCTTCCCCTATTTCATCTGTAGTAATTAGATGCTCACTTAAAGTTTTCTCATACTCTATTGCATCTCTACATTGCACATATGCCTGTTTCAACAGTTCATGTTTAGATAAATTTGTATTATATTCTATAATACTATAAACAACAAAATTATCTTCTTTAAAGCCTACTGTAAGTATACTATCATCTATATCATACTTA
>NZ_CCAT010000040.1 GCF_000612845.1 Clostridium ihumii AP5
TGCAATTTTCAGAGAACAAATTATGTTTTCTAATAATTTCTATATATTATTTATAGAAATGAATTAAAATAAATGGTATGGTTAACATATTATTAGATAATATTAAAAAAACAAATAATCCGTAAAAGTCAACAAGTCAACAAATAAACAAATTTTTTTAGTATTATCGTCTTTATCTGGTGATTATAGTTTTAAGGGTAACACCCCTTTCCATTTCGAACAGGTAGGTTAAGCCTTAAGACGCTGATAGTACTGCATGGGAAGCTGTGTGGGAGGGTAAGTTGTCGCCAGGTAGAATAGGTCAAGGTAACTTGACCATTATGGTTCACTAGCTCAGTCGGTAGAGCACATGACTTTTAATCATGGTGTCCGGGGTTCGATTCCCCGGTGAGCCACCAAAACTCAGCATTTATGCTGAGTTTTTTTGTTGTATAGAAATTTACAGTTTTTAATTGGTTACAATATAGGATTCTAAGTTTGAAGTTTAAATAATACATTTATCAATTGAAAAACTTTTTTATTTCATCAAGGAATAGGACTTATTTAAATAAGTCATGTTTCCTTTACTAACATTATTATCATTTAATATTTGAATAACTTAAAGTTGAGAATTCTAATTAGTTTAATTGAAGATTGAAAATGAATGTAAAAATTAGATTTCCAATTTTAAAGAATGATTTTTTATTAAATTTGCAGAGCAAATTAATTGAAAACAATATAAAAACGTAGTTTTTAGGTATTTCTATTTTAAATATTAGGAATGAAATGAGTAATATTAACCATAACTGACAATTGTAAATTGTCAATTGTCAACTGGTTCCAAATATAAATATAGTAATAAATTGTAATATCTCTAGTATCATTTGAGAAAGAGATTACTTTGAATTTTAACTTGGAACACTATATAATATATTTTAAGTATAAAACTTAGTATATAGTATAAAACATTAGGTTAAAACTATATAATCTAAGTATTAAAGAGGGGAGTACGTTTTTTATTATGGGTAGAATAGAAAATTTGTTAAGTTTAGTAAAAGAAAGATTGGAAGATGGGGAAGAGATAATAAATTATGTAGATGGAGCTTTGGAAAGAAATATAAATGGAAAAGGTTCATTAAAAACCGGTATATTAGTTGCAACCAATAAAAAAGTAAGATTTTTAGGAAAAAGATTTTTTAAGGTATATGATGATTTCATTGAATATAAGGATATATATAATGTGGAGATCAATGAAGAAAAACTTGGATATAGAATATTTTTTCATAATAAGAAAAACTCTTGCACAATGAAGTATGTAGAAGGAAAAGACATAAAAGGATTTGTTAATTATATAAAAGATAAAAAAGGAAAAATAAAAAATAAATAGTAGGAATAAATAGACTTTTTAAAGCATAAATATAAAATATATAAGATATATAACTATAAATAAATCTTATAGAGTATAAGAAATACTATTTAATTTATAGAATTAAATTTTAAATTTTAATATATTATAAATCTAAGTTAATATATTAAAATCACTAAATGCTTTTTTAGAATTCTTATTTTTCCTATAAGTATAGGTCTAAATAATATGATAAAGTAATCATTTTTTATAATAAGAAAGTTAAAAGTATAGGTGAATTTAAAAATAGTTATGTATTAGACCTAGTTAATATTAATAAATTATAATAAGAAATATGAAGACACTACAAGATATTTAATACTTAATATATTTAAAAATATATTGTATTAAATTAAATTTTATTATTAGAATATGTATGAATAAAAGATCCTAAGGTTTATGATGATGTAGAAGACAAAGTTAGAAAAATTATTATTAAATTTATTATTAAATTAGCCATATTAGCTATATATGAAATTGTGTTAAAATTTAGTAGGTTACTCAATAGAAGGAGATTGATCTATTTGAAATGTAGAAAGTTAACATAAGGGAGAAAGGAAGACCTTATACTCCCTTATTTAAACTTTTCAAACTAAGTAAATACATATGAGAAAATAAGCTTTAATTAAAAAATTTTTTAATAGTATTATTCTTTAAAGTTACTAAGGTTTTAATTGAGAATTTAAACTCTAAGTTTTAATCTATATTTTAAAATGGACAATGAATGTAAAAATTTGATTTTCAACTTACTTATTGCAAATATAAAAAATAGGAATAACTTGTAACTCTAGAATTATTATTTGATAAACATATTATTTAAATCTTGAACTTAGAATTGTATAAAAATTAAATATAATCTTAAAATATCACTTTTAAGTGATATTTTTTTATTTTTTAGATATAATATATTTATTTTATAAATTGAGCATAAATAGAAGTATATCATTTGATTTAAAACTTATATATAGTTTAAATATAAATAATAGTAATATATAGAAAATCTTGAATATAGCCATAAACACAGAATAAATCATGTAGATTAATGTTTAGTATATAGTTTATCAATTGATAGTAATACTAAATGAGAGTATAATAAATAAGAATTCAAGTATTATTCTAAATATTTAGAATATAAAATTAACTATATAGTTTAAGTTTTATAAAGATATGTTTTAATAAACATATACTCAAATTCCAAAAGGGGAGATTTTGTTTGGAATTCTATAGTTAAATAAGATTATATTAATATATAATTTGGAACTAGTATTTTTATTATTACGAATGTAAAGATTTACATTATGAGTTATATAAATATAGTAGAATTATTATGTACTTATTTACTATTTTTAATTAGGGGGAATCAAAATGTTTAAAAAATTTACAAACGGATGTGTAAAATTGGTACAAAAATATTTACCAGATCCGTTTATTTTTGCAGCGGCACTTACTATTCTTGTATTTATTCTAGGTACAATCATTACAAAACAATCACCTTTTGCAATGATTCAACATTGGGGAAATGGATTTTGGTCATTATTAGCATTTTCAATGCAAATGGCATTAGTATTAGTATTGGGACATGCTTTAGCAAATGCTCCAGCATTTAATAAATTGCTAAAGAAGTTAGCTAGAATTCCTAAAAATCAATTTCAAGCAATTATATTAGTTACTGTTGTTTCATTAATAGCTTGTTGGGTTAACTGGGGATTTGGTTTAGTTATAGGTGCAATATTTGCAAAAGAAATAGCTAAACAAGTTAAGAAAGTTGACTATAGACTTTTAATAGCTTCAGCTTATTCAGGATTTTTAGTTTGGCATGCTGGACTTTCAGGATCTATACCATTAACAGTATCAGGTGGTGGTGATGCGGTTAAAAAACTTACAATGGGCGTAATTGATAAACCTATACCTACAAGTCAAACACTTTTTAATCCAGCAATGATATGTATTCTAATTGTTTTACTAATAACATTACCACTTGTAAATAGAGCTATGCATCCTGGTGAAAAAGATGTAGTTGAGATTGATCCATCTTTATTAGATGAAGCTAAAGAAGAAGTTGCAAGTGTTACAGCATTAACTCCAGCAGATAAAGTGGAAAACAGTCCAGTAATATCTATAATTCTTTGTGTATTAGGATTTATATATATAATATATTACTTTATAAACAATGGTGTAAACTTAAATCTGGATATAGTAAATATGATATTTCTATTTTTAGGTATATTACTTCACAAAACACCTAAAAACTATGTGAATGCTATTGGAGAAGCAGCAAAAGGTTCAGCTGGTATAATACTTCAATTTCCATTCTATGCAGGTATAACAGGAATGATGATTGGTCAAAGTGCAGCAGGAATATCTTTAGCTGGAAGTATTTCACAAGCATTTGTTTCTATTTCTAGTAAAACTACTTTCCCACTATTTACATTCCTAAGTGCTGGTATAGTTAATTTCTTTGTTCCTTCAGGTGGTGGTCAATGGGCAGTTCAAGCACCTATAATGCTTCCAGCAGGACAAGCATTAGGAGTTTCACCAGCAGTAACTTGTATGGCAATTGCATGGGGCGATGCATGGACTAATATGATACAACCATTCTGGGCATTACCAGCATTGGGTATAGCAGGATTAGGAGCTAAAGATATAATGGGATATTGTCTAGTTGATTTATTGTATTCAGGAGTTATAATAACTTTGGGATTCTTGCTTTGTGCATTTATATAAATATATAAGTTATAAATTTTATGTAATAAAAGTGATTAGTGTTAGTACTAGTCACTTTTTTTAGTACATATAATTTGAAAAGTAAAAAGAGGATAATGCTAAATTAATATAGAATTATAGCATAATAAGATATTAAAAGGAGAATAGGAGAATAAAATGTTTAAAAAAAGTAATTTAAAAAAAATTTCATTATTAATTTTGACAGTATTCTTACTTAATATGACAAGTATATTAAGTGTTTATGGAATAGATGAAAATACTGTTATCAAAGAAAATAATATAGTTAATAAAGAAATAAAAATGGAAGCTTTAACTTTAAAGGTTGGAGAAAATTTAGATCTAAATTATTACATGCATGAAAAAATTCAAGGATTGAAATGGGAAACTTCTGATAAGAATGTAATATCAGTAAATGAAAATGGAATAATAGAGGCTAAAAACAATGGAACGGCAAATGTATATGCAATTAGTAGTAAAGCACGATATAAGTTTTTAATTATAGTTAGCAATGAGTTCAAAGCTAAAAAGTACTATAGTAATTTAATAGAAAGAAAAAATCCAGATGATAAGTATAGGGTTTTTATAGATCCAGGACATGGAGGAATTGACCCAGGAACAACAGGACCAACAGGACTTAAAGAAAAAGACGTTACATTAGATATATCTAAAAGAGTTCTAAAAAGACTTGAGGAAAATGATAAAATAATTGCTAAGTGTAGTAGAACTACTGATGTTGAATTTGATAAAGATGAAGATAAAGATTTACACATTAGATCTAAAATGGCTAATGATTTTAATGCTGATGTATGTGTATGTGTACATGTAAATTCTTTTGGAAATCCAGAAGTTAATGGTACAGAAACATATTATTATGAATCATATAATGATACGGATATTGGATCAATACAAAGCAAAAAATTAGCTCAATATGTGCATAATAATTTGATAAATAATTTAAAATCAAATGATAGAAAGTTAAAAGAAGGTAATAATTTAGTGCTTATTAATTCTACCAATATGCCTTCAATTTTATCAGAAATAGATTTTATAAGTAACCCTGAAATTGAAAATAAAATGAGAAGTGAAGAATATAAGGAAAGTGTAGCGAATTCTATTTATGTGGGAATATTAGAATATTTAAATATAGATAATGAAAAGCATATAAGTGTAGAAAATGTTAAGTTAAATAAACATGAACTTACATTAAAAAAGGGACAATCAGAAAAATTATCACTTACAATAGAACCAAGCAATGCTACAGATAAAAAAATAAGATGGAGCACTAGTAACAAAGATGTAGCAATGGTAGATCAAAGTGGAAATATAACTGCAATTAGCAAAGGAACAGCTATAATAAAAGCAAT
The DNA here is from genome assembly GCF_000612845.1 of Clostridium ihumii AP5. GTDB lineage: Bacteria > Bacillota > Clostridia > Clostridiales > Clostridiaceae > Clostridium_J > Clostridium_J ihumii. Next base: position 5,473 of record NZ_CCAT010000040.1, read on the forward strand.
ATCTGAGGATAGTCAATGCGAAGATAGTTTAAATTTAAAAGTAACTGACGATATAGTTGCACAAAGAATTTCAGGATTAAATAGATATAAAACTAATTATGAGATTAGTAAAAAAGGTTGGAAAGATGGAGAATCAGAATATGTAGTAATAGCTAGTGGAGAAGATTATGCAGATGCACTATGTGCAGTACCATTAGCTTCTCAATATAAAGCACCAGTATTATTAAGTCAAAAAGATTCTATAAGTAATGAATTAATAAATGAGATAAAAAGATTGGGAGCAAAAAAGGCTTTTATCATTGGTGAAAAAGGTGCGATATCAAAAAAAGTAGAGGATGAAATTGCAAAAAATAATTTAGAAATTGAAAGATTAGGTGGTAAGAGTAGATATGAAACATCTATTTTAGTAGCTAAAAAAGTAAACAACAATGGAATAGCTACTGTAGTTACAGGAAATAATTATCCAGATGCTGTATCAATAGCTTCAATAGCTGCAAGCTTAAAGAGTCCTGTAATTTTAACAAATAAGGATTATTTGCCAAATGAAGTTAAAAATTATATGGATATTGAAAAGTTTAATAAAACATATGTAATAGGTGGAGAAGGTGCAGTTTCTTTAAATGTAGAAAAACAATTATCAAATACTAAAAGGATTTCAGGAAAAAATAGATATGAAACAAATAGAAATATTATAAATGAATTTCAGGAGTATATAGATTATAATGATGTGTATTTAGCTATCGGTAGTAATTATCCAGATGCATTATCTTGTAGTGCATTAGCAGGTAAAAATAGAAATGCTGTAATGCTAACAGATGGAAATACAAACAATTTTGAACTAAAGAATTTTATTGAAAGTAAAAAAAGTGATATATCTGAAGTATTTGTTATAGGTACAGATAAATTAATAAGTAATGAGTATTTATTAAGAAATGGATTAAATATAAATTAAAGTATAAATTAAATTTTGATGAATAAGTTTAACTTATTCATCAAAATTTTATTAGCTTTAAAATAATATAAAATTTTTTTAAATTTAATTAAAAACTTTGCATTAAAAAAGTTTTTAAATTATAATTTTAAGGAGAGTGTTTTTATAGAAAAAGGAAGAAGGAGGAGATTTTTTGAAAATACTAAGCAATAATATTAGGAAAATTAAAAAATTATCAGCACTAATTTTAATTTTCATTTTTATGAGCTTTTCATTTATGCCAACAGTTACATTTGCTATGGAAAATGATATATATAACTTTGAAAGTGAAATATTAAAGTATGATGGTAATTATAGTGCTGAAATAGAAGCACTAGGATTACAAGTTGGAGAAACATCTGACTTAAATCGTTACATTGACGAAAATATAGTATCAAGGTGGTTAACATCTGATAAAAATATAGTATCAGTCAATGATAAAGGTATAGCAGAAGCAAAAAATAATGGTATGGCAACTATATATGGTATATCAGAAGGTGTAAATTATGTATTTACTTTAATTGTAAAAGATTTTAATAATCCAATAACATATTATAGTAATGAGGTAAAAAGTGATTTAGAAACTCTAAAAAATGGAGGGAAATATAAAGTCTTTATAGATCCAGGTCATGGTGGAAGAGATCCTGGCGCTATAGGACCAACAGGTCTTACAGAAAAAGAAGTAGTATTGGATGTAGGATTAAGAGTAATAAGGAAATTAGAAGCTAACAGCAATATAGAAGTTAAAGCTAGTAGAACAACAGATGTTGCAATAGGACCAGATTTATTATCAGATTTAGGTGGAAGAACAAATATGGCAAATGCATTTGGTGCAGATGTATTTGTATCTATACATGCAAATTCAGCAACACCAGCTGCAATTGGAACAGAAACTTATAGCTACATAGAAGCTAATGATGGAAATGTAAGCAAAAATTTTGCATCTAAAGTTCAAAATAATTTAATAAAAAATTTGGGAACAGTAAATAGAGGTGTAAGAGAAGCTGACTTTTTTGTTTTAAGAGAAAGTAGTATGCCTGCAATTTTGGCAGAGTTAGAATTTATAAGTAATCCATCTGCTGAAGCAAGAATGAAAACAAGTGAATTTAGACAAGCTGCAGCAAACTCAATATATGATGGAATAATACAACATTTAGGGGTAAGCAATACTCCAGTTACAAAAGTTACAGGAGTAAATTTAGATAAAGCTAGTACAGTTTTAATTAATGGCAATACACAAAAATTAGTATCTACTGTAGTACCTTCAAATGCAACTAATAAAGAAGTAACATGGACAAGTAGTAATACAGCAGTTGCAACTGTAGATTCAAATGGAAATGTAAAGGCAATATCTGAAGGAACAGCTGTTATATCAGTAACAACTAAAGATGGAGGATTTGTAGCTAAAAGTAATGTAAAAGTTATGGATCCTATAAGTGGAAATAGAATTCATGGATTAACTAGATATGAAACAGCCTACGAAATTAGTAAAAAAGGTTGGAAGGATAATGAAGGAAAATATGTAGTTTTAGCTAGTGGAGAAGACTATCCAGATGCATTATGTGCTGTACCATTAGCAACTAAGTATAATGCACCAATATTACTTACTAGAAAAGACACATTAGATACAAAATTAGTAGATGAACTTAAAAGACTTGGTACATCTAAGATATTTATAGTAGGTGGATCAGGTGTTATAAGTGAAAATATACAAAATCAACTAAATAAACTGAACATAACTACAGAGAGAATAGGTGGAATAAATAGATATGAAACATCTATTTTAGTAGCAAAACATATAGATCATAGAGGTGTCATAGCTGTAGCAACAGGGGAAGATTATCCAGATGCACTATCTATAGCATCAATAGCAGCGGGATCTAATATGCCAATAATATTAACACCTAAAGATAGTATGTTAGATGAAACTAGAAATTATATAAATGATGAGAAATTCCATAGAACATATATAATTGGTGGAGATGGTGTTGTATCTAACAATGTACAATCACAAGTACCTAATCCAAAGAGAATTTCTGGATTAGATAGATATGAAACAAATCAAAAGGTAGTTGAAGAATTCTATTATGATATAAACTTTAAAAATGTTTATGTAGCAGTAGGAAACAATTATCCAGATGCATTATCTGTAGCAGCCTTAGCTGGAAAAAATGGAAATGCAGTTATCTTAGCAAACTCAGTATCAAGTAATACAGCTATTTCTGATTCTATAGGAAATGGATATAAGTATATAGAAAATCTATCTATATTAGGATCTAAAAGCATAATAAGCGATGAATATCTAAATATGAATGGAATAGTTGTTAAATAAATCAAGAGATTTAAAAGGCATAAATTAATTTTATGCCTTTTAATTTTTAGAAATTTAATAAATTTTATTGAGTAGTACAAACAATTATTGGACACAATAACTTTAATAAGGAGGTAGAGACTTATGAAGTACATAGTGTCAATAATAATTGCTTGTTTAATGCTAAATATGAATGTTTTAGCATTAGATGAAAATGAAAAAAATCCAACTGTGGAAGTTAATCCACCTAGACTTGTAAATGCTCAGCCATATAATCAAAGTGTAATATCAAAAAATATAAATTATACTAATGATTATATAGATGTTGATATTAAAATTCCCATTATAAAATATGGAAATAAAATAACAGAAAAAAGTATGAACAAAGAATTATCTAAAGAGATTTTAGAGTTAGAGGAAAAGTTAAATAAGGAAGCTAAAGAAAATTATACAGCTCAAAAGGATGGAGAATTTAGAAAATATTCTTTTAAAACAGATTTTCAGGTTGAATATGAAAATAGAAATATAATAAGTATTATAGAAAATATATATTATTATACTGGCGGAGCTCATGATATGATTCTTAAAAATTCATATAATTTTGATATGAATACTGGAAATTTAATATATTTAAAAGATCTTTTTAAAAATGATGTAGACTATAGAAAAATTATAGTAGATGAAGTAAAGGAAGAAATAAATAAAGAACCAGGATTATATTATGATAATGTTGCATCATCAATTAATGGAATACCTATAAATCAAAGGTTTTATTTAACTAAAGATGGAATTATAATATATTATGACTTATATGATATTGCACCATATGTATCAGGTATTAGAGAATTTACAATACCATATTCAAAAGTAAAGGATATGTTAAAAGAAGATATAAGTGTGAAGGTTGATAATGTTATGATAAATAAAAATGAAGAAGTTAAAATGGAAGATAATATAAATGAATATATATACTATCCTCAAATGGAGAATTTGAAAAATCCTATAATACAAAATAAAATTAATACAATAATTAAAAATGATATTAAAGATTTTATCAATAAAAGTAAAAGTAGCTTAAACGGTTCTAACATAGGGGTATCCGTATACAATATAGATTATTTTTTGAATGATAACATAATAAGCTTAGATTTAACTTATTCAGCAAATGATGGAACAGTTACAAATTACATATTATATGATAAAGGATATAATTTAGATTTAACTACTGGTGAAAACTATAAATTAAAAGATGTATTTAAAGATAACTTTGATTATGTTACTAATATAAATAATATAATTAAAAAAGAAATAGAGAAAAACAACTCTAATTCTGAATATAAATATGATTATAATTTTAAAAGCATAAAAGAAAATCAAGAGTATTATATATATAGGGGCAATCTAGTAGTCATGTTTGAAGCTGGAGAGATATTGTCAAAGGATTTTGGAAATGTAAAATTTTATATACCAATGAGTATATTTGATAATAATTTAAATCCAATATTTAAAGAAAAATAAATAAGTAAATATTAAAATTATATAAAGAATTAAATAAAAAAAGATATTTTCTAGTCCAAGAAAATATCTTTTTCTATTTAATTTTTAAAAAAATTATCTTTCAAATAAAGATAGTAGCAATAAATTTCACAATATGTTAAATAAAATTGTAAAATAAATGAATAGTTTTTTAAAATTTAATATGAAAAGAATATTAATGAAAAAAGAAATATTACAAAAATTGTAAAACGTGATATAATTGAACTAGATTATACAAGGAGGATTAATAAATGTATAAATTTTCAAATTCAATTTTTATTCCAAGTAAGTTAGAAAATGTATTTTCAGTTTTTAGTGAATTAAAGTTTTTGTGTATTATTTGGGATTATATTATAAATATAGAATTAATAACAGAAGGAAAAATTAATGAGGGTAGTAAAATAAAATTTATAATGTTGAATGATAGTAATAAAATAAAAAATACTGCAGAAGTTATAGAGTTTCTGCCTAATAAAGCATTAGGTATTATTAGTAAAAAAGCAGGCACAGAAGTTATATACAGATACTCATTTGTTGAAAAAAATGGTGGTACTGAAATTCAATATTTAGAGGAAGTAAATCTTGAAAATTATCAGCAAGATTTAGCAGAACAAATTTTTGAGATAATAAAAGAAGAAGATTATACACAACTAGAAAAAATTAAAGATTATTTTTATGGATTTGATAATAATGTAATTAATGGTTAATAAACTAATATTTTAAATAAAATGTAACAATATTTGCTATAAAATAATATTATATAAGTGAATTAATTTATTTTATGGAGGAATATATGCAAAATAGGAGTCCGGAAAATATAATTGGTCCAGATGTAAATGAATATAGAGGCAACATAGATTATAAATTATTAGCAACAAAAACACCATATGCTTATGCAAGAGCATCAGGATCAGGAACTGGTAGATTTAGAATAGATAGAAAATTTATTGACTATGTAAAGGGATTTAAATCAGTAGGCATAATAAGTGGAGGATATCATTATGCTGTGCCATCATATGATTTGACTACAGCAGATAGGCAATGTGATGATTTTATTGGTGCATTAGAAGATGCTTATGGCGTTGGAAATTATGGTGAATTATTTCCAGTTATAGACATAGAAACTCCTATAGATAAGTCAATTTCTACAGATGCTCTTTTAGATTGGGTTGATAGATTTAGAAAGAGATTTGAAAGAAAAACTAGAAGGGTTTTAATGATTTATACAGGTGCTTTTTTTATAGACTTATATAATAATTTTTATCACTCTAAAAAAGGATATATATTATCTGATATGCCATTATGGATAGCTATGTATCCTGAAATGCCAGGAAATCCTCTTTACCCTAAAGATCAAGGTGGATGGACAAGATGGACAATATGGCAATTTACTCAAACAGGAAATATAAGTGGTGTAAATCCACCAGTGGATTTAAACTATGGTCCTAAAAATTTAGATTATTTAGTGCAACCTAGAAATGTTACGGGATTAAAAGCATATCATCAAAACAACAATATATATGTTTCTTGGAACAAGAATACAGATGAAGATTTAAATGGATACAATATATTCTTGAATTCAGAGTATGTAGGCAGTGCTGGAAAGAATGCAACAAAATTCACTATAAAATTAAGCCAACCATTTAATCCTAAAGCTACTTATCAGGTAACAGTTGAAGCTTTTGATCAAAGTGGAGATTTTTCTAAAGAAAGAGCAAAAGTATTAGTACAAAATAGAAGTGAAATAACTTCTTATGATTTACCTAATGAAAACAAAGAAATAGAAAAAGAAAATCATAGTGATATAAGAAAATCAAATTATTTTAATTCAAAGCCAAATGAAGATTTTGAAGCATATTATGATGAAGATGATGACTTATATTATTATCCTGTTAAAATTCATCATCCATATGAATATGATAATAAAACACAAATGAGAGGATATTCAGATGGATTAGTTTACAAATATAAGTTAAAAGATGAAAAGAATTTAGATGAAATATTTGAAGAAAATCAAATAGAAGAAGAATATAATTATAGTGATAATGAAGATTTAAATAGTGAAATAGATGATATAAAAAATACAAATTATAATGTATTAGAAAGAGAAATAGACAATGATTTAGCAAGGACTTATAGTTATAAACTAAGAAAAGATGGCGATGAAGAAAAATTAAGTGATGATTATTGTGAATATGATTATATGTACACTAACAATGAAAATTCAAGATACAAAAATAAATTTAGAAGTGATTTTGAAGAATTAAACTATGGAAAAGATTTCTATAGCAATAAAGATGAGAATAGAGGAAAGAAAAATCATAAGAAAAAGCATAAAAAGCATAAATAATTAAAAAATAAAAGGTTATTTTAAAAATGAATAACCTTTTATTCTATTTTAAGCAAACATAAAAAAATAAGAGGAGATTTTATAAAAGTATAGAATTTATAATATTAATGCACAAATTAGGAGGAGAGTTATGGAAAGAGTAGAAAAATTAAAAAAAAGAAGTGAAGTTGAAAGTAAGTACAAATGGAATGTAGAAAAAATGTATGAAAGTGATGAAAAATGGGAAGAAGATTTTCAAAAAGCTAAAAAACTTTGTCCAGAACTTTTAAATTATAAAGGTAAACTAAAAAATGGTGAAGTGTTATTAGAATACTTAAATAAATTTGTAGATACATCTATATTAGTAGAGAATTTATATGTTTATGCACATTTAAGAAATGATGAAGATCAAACGAACTCTAGATATCAATCAATTTTAGATAAGATAAAAAGTTACTATTCAGAGTTTTCTAGCATAATATCTTTTTTTGTTCCAGAAATATTAACTTTTTCAAAAGAGGAATTAGATGAAGTAATAAAAAAAGTAGATGGATTAGAATTGTATAGAAAGTTCCTTGAAGATATATTAGAGGAAAAGCCACATGTATTAAGTGACAAGGAAGAAAAGATATTAGCATCAGTTAGTAATTGTTTAGATGCACCATATAATACTTTCAGTATGCTTACAAATGCTGACATGGTTTTTGGAACTATAAAAGATGAAGATGGAAAAGATGTAGAGCTTACTGCTGGTAATTACTCAGTTTATATTAAGAGCAAAAATAGAGATGTTAGAAAAAGTGCATTTAAATTGTTATTTGAGACATATGGAAAATTTAAAAATACATTAGCATCAACTTATACTGCTGCAAATAAAAATTTTATATTTATGTCAAAGTCTAGAAACTATAAATCAGCACTTGAAAGCTCATTAAAGCCTAATAAAATACCATTAGAGGTGTATCATAATGTAGTTGATACAGTTAATAAAAATTTATCTGTATTACATAAATATGTAGCACTTAAGAAGAAATTATTGAAGTTAGATGAAATTCACATGTATGATTTATATGTTCCAAATATAGATGCACCTAAGTTTAATATAAGTTATAATGAAGCTGTAGATTTATGTGTAGAGGCTTTAAATCCATTAGGTAAGGAATATTTAGATATATTTAGAAGTGGTATAAAAAATGGATGGGTAGATGTTTATGAAAATAAAGGAAAAAGAAGTGGAGCATACTCTAGTGGAAGTTATACAAGTATGCCATATGTGCTTTTAAACTATAGTAATCAAGTTAATGATGCATCAACATTAGCACATGAGATGGGACACTCTATACATTCATATTATTCAAGAAGTAACCAACCATATATATACTCAGATTATGTATTATTCTGTGCTGAGGTTGCATCTATAACTAATGAATGTTTATTTATGAATTATCTAATAAGCAATGAAAAAGATAAAATGAAAAAATTATACTTAATAAATGAAGAGTTGGAAAGCATACGTACAACTGTGTTTAGACAAACAATGTTTGCAGAATTTGAACTTATAACACATGAAAAAATAGAAAATGGAGAAAGTTTGGTATCAGAAGATTTATGTAAAATTTATCATGATTTAAATCAAAAATATTTTGGACCAGAAATGATTGTAGATGAAGAAATAGATATGGAATGGGCAAGAATCCCACATTTTTATAGTGATTTTTATGTTTATCAATATGTAACAGGATTTGCAGCAGCAAACTCATTCTACAGTATGATATTAAATGGAACAGAAAAAGATGTAGAAAGATACAAAGATTTCTTAAAAGCAGGTTGTAGTGATTATCCAATAAATATACTAAAAAAAGCGGGAGTAGATATGGCTACACCAAAACCTCTTGAGGATACTATAGAAAGATTTGAAAAATTATTAGAAGAATTAGAAAAAGAAATACAAGATTAGAAAAGAAAGCGACTAAACTAGTAAAATGTTTAGTCGCTTTTTTTAGTATTTCTTTTTCAAAAAGCTAAGCTTTGTTTCAGTAATTATTATAGCAATAAATATTAATAGGCAACCTAGAATCATATTTAAACTAAATTTATCTTTAAAAATAATTATAGATAAAATGGAACCAAACACACTTTCAAGTGAAAGTATTATAGCTGCATGAGATGCTGTTGTATACTTTTGAGCAATATTTTGAATTATAAAACATAACATAGTGCTAAAAATCACCAAGTATAAAATTGAAGGCATAACTTTAATACTTAGAGTTGGTTTAGGTTCAAAGATAATTGCAACAATAAATGATAATATACTTGCAGTTATAAATTGAACTATTGTAAGACTAAGTGGTTCAGTTTTTTTTGCATATATATCAGTTGCAATGATTTGAGCAGCAAACCCAATACCACATAAAAGTGTTAAAATATCACCAAAATTGATGTTTATATCCTTTTGAAGTGTTAACATACCAATACCTATTATACAAATAAAAGCACCTATAAGAGCATATTTGTCAGGTTTATATTTAAATATAAGCCAATTAAAAAATGGAACTAGTAATACATATGTTGCAGTTAAAAAAGCACTTTTACTAGCTGTTGTATATACAATTCCAACAGTTTGAAGAGCAAACCCCAAAAACATAAAAAAGCCTATAATAATACCTTGAAATATAGAGTTTTTATTTAAATGTTTTAAGTACTTAAAAAATAATATTACCATAAATAACGATGCCAAAGAAAATCTTAATGTCATTTGATAAAATGGTGATATTAAATTTACAGAATCTTTAACTGCAATAAAACCGCCACCCCATATAATAGCAACAATTAGAAGAGCAATATCAGAAATTAAAGCTTTATTTTTTGATATTTTCATAACAACATATCCTTTCTGTAATAATAAAAAATGTTAAGTTTTAGGGAAATATTAAAAAATAGCAAATAATAAGTCAAAATATATATTCTACAAAAAAGAATTAATTCCTTTAAAATAAATAAAATTCAATATTTTTTGATTTTATAGAAAATTATATGGATAAAATTTAGAAAATATTATATAATTATAGTAGAAATGTAAAAATTGCTTAGGGGGACTGTAATGGATATTAATAGTGAAACATTTTATTTATATCAGATAGCAGAAGTAAACTTACCGAAGAAAAGAATGTCAATTTCTAATTTAAATGCAAAGGATTACAAGTTTGTAAATGAAAAGTGTATAGATGAAAATATACATAGGATAACTAAGAGTTTCAAAGAAAATGATATTAAATTAGAAAAGGATATTCCTATTATTGAAAAGGGAGATATAATTTTACCATTAAAGCAAGACTTCAGATCAACAAAATTATCTATAGCACTAGTACAAGAAAATAGCATAATGCTTTCAGATAATTTTGCTATAATTAAAGCAAAGGAAAAAAGTAGTAGTGAAAAAATATTATCTTTATTTGAAAATGAATTTGTAATATCACAAATAAAGCCACTATATACAGGAAAGGATTATTTTAACATAACAATAAATGAAATAAATAACATACAAATACCTATAGAATTTATTAATGACTAATAGTATTTTAAAACATATAAATTTATTATTTTAAATTGTATTAAAATAGATGGTGTTACACCATCTGTTTTTTTGCAATTTATAAGACTTATTCAGATTTATTTGGCTTTTTATGATATAATAATTTATTATATGGATATAATTTGTATTGGTATGCTTTAAAATTTACTACGAGGAGTGATAAAATGGAGGAAAATATAGAAACATGCAATTGTGTAGAAATACATAAAGATATAGTAGAATCAGTAAAAAATAACATTCCTATGGAAGATACATTAAATAGATTATCTGAATTATTTAAAGCACTAGGCGACATGACTAGAATAAAAATAATTTATGTATTGTTTCAAAAAGAAATGTGTGTATGCGACATTGCAGAAACATTAGAAATGACACAATCAGCTATATCTCATCAGTTAAGAGTATTAAAAAGTGCAAGGCTTGTAAAGTTTAGAAAAGATGGAAAAGTGGTTTATTATTCATTAGATGATGATCATGTAAAATACATCTTTGATAAAGCTTTAATGCACGTAAATGAATAATTATTATAGGAGTAATATATTATAATGAGAGAATATTTACCAGTTATATGTGGGGGATTTACGGCTTTAGTTTGGTTAAAATATTTATATAACAGTCTAAAAGAAAGTAAAGATAAAAAATACATACTATACATGATATTAACAGTACTTATACCAATAGCATTAATACCTCAAATTAGAGAAAATACAGAAAGAAAAAATATTATGATTTTTGTTATTACTATGAATGTGGTAGCAATTATAGTATTTAATCTTATAAGAAGCTTTAAAAAACATTATAAAGAAGCAAAAGAATTATATGATAATAAAAGTAAATAGATTTAAATAAAAAAACTCAGTATTAACTGAGTTTTTAATTATTAGCAACATCTTCAAGTTCAAGATCTAAATCTAGTAATTGATAAGCTTTTGAACTTTTTATATTATTATCATTAAAAATACGATCATAACAATAAGAAATTATATCACTTCTTTTTATAATTCCTATAAATATATTAGAATCATCAACTACAGGAACAAAATTTTGAGATTTTGCTGCAATAATTAAATTTTCTATATTTGAGTTTATTGAAACAGCCTTTGCTTGAACATGTCTAGGCACATCTTTTATTAATATTTTTTCAGTATTTTTCAAATTAATATCAGGGTCATTCTTTATTTTCCAAAGAATATCACCTTCCGTTAAAGTTCCAATATATTTTCCTTTATCATCTACTAGTGGAATAGCAGTATATCTATGATATTCCATACGTTCCATGGCTCTACGTAATGTAGAAGTTATTTTTTCATGGACTACTTGACTTTTTGGAGTAAGAAAAAAAGCAATATTCATGAAATCATCCTCCAACTAATATAATATACTTAAATTTTATTTAACTCCCTATATAATATATTATACCATTTAATGTGGCATTTTGGTTACAAAACAAATAAATAAACAATATTATCATGTTTTGAAATAACATTGTTTACTTATATTAACATTAGTAAGAAGATAGTATATGTAAATGTAAAGAGACACATTTTATAATTTATAATAAATTCATATGACTTATAATAATGATAGCCCTTATAACAACGACTATTTAAGCTATCTCTTATTAAAGGCCAACGCTTAAGTGTGTTTGAAAACAGAAGACCAGCAAGTTTTCCCATATTGAAAAGTTGACTTTTAAAAGAGTTAAAGCCATTTCTAGATTTCATTGCAGTATATATACTAGAAGCTTCATCATTAATTAATAATATATATGTTTCCATACCTTTGGCAATATCACATATGTCTCTTAAAGAATCAAATTTAGATAATAATCCAATAATATGATCAAGTGGAGTAGTAAGTGCCAAATATGATATACATAATCCACCGGATATACCTTTTAATACTATAACTACTATATATTCAATATTATAAATAAAAATAAATGTGATTGATGATAATATAGCAAAACTAAAAGTTGTAAGAGCAAATTTAAAAACTATACTTCTAGGATTATTGGCAATGATATGTAATATTAAAAAAACAATTATATTTATAGCTATAGGGAGAGGTTTATTACAAAAACCAACTAAAATCATTGGAAAAAGGCATAGACACAGTTTCTCAACTGGATGCCTATGACTTTCTTTACTAATTTTAGAATAAGCTATTATTGTTTTGAGCATTTAGACTTCTTTCCTATATAATAACCAATAAATCCTGCACCAATAGCTGCTTGTAATGAGAATAATAATGTTTCAATTTCACCTGATGGTGGTTCCCAAAAGCTACTAGCCCAAGGTTCATAGCTACTATCAATTTCTGAAATAACTTCTTCCATTTGATCATCTCCACCAACAAACTCACTTCTAGAACCATAATAAACAAGCGGTCCAGCTACAAGAAGAACACACAGTAAAACAAGTATTATAATATTTTTTTTCTTCATATTACATCATCTCCTCTAAAGTTTGTAATTCGTTTTTAGAATGATTAGCTAAGAACTCAAAAACTATAACAGTAAATATTCCTTCTATTATTGCAAGCGGAACTTGAGTAACTGCAAATATAGAGAAGAATTTTGTAAATGCAGCTAATACATTTCCACCAGAGTGACATAACGCCATTTGAATAGAAGTTATTAAGTATGTAGATAAATCACCTAAAAATGCTGCTAAGAAAATAGCTAATTTTTTATTTTTTTTCTTTAATAATTTATATATAAAGAATGAAACAAAAGGACCAACTATTCCCATTGAAAATACGTTTGCACCTAATGTTGTTAGACCACCATGAGCAAGTAATAATGCTTGGAATAGTAAAACTAAAGTACCAATAACACTCATAGCAAATGGTCCGAAAATTAAAGCACCAAGAGCTGTACCAGTAGCATGAGAACTACTTCCTGAAACAGATGGTAATTTAAGTGCTGATAAAATAAAACAAAATGCAGCAACTAAAGCAAGTAACATTTTTAAATCTTTATTAGTGCTAGTTTTTTTCTTAATACTTTTAATTCCTACTATAACAAATGGAATTGAAAGTGCAAAATAAACTGCACACCACATAGGACTTAAAAAACCTTCAGCTATGTGCATTCCAAAGGCTGTGCTAGGCACTAAAAGTAAAAGAAATAGTGTTAAAAACATAAAAGTTTTCTTTCTCATAAAAAATACCCCCTTATAAATATGAATTAAATGTTATAATTTCAATAAAATTACAGCAAGAAGTACACAAAAATAATTACTATAATTTTATAAAATACTATAGTATAAAAAAATGGGAGTTAAGAGGGAATGGACTTTGAGGTAAAACCTAATAACTCCCTAAAAATAAACAAAATTAAATTTTATATTTCAAAAGTTTCAAATGCATGTAAGTACTTATCAATATCTTCTTCAGTATGTTTAACTGATAAGAACATAGCTTCAAATTGAGAAGGTGCAACATATATTCCATTCTCTAGTAAATGAAGATAGTATTTATTAAATAATTCAGTGTTGCAAGTTTTAGCATCTTCATAATTTCTAACTTCATCTAAATCAGTAAAGAATACAGTCATCATAGCACCGCATCTATTTATAGTTAATGGAATGTTCTTTTCTTTAGCTATTTTAATCATTCCAGCTTCTAATTTTTTACCTAATTTTTCAAGGTGAGTGTAGTACTCTGGGTGATTATAAAGTTTAGTAACTGCTGCAAGTCCAGCTGCCATAACTACTGGGTTTCCAGACATTGTTCCAGCTTGGTAAACAGGACCAACTGGAGAAAGTTTCTCCATAATTTCTTTTCTTCCACCATATGCACCACAAGGTAGTCCACCACCCATAATTTTTGCATAAGTTACTATATCTGGAGTTACATCAAATAATGTTTGAGCGCCTTTATAAGCAACTCTAAATCCACACATAACCTCATCAAATATTAATAATGAACCATGTTTTCTACAAAGTCTTTCAAGTTCTTTCATAAATTCAGGTGAAGCTTTTATAACACCCATGTTTCCAGCTACTGGCTCAAGAATGACACCAGCAATATCATCACCATACTTTGTAAATATTTCAGTTATACTTTCAATGCTATTATAAGTAGCTATTAAAGTATTTTTTATGCTATCAGTAGGAACACCGGCACTTCCAGGAATCCCTTCAGTCATTACTCCAGAACCAGCACTAACTAAAAAGTCATCAAAGTGACCGTGGTAGCAACCAGCAAATTTTATTATTTTATTCTTTTTAGTATAACCTCTAGCAAGTCTAACAGCACTCATAGTAGCTTCAGTACCAGAGTTAACCATTCTAATTAAATCTATGTTATCTAGAGTTGTACACAAATGTTTTGCAAGTTTTAACTCTAAATCTGTTGGTGCTCCAAAAGCAATAGATTTAGATACTGTATCTTGTATAGCATTTATAATATCTGGATCATTGTGACCAAGTAGCATTGGACCCCATGCCCCTATAAAATCTACATATGTATTTCCATCCTCATCAGTAATAGTTCCGCCATTACCAGTTTTTATTACTGGTGGAGTTATTCCCATATTTGTTAATGCCCTAACAGGACTGTTAACTCCGCCTGGTATGTATTTTTTTGATTCCTCAAAAATTTCAGTGCTTTTTTGTAAATTCATGATAAATCCTCCCGTGTTTAATTGATATTATTTAAACATCAATATGTATTTAAAATAATATAAGTTTTATTGTAACCTATATGCTTTTCTTTATAATTATACATTATTAAGTGCAAATGATAAAAAAATACAAAAATTTTTATGTGTTAATTTTTATCAGAGAAAATTTTACTTATTATATATAGTGCTTCTTCTCCATTACCATTTAAAGTTTCTTCCTTTAAAACTTCAATTGCTTTATTAACATAAGCATTACTAGTACTTTTTATTAAAGTTTCTACTAATTTATCATTGTCTTTAGTAAACTTTTTTTGCTTGTAAGTTTTAAACCGTGGGTTATAAATATTAGAACTATACTCAACCATTTTCATAATATGTGGAGATAGACTTCTAAGTTTATACCAATTTAAATATTCATACATATGAGTCTTTATAATATCATAATGTTCATTCATAATATTTTTTCTTAAAGTTTTGTTTTTTTCATCTATAAGATGAATCATATCAATATCATATAATTTGATATGAGATAAATTATCTATAGCGGTATCAATATCTCTAGGAACAGCAAGGTCAAAAATTAGAAGTTCATTTAAATTTTCAACATCACTTTTATGTACTACAAACTCTTTAGATGATGTACAACTAATTAAAACATCTATAAAGTTTAAGTAAGTATTTTTACTTTTAATATCTATTACTTCTATTTTAGAATTAATGTCTTGTAGAAGCATATCATTTTTAACTTTTTCAACATTTCTACAAGCTATGTAAAGTTTATCATAATTATTTTCATTACCTGTAAGAGTTTTAAAACATAGCTTTCCAACATCTCCAAATCCAATAATCATAAAATTACGTTTATTACTGCTAATAGCTTCTTTAATGGCAATTGAAGAAGAAGAAACAGGTATTTTATACAATGCTGTTTTTGTTCTAAATTCTTTTCCACAAGATATAGCAGTTAAAAATAATCTACCAAGTTCACCTTTTATAGTGTTAAGTTCTAATGATTTAAAATAAGAATCTCTTACTTGACCTAAAATTTGATCTTCACCTAAGATTTTAGAATGAAAACCAGAACAAAGTTCCATTATATGACGAACAGTATTTTCACCAGTAGATATAAAAGTATATTTTTTATCATCTAAGTTCCAATCTAACGTTCTAAATATGTTGTCTAATAAAAGATCATCATTTTTTTCACAAGAATTAAAATAAATTTCTGTTCTATTACATGTTGATAGTATTATAACTTCATCGAGAAAAATATTTAATTTTAGTAAGTAATTTTCAAGTTCAGAAGAATTAATACTAAATCTACTACGTATATCTAAAGATACATCTTTATTTAATCCTATTACTCTAAACATTTGTGAATCATCTCCCAAATAGTATTGTAAGATTCAAGTTACTTATAATAAAATAACTTAAAATCTAAAGGAGAAACAAACTGCAAAGGCAGAAGTCTGTTTCTATAATCTTAATTAATTATAATATATTTATGAAAAAACAAAAAAACTCACCAAAGTGTGAGTTTATATAAGCAAGCATTAAGATTCAATAAACGACACTTTTCTTCCGCCCGAAGTTGTGTGATAGAATTTACGGCAGGTCTCCTGACTTACGGGTCACTCTCCTTTTACCTTCCCAAGTAAAATTTACTCAGTGGTCAAAATTTGTCTCCGTTACAGTAGCGGGGGCTGTAGTGGATTTGCACCACTTTCCCTATTAAACTATAAATTTAGTACCATAAATAGTATAACCATATTAAATTTTAAATAAAATTTTTTGTCAAGGAAAGTATAACATATAATATTAGAAAATAAAAGATAGTATAAGGAAAAAAATATTAAATTGTAAAATAGTTTTAAATTTTAAGTTTAATTCAAAAATTAGAAAAATATATTGAAAAATTAACTAATAAATAAAAAATAATTTATTTGTTTTTGTATTTTAAATTAAGATATAAATATTTATGATATAATTAATTATATGTAAAAATATAGTAAAAATAATAAAGTATAAAAGGTTTATATAGAGATTACGATATTTTAAGTAAAGAAGATGAACTAATACTTTATAATCACCATAGCTTATTAAGAGTCTACATGACATAAAGTTCCATAACTAAAATTATCTAAATTTTTAATAAATGGGGTGAAAGTATGATAAATAAAATTATCAAAAAAGGAAAAAATGTTTATATAAAAAAACCAAAATTTAATGAGCTTAACTATATAAAAACTTTATGGAATGATAAAGAAACCATGGGTGATGTTGGTGGAGTTATAAATTTTGATGAGGAAAGATGGATATCATGGTATGAGAGAATGGTATATCCAGGTGACAATAAGAATTTTTACACCCTTATATATAATTTTCAAGACATGCCTGTAGGGGAAGTTAGTTTTCATGGGTATGATGATGAATTAAAAAGTGCAGACTTAAATGTAAAAATACAAAGTAATTTTAGGCGAAGAGGATATGGAGTTGAAGCAATAAATTTAATATTAGATTATTACTTCAATGAATTTGGTGGAGAAGTTATTTTTGACAATGTAATGAATATAAAAGGAATTGAAGCACTAAAAAAAGTAGGATTTTCAATAGTAGAAGAAAAAGAAAATGAAGTTTTATTTAGAATGACTAAAGAAGAATTTAATGCAATGAAAATAGATAAAAGTTAGAAAAATATAGTATTATTCTATTAGTTAAACTTATGAAAAGGAGAATTGAAGGAATGAAATTATTTTTTATGTCAGATATTCATGGATCATTAAAATACGCAAAATTAGGAGTAGATGCATTTATAAAAGAGAATGCTGATTATATGGTTATTTTAGGAGATGTTTTATATCATGGCCCAAGAAATCCATTGCCAGAAGAATATAATCCAAAGGAAGTTGCAAATCTTATAAATAAATATAAAAATAAAATTATAGGTGTAAGAGGAAATTGCGATGCAGATGTAGACCAAATGCTTTTAGAATATCCTTGCATGATGGATTACAATGTGATTCTAGCTGATAATAAGAGAGTGTTTATAACACATGGGCACATATACAGTGAAAAAAATATGCTGAACATAGCTGAAGGCGATGTATTAATATACGGACATACTCATATACCAGTAGCTAAAAAGGAAAATGATATTTATGTAATCAATCCAGGTTCAATATCTTATCCAAAAGAAAATAATCCGCATAGCTATGGAATATTAGAAGACAATATTTTTTATATAAAAGATATATGTGGAAATGTAATAAAATCTATAGAACTTTAAAAATTTAAGGTATAGTACTAAAATTAACAATTAACGATAAAACTGAAGTATCAGTTTTAAAAATAAATCTTTATAATAATTTGTGGAACAAATTAGTTAAAAACTATGATTAGTAAGAATACTATAATGGGGAATTTATTCTCCAAAATAAACTTTTTATGGATAAATATTATATTAATTTTATTTGAAACACAAATAAAACATTGTAGCGAGGATTTCAATCCCCGGGGATATCCACCATCATTGTTAATTGATAAATGTTAATTGTTAATTGGTTTCAATCATGATAATAAAATAAACTGTAAGATTAATATTATCATTTGATAAAGATGTGATTTAAAATTTGATATTGGAACCCTATAGTGTGTTACTTGACAGGTTTTCCATTTAATTTTATAATCAAAACGTAAATAATTAAAATAATAACAATGTAATATTGTGTTTAGGTGCTTATACATAAGTGAAAAGGGAATATGGTTAAATTCCATAGCAGCCCCCGCTACTGTAATTGATGACGAGTCTTAAAAAACCACTTATTTTGAGATAAATAGGGAAGGATAAGACAAGGATGACTCATGAGCCAGGAGACCTGCCTAAATTAGAAAAGCTTTCGGAGGGAAAGAACTATTTAGTATATAATTTATTTAATTATACAAATAGATATGCCCTTTATGGCATATCTATTTATTTTATGCAAAATATTGAAAATGCATTTTAAATTTTCAATATTTATACTAAATTTAGTGTATTTAAAATTTAAATACTAAAAATAGAAAATTCTCAGTATTAGAAAGGATGTTTAATCATGGCAAAAATAATGGTTCAAGGAACGGCATCTTCCGTTGGAAAAAGCATATTAGTAACAGCACTTTGTAGAATATTAACTCAAGATGGATATAAGGTATGTCCATATAAATCTCAGAATATGTCTTTAAATTCATACATAACTTTAGATGGTAAAGAAATGGGACGAGCACAAGTCCTTCAAGCATATGCATGTGGATTAGAACCAGAAGCATATATGAATCCAATACTTTTAAAGCCAACTAGTGACAAAAAATGTCAAATCATAGTTAATGGTGAAGTTTATGGAAATAGTACTGCGATGGAATATCATAATATGAAACTTCAATTTAGAGATATGTTAAAAAGAGATTTTGAAAAATTAGAAAAAGAGTTTGATGTTATAGTTATGGAGGGGGCAGGTAGTCCAGCAGAAATAAATTTAAGAGATAGAGATATAGTTAATATGGGAATGGCAGAACTTGTAGATGCCCCAGTATTATTAGTTGGAGATATAGATAAAGGTGGAGTATTTGCATCATTAGTTGGAACTTTAGTGCTTTTAAAAGATGATGAAAAAGAAAGAGTAAAAGGTACAATTATAAATAAATTCAGAGGTGATGTGGATATACTAAAACCAGGTATAGATATGCTTGAAGATATATCTAAAAAGGATTGTATAGGCGTTGTACCACATTTTAGATTAGCTTTAGAAGATGAAGATGGAGCTGTTGAGTTAAATAAAGAAATAACAGACAAAATAGATATAGCAGTTATAAAATTACCTAGAATATCAAATTTTACAGATATAGATGCTTTAAAAATTGAGGAAGATGTATCAGTAAGATTTATAGAGTCTGTAGATGATTTTAAAAATCCAGATTTACTAATTATACCAGGAAGTAAAAACACAATAGAAGATTTAAATGCTCTAAAAAAGAGTGGGCTTTTTGATAGAATAAAAGAATATAGCAAAACTGGTGAAGTTGTAGGAATTTGTGGTGGATATCAGATGTTAGGTAAAAAAATTAATGATCCTAACAGAGTAGAAAGTGAAAACCTACAAACAGAGGGATTAGGTCTTTTAGATGTTGAAACTACTTTTGAAGATAAAAAAGTTACAACTAGAGTTGAAGGACATGTAATAGATAAGAATAATTTTATAACAGATAGAGAAAAAATAAATGTATATGGATATGAAATACATATGGGCGTTACAAAATTAGGTGAAAATGCAAATCCTTTATTTGAAATAACAAGTGAGAATGAAGAGAAATGTAGTCATGTAGATGGTGTTATAAATAATGAGAAAAATGTTATAGGTACATATTTACATGGAGTTTTTGATAATGTAGATTTTAGAGAAGTTATAGTAAATAAATTAAGAAGTAAAAAAGGAATAGAATGTAAAGAATCTTCTACATATGAAAATTTAAGAGAAGAAGAATTAAATAAATTAGCAGATATAGTTCGTGCATCTTTAGATATGGAAAAAGTATATAAAATTATGGGACTAAAATAATGTCCTAGTTATAGTTAGGTGTGATATTTTGTTTAATTTTAATTTAATGAATAATATTATTTATGTATTTGTAGCCATGATTATAGACTTTATATTAGGTGATCCTAATTGGCTACCTCATCCAATAATATATATAGGAAAACTTATAAGTAAAATAGAAAAGAAATTTAGAGATAAATATGGTAACAATGAAAAATTGAAAAGAGCTGGAGGAATTATGGTTATAATAGTATGTTTAGTGACTTACTTTATACCATATATACTCCTAAGATTTGCACTTATAAGTAGGCCAATTTTTCATATATTAAATGTATTAATAATCTGGACTACACTTGCAGCAAAAAGTTTAGATAAAGCGGCTATGGAAGTATATTATTCTTTGCAAAAAGATGATATAGATGATGCAAGAATTAAGCTTTCATATATAGTTGGAAGAGATACTAGTGGACTTTCTAAGCATGAAATAATAAGAGCAGATATAGAAACAATTGCGGAAAATGCTTCAGATGGAATAATTGCACCTATATTTTATGCATTAATTGGTGGTGCACCACTTGCAATGATGTATAAAGGTGTAAATACTATGGATTCTATGGTTGGATACTTAAATGAAAAGTATAAGAATATAGGATTCTTCCCAGCAAAGGTAGATGATGTATTTAATTTTATACCTGCAAGATTAACAGGGCTTCTTATGTGTTTATGTGCTTTTGTTGTTAAGGGAAATATAATTAAGAGCTTTAAAATTATGATTAGAGATAGAAAAAATCATAAAAGTCCTAATTGTGCTTACCCAGAAGCAGCAACAGCAGGAGCATTGAAGATTCAACTTGGTGGAACAAATGTATATTTTGGAGAAGTTGTTTATAAACCAACTATTGGAGATAATATAAATGAGTTAACAGAAGAACATATAAAAAAATCAGTAAAGCTTATGTATGCAAGTGAAGTATTATTAGTTCTTATAATGGTTATTGTACTAATTTCAATATATGCATATATGATTTATTTAATAATGGAGCTTTTTAGATTAAAGTCTAAATATGTTATGAATTTATTTTAAATAATAATTTCAAAGATTGAGGTGGTGTTTTTGAAACACGGAGGAGATATTTATAGTGATGGAATACTAAAGGGCAAAACATTAATAGATTTTAGTTCTAATATAAACCCTTTAGGTGTTCCTAAAAGTTTTAGTGAGCATATAGAAGAAGCTGTATCAATGCTTACAGTTTATCCAGATATAAAGTATAGAGCTTTAAAAAGTAATATAAAAGAGTATCTAGATAAATCTTATAGTTATTTTGGACAAAATGAAAGAAAATTTGGATTTAATGATAAAAACATATTACTTGGTAATGGTGCATCGGAAATTTTGGATTTAGCAATAAAATCATTAAAATCAATAACTATTGTGGTTCCTTCTTTTGTTGAGTATGAAGATAATGCAAGAAAGCATGGAGTAACTTTAAAATATTCATATTTAAAAGAAAACTTTAATTATGATTATGAAGATATATTAGAAAAAGTAAAAACTACAGAGGGATTGATTATAGGAAATCCTAATAATCCTAATGGATGTAAAATTGATAAAGAAAAATTTAAAGCTATATTAGATTATTGTGAAGAAAATAAAAAAATTATTTTAATAGATGAAGCATTTATTGAGTTTACACTGGATATAAATAATAGCTTTATAGATCTTGTTAATGATTATAATTGTTTATTCATAGTAAGAGCAATAACAAAATTTTATGGGCTTCCAGGAGTAAGATTTGGATTTGGAATAACAAAAAATGAAAAAATCATTGATTATTTTAATTTAATGCAAAATCCTTGGAATGTAAATTGCTTTGCAGAAGTGGCTGTAAAGTATTCATTAAAAGACATAGAATACATAAAACAATCTATAAATTGGATAAGAGTTCAGAGAGAGATGATGCTTAATGAATTAAAAAATATTAAATTTATAGATAAAGTATATAATACATATGGAAACTATATACTTATTAAACTTAGAGATATTAATTGTAATGAATTATATGAAAAATTAAAAGAACAAGAAATAATAATTAGAAAATGTGATAATTATAAAGGTTTAGATAATAAATTTATAAGAGTCGCTATAAAAGATGAAAATTTAAACTTAAAATTAATAGATGCACTAAAAAGCATAAAAATGTAATAAAAGGTGTTTTGTATGAATGATGAATTGAGCTTTATATCAGTAAAATCAAATAAGTTAAAAGTACTTATTATAGGTGGAGGAAAGGCGGGTTTTATAAAGTCTAAGTCTTTCCTAAATAAAGGTGCATGTGTAAAAGTAATATCACAAGAATTTTGCAGTGAATTTAAAAGTTTATTAGAATATGAAAGACTTTCACTATCTAGTGAAATGTATAGTGAAAGTTTGATAAATCAATGTCATATAGTAGTTATTGCTACCAGTGATAAAAACTTAAACGATACAATAAGGAATCATTGTGAAAAAACTTATAAAATCTATATAGATACTACGGAAGTAGAGAAAAGTCTTTGTATAACTCCAACGATGGGAGAAAGCAAAAATATAGTATTTGCACTTCATACTAAAGGGAAAAGTCCAAAAACATCTGTTTTTGTAAGAGATATTATGAGCGAGAGTTTAATGAAATATGATGATTATGTAGAGTTTTCTTTGAAAGTACGAAATTCAATAGATGATATGAAGAAAAAAATAGAAGTCATGAATTTTATAAGCACAAAAGATTTTTTATACTTTTTTAATAAAGGATATGGAGAAAAAATTTTAAAATTATTTTATGGAGGTCTTAGCCTTGAAGATAGCAACTAGAAAAAGTAAATTAGCACAAGTTCAAACAGAGTATGTAATGGAACTTGTAGAGAAAACTCATAATGTAAAGTGTGAAAAAGTATTAACAGATACTTTAGGAGATAAAAGATTAGATGTAACACTTGATAAAATAGGGGGCAAGGGACTTTTTATAAAAGAGCTTGAAGTTCTAATGCTTGAAGGAAAAGCGGATGCAGCTGTGCATAGTATGAAAGATATGCCTTATGAATTGCCAGAAGGGTTTATAATAGCAGCAAGTCCAATACGTGAAGATGTTAGAGATGCATTTGTTTCATTAAATGGAGTTAAGTTTAATGAGTTAAAAAATGGAGCTAAAATAGGAACAAGTAGTAGAAGAAGAGCTACTCAATTGAAGGCATTAAGACCTGATTTAGAAATTGTTCCAATAAGAGGAAATGTTCAAACAAGACTTGATAAAATAGAGAAAGAAAATTTAGATGGAATTATATTAGCAGCAGCTGGATTAAAAAGACTTGGCATGGAATGCATAATAACTAACTATTTTGATGTTAGAGAAATAGTTCCAGCTATAGCACAAGGTGCATTAGGAATAGAGGTTCATGAAACACTTAAAAACAAAGAAGTATTTACATCATTAAATGATGAAAGAACTAGAATATGTGTAGATGCTGAAAGAAGTTTTATGAAAGCATTAAAGGGTGATTGTCATTCAACAATAGGTGCATATGCTGAAATAAAAGATGATAATATGAATATCATTGGAATATATGAAGTAAATGGGAAACTTGTAAAAAAAGAAGTTAATGGGAAAGTAGAAGATAATATAAAATTAGGAGAGGAACTTGCCTCTTTAATATTAAATTCATAGGAGGAAGTTTATATGAGCAAAGTATATTTAATTGGTGCAGGTCCAGGACATGAAGAACTTATAACGTTAAGAGCTGTAAATGTGCTTAAAAATTGTACAGCTATAATGTATGACAGACTTTGTGGAGAAAGTTTTTTACAATATGTAAATAGCAATGCTGAAATTTATTATTGTGGAAAAGAGCCAGGATGTCATTATAAGAGTCAAGAAGAAATAAACAATATGCTAGTTAAACTTGCAAAAGAAGGACATATTGTTGGAAGAGTAAAAGGTGGAGATCCATATGTTTTTGGAAGAGGTGGAGAAGAAGCACTTTCTTTATTAGAGGAAAACATAGAATTTGAAGTTGTACCAGGGGTAACATCACCTATATCAGTTTTAAATTATGGTGGAATTCCAGTAACGCATAGAGGAATTGCAAGAGGATTTCATATTTTTACAGCAAAAAGCAAAGATAATATGGACTTAGACTTTTCAGTTATATCCAAGCTAAAAGGAACTTTAATTTTTATGATGGGTTTTGAAAAGTTAGAATTAATAACTAAAAGCTTAATTGAAAATGGAATGGATGAGACTACACCTTGTGGAGTAGTTATGAGGGGAACAACATCAAAGCAAAAAAAAGCAATTGGAACATTAAAGGATATAAAGGAAAAAGCTATAGAAGGTGGACTTTCTAATCCTAGTATAATAGTTGTTGGTGATGTTGTTAAGTTCAATGATAAGTTAAATTGGTTTGAAAATAAACCTTTATTTGGCAAAAATATTTGTGTAACAAGAACGAAAGAACAAAGCAAAGAAATAAGAGCAAAACTTGTTGACTTAGGTGCTGAAGTTACAGAAATAAATTCTATAAAGATAAAGCCAACTGGAGAGAATTTAGATCAATATGTAGAAAAATTACCACATTATGATTACATAGTTATAACAAGTGCAAATGCAGCAAAGGTATTCTTTGAACATTTAATAGAAAAAGAAATTGATATAAGAAATATAAAAGCTAAGTTTGTTACAATAGGACCAGCAAGTGATAAAAAAGTAAGACAGTATGGTGTAATTCCTGTGTTATGTGCTAAAGAATATGTAGCTGAAAAACTATTTGAACAAATGAAGGATATCATAAAACCAAATGATAAGATACTTCTTCCAAGATCTAAAAAAGCAAGAAACTTTTTAGTAGAAGCTTTAGAAGATAAGGGATGTATAGTTGATGAATGTCATATATATGAACCAGAAGTTGGTGACAACTTAGGTGTAAATAGATTTTCAGAGTGTGATGCGGTAATATTTACTAGCCCAAGTACAGTAGAAAATATGATAAAGCTAACTAGTGTAGAGGATATAAAAAAGAAAACAGTGGTATCTATAGGGCCAATAACGTCTATAAAACTTAATGAAAATCAAATAGATCATATAGTATGTGATGAAAGTAGCAACGAAGGCTTAATAAATAAACTTATTGAATTATATAATTAAAATATAAAATGAGAATAATGTTATTACAAGGAGTAGGAATTATTTAAAACGTTATTCATAAAAATTTCAAAGAAACTCTAATAAATTTGATATTTTATTTACAGGACTAAACGGCTGAATCGACGTCCTGTCTAGGCAGTCGCTGAACCCGTCCTTGGGTTCAGGTCCTGAAAATAAAACACAAATTAATAAGATTTTCTAAATCAATTTTTAAAGAAATACTTATTTAAATAATTCCTGCTCCTTGATGAAAAAAGTTTTGAATTGAAGTTTTGAATTGATAAGTTTGTTATTTTAAATTTATATAGCAAATTAGTTAAAAAGATAATTTTTAGGTATTTCTATTTTAAATATTAAAAACGGAGTGAATGATATTCACTATTATTGTTAATTGGTTGCAAATGTAATAATGCAAATAAGTTGAAGCTTTAATGATGAATAGATGAAAAACTTAAGAAGTAAGAAAGATTTATAAGGGGTGTTTTTTATGTTAACAGGATTAAGAAGACTAAGAGAAAATGATGCAATAAGATCAATGGTGAGAGAAACTATATTAAATACAAATGATTTTATATTCCCTATTTTTGTTGTTGAGGGAGAAAATATAAAAGAGGAAATATCATCTTTAAAGGGAAACTATCACTGGTCATTAGATAGATTACCAGAAGTTATAGAAGATGTAAAAAAAGCAAAAGTAAGAGGGGTTATAGTGTTTGGATTACCAGATCATAAAGATGAAGTTGGAACTTCTGCTTTTGAAGAAAATGGTATAGTTCAAAAAGCTGTTAGAAAAATAAAAGAATTAGATAAAAATTTATTTGTAATAACAGATGTTTGTATGTGTCAATATACTAGTCATGGACATTGTGGAATTATAGAAGGTGAAAGAGTTGTTAATGATAAGTCAGTAGAAGTAATAGCTAGAATTGCATTATCACATGCAAAAGCAGGTGCTGACATGGTTGCTCCTTCAGATATGATGGATGGAAGAATTGGGGCAATAAGAGATATTTTAGATGAAAATGGATATGATTATGTTTCAATAATGGCATATAGTGCTAAGTATTGTTCAGCTATGTATGGTCCATTTAGAGCAGCAGCTAATTCAGCTCCACAATTTGGCGATAGAAAAACTTATCAAATGGATCCAGCAAATGGTCGTGAAGCATTAAGAGAAATAGAAGCAGACATTGTTGAAGGTGCTGATATTATAATGGTAAAACCAGCAATGATATATTTAGATGTAGTTAAAGCAGCATATGATATGTTTAATATTCCAATAGCAGCTTACAATGTAAGTGGTGAATATGCAATGATAAAATGTGCTAGTGAAAATGGCTTATTAGATGAAAGAGCAGCAGCGCTTGAGATGTTAACATCTATAAAAAGAGCTGGAGCAAAATTAATAATAACATACTATGCATTACAAGCATCAGAATGGCTAAATGAAAATTAGAGAGTGAAGATATGAAAGGTATAGTTATATCATCTAATTGTAGTGGTGGCGGAAAAACCACCACTACTCTTGGAATAATGAAAGCATTAATGAAAAAAGGGTACGATGTCCAAGGATATAAGGTTGGACCAGATTACATAGACCCAGCATTCCATTCACATATTACTAAAAAATCTAGTAGAAATCTAGATTTATTCTTAATGGGTGAACAGGGAGTAAAATCTGCATTTTCAAGGGGATATGGAGATGTTGCAGTTGTTGAAGGCGTTATGGGAATTTTTGATGGTAAAGGAATTGATAGTAAGTACTCAACAGCACATGTAGCTGAAGTATTAGATTTACCAATTATTTT
The DNA here is from genome assembly GCF_000612845.1 of Clostridium ihumii AP5. Lineage (GTDB taxonomy): Bacteria > Bacillota > Clostridia > Clostridiales > Clostridiaceae > Clostridium_J > Clostridium_J ihumii. The sequence goes on from NZ_CCAT010000040.1 coordinate 33,399, forward strand.
AATATTAAGTCCTAAAGCACAAAGTGCAACATTAGCAGCTGAAATTCAAGGAATATTAAATTATAAAGATGATTTTGTAAAAAAAACTAATATAAAAGGTGTAATTTTAAATAACATATCACCAGCATATTATAATCTTTTAAAAGAAATTATAGAAAAAAATTGTCATATTAAAGTTTATGGATATATACCAAAAGATGAGGAATTATCTTTAGAATCTAGACATTTAGGTTTAGTACAGTGCAGTGAAATTAATGATATAGATTTTAAAATAGAAAAATGTAGTAATCATATATTAGAAAATATAGATATAGATGAATTAATAAGTGATTTTAAAGAAACTGCTAAATATGAGGATAAATTTCATATAGAAAATAGAAGTATGAAAATTGCTATTGCAAAAGATGAGGCCTTTAGTTTCTATTATAAAGAAAACTTAGAACTTCTATCTGAAATTGGAGAAATTATTTACTTTAGTCCATTAAAAGACAAAGAATTACCAGAAAATATAGATTTTCTATATTTAGGTGGTGGATATCCAGAAGTTTTTGCAAAAGAACTTTCAAGTAATGAAAGTATGAGGTTATCCATAAAGAATGCATTAGATAATGGCTTAAAATGCTATGCTGAATGTGGAGGGCTTATGTATCTTACAGAGGGCATAGAAGATTTAAATGGTAACATTTGTGAAATGGTAGGATTTTTTAATGGAAAAAGTATAATGACTAAAAGACTTCAGAATTTTGGATATTGTACAAATTATATAGATAAAATTAATGGAAACATTAATGGACATGAATTTCATAAATCTAAAGTTGAACTTAATGAAAATACAATATATAACATTAAAAAAGAAACTTATAATGGAACAATCAAAGAGTGGAAATGTGGATATAAAAAAAATAACACATTAGGTGGATATTGTCATATACATTTCTTTTCTAATATTGCATTTTTGAATTTTTTAATGGATAATAATAATTAGTTAATAAGAATTATACGAAATAATTTCATACAAAGGGAGAATAAAAAATGATTGATTATGTAAAAAGCCCTATGGGAATAGAAGAAAAAAGTTTAGAAATAATTGAAAGTGAAATGGCTCCACATAATTTTGATGAGGCGGAGTTAAAAGTAGTAAAAAGAGTTATACATACAACAGCAGATTTTGATTACCAAAACATAATACATTTTAGTGAAGATGCTATAGAAAAAGCTAAAGAAATATTAAAAAAAGGTGTAACAATATATACAGACACTAACATGGCTCTTTCAGGAATAAGCAAGCCTTCATTAAAAAAATTAGGATGTGACGTTCAATGTTTTGTTGCTAGAGAAGACGTTGCAAAAGAAGCTAAAGAAAGAGCTATAACAAGATCTATGGCTGGTGTTGAAAAAGCTGTAGAAGAAGGCGTAGAATTTTTCGTGTTTGGAAATGCACCAACTGCAATCTATAGACTTTTAGAACTTGTAGAAGAAGGAAAAGCTAAACCTAAGTTTGTAGTAGGAGCACCAGTAGGATTTGTAGGAGCTAAAGAAAGTAAAGAACTTTTAGAAAAGTATGATATACCAATGATAACAATAAGAGGAAGAAAAGGTGGAAGTACTGTAGCTGCTGCAATAATGAATGCGATTATGTATATGATGGTACAAAGATAAAAAATGTTAGATTTATATGTAGAAGCAAACGGAAAAAAATTAAGATGTGGATATACTACAGGATCTTGTGCAACAGCAGCAGCAAAAGCAGCTACAATAATGTTATATGATGAACATAAAACACCATTAAAAAGTATAGGTATAGAAACACCAAAAGGCATTGATTTAAATTTGGAAATACATGATGTAGTATTTGGTGAAGATTATGTAGAATGCTCTGTAATTAAAGATGGTGGCGATGACATAGATATAACAAATGGAATAAAAATTTTTGCAAGGGCTACTAAAAAAGAAAATGGTTATACTTTAAAAGGTGGAAAAGGCGTAGGAACTGTAATGGGAGAAGGTCTTTACATAAAAAAAGGAGAACCAGCTATAAATCCTGTTCCAAGAGCAATGATAGAAAGTCAAGTTAAAAGAGTACTTAAAGAAAATTGTGGTGTTGAAATAACTATATTTATACCTAATGGTGAAGAGATAGCCAAAAAAACTTTTAATCCAAGACTTAATATTGTTGGTGGAATATCAGTTTTGGGAACTACTGGAATAGTTATGCCAATGTCAGAAGAAGCGCTTATAGAATCAGTAAAACTTGAGATTAATCAAAAAGTTGAAAGTGGTAGCAAAGAACTTATATTATTATTTGGAAATATGGGTGAAGACTTTGCTAAAAAATATAACTTACCTACAAAAGATATGGTGATTATATCAAACTTTGTAGGTAAGGCACTGGAATGTGTAGTTTCTAAAAAAATAAAAAAAGTAACTATAGTAGGACACATAGGTAAACTTTGTAAAGTAGCTAGTGGTGCATTTAATACACATAGTAGAGTTTGTGATGTTAGACTTGAAACATTAGCCTTAGAACTTGCACTTATGGGATATGACACAGAACTTGTTAGAAAAGTTTACAGTGAAAAAACTACTGAAGGAGCTGTGGAACTTTTAGGTGATGGTTTTGAAGAATTATATGAAAATATAGGAAGAAAAGTTATAGAGCGAATGAAAATATTCACTTATGGTGAATTAGAAGTTGATGCAATTATGTATTCAATGAAAAGAGGGATATTATTTAGCTCTATAGAGGAAAGAAGGTAAGGTATGGTTTATATTGTAGGATTAGGTCCAGGACATAGTGATTATATATTGCCTATAGCAAAAAAAACTATGGAAAATAGCGAGATAATTTTAGGATTTAATAGAGCAATTGAAAGTATAGAACATATACATGGAGAAAAATTACCTTTAAATAGTTTAACTTCTATTTTAGATTATATAGAAAAAAATAAGAATAAAGAAATATCAATAATAGCTTCAGGAGATCCATGTTTTTATGGAATTACAAATTATATAAAGAAAAATTTTACTGGCAATATAGAGGTAATACCAGGAATAAGTTCTTTTCAATATTTTATGAGTAAGCTTTGTAAAATTTGGAATGGAATTCATTTAGGAAGTTTACATGGAAGAGAAGAAGAATTTTTAGATACTATAAAAAGAGGGCAAAGTGGAGTGTTTCTAACAGATAAAAACAACTCTCCAAGTAATCTTTGTAAATTATTATATGATAACAATTTAGAATGTACTGTTTATGTAGGAGAAAACTTATCTTATCCTGATGAAGTTATAACAAAGGGAACACCAGAAGAGCTTAAAGATAGAGAATTTAGTGGAATTGCAGTAATATATGTAGAAATTTAGAAAAGTAAAATATAAGAAGAGTGGTGAAAAAATGAGATTTATAAAAGATGAAGAATTTATTCGTGGTAATTGTCCTATGACAAAAGAAGAAGTAAGAGTTTTAAGTATAAGTAAAATGGAAATAGATGAAAACTCAAGAGTATTAGATGTTGGAGCAGGAACTGGTTCTATATCAATACAGATGAGTAAAATTTGTACAAACGGTGAAGTTGTATCTATTGAAATGGATGAAGATGCAATAGACACAACTAAAAAAAATATGGAAAAATTTAATGTTAACAATATGACATTAATTGAAAAAGAAGCATTAGAAGCATTAGAAGATGTAAGCGGAACTTTTGATGGAATTTTCATAGGGGGAAGCGGCGGAAATATAAATGAAATTATAGAAGAATATGGAAAGATGCTAAAGCTTAATGGAAAAATCATATTAACATTTATAACTATAGGAAACTTATATAATGCTATAGAAACATTAAAAAGCTTAGGTTATAAAATAGATGTATGCCAAGTAGCAGTATCAAAAACTAAAGGAAAATCTATGATGCTTATAGCAGCAAATCCAATATTTATTATTACAGCAGAGAAAATACAATAATTAAAAAAGAGATAAAACAGATAATTTGGAGGAAAAGTATGAATAATTTAGGAACTTTATATGGAATAGGTGTAGGACCAGGTGGAGAAGAACTTTTAACATTAAAAGCTGTTAAAACTATAGAGAAATGTGATGTTATTATAGCACCAAGTGCTATGAATGGTGGAGTGAGTATAGCTTATGAAACTTGCAAAAATTTTATAAGAGAAGATCAAGAAGTAATTATAAGTCACTTTCCAATGGGAAAACCAGATAAAGAAGAAAAAGTTTTTGATGCATTTAAAACAATAGAAGGATATTTACATGATGGTAAAGATGTTGCATTTTTAACTATAGGAGATGCATTTGTATATAGTACATATATATATCTATTAAAATATATTAAAGAACAAAACTATAAAACAGAAACAGTACCAGGAATAACATCTTTCTGTGCTAGTGCATCTGTAGCAGATAAAATACTTGTAATAGGTGATGAACCACTACTTATAGTTCCAGGATGTAGATTAGATGCAATAAAAGATGAAAAGTACATAGTTATAATGAAATTCTATAATCAAGAAGAAAAAGTATTAAACTACTTAGACGAAAATAAATTTGATTATGTATGTGTACAAAGAGCATATAGAGAAGGCGAAAAGATATTATCAACTAGAGAAGAAATTCTTGCAAATAAAGACTATATGTCACTTATAATAGCACATAGAAACAGTGAATTTTAATAAATAAATTATTTCATTGAAAGTGTAGATTATATATTAGAATTATTATTTAAATGAGAAAAGTTAACTAAAGACTTAGTTAAACAATTTGGAGGTAACAAAGTTATGGAAAATAATATTTATTTTATAGGTGCAGGTCCTGGAGATCCAGATTTAATTACAGTAAAAGGTAGAAAAGTTTTAGAACAAGCAGACGTTATAATATTTGCAGGTTCACTTGTAAGCAAAGAGCATTTTGAATATTGCAAAGAAAATGTTGAAATACATAATTCAGCATCAATGACACTAGATGAAGTTATTGAGGTTATAAAGAAGTCTCATTCAGAAGGAAAAAAAATAGTTAGATTACATACAGGAGATCCTGCTATATATGGAGCTATAAAAGAACAAATGGATGAACTTGATAAATTAAATATAGGTTATGAAGTAATTCCAGGAGTAAGTTCATTTACAGCAGCTGCAGCAGCTATAAAAAAAGAATTTACACTTCCAAGTGTTTCACAAACAGTAATACTTACAAGAATGGAAGGAAGAACTCCAGTTCCAGAAAAAGAAGATTTAGAAAGACTTGCAGGCATAGGAGCATCAATGGCATTATTCTTATCCGTTGGAATGATTGATAAAGTAGTTAGCAAGTTAAGAAAAGGATACGGAAGAAATGTGCCTGTAGCAGTTATACAAAGAGCTACTTGGGGTGACCAAAAATATGTTATTGGAACTTTAGATGACATAGCAGAAAAAGTAAAAGAAGCTAACATAACAAAAACAGCACAAATTTTAGTTGGAGATTTCATAGATTGCGATTATGAGAAAAGTTTACTTTATGACAAGAGCTTTTCACATGAATATAGAGTGGCAAAAGATGAAAATAGCAATAATTAGTGTAACAAAAAATGGCGATAGTAATTCTTTAGTATTAAAAGAAAAATTACAAGAGTTTAGTGAGAATATAAAAATATATTTTAAATCTGAAGTAAAAACTTTAGGATTAAATAATGTATGCAAAGAAGCAATGACATCTTATGAGGCAGTAATATTTATAAGTTCTACAGGAATAGCAGTAAGAGGAATAGCTCCTTTTATAAAAAGTAAGGATAAAGATCCAGCAGTAGTTGTTGTTGATAATTCTTCAAAGTATGCAATAAGTCTTTTAAGTGGACATTTAGGTGGGGCTAATGAGCTAACAGCTTTAGTGTCAGAAACATTAAGAGCAGAAGCTATAATAACCACAGCTACAGATAACTTAAATATTAAAGCACCAGATTTATTTGCAAAAGAAAACAACTTAATTATAGATAGTTTAAAAGATTGCAAAGACATTGCTGCACTTTTAGTAGAAGGAAAAAAAGTTGCCTTTTATGACGAAGATAATAAATTAGATATACCTAAGGGATATAGAGATTCTTTAGAGGGTGTAGATGGAGTAATGTATGTTACAAATAAACTTAATTTAAATACTTCTAAAAAAACATTAAAGCTTATAAGAAAAAATATAGTTTTAGGTATTGGATGTAGAAAAGATTATGATGAAGATACTATGGAGAAAACTGTATTTGAAGTTTTAGAGAAATATAACTTAGATATAAGAAGTGTAAAAGTTATTGGAACCGTGGAAATAAAAGCAGAAGAAAAGGCTATATTAAGGTTACAAAAAAGATTAAGCTGTGATTTAAATATATTTTCCATAGATGATATAAGAAAAGTAGAACATAAATATGAAGGTAGCGATTTTGTACGAAAAACTATTGGTGTAGGATCAGTATGTGAACCTTCAGTAGAATTAAGTGGAGCAGAAATACTTATAGATAAACTAAAGTTAAATGGAATGACTTTATGTATAGGAAAATTATAAAATTTGGAGGAAGAAATAATGGGAAAATTATATGTAGTAGGAATTGGTCCAGGCGGACTTGATTATATGACTTTAAAAGCAAAAAAAGTAATAGAAGAAGTAGATGTTGTTGTTGGATATACAAAGTATTTAGAAATGATAAAACCACTTCTAGAAAATAAGGAAGTTTTTGCAACTGGTATGCGTGGAGAAGAAGATAGATGTAGAAAAGCACTAGAAATTGCAAAAGACAAAACTGTTGCAGTTGTAAGTACTGGAGATGCAGGAATATATGGAATGGCAGGACTTATTTTGCAGCTTCAAAATAAAGATGAAGTAGAAGTTGAAATAATACCAGGAGTTACAGCTTCAAGTGCAGCTGCATCTATAATAGGAGCACCACTTATGCATGATAACTGCAATATTAGTTTAAGTGATTTATTAACTCCATATGATTTAATAAAGAAAAGAATAAAATTAGCAGCTGAAGGAGATTTTATAATTTCTCTTTATAATCCTAAAAGTAATGGTAGACCTCATTATTTAAAAGAAGCTATAGAAATTATAAAAGAATATAGAAATGAGGACACTCCAATAGCAGTAGTAAAACATGCATTAAGAGATGGTCAAGAAGTAAACTTATATAAATTAGGTAACTTTACTGATGAAAAAGTAGATATGATGTCTATAGTAATAATCGGAAACACTAACAGTTTCTATAAAGGCGATAAATTCATAACACCAAGAGGATATCACGTTTAAATAGGAGATTTAAACTATTGTACAAAAATTAACAATTAACAATGAAGGATAAAACTGAAGTCTCAGTTTTTTAAATAAATCTTTATAATAATTTGTAGAACAAATTAGTTAAAAACTATATAAAAAAATATCCCAAGTAATAGTTATAGTTACTATTAAAACTATGATTAGTAAGAATATTATAATGGGGAATTTATTCTCCAAAATGAACTTTTTATGGATAAATATTATATTAATTTTATTTGAAACACAAATAAAACATTGTAGCGGGGATTTCAATCCCCGGGGATATTCACCATCATTGTTAATTGCTAACTGTTAATTGTCAATTTTCAATTGTCAACTGGTTCCAAATATGAAGGGTTGGTGGTTTAAGTGATAGGTCTTATTTTAGGTACAAGTGAAGGTAAGGTTATAGTAGAAAAGCTTAATAAGTATACTGATGATTTGTTTTTGTCTGTAGCTAGTAGTTATGGTGGAGAGTTACTTCAAAATTATAAGTATAAAGCGTTAAATGAAAAGCCTTTGACGAAAGATGAATTAAAGGAAACTTTAAAAAAGAATAATGTTCATACACTTGTAGATGCATCACATCCATATGCTTTAGAAATTACTAAAAATGCTATGGAAGTTTGTAGTGAATTAAATATAAATTATATTAGATTTGAAAGAAAGTCTATAGTAGAAGATTATATTCATTTAGAAAATGTAGTAGAAGTTGAAAATTATGAAGCTTTATATGATGTATTAAAGAATATAGAAGGCTGTATTTTAAATACTACAGGAAGTAGAAATATAGATAAAATATTAAATTTAAATCTAGAAAATAGGATAATTCATAGAGTACTACCAACACTAAAAGTAATTACAGAATGTGAAGAAAAAGGTGTAAAAGTAGAAGATATAATAGGAATGAAGGGACCTTTTTCTAAGGAGCTTAATTTAAGCTTTATAGATGAGTTTAAAGTTTCAGCAATACTACTAAAAGATAGTGGAGTAAATGGTGGAACTATTGAAAAGTTAGAAGCAGCAAAAGAAAGAAATATTTTGTCTATAGTAATAGGTAGAAATAAAACTAATTATAAAGTTGTGTTTAACAATGAAGAAGAATTAGTAAATTATATAGTTAAATACTATTTGAATATATAATTTATAAAATGAAGTTTAAGATTAGAGTACAGTTTATTAAATTACTGTAGAGGAGGTTTTAACCTCTGAAATTGATGTAGTTAAAGTCACAGTTACGAAGGAAGGAAATTTTAGATGAAGGATAACAAAACTAAAAAGTTAGTAATGATGGCAATGTTTATTGCAATAAGTTTTATTGGTGCAAATATTAAAATATTTGGAGGAAGTATAGCATTTGATTCTATGCCAGGATTTTTAGGCGCAATGATGTTAGGACCAGTGTATGGGGCAATTATAGGAGCAATAGGACATCTTTTAACAGCTATAACAAGTGGGTTTCCATTAACTATACCAGTACATAGTGTAATAGCAGTTAATATGGCAGTTACAATGCTAGTCTTTGGATACATATATAATTATTTTAAAGCTAAAAAATCTAAAGTTACAGATATAGTTTTATTAATTGTAGGAACATTATTAAATGCTCCAATATCAACATATATTGTATCATTTGTTGTACCAGCAGAAATGAAAGCAGGAATAATTGCAATGATTCCAATATTAACAGCAGCAGCAATATTTAATATATTACTAGCACTTATTTTAGTTAAGGCTATACCAACAAAATATGTAGAGTAAAAACAAAGGAGATTGGGGAAATGAAAAAAGCAATATTAGTTGTTAGTTTTGGTACTAGTTTTAAATGCCAATTAGAATCTTGTATAGAAGCTACAGAGAATAAAATAAGAAATGAATTTAAGGATTTTGAAGTAAGAAGAGCATTTACTTCAAATATGATAATAAAGAAATTAAAAAATAGGGATAATTTATCTATAGATACAGTTAAAGAAGCATTAGATAAATTAAAAGATGAAGGCTTTAAAGAAGTATATGTTCAACCATTACACATAATATATGGTGAAGAATATGACAAAATAAGAGATGGAGTTAAAGTATATAAAGAGGACTTTGAAAAATTAGAACTTGGAACTCCACTTTTATATGATAATGAAGACTATTTTAAAGCTGTAGAAGCATTAAAATCTCAACTTCCAAACAATGAGTCAGTTCTTCTTATGTCTCATGGAACAGCACATAGAGCTAATTCAGCTTATTTCCAATTTGAATATATAGCACATAAAATGGGACTAGAAAAATTATTCTTTGCATCTGTTGAAGGATATCCATTAATAGAAGATGTACTTGAAGATTTAAAAGAAAAAGAAGTAAAAGAATTAACATTAATGCCATTAATGCTTGTAGCAGGAGATCATGCAAAAAATGATATGGCATCAGATGAAGAGGATTCATGGAAATCAATCTTAGAAAAAGAAGGATTTAAAGTTAATACATATCTTAAAGGACTAGGAGAAAATGAAAATTTCCAAAACATATATGTAGATAAAATAAAATCTATGATAAATAAATAACTTAAAGAAGCCATAAATTTATAAGATTTATGGCTTTTAAAATTATAAAAAAATGAAAGTGAAAAATTAGTTGGAATATCACTAAAGGGCATTTTATATTTAAATAAAAAAGACAAGGAATAAGGGGTATTCAATGTAGTTTGCCATATGCAACTGTAATAATAACTTTATTTGGAACTGTATTAATTATGTGTAATAGCATCGTTATTAGCCTTAGAAAACTATTTAAAGAAAGCATAGTAGACTCTGTTAGAGGAATAGAATAACAATATTTATAAAAACAAGAGATAGAAATAAAATTAATTGAAATTTTATGTTTATCTCTTGTTTTTAATTTCTTTAATTTATTTTTTATTTATTTGTAATTTTAATGAAATAAGAAATAGATATATTGAAATAATTATTAAAATTATTTCATATATAAGGAAGTTTGGATTTTTTAATAAATAAAAGAAGATACCAATTAAACCTAAAAATATTCCAAGTGTTATTAAATACTTTCCAAGGTATCTTTGGACTTCTCCGTAGTAATCATTTTTAGTAGGTAAGCTAGGTTTTCTAGGACTGTATATTATAAAGAGAATGCCAGCAAATAGTGAAAATAATGAAAGAATTATAGAAAGCATTGTATTTATAACAACTCCTTTATTTAAAATTTATTTTTATTATTCAAATTTTTAATTAACAATTTAATATACTTATCCCAAAACAAGATAGATAATATTACAGATGATATAAATACTATGAATTCTACATACATAAAAATACTACTATCTATAAAATAAAACAAAAGTGTACCTAGCAACAACAAAAAAACTCCTAGAATTATTAAAAATTTGCCATAAAAATTTTCTTTTTTAAAAGATAATTTATCATTAGTATTTGAAGAATCATAAGCAAATGTTCTTTCTTTTTTTGAAGGATATAAGCAAAAAATGATTCCTATGAAAATGAAAATTAATCCACCAAAAGCACAAATCATATCAAGACCTCCAAATTATAAAAGTATTGTTACAATTAGTTTATTAAAATATATGAAGTTTGGTTAATAAAATTTAGAAAAATAAGAAAAATGTAGTATAATGTAAATATTAAAAAAGTATAGAACTCCAAGTTAATAGTTTAGTCTACAAATTTATTAATTGATAATTTTAATTCTAAGTTTTGATTTATTTTAAAAAATTCACAATGAATAATTGATAGTGGATATGGAATGTGAAATTTGCAGAATAAAGTAATTGAAAAAAATAGAAAAACATAATTATAACCACTAAATAGACATTGTAATGGGGAATTCATTCTTCAAATTGAACATTTTATAATAAATAGTATATTAGTTTTATTTGAAGTACAAATAAAACATTGTAGCTGGGATTTCAATCCCTGGGATATTCACCATCATTGTTAATTGGTCCCAATATTATAATGGAATGAACTAAAGCTTTAAAATTGTAATTTGATAAAGAGGTTATTTTAACTTTGAACTTGGAATCCTAAAAACAGAGGTGATAAAATGAATATTATAAAATTAAGAAATTACAGGGAAATTAGTTTTGAAGCTGCTAAAATTATAAGAGATCAAGTGCTTTTAAAACCGCAAAGTGTTATTGGATTTGCTACAGGATCTACACCAATAGGTACATATGAAGAGCTAATAAACATTTTTAATAAAGATTTAATAACATTTGAAAATGTAAAATCTTTTAATTTAGATGAATACTATGGTATAAATCCAATGAATAAAAATAGTTATAATTATTTTATGAAAAATAATTTGTTTAATTACATAGATATAAAAGAAGAGAATATAAATATTCCAAATGGATTAGCTGAGGATGTTGAAAAAGAATGTGAGGAATATGAAAGAAAGATACATGAAGCTGGTGGAATAGATTTACAATTGCTTGGAATTGGAAGAAATGGCCATATTGGTTTTAATGAACCTTGTGAAGAGTTTAAAGCACATACTCATTTAGTAGAACTTAAGGACGATACAATAAAAGCTAATTCAAGGTTTTTTGATAGTTTAGAAGATGTACCTACTAAAGCTATTAGTATGGGTGTGAAAACTATAATGAGTGCTAGAAAAATAATATTAATTGCAAGTGGCGAAGAAAAGGCTGAGATAATAAGAGAAACAGTTTATGGAAGTATCACACCTAATTTGCCAGCATCTATATTACAACTTCATGATGATGTTACATTAATTGTAGATGAAGAAAGTGGAAAATATATATAAATTTTATCATAGAAAAAGTACATATAAATTATATGTACTTTTTCTTTTAGATTATGTTTTGTTTATATTTGTTATATAATTTTCTAAGAATAATCATTTTTTCGTCAAGTTCTAATTGTAAATTAGAAACATCTTCTAAATTATTATTCTTTATAGCATTTTTCAATTTTGAAAATAAACTTAAATTATCATAGCTATCTTTCATTAAATATTCTTTTAATGTTTGAACTTTATTCCAATTTTCTACGTCAAATGCACACGAGTCATCATGAGTTAATTTTTTAAACGAACGAATATCTTTTGTATAATGTGGAATTACTCTACCTGTAAGTTCATTTAAATATCTATCAAGAACACCAAGTTTATAACTGTTTATTATGGCGCTAGTTAAAATATCACCATATTTTAAAACTTCTAATTTATCTCTATACATATCAAAAGCATTTAAATTTTCTAGCACTGTTTTTGGCGAAATACCAAAATATTTTTCAAGTTCCATAGTTGAATAATCAGTAAATATATTAGACTCTGTTCTATATTTACGATTTCTTTCTAAGTAAGATGCAGGATTTTCATAGTCTTTAGAAATTTCATTCAATAATTCTTCGCTACATTTATTATTTTTGATAACATAAGTCATTCCATCAAGCATAGAAAGTATACATGCAGTTGTAGCTAAGTAACTATTAGTGTGTGGACAAGGCGATCTAAGTTCAAATCGTGTACTGTAAGGATTATCTCCCTCACGTATAAGAGCTATAAGAACTGTTCTATTTCTTGAAGGAAGATCACTACTTAATCCAAGTGATGTACAAGTACAAACAGGTGCTTCAAAGCCAGGTTTTAACCTTTTAAGTGCATCTATTGAATTTGATATGAAAGGATTAATGACTTCGTAATTTTTCAATACACCCATTAAAGCTCCATAACCTAAAGGACTTATATAATCATCATCATTATGAAATAGATTTATTTTTTTACCATTTCTTAATTTTAAAGTTATACCTAGATGAATATGCTTTCCACTTCCAGCAACATTATCAATAGGCTTTGCCATAAATGTTACTTCAAGTCCATTTTGTCTAAAAATTTCTTTTATTAAATTTCTAACTATTAAATTATTGTCACAACAAGTTATTGCATCAGAATATTTCCAATCTATTTCAAGTTGTTCCATTATATGAGTCAAATTTCCACTATTATCAAGTTGAGCTTTAACTCCACCAACTTCTTTGTGTCCCATTTCAGGCTTAAGGTTATATTTTTCCATAGCCAGTAATGTTTGCTCTAAGGCAGTACGAACAGAACCTTTAGTTCTTTTCCAATATTGTTCTTTTAAAACTTGTGATGTAGAAAGTTCTTCTATATCTGCAAGTTCATTTGGAGTTTTAACCCAAAATTCTAATTCAGTTGCCATAGTCACATCTACATCTAAAATATCTTCAAAATTTATACCATAAAAGTTAAGCACTTTAGAATCTTTGAATTTTTCAAGTAAATCGCTTTTTAAATAAGCTATTGTTTCTTTTAATATGCTTCTTGAATCAACGGCAATTCCTTCGTGGAAAAGAAAAGACGGAATTTTTAATGTTCCAACAGGTTTATTTGTAATAGTATCTATATGTTCATTATTATAATCAACAAACCAAGTTGAATCTAAATCAACTTTAATATCAACTTGAGCATTATTAAGTGTAGCTATTCCAGGTAGATTAACAGATGAACCATCTGTTTTTATAGCTGTACTATGTAAAAATGTATCTAAATCGTCTAAAAATAAATTTACAGGAATTTTTTCGTCTATATCGTTAAAAAGTAAATCAACTCCTAAAAGAGATACGAATTTTATCTCAGGATGATTAATAAGCAATGTTTTAAGATATTCTTTAGTATGTAAATCTTTTGGTATTGTATAAATTAAATCTGTATTCATAAAAAAACATCCCCTTAATTAAAATTAAATTTAATATATAATATATGCAATGTTGCGAACAATGTCAATAAAAAATAAAAAGAAAAATATATAAAATGAAATTTCAAACGAGTAATATTGTATTTTAAGGCTTTAAAGTTGTAAAACAAAACATTTTTTATTTAATAAAAAGAGATGTGTAAAATAAGCTTTAATTATAAAATATTTTTTGATGTAGATTTTAAAAATTTACAATTAATAGTTATAATCACATGTTTTGAGTGCGATTCTATTGATTCCAATGTAAAGAATTAATGTGAAATTAAAAATTTATAACATATGAACAAGTTTAAGAAAAAAAGTAATTAATTTAGAACTTGAAATTAAGAAAATGAAACTTAAAATCATTGAATATGCAAAATGCTTTAAAATAATACGAATGATAAAAAAAATAAAATATAAATGTACGTAAAACAACAAAGTTCAATACTAGTTATTTTACGTACATTTGTAGAATGAAAAAATATATAATTAACAGACTAAAGAATAGGTTTACAAATTATTTCATCAATTTTTGTGTCTAAAATATTATTAGCATGAGCAGATCTTAAAATTAAAGCAGTATCAGCACCACGGCTACTACCACCTATAGAAATAACTGGTTCCATATAAGGAATTAATCCACTGTCACAAGCCATGATAGCTATTTCTACAGCAACTTTAGTTCCTTGACCAAACATTCTTAAAGTATGAGCCATTATTTCTATAGGGGATATACCACCAAATTTTTTAGAAAGTCCTCTTTCAGCACCACTTAAAGCATGAGTTGTAGTTAAAACTTTAAATCCTTTATTTATAAGATTTTTTCTTTCGTCATCTGTTATGTCAATTTTTCCGCCTTCTTGAAAACCATAAGCGTGTGTTACACAAACAATATTTAAGTCATCTGTATTTTTAAAATATTTAGTAGTCTCACCAGTACTAGTTGCAACTACTATATTTTTAATGTTTCTTTCTTTAGCTATTTTTATTGCTAATTCTATAGTTTTTTCTGTATTCTCTATACCAGGTTTATCAAAATACATAATATATACCTCCCAAAATAAATATCTAAAAACATCTTAACATAAAATATAGTTAAAAGTTATTATAGATTATTCTTTTAATGAATAAATTTTAAAATATGTTATTTGTAAACTTAAAAAATATTATTTAATAGAAAAATTGAAAAATCAATGTTTATATAGGGTTCCAAGTTCAAATTTAAAGTAATGTCTTTCTCAAATGATATTATTAAGCTTACAGTTTATTTTTATTTTTATATTTGGAACCAAGTAAGAGTTAAGAGTGAAAAGTGAAAAGTTATAGTTGATATCACTCACTTCGCTTTTAATATCTAAAAATAGAAATGCTTAAAAACTACGTTTTTATATTGTTTACAACTAATTTGCTTAGCAAATTTAATAAAAAATCATTCTTTAAAATTGGAAATCCAATTTTCACCTTCACTGTCCACTGTCAATTGTCCATTGTCAATTTTAAAAAATATAGATTAAAACTTAAAAATAAAATTCTCAACTGAAACATGAATAACTTAAAGTTTAAACTTGTTTCCTTATAGATTATGAAATTTTTAGTAAATATATATGTGAATTTTAAAGATTCACATAATTAGTGTTAAATATTTGAAAAAATAATTATAAAAAAATAATATAATTTAGAAAAATAAAAAAATAAAAAAAATTTCATAAATATATTGGAAAATTTTAAATTTTACTTTAGTATATAAGTGAGGGATTGAAATAAGATTTATTTTAAAAGATAAAGGAAAAGAGGAGAAAGTATGAGATTTGAAGATTACAAATATGAAAGACCTAATTATGAAGAGTACAAAAATAATCTTACTGCATTAATAGAAGAATTTAAAAATGCTAATAGTGCAGAAGAACAAATTGAAGATATGAAAAACATAAATACTCTTAGAAATGATTTAATGAGTATGAGAATAATTTCAAATATAAGACATGATATTGATACAAATGAACCATTTTATGCTAAGGAAAGAGAGTATTGGGATGAATATGATCCATTATATGAAGAGTTAAATTCTAATTTCTATAAAGCATTAGTAGATTCTAAATTTAAGAAACAACTTAGTGAAAAATTTGGAAAACAATTTTTAAACTTAGCAGAGTTTTCAATAAAATCTTTTTCACCAGAAATTATAGAAGATATGCAAATAGAAAATAAATTAGTAACAGAGTATTCAAAATTAATAGCTTCAGCTAAGATTATGTTTAAAGGTGAAGAAAGAAACCTTCCAGGAATTGCACCTTTTACTATAGATAAAGATAGAGAAGTTAGAAAAGAAGCTACTAAAGCTAAATATGATTTCTTTGTAAAAAATGAAGCTGAATTTGATAGAATATATGATGAACTTGTTAAAGTTAGAGATAAAATGGCTAAAAAATTAGGATATAAAAACTACGTTGAACTTGGTTATGTAAGAATGATGAGAAGTGATTATAATCCTGAAATGGTATCAAATTTTAGAAAACAAGTTTTAGATTATATTGTGCCAGTAGCAAATAAACTTTATGAAAGACAAGAAAAAAGATTAAATTTAGATAAATTAAGATGTTTTGATGAAAAATTTGAATTTTTAAGTGGAAATGCTACACCAAAAGGGGAGCCACAATGGATAATAGATAATGGAATGAAGATGTATTCAGAATTATCACCAGAAACTAAAGAATTCTTTAATTTTATGGTTGATAGCAATCTTTTAGACCTTGTAACTAAAAAAGGAAAAAGAGGCGGTGGATACTGCGATTATATTCCAAACTATAAAGCACCATTTATATTTTCAAACTTTAATGGAACATCAGGTGATGTAGATGTGCTTACACATGAAGCAGGTCATGCTTTCCAAGCATATCAATCAAGATGGATAGAAATTCCAGAATGCAACTTCCCAACATTTGAAAGTTGTGAAATACATTCTATGAGTATGGAATTCTTTACATGGCCTTGGATGAACTTATTCTTTAAAGAAGATGCTGATAAATATAAATTTATACATTTAGGATCAGCTATTAAATTTATACCTTATGGAATTACAGTAGATGCATTCCAACATTATGTTTATGAAAATCCAACTGCTACTCCAGAAGAAAGAAAAAATGCATGGAGAGATTTAGAAAGACAATATCTACCACACAAAAATTATGAAGATTGTGATTTCCTTGAAAGAGGAGGATGGTGGTTCCAACAAGGACATATATTCCAAATGCCATTCTATTATATAGATTATACATTAGCACAAATATGTGCACTTCAATTCTGGAAAAAGATGATGGATAACAGAGAAGAAGCATGGAGTGACTATTTAAGATTATGTAGTGTTGGTGGAACAAAATCATTCTTAGAACTTGTAGAATGTGCAAATCTTAAATCACCATTTAAAGATGGTTGCGTTAGTTCTATAATAGATGAAATTGATAAATGGTTAAAAAATGTAGATGATAGCAAACTATAATTAAAAATAGAAAATGAACTCAATAAATTTTGAGTTCATTTTTTTCAATTTAAAAATATAGAAAATGGGGTGTAAATATGAACTTGAAATTAATAAAGAAAGATATGCAAAAGGTTTCTAACTGGAGTGGGGGAAAAACTAATGAAATATATATATATCCTGAAGATGGAAATTATAATGAAAGAGAATTTTTATTTAGATTAAGTTCTGCAACTGTTGAAGTTGAAAAATCTGAATTTACATATTTAGAAGGTGTTGATAGATATATATTGTCATTAGATAATGAATTAGCTATTACTCATAATGAAGATGATGAAATTAAGTTAAAACCATTTGAAGTTCATAATTTTTCAGGAGAAGATAGTACAAAAAGCTTTGGGAAAGCAAGAGATTTCAATCTTATGCTGAAAAATGGTGCAAAAGGGAATGTGAGTATAGTTAATTTAAATAGATTTAAAGAAATAACTATAAATAAAAAAAGTAAGGGAGTAAGTTTTGAATGTTTTTATCTTCCAAAAGAAGAATTAATGTTTAGTGTAAATGAAAAAGAAGGAATATTAAAAAGTGGGGAACTTCTTATAATAGAAACTACAGAAAGAGATGAAAAAATAAAAATTAAATTTAAAAGTAATGGAGTAGTAAATTTGATTGATTCTAAGATAATATTATAGGGTTCCAAGCTGAAAAATGAAATTATTCAAATAATAAATGAGAATAGTAGTAGTAAAGGAAACAGTAATTATTTAATTTGTAAAAAGATTATTTTAAATTTCAAATCCTATATAGGAATACAAGTTCAAAAAATTAATTATGCGTATTTCAGTTCACAAAGAGATATTTAAAAACTATATAAAAAAGTAATAGTGATAGTTACTATTAAAACTATGGTTAGTAAGAACATTATGGTGGGGAATTTATTCTCTAAAATGAACTTTTATGGATAAATATTATATTAATTTTATTTGAAGTACAAATAAAACATTGTAGCGGGGATTTCAATCCCCGGGGATATCCAACATCATTGTTAATTGGTTCTAAACTTAAATTATAATACTATATTGGAGGTATATTGAAAAAAACGGAGAAAGGTAAAGAAAACATGAAGAAGTTAATGGCGTATGCCAATATACAAACTTAAAGCAATTTGGTAAATTCATATAGTATTATGGTAATATTAAGTCAATAAAGATATTGTGGAGGTATGAAAAATGAAAATAGCTATGCCAAAGAACGGAGAAGTAATAAATCAACATTTTGGAAGAAGTGAAAGTTTCTATATTGTAGAATTAGAAAATAATAATGTAGTTGAAGGTAAAGAGATATCTGCTTTAGAACTACAACATAATCATGGTGGACTTTCTGAACTTCTTGTTAAAGAGGGTGTATCTGTAGTTATAACAGGTGGAATCGGTAAAGGTGCATATGATGCTTTAAAATTAAAAGGATTAGAAGTTATAAGAGGAGCATCAGGAAATATTGAAGATGTAATTAATGAATATAAATTAGGAAATTTAAAAGACAGACAAGTGATGTGTAATCATCATGGAGAGCATCATCATCAGTAAATTCATTCACTGATATTTGAAAAAATATAAAATGTCTAGTATAATTTGACTACAAGATAATTAATAATAAATTTTTATCAAGGATAGGAGAAATTAGACTATGACAATTGAAAGATTTGAAGGTACTGGAAGAATGAGCCGTTGTGTTATAAATAATGGCACAATATACTTATGTGGTCAAACTTCAGGAGAAGGAAATATGAAGGAACAGACTGCAGGAGTCTTAAAGAAAATTGAAGAGTTATTAGAGAAATATGGCTCAGATAAAAAACACATACTTTCAACTACAATATATGTAAAAGATATGGCTATGTTTAGTGAAATGAATGAAATTTGGGATGCATGGGTTATAGATGGATTTGAGCCAGCTAGAGCTTGTGTTGAAGCTAAAATGGCAAGAGAAGAAATATTAGTAGAAATGTCAGTAATAGCTGCTGTAAAATAGTAAAATGAGAAGATTTTAGTCTTCTCATTTTTTATTGATGTTTTTTTCCTTTTGGATTTGAAATTTTATGACCATTGATTATGCCAACATCGCCACCATCTTTTGGATACATTTTTCTAAGTTCTGCACTAGTTTTATAATCTTCTTTAACTCTACTCTTATTATTATCCATAAGAAACCTCCTATAGTTTGAAAGTTAAAAATTAATTTCTTAATTGAAAGAGGTATAACTTTTAACTTGTTTTTAATAGTATTCCACTAAAGAAGTTTATGTATTCCTAGCTTTTTCTTACAACTTTATCTAGCTTTTTATTATATAGGAACATGTAAAATGATGCAGAAAAAATAATTATATAACCTAAGAAACTAAATTTATCTGGTATTTGATTAAATAATAGCATGCTTATTATTGCTGAAAAAATTATATTAGAATAATCAAAAATTGATATTTCTTTAGCAGGTGCATATTTATAAGCAAGTGTTATTCCAAATTGACCAATAGTTGCAAACACCCCTGCTAGAATTAGATAAGAAAATTGTATAAGTGTCATAGGTTTATATGTAAGAAGGAAAAATGGCAATATAACTACTGTTGAAAAAAATGAAAAGAAGAAAACAACAGTATAATATTTTTCTTTTCCACCTAAAATTCTTACAAAAGTATATGCAGCAGCTGCAAATATAGCTGAACATAAACCTATTAAATATGGAACCATATCTATATTAAGGGCTGGTTTTATTATAAATAGAGCACCTATGAAGGCTACTATAACAGCTAAAATTTGATTGATTTTAATTTTCTCTTTTAAGAATAAAGCACAAAATATTATTACAAAAAATGGACTAAGTTTATTTAACATATTGGCATCAGAAAGTATTAAGTGATCTATTGCATAAAAGTTTAATATAATTCCTATGGTTCCAAAGGCAGATCTTAATAGTAATGTTTTACGATTTTCCTTTTTACCAAAGAAACTTTCCTTATGATAAACTATCATGAAAAAGGCTATAACACATGAAACTAAATTTCTGAAAAAAGTTTTTTGAAAAGATGGTAAATCTCCAGATAGCTTGACGAAGGTTGACATCATGGCAAATCCAAATGCCGATAAAATTATAAATAAAATACCTTTATTTCTATTACTCATTTTTTAAAATCCTCTCTTTAAAATAATAATCAATATCATTATCCATAAAAACAAGAAAAAATGCAAGGAAAGTACAGAGATTTCCTTACATTTATATTTAAAATTAGATTAGATATTTAAAAATGCACATATAGTGAGCTAAACTTCCAAGCATTACGAATATATGAAAAATTTCATGAGCACCGAAAGTTCTTTTGGAACCTTTTTTCTCTATGCAATATATAACTGCACCTATAGTATATAAGACTCCACCTAAAACTAGAAGATATATAACTTCAGGAGCAACTGTTTTAGATAAAGGAGATAATATAAATACTGCTATCCAACCAAGACTTACATATAAAACAGATGAAACCCATTTAGGACAATCTATCCATTTTACTTTCAATATGATTCCTATTATAGAAAGTGTCCAAATAAATATAAGTAAACCCCACTTTAAGTAAGATTGTAGACCTATAAGACATATTGGAGTATAAGTTCCAGCAATTAATATAAAAATCATAGAGTGATCTAGTTTCTTTAACACTTTTATAACTTTATCAGAAGAAACAACTAAGTGATAAATTGTACTTGCAGTATAAAGAAATATTAAACTTAAACCAAAAATTATAACTCCAACTAAGGAAGAGATTCCCGTTCTATTTATAAACTCTCTATGGATTAGTGAAACTAATCCTATTAAAGAAAATACAGCTCCAAAAAGATGTGTAAAACCACTTACTGGTTCGCGAAAATATTTATTCATTAAAATACCTCCTAATAAATTTGAATGTAGTTTTAAAAACTATGTTTTAGTATATTTATATTATAACACAAATGAAATTAAAATAAACATAAAAAATAATATTTAATAATATAGTTTATCAAAACACAAAATACAATATAAATATTGACATAATGAATCTATAATGTGACAATATACTTAAAAAGAAAATATATTATAAGATTCTAATTTGAAAACTTAAGTTATTCATATTTTATTTGATAAATATAGAAACTAAAATATGAACTTAGAACTCTATATACTAGATAATTAAGTTGAAAATTTAAAAGAATTGTTTATAGAAGATTAATTTTGAATAAATATATTATCCACCATTTAAAAAAATTCATTCTTAAATTTCTTTTGCTATTAGAAATAGAAGTTAAAAATGGTAGAGTTATGATAAGGAGAGGAAGTATGTATAATAAAAATGAAATTTTAAGTGCTTTAAATGAAATGAAACTAGATGATTATATGGAGTTATCTAAAATACCAGATATTGATTTATATATGGATCAAATTATAACATTATTTGATAAAAATTTAGGTGAAAATAAAAGAACTGAAGAAGACAAATTACTTACTAAAACCATGATTAATAATTACGCAAAAGATAAACTTTTAATGGCACCTGACAAAAAGAAATATACAAAAGAGCACATAATATTAATGTGTATAATATATAATTTAAAACAAAGTTTAAGTATTCAAGATATAAAAAAGTTATTTAATCCAATGATTGCTAATTTTGAAGATGAAAATTTAAAAGAAGATGAAAAGAAAAAGTTAAGTAAATTATATGAAAGTTTTTATGAAATTAAAAAAAATGAAATTGAAGATAATTTAAAAAATATTGAGGAAAAGATAAATAATATAAATAATATGGAATCAGATGATTACGGAAAAGTATTTATAACAGTATTAATATTAATTTACTCTGCCAATATTCAAAGAAAGTTAGCAGAAAGAATGATAGATAAATTTTTAATATGTGAAAATGATGAAAAATAGAATTTATTTCAATATGTTTTAAAAGTAATTTTCAACATATTGAAATTTTCTTTTATATAAATAAAAAATATAAAAATAAAACCTTTAAAATGTTTAGAAAATTGTGTAAAATATATATTATAATGTTTCATATAGGGTTCCAAGTTGAAACTTTAAGTTATTCAAATATTAAATGATAATAATGGTAGTAAAGGAAACAGGACTTATTTAAAACGTTATTCATAAAAATCTCAAAGAAACTCTAATAAATTTGCCATTTTATTTCCAAGACTAAACGGCTATAAGTGAACTGAATTCAGAGCTATGTAATTAAATTCTAGTCTATTTTTCATAACTCTTCGTCAGCAATTCACATTAATAAAATGCCATTATTAATGCGAATTACTTCCTTGATTTATAAAAAATATACATTGAATTTTGAATTACATATTTCTAAATTTAGTTCACACGACATCCTATCTAGGCAGTCGCTGAACCCGTCCTTGGGTTCAGGTCTTGAAAATAAAACGCAAATTAATAAGATTTTCTAAATTAATTTTTAAAGAAATACTTATTTAAATAAGTCCTGTTCCTTGATGAAATAAAAAAGTTTTTCAATTGATAAATGTATTATTTAAACTTCAAACTTGTAACTCTATATAGGAATCCAAGTTAAAACTTTAAGTTATTCATGTTTCAATTGAGAATTTTAACGCTAATTATTAATCTATATTTTAGAAATTGACAATGGACAGTGAATGTAAAAATTGGATTTCCAATTTTAAAGAATGATTTTTTATTAAATTTGCACAGCAAATTAATTGAAAACAATATAAAAACGTAGTTTTTAGGTATTTCTATTTTAAATATTATGAATGAAATCAGTAATATTAACCATAACTGTCAATTGTCAATTTTCAATTGTCAACTGGTTCCGAATATAAATATAGAAATAAACTGTAAGATTAGTATTATTATTTGAGAAAGAGATTACTTTGAACTTGAACTTGGAACCTTATATAAGGAGGGGTTTTATGAAAAAAATAAATGAGAGATTAGAAGAATTAAGAAGTGTGATGAAAAAGCATAATATAGATATTTATATTATACCAAGTTTTGATTCTCACCAAAGTGAATATGTAGCAGATCATTACAAATGTCGTGAGTGGATTTCAGGTTTTACTGGTTCTGCAGGAACTGTGGTAGTTACTATGGAAAAAGCAGGGTTATGGACTGATGGTAGATATTTTATACAAGCAGCAAATCAATTAAAAAATTCGGAGATAGAATTATTTAAAATGGGACAACCTAATGTTCCAACATATCAAGAATGGATAAAAGATATAGCAAAAGAAAATGCTACGGTTGGATTTAACGGGGAAGTAATTTCAACAGCAATGTATAAGAATATGAAAATAATGTTTGCATCTAAAAATTTGAATTTTGAAACAAAATTTGATTTAATAGATGAAATATGGAAAGATAGACCAGAAATACCTTGTACAGATATTTTTATTCATGAAATTAAATATGCTGGAAAATCTAGAGAAGAAAAGCTAGAAGCAGTTAGGTTAGAAATGAAAAAGAAAAATGCAGATTATTTTATAATATCATCCTTAGATGATATAGCATGGCTTTATAATATTAGAGGAAGAGATGTAAAAGCTAATCCAGTAGTAATTTCATATGCAATTGTTACACTTTATGAAGCGTATTTGTTTGTTGATGATAAAAAAGTATCTAATAATGTTAAAGATGAATTAGAAAAGTCAAATATAATTATAAGAACTTATGAGGAAATTAGTAAAGTTGTATCTGAAATTGAGAAAAATAAAGTAGTATTATATGATCCGAATAAGACAAATGTTATGATAACAAGTTCAATGAAGACTCAATTAAATAAAATTGAATCTTTAAATATAACTACTAAGCTTAAAGGAATAAAAAATCCAGTTGAGATGGAGAACACAAGAAAATGTACTATAAGAGATTGTGTTGCAGAAGTGAAATTTATAAAATGGCTTAAGGAATCTGTAAAAGCAGGAAAAAAAGTTACTGAAATAACAGCATCAGAAAAGTTAACAGAATTTAGAAGTAAAAATAATTTATTTATAGAACCAAGTTTTAATACAATTGCGGGATATAAAGAGCATGCAGCAATGATGCATTATAGTGCTAATGAAGAAACCGATTGTGAGTTAAAACCAGAGGGATTTTTCTTGTTTGATTCTGGTGGACAATATTATGATGGTACAACTGATATTACAAGAACTGTTGTTCTTGGAAAATTAACAGAAGAAGAAAAAAGAGATTTTACATTAGTGGTTAAATCTAATTTGGCATTGTCAAAAGCTAAATTTTTAGAAGGAACTTGTGGATGCAACTTAGATATATTAGCAAGGAAACCATTATGGGATGAAGGAATAGATTATAAATGTGGAACAGGACATGGGGTTGGATATTTACTAAATGTTCATGAAGGACCACATGGAATATCTAGAGTACCTATAAATATAAAATTAGAAGTTGGAATGAATGTAACAGATGAACCAGGAGTGTATAAGGAAGGAAAACATGGAATTAGATTAGAAAATACATTATTTGTAGTAGAAGATGAAGTTACTGAGTATGGCGGAAGATTTTTAAAATTTGAAAATATAACATTTTGTCCATTTGATTTAGATGGCATAGTTAAAGAAATGCTAACAAAAGAAGAAATAGAATGGGTAAATGATTATCATAAAATGACTTATGAAAAGTTATCACCATATTTAAATGAAGAAGAAAAAGAATTCTTAAAATTAGAGACAAGAGCTATATAGGAATACAAGTTAAAACTTTAAGTTATTCATATTTCAGTTGAGAATTTTAATTTTAAGTTTTAATCTATATTTTAAAAAAAATTTTTTATTAAATTTGCAGAGCAAATTATTTGAAAACAATATAAAAGCTTAGTTTTTATGTGTTTCTATTTTTAGATATTAGGAACAAAGTGAGTAATAACTACCATAACTTTTCACTCTTCACTTTTACTTGGTTCCAATATAAAAATAGGAATAACATATAACTTTAGTAGTAGCATTTTATAAATATACTATTTTAATTCTAAACTTGTAACCCTATAATTGATAAGTGAAAATACCTTAAAATAGAAATATATAAAATTAATAGTAAAAATAGATTGTCATAGCTTGTGATGATCTATTTTTATTTTTATGAAATTTTATAATAAATTATTTTAAAATGGATTTTGAATACGATTTCATTTTTACGATTATTAAAATATAATTTAAAAATAGCAAACAAAAGATAGAAGAAAATGAATAAAAATCATTAAAAAGAGAAGATTATAACTAATCAAACTACAAAAAAATTTAAAAAGTAACAAAAATAAAAAAATATTATTGCAAAAGCGACAAAATTCGAGTACAATAACATTGCAATTAAATTATAAAAAGATTATAAAATTTTATAAGAAACGGAGAGAATGGAATGTCACAAGATAACAAAAGAAGCATGGGTTTAAAAGAAGCTATCTCTGTAGTTGTAGGAGTAGTTATCGGATCAGGAGTATTTTTCAAAGCATCTGTAGTTTTTAAAGAAGCTGGATCACCAGTACTTGGAATATTAGCATGGCTTATTGCAGGTATAATAACTATTTGTGCAGGATTAACAGTAGCAGAAATAGCGTCAGCAATTCCAAGAGAAGGTGGATTGTATGCATACTTAACTGAATTATATGGGGATCTTGTAGGATTTTTATATGGTTGGGTTCAAGTTGTTATATATTTTCCAGCAGTTATAGCAGCAAGTGCAATCGTTTTAGCAGATACTGCATCACCATTAGTGGGTGGATTAAGCGACATACAAAGAAAGCTATTAGCAGTAGGTCTTATAATATTTATGGCATTAATACATATGGTTTCAACTAAATTAGTTGGAAAAGTTCAAATTATAGCAACAGTAGGTAAACTTTTACCATTAGCAGCAATTATAATATTTGGTATCATAAAAGGTAAAAGTGGAGAACTTTCAAGTGTATCATTTAGCGGATTTACAACAGGTGGATTTGGTGCAGCGCTAATAGGATGTTTATGGGCATATGATGGTTGGATAAGTGTAGGTACATTAGCTGGTGAAATAAAAGAGCCAGAGAAAAACTTACCAAAAGCAATTATCGGTGGATTAACAATTGTTATGGCTGTATACGTATTATTCAGTGTTGGAATAATAAAAACATTACCGATGGCTGAAGTTATAGCTTCAGATGCAGTTGCAGCAGACACTGCAAACGTATTATTTGGATCAATAGGTGCTACAATAATATCACTTGGTATGTTAGTTTCAGTTTTTGGAGCTTTAAATGGAAACTTAATGGCTGGATCAAGAATGCCAGTAGCTATGGCTAAAGAAAGATTATTACCAGCAAGCAAAGTTTTAGAACAAATAAACCCTAAATTTGGAACTCCTATAAATTCTATAATATTAATTTGTGCAATATCTTTAATATTCGTTGCGACAGGATCATTCCAAGCGTTAACTGACATGATAGTATTTGTACTATGGATATTCTTTGTAATGGGAGTATTCGGAGTATTTAAAGTAAGAAAAAGAAAAATGGAAGCAAAATATAAAGTGCCACTATTCCCAATAATACCATTAGTAGGTATATTCGGAGGTATATATATAGTTATAAGTTGCTTAACTTCAAGCTTTACAAATGCAATAGTAGGTTCAGTATTAACATTAATAGGACTACCAGTATTCTTCTACTTAAAGAAGAGAAATGATAACAATAAAAATAAAGAAAATATTGCTTAATATTTAAGTGTAATAAAAAGTAGAAACTTTAAGTTTCTACTTTTTTTATATAGAAATTTAAATTATATAGGAATTCAAGTTCAAAGATGAATTTATTCTTATTCTAATTGAGAAAGAAGAAATTAAAGTGTTACATAACAATTAACAATGAAGGATAAAACTTAAATCTCAGTTTTTTGAATCAATTTTTATAATGATTTGCAAAGCAAATTAGTTAAAGATTACTAAAAGCTAGTTTTTATGTGCTTCTATTTTTAGATATTAAAAGCGAAGTGACTAATATCAACCATCATTGTTAATTGCTAACTGCTAATTGTTAATTGGTTCCAACAATGATATCAGAATAAACTGTAAGATTAGTAGTAGCATTTGAGAAATCTATTATTTAAAATATTAAATGAGAATAGTAGTATTCCAAGAAACAGTAATTATTTAAAACGGTATTCATAAAAATCTCAAAGAAACTCTAATGAATTTGCCATTTTATTTCCAAGACTAAACGGCTATAAGTGAACTGAATTCAGAGCTATGTAATTAAATTCTAGTCTATTTTTCATAACTCTTCGTCAGCAATTCACATTAATAAAATGCCATTATTAATGCGAATTACTTCCTTGATTTATAAAAAATATACATTGAATTTTGAATTACATATTTCTAAATTTAGTTCACACGATATCCTGTCTAGGCAGTGGCTGAACCCGTCCTTGGGTTCAGGTCTTGAAAATAAAACACAAATTAATAAGATTTTCTAAATCAATTTTTAAAGAAATACTAATTTAAATAATTCCTGTTTCTTGATGAAAAAAAAAGCTTTTCAATTGATAAATTTGTTATTTTGAATTTGAACTTGGAACCCTATATTATATAAGTATTTAAGATTTGAAAAAATTTTTATGGCATAACATAAATAGTGGCATTAATATATTAAAGAGCTAATTAAAAAAGATGGTACAACTGTGTGTATCATCTTTTTTAATTTATTAAGGTTTTGGAGTTGGTGTCGGATTAGGAGTTGGTGTTGGATCCGGTGTTGGTGTTGGGTCAGGATCCGGTGTTGGATTAGGATTTGGGTTAGGATCTGGATTTGGGTTAGGATCTGGTTTTGGATTAGGGTCTGGGTTTGGATTTGGTGTTGGGTTTGGATTTGGAGTAGTTCCAGTATTTCCATTACCGTTACCGCTATTATTAGTATTTCCATTACCATTATTTTTGTCTTTATCCTTATCTTTGTCCTTGTCCTTGTTTTTATCTTTATCCTTATCTTTGTCTTTTTCTGTATCATTTTCTTGCTTATTTGTATTTTCTATTGGAGTTTGATTAAAGTCTTCAGATAATACATTGTGTGAAAAAGGTTTAACTGGTAAACCAGAATGTATTTGCTCCATAAAATCTTTCCAAATAGTTTTAGGTATGCTTGTATAACTATCTAATAATTCTACAGGTGTATCATATCCAATATATATAGCAGTTGTATAATAAGGAGTATATCCACAGAACCAAGCATCTTTATTACCATCTGTAGTTCCGGTTTTACCAGCAGAAGGCATGTTATTACTTAAAGATAACCCATAACCAGTTCCGTGGGGTTTAGATATAACACCTTCCAAAATATTAGTCATTTCATCTGCAGCAGTTGCAGTATAGACATCTACCTCAGAATGTAGATTTTTATATAATATTTCATTTTCGTAGTTTTCTATTTTTTCTATACAAGTAGTTTCAATGTATTTTCCACTTCTTGCTAAGGTAGAGTAAGCACCAGCCATTTCCTCAGTAGTAACACCTTTAGTGAATCCTCCTAATGCAACTATTGGAGTTGTATCTGTAGGTGTTATATATTTAAAGTTCATGTTATGAAGATATGCTAATGATTCAGGAACACCTATTTCATTTACAAGATTAAATGGAATTGTATTTATTGATATTTCAGTTGCATATCTTAAGTTGACCATGCCCTTATAGCCTGGATACCAGTTAGCAGGACCATTATTAATAGCTTTATCTTCCATCATGCTATTTCCATTATAGCCTTTTTCAAAAGCAGGAGTATATGCAACTAATGGTTTTATAGCAGAACCTGGTTGTCTAACAGCTAAATAACCTCTATTGAAGGTATTATCTACTCCATCTTGATTACGTCCACCAACAATTGCAACAACATTACCAGTTGAGTTATCTATAGTAACAGCTGCACCTTGCATAGAGTATAGTCCCGTTTCCATGTCAGTTTCATAAAATCCAGCAAGATTTGAATCAACAGATTGTTGAAGTAATTTTTGTTTTTCGGGATCTAAAGATGTATATATTTTATATCCACCTTTTCTTACACTAGCATTAAACTTTTGATATAAGTCATTATATTCATTAAAATAATTTTGTCTTTCAGTGTCATTTTTAAAATCTGTTCTCAATACAAAACCACTATTCTTTATTAATTCAGTTATAGTAGAATCTAGTGCATAAGATATACTGTAATCTTCATTTTCATACACAGACTCATCTTTATTAATGTTTAGTGTTACTTTTTGGTTTTTAGATGAATCGTATTCTGATTGAGAAATAAATTTAAGTCTTAACATATTATCAAGAATTAAATTTTTACGCTTAACTACATTATCACTTTTTGTTAAAGGATCATACATAGTTGGATTATTTGGTACAGCAGTTAAAAAACTAATTTCACCTAAAGTTAAATCTTTGCAAGGTTTGTTGAAGTAGTATCTAGATGCAGATTCTATTCCATAATTACCATTACCAAAATAGATATTATTTAGATAAAACTCCATGATTTGTTCCTTACTGTACTTCTTCTCAAGATTAACAGCAATTATTATTTCTTCAAATTTTCTTTTAAAAGTCTGATCAAGAGATAATACTGTAAGTTTTACAAGTTGTTGAGTTATTGTAGAACCACCCTGTGTAATCTCACCTCTATTTTTAACAAGTTCAAAGCTAGCTCTAGCTAAAGACTTAACATCAATTCCATTATGTTCCCAAAAACGATTATCCTCAATTGCTATAAAAGAATTTACTACATTTTTAGGTATATCTTTGTAATTTAAGTATTCATAGTCATGTTGAGCAAATTCTCTAAGTACTTTACCATCTTTATCATAAACAACAGTAGGCATTCTACTTAAAAAAGTTTCATAAGAAATATCATTTAGTTTACTTAATGAATTGTCATAGAAAGCTTGGATATTTTTGAAATTTAATAATAAAAATATACCAGATAAAAGTATAAGTGTAGCTAAACATATGCCTACAACTTTAAAAAACTTATTCCAAAAGCTTTTCTTTTTCTTCTTTTTCGTTTTAGTTTGTTTTTTTGTATTACTTTTTCCCATGTTAATCCTCCTTCCAGATGAATAAATTCATCTACTTATAGGAATATTAATTAAACATTTTTACTTAAAGTCTAATTTAATAAAATTAGTTTAATGTTTTAATTATAGATATGTGTAAGATAAAAAATATATTCTATTATATATTATTTTATTCAAATAGAAAAGTATAGGCAAAATTTAAATTTAATTAAAATTTTTATATGGTAAGCCAATATGTAGTTTATCCATATAATTTTTCCACATTTTACTAGGCAAATTTCCTTCTATATTTAGAGTATCAGGTATATCTGAACCTACATATATAACAGTTGTATAGTAAGGGGAATATCCACAAAACCATAAATCCTTATTATTATCTGTTGTGCCAGTTTTACCGGCTGATGGAACAGAACTTAAACTATATCCATAAGCAGTACCGTTAGGTTTATTTAATACTCCTTTTAGAACATTAGTCATATATTGTGTAGCAGTAGGAGTATATATAACTTCAGCAATATGGTTGTTTTCATATAATTTACGTCCAGAACTACTTTCAATTAAATTTACACAAGATGTTTTAATATATTCACCATTACGAGCTAATGTTGAGTAAGCACCAGCCATTTCTTCTGGAGTAACACCTTTTGTAAATCCTCCAACTGCAATTATAGGATTTATATCATTAGGATACAAGTACTTAAAATTCATTTTATGTAAATAATTAACAACATTTTCTGGACCTAAATCTCTAACTAGAGAAAAAGGAATAGTATTAAGTGAAATTTCAGTAGCATATTCTAATGTAACATTACCTCTATAAGTTGAGTCTGCATTTTTAGGACCATTAGGAATATATTCATCATTCATAATGCTAGAAGGGGTATAACCTTTCTCAAATGCAGGAGTATACGCAACTAATGGTTTAATTGTTGAACCAGGCTGTCTATAAGATAAATAAGCTCTATTAAATGAGTTTAAATTTAAATCAGAACTTCTACCACCAACAATTGATATAACATTACCACTACTATTTTCTATTGTTATTGCAGCACCTTGAATTTTATGAATACCATCATTAGTTAATTCATTATAGGGAAGTAAATAATTATCGAGTGTACTTTGAAGCAATTGTTGTTTATTTACTTCAAAAGATGTGTGGATGTTGTAGCCACCTTTTCTGATTTTAGAGTTAAATTCTGAATATAATTTATCAAACTTATTAAAGTAGTTAGTTCGTTCATCTAACGTTTTAAAGTTTGTTTGAAATTTAAAACCATTAAGTAACATAAGTTCTTTGATAGTACAATCAAGGGCATATGAAATCATATAGTTATCTTCAGTGTAAATTTTATTTTTTCTTGTATTAAGTTCTACATTTTCTTTACAAGCATCTATGTATTGTTTTTCAGAAATAAAATTTAACTTTAACATCTTACTTAAAATTAACTTTTGCCTTTTAAGTGTATTATGGATTTTAGTTAATGGATCATACATAGTAGGATTATTAGGTATAGCTACTAAAAAAGCTATTTGTCCTAAAGTTAAGTCTTTACTGCTCTTATTAAAATAGTTTAATGAAGCAGTTTCTATTCCATAACTATTATTTCCAAAATAAATGTTATTCACATAGTATTCAAGAATTTGTTTTTTAGAGTATTTCTTCTCAAGTTCCAATGAAATAATTATTTCTTCAAATTTTCTTTTAAAAGTTTGCTCATGAGATAAAAGTGTATTTTTAACTAATTGTTGAGTTATAGTTGAACCACCTTGAGTTATGACACCTTTATTTTTTATGTATTCAATACCAGCTCTAATTATGGAAAGCTTATCTATTCCATTATGATTAAAATAATTTTTATCTTCAATTGCAATAAAGGAATCAAAAATTTTAGGATTAATTTCATCATAAGGAAGGTATTCATAATTATAATAAGCTAATTTTTCTATTATATTATTATTACAATCATAAATAATAGTAGGCATGTTTTGCATAAAAGTATCATTAGAAATATTTTTTATTTTTATGTTGGCATCAGCATATATATCTTTAAGTCTAAAATTTGTTGTAAAGAAAATAAAAGAACCAACAAAAATAGTAAATGATAAAAACAATAATAATATTGAACTTAAAATATTTTTAAAAAGCTTACTTTTCTTTTTAGCTTTTTTACGTTTTTTCTTTACTGGTTTTGAGTTTCTATTTTTAGCTTTTTTAGTTATTTTTGACAATAGCTCACCACCTGTACATATAATTAGGACAACTTATATTATACAATGAGAATATAAAAAAACAATAATTATGTAAAAATACCTATATACAAAATTCTTATAAAAAGATTCATGCACATAGGTATTTTATAACATTAAAAGTATTTAAATTTATAACTCATTTTTTACTATGTTACCATTTACCATAATAAAGCTTAGTTTATTTCTTAAATCAAAAGGATGACCATTGTATATTAAAATGTCAGCATCTTTTCCTTGTTCAATACTACCTACTTTGTTATCTAAATCCAAGATTTTAGCTGGATTTATAGTTATAGCTTTTAGAGCATCTTCTTCACTTAGTCCTTCTCTAGATGCAAGGGCAGCACAAATAGGAAGATATTGCAAAGGTATTACAGGGTGGTCTGTCATAAGTGCTACAGTTATACCAGCATTATTTAATATAGCTGGAGTTTTAAAGGTTAGATTTTTAAGTTCTACTTTTGATCTATCAGAAAGTGTAGGGCCTACAATAGCACCTTTAAAATGTTCTTCCTTTAAAGAATCCACAATTAAATGACCTTCAGTACAATGATCCAAAGATATATCTAAATTAAATTCCTTTGCAATTCTAAGAGCTGTTAGAATATCATCAGCTCTATGAGCATGGGCCTTAAGAGGAATTTCTTTATTTATAACCTTAGATAATGCTTCTAACTTCATATCAAATTCAGGCATTTTTGTAGGATCATTTTTAGCATTGTTTTTCTTTTCAATATAATTTTTAGCTTTAATTAAATTTTCTCTAAGGATTGCAGCAGTTCCCATACGTGTAGAAGGACATTTTTTAAAGGAAGAATATACACGTTTAGGATTTTCACCAAAAGCTACCTTCATAGCAGAACATTCATTTATAACCATTTCATTTAAAGTTTTACCAAATGTTTTCATTGTAACAAATTGTCCACCGATAACATTTGCACTTCCAGGACCAGTAGAAACAGTAGTTATACCACCTAAAAGTGCTTCATCAAAACATTTATCTTTAGGGTTTATTCCATCTAAAGCCCTTAAATGTGGTGTTGAAGGATCAGTAGCTTCATTTACATCATCACCTTCAAAACCAATACTATCTTCAAGCATACCTAAATGACAATGAGCATCTATTATGCCTGGCATTAAAAAACCACCTTTTGCATCTATAACTGTAGAATTAGATGGTATAATTAAATTTTCCCCAACATTAACAATTTTTCCATTGTCAATAAAAACTGTACCATTTTCATAATTAACATCCATCATAGTGTGGATATTAGCATTTTTTATAACTATCATAAAAATATCCCCCCCATTTTTTATATTAAATAAACTATAAATTTATTTAGAAACTATTTTACTAAAGTAGCCTTTAGGTATGTATCCTTTTTTTATGCCTTCTGTTACTACAAGATAAGTTGCTGCAGTATCAAATCTAGCATCATGGTAATTGCCGCTACCTGAAAACAACTCATTGGCTTTAGCTCTTATGGTAGTAGAGTCAAGACCTAAAAATCTGACAACCTCTTCAAGTTTAGGATTTTTAATTCCACCTCTGCCATTAGGGCATTTACAAATATTTTTATAATAATTCATAGTACAAAAAGAATTTTTTGGAATGTAATCTAATTCACAAAAACTAAATTCATGAGTTATAA
This sequence comes from Clostridium ihumii AP5, assembly GCF_000612845.1. Classification (GTDB taxonomy): domain Bacteria; phylum Bacillota; class Clostridia; order Clostridiales; family Clostridiaceae; genus Clostridium_J; species Clostridium_J ihumii. The sequence goes on from NZ_CCAT010000040.1 coordinate 67,885, forward strand.
ATTTTATATCAAAATTAACATTATGACCGATTAAAATATCAGCACTTGTGAAGTCTTCAACTATTTCTTCATATTGATCTTCGAAATATTTGCCTTCACTTAGCTCATATAAATCCTCAGCTGAAAATCCATGAACATCTTCAGCACTAGGTTCCACATATTCAACAGCAAAAAAGAAATTTTTGCCATAGGTTTGTTGTGGCTTTACATCAGTATTAACTATTATGTAAGACAATTCACATATATTACCAGGACTTATTCCTGTTGTTTCAGTATCAAAAAAAATCATTTTCATAAAAAAATCCTCCTATGGATGCATAATGTTTATAGAAAAATGTTATACAAAAATTCTAAACAAATTTCAAAAACTAAAATTGAATAAACTAATTATAACATATGTAACGTTTCAAATTAAGTTTAAAACTTATAGTATTATATAGGTTTAGTTCTAAGACTAATTTTACATTTTTGAAATTAATGGGAAGCCATAAAACTATATATAAAATCTAAACATAATGTTTTACTTATAAATTGAAATAGATAAAAATTAATTCAAAATGAAAATATAAATTTATGTTTGTAAATAAATTTATAAGAGTATTAATAATTGGCATTTATATATACAATGGGTGTTTATTTTGATACAATTGATATAGAATTAATTTCTAAATTTTTTCAATATATATTAAATTTTCTATATTACAGTTTTATTAATGTTAGATACATTAGTAATTATATTAAAATGTTTATAGAGAGGCGGAGTGTTTATGAATTGGATATGGTTAGCACTTATTGTAATTGTCGTATTAATTGATATTTTAAGTAGTGCTTTTACTTATTCATGGTTGGTTATAGGTTTTATACCAGCATTTTTACTTGGATTTGCAGTAAGCTTTGAGATGCAATTGCTTATAGCAGTTATTATAGGTAGTATTTCTATAGCAATAGGTGTAAAAATATCAAGAAAGTATATAAAAAAGACATTTTCAGAAGAAAAATTATTAGTTGGTAAATATATAGGAAAAAGTTTTATAGCAACTGAAGATGTTGAAAAGGAATGCCAAATGAAGGTTAATGGTATATTTTGGAATGTAAAAAATATAGGAAACCCTATATTAGAAGGTGATAGCTTTATTGTTGATAATATAGAAGGTAATAAGCTAATAATTAGAAAGGGTGATGAATAAAATGGCATTAATAGGAACCATAGCAGTATTAATAGTGATATTAGTTATATTAATTTCAACTATTAAAGTAGTAAACACTGGATATGTTTATGTTTTAGAAAGATTTGGTCAATTTTACAAGCTTTTAGAACCAGGTTGGCACTTAACAATACCATTTGCAGATTTTGTAAGAAAGAAAATATCTATGAAACAACAAATATTAGATATACCACCACAAAATGTTATAACAAAAGATAATGTAAAAATTTCTGTTGATAATGTAATATTTTATCAAGTATTAAATGCAAAAGATGCAGTATATAATATTGAAAACTTTACATCAGGTATAATGTATTCAACTATTACTAATATGAGAAATATAATAGGAGATATGAGTTTAGATGAAGTTCTAGCAGGAAGAGATTCTATTAACTCAAAATTATTGAATATTGTTGATAATATAACAGATGCATATGGAATAAAAATACTTTCAGTAGAAATAAAAAATATAGTTCCACCAGAAGAAATACAAAATGCTATGGAAAAACAAATGAGAGCTGAAAGAGATAAAAGAGCTACAATTCTTACTGCTGAAGGTCAAAGAGAAAGTGCAATATCAAAAGCAGAAGGAGAAAAACGTGCTAAAATTCTTCAAGCAGAAGCTGAAAAAGAAGCTAATATTAGAAGAGCAGAAGGTCTTAGAGAATCTCAACTTTTAGAAGCAGAAGGTAAAGCAAAAGCCATAGAAATTATAGCTAAGGCAGATTCAGATGCAATTTCAAAAGTGAATAAAGCAATAATTGATTCAGGAACTAATGCTACAGTAATAGCATTAAAACAAGTAGAAGCATTAAAAGAATTATCTCAAAATCCTGCAAATAAATTAATATTGCCAGTTGAGTCATTAAAATCATTAGGAAGTATTGCAGCAATTGCAGAAACTTTAAATATGACTAAAAATGAAGATGATGATTAAAAAATTATAAGATATAACAAAAGAGAAATTGAATATTCAATTTCTCTTTTGTTTTTTTAATATAAATTTCAAATTTAAATTTAGGATTCTAATTAATTAAAAAAATCATTCTTTAAAATTGAAAATTTATAAGTTTAAGAATAAAAGGGAAAAGTAATAATATATTTAGTGTATAATTTTAAAATTGTTAGCCAGCTTACAGATTTGTGAAATGGAAACTTAAGGAGGATAAAATGAAAAGAAAAAAATTTATTATAGTAGCAATTGCATGGGCAATTGTAATATTAGTATTAAAATACATGGGCTTATTAACTTTAGATTTAGATACAATAAAGGGTTTTCTAGAAAATAATGAAAAATATGCAGCTATAATGTTTGTATCATTGTGGTCTTTAAGAATGTTACTTCTAATTCCAGGTGTGTTTTGTATGTTTTTAGGTGGAGTTTGTTTTGGAACGTTAAAGGGTTTTGTTTTATCTATAATAGGAATAACTATAAGTGAGATTATAATTTATGTATTAGCCAGTTTATTAGCGGATTCAGATATAAAACGCAAGATAGAGGATAAGTATGGAAATTTAAAACCAATTGTAGAAAAATATAATTATAAATTTTTAGTTTTAGGTATAGTTTGTCCAGTCACTCCAACTGATGTAGCATGTTTTTTATCGGCATCAGCAGGAATAAATTTTATAAAGTATACTTTGATTGTTATGATAGTAAATATGCCTATGACTTTTTTATATAGTTATTTAGGTGTAAGCTTTAATAAATCTATTTATGGTATTCTTTTAATAATAGCAACTATTATTTTAATTGGGGCATTAAGTTATAAAATGTGGAATGAAATAAAGAAAGAAAGCTACAGTTAAATGGAGCTTTCTTTCATATCTACTATTTATTCAATTTATTTAATAAATCACTCCTAGAAATAGTATTATTAAAAGTTTCAGCAGTATTTACAGCACGAATGATAGCATTTTCCATAACTTTTGATGCAAGCATACCAACAGTACTAACATCAGCTTCAACTAAATTTGTACACATTGTAAAGATAGTATCTCCATCATGCATAGTATGAACAGGATATATTGATTTTGCAAAGCCATTATGTGCTATTGAGGCAACTTTATTAGCCTCAGCTTTATTTAGTTTTGCATTTGTAGCAATTAATCCAATTGTAGTATTACCATTAAATCTATTGCTTTTATTTTGATATTCATTTATTAAGACTTTTTCTGTGTTTAAAAATTCAAGTGTATCATAATTTAATGCTCCGGCTAAAATTTCACCAGTTGAAGGGTTTATAACATCACCTAAGGCATTTACTGCAACAATAGCTCCAATTTTTAAATCACCTATTTGAATTGCATAGGAGCCAAGTCCACTCTTCATAGAACTTTTAGGTCCTAAGATTTTTCCAATAGTAGCACCACATCCAGCACCAATATTACCATTTAAGTCTTTAGTATTAGTTTCACTAAATTTACAAGCATCATAACCCATAGATTTATCAGGTCTAATCTTACTATTGCCTATAACTAAATCAAATAATACAGCACTGCAAACTATAGGAATTTTTGCAACACCAACATCAAAACCGATATTTTTATTTTCCAAGTACTCCATAACTCCAGAAGATGCATCTAATCCAAAAGCGCTTCCACCGGCTAAAACAACGGCGTGTATTTTTTCTATCATTTCAGTAGGATTTAAAAGATCAGTTTCTCGAGTTCCAGGAGCGCCTCCTCTTACAGCAACACCACCTGTAGCACCATCCTCACATAAAATAACAGTACATCCTGTTGCTGCATCTACATTTTGTGCATGACCAACTTTAATTTTATCTATATCTGTAAATTGTATTTCTTTCATAAAAATCACCTCATTAATTCTTAAATTATATACTATAGGGTTCCAAGTTCAAATTTAAAGTAATGTCTTTCTCAAATAATAATACTAATCTTAAAGTTTATTGCTATATTTATATTTGGAACCAGTTGACAATTAAAAATTGACAATTGTTCATTTTTGTACAATAGTTTGACTATGTTTTTTCAACTGAAATCAGTGTAATTACATTTTCGGCTTGTTTCATTATATAACAAAGTGACATTAACAAAATGTCAATGTCACATATATACTATTTAGATTTTCTTATTTTTTTCATTGCTATTATTATAGGTGTTACTATAACTGCTGCTACTAAAGCTTCAGGAATACCATTAGTTGTAGCTATAGTTAAACAAGTTATTGCAGCTGCATTATTGTTTGGAAGATTCCAAACAGCAGAAAGTTTATCTGCATAAATTAAGTATCCAAGACCTAAAACACCTACAGTATTAATAATTGAGCCTAAGAAAGCTGTTACACTAACTCTAACAGTATCCTTTTTTAAAGCAATTATTTTATAAATATAATAACTACCAACACCTATTAATATTCTAGGTAATAAAGCAATTATAGGATTTAAGAACATAAAAGATGTTAATGTTGGAGTTGTAATAGCTTGAAACATGCTAAAAAGTCCAAAAATAAGACCAATTAAACCACCAACAAGAGGTCCTTCTAAAATTCCACCTATTATTACAGGTAAGTGTAATATTGTTGCACTCATAGCAGGTAACGGTATAAATCCTAATTTAGTTACCCCTAAGAATATAGAAATACCTGATAGCATTCCTACAATAGCCATTTGTCTAACTGTAAGTTTTGACTTCTTTGACTTTGTTTTTTTAAATGATGTTTCCATAAAAAATCCTCCCATTCTTATTCCAAAATCGGATATAATTTGGATAAAAATAAATTATTAAGTTTTTATATTGTTCAGTTTCATAAATGAAAATGAATACTGACAATTGTATTTTACCACCTTTATGTTAAAAATCAATAAAAAGAAAAGAATTAAGAATTTTCAGTTTGAAATTTATTACAAATATCATATAAATTACAAATTTATCTTTGTTTAAATTAAAATATGAATTTAGAAGTTTAAATGAAGATGATATAATTACATATATTAAAATAGAAGTAGGGGGTACAGTTTTATGAAAAAGATGTTTGAGGAGAGTAATTTATCAGGAATAACATTAAAAAATAGATTCTTTAGGTCTGCTACTTATGAAAAAATGGCAAATGAAGATGGTCATTTAAATAATGAAATTATAAGTATTTACAAAGACTTGGCAAAAGGGGGAGTTGGCACAATAATAGGGAGTTATGCTTATATTTTAAAAGAAGAGCAACCATCACCTAAAATGATGGGTATATATGATAATTCATTTATAGAAGACTATAAAAAATTAGGATATATAGCACATAGTTATGGAGCAAAATATATACAACAAATAGTATATGGTGGTTCACAAACTACATTTAATATAGGAAAAAGAATTATATTGGGTCCGTCAGCTGTAGAAAATAAAAATACAAAAGTAATACCAGTAGAAATGACTAAAAAAGATATAAATACTATTGTAAAGGCTTTTGGAAGTGCTGCAAAGATTTGTAAAGAAGCAGGATTAGATGGCGTAGAAATACATGGGGCACATGGTTATTTATTAAGTCAATTTTTAAGTCCTTATTATAATAGAAGAACCGATGAGTATGGTGGAAGTTTAGAAAACAGAGCTAGAATAATCGTAGAAGTTTATGAAGAAGTTAGAAGGCAAGTTGGATATGATAAAAACTTTGTAGTAGGAATAAAAATTAATAGTAGTGATTTTGATATAGAAGGTGCTACATTTGAAGAATGTAAATATACATGTAATGAATTAGATAAAAGGGGGATAGACTTTGTAGAAGTAAGTGGTGCATCCTCTTATAAATATTCAGATGTAAATTACAAAGAATCAGTATTTAGAAAATATGCTGTGGAGCTTTCAAAGAATTTAAAAAGCAAAGTGATTTTAGTATGTAAAAATAGAAATATTAATACTATGGAAGAAATTCTTAATAATTCTAAAGTGGAATATTTTTCAATTGCAAGACCTTTAGTGTGTGAACCAGATTTAATAAATAATTGGAGTAGTGATAATAATTATAGTGCAAAGTGTGTATATTGTGGTCAATGTTTAAGTGGTGAAAATCTAAAATGCAAAATTAGAAAATAAAAATGAGTGGATTTACCACTCATTTTTATTATTTATTAATTTTATCTAATGCAATTTCTTTTTCAAGTTCAAAATATGAAGCTGAATTATCTATATATATTCTATGCCAAATTAGATAAACAAGAATTGTCCATATTTTTCTACTTCTATCGAAAGGTCCTTTTCTATGTTCTTCAATCAAGTTAAGAACTTCTTTCTTATTAATATATGGGTCATTACTTTGTTTTACAATATTTACAGCCCAATCGTAAAGTTCATTTTTAAGCCATAGACGAATTGGAACTGGATATCCAAGTTTCTTTCTATCTAATGCTTCTAAGAATGGAAGTTCAGATTTGAAAGCTTCTCTAAGCATGTATTTAGTAACATTACCATTAATTTTCTCTTCTAGAGTTAACTTAGAAGCAACTTTCATAACTTCTTTATCTAAGAATGGAACTCTAAGTTCTAAAGAGTGAGCCATGCTCATTCTATCAGCTTTTACTAGTATATCACCAGTAAGCCAAGTATTGAAGTCAACATATTGCATTTGTGTAACTTCATCATAGTTTTTAGCCTTATCATAAATTGGTTTCATTGTTTTAGGATAAGTAAATTCACTATTATATTTATTTAATATTGATGATTTTTCTTCATCTATAAATATCTTTGCATTACCAACATAACGTTCAGAAATAGGTGTACAACCTCTTTCAAGGAAACTCTTACCTCTCATACCTTCAGGCATTTTATGAGAAATAGATTTTAACATACTTTTTACTGGCTTAGGAACGTTATGGAATCCTTTTAAAGATAATGGTTCATGATATATAGTGTATCCACCAAATACCTCATCAGCACCTTCTCCAGATAAAACAACAGTTACATATTTACGAGCTTCTTGAGATATAAAATATAGTGGAATAGCAGCTGGGTCAGCTACAGGTCCATCCATATGCCAAATTATTTTTGGTATCTCATTTGCAAATTCCTCAGCAGAAATAATTCTACTGATATTTTCAACACCTAATTTGTCAGCACTTTCTTTAGCAAGATCAATTTCACTGTAACCTTCTCTATCAAATCCAATTGTAAATGACTTGATGTTAGGGTCTATTTTACTAGCAAGTGCAGTAACTACAGTTGAATCGATACCACCAGATAAGAATGTTGCTAGAGGAACATCAGCTCTCATATGAAGGTCTACAGAATTAGAAACAACTTTTCTAATTTCAGCCATTCTCTCATCTTGAGGCATTGGAATAGGGTTAAACTGCAATGTGTAATATTGATTTATTTCACAAGGTTTTCCTAATTCTTTTTTTATAGTATGACCTGGTTTTAAAATTTTAACATCATTAAGAATAGTGTTTGGCTCAGGTACAAATTGGAAAGTCAAATAATTATGTAGAGATTCCATATTTATATCTTTACGAACACTATCTTTGTTAGCAAAGAAGCTCTTAAGCTCAGAAGCTATATATAATCCATTTTCTGTTTCAAGATAGTAAAAAGGTTTTATTCCGAAAGTGTCTCTAACACCAAAGAAAGTATTTTTTGTTTTATCCCATATTAATATAGAATACATACCTCTTAATTTATTAACAAAGCTTTCTCCATCACGACTATATAATGTAGCAGCAACTTCAATTTCACATCCTGTTTTGAATGTGTAACCTTCTTTAATTAGTTCTTCTCTTAATTCTATATAGTTATATATTTCTCCATTAAAAACTAATTCGTATTCACCATTTCCATGACTATAAGGCTGTTTACCATTTTCTAAATCTAGTATGCTAAGTCTTCTAAATCCAAGATAAGCGTATTCATCAAAATATTCTCCATCTTGAGTTGGTCCTCTATGTATTATAACTTCAGACATAGGACTAAATTCAGCCTTTTTATCTATGTTCATAGGGTTATTACTAAAAAATGCTACAAATCCACACATATTAAATCCTCCTTAGTAGCTAAAATCAATATTTCTATTAAACTATTTTAAAATTTAATTTAAAATAAAATGATTTAATCTTAATCAAATATTAAAGAATTGTTCAAATATTTAATATATAATTTACTTGTACAGTAAATATTTGCATTAAAAATATAATTATAATATACCATACTATCAATAAAGTACAGACATTATAATAAAAAAACTTCTATTTTTAAGTAAATTTTTGCTTTATATAAAAATTTACTTAAAAAATAATTATTAAAAAAAACATAAATTTTAATGATTCTTTTTATTCAATTAAAGTATATCATATATAAATATAAAATGGTTACATAAATATTTCTCAAAATGAGTAATATCTTATTTTATGTAAAAATAATTAGAGATAAATTGGAAAAATGTCAAATTCATATCAAAAAAAAACGAAAGAAAAGAATGAACAAAAGAAGGTAAAAAAAAGGAGGATATAGAATAATAGTAATTGTAAAAAACTTACAAACAGGGGGAAATTAAATATGTCAGAAAGTAGAGGTAAAAGTATTACTTTTTATTATTATGGTAATGACCATATGACAATTAATCTTTACAAATATATAAAAACTAATATAGAGAATAATGTATTTATGTATTTAAATTTGGAAGATAAAACCTATGATTTATTGAATGAATTTTTGCAAAATACAGAAAAATTGATGGTTAAAAATGATAGTATTCAAAATGTAATATTTGAAGATGAAAAGTATGTATTGGAAGATTTTTTAAAAAGATACAGAGATGATAAAATTTCTCTTGGATTTTATAATGTGATATTCGTTATAGATGCTAGATATATAATAGAAAATAGTAGTAAAGAAGTGTTTAAAAGACTTATAGAAAATATTTATGAAATAACTTTAAATAACGATATAACAGTATTAGTATTATATGATTTTGAAGATTATACTAGGGATGCTAAATATATAGATAAGGAAATAATAAGATTATCTTATGATAAACATAGTCATAGAATGTTTGTTAATGAAATTATTCCTATGTATGAGTTTGTGAATACTAAAAGTTTAGCTTAATTAATAATTGTTAAGACTATAGAATAATTGTTGTTGATTAAAAAAATAATATATATTATTCTATAGTTAAAATAATTATTTTTATTAAAGAGAGGCTAAATAAATGCATATTGTTGATATTAGCAAAATGGGTATAACTGAATTAAAAAAGTATTTAAAAGAAAATGATATAAGTGCAGATGTAATAAGAATTCAATTAGTTGGAAAAATGTGCAAGGATAGCTCATTTATCTTAACATTTGATGGAAAAGATGAAAATGATAATTTAGAAGAAGTAGAAGACATAATTTTCTTAGTTAATAAACATATTAGTGAAAAATATGGAAAACTTAAAATATTAGCTCCAAGTGAAAATGGTTTAGATGGATTTTCTGTGGTAGCAGAAAAGAAACCTAAAAGTTGTTGCTCTACAGGAAAATGTAAATCCTGTTCTAATTGTTCATCATGTTGTAAGAAAAATTAGGGATTACATAGAATATATGTTCAGAATCATAGGAAAAGTGTAAATTTATTGAAAAAATTCTAAAAATATATTATTATATATGTAGTTTAATCAATAATAGTTCTTATTAATTTAAAGTAGGGAATTAGAAAAGGGGTATGAAATGAGTATTGTAAAAGTAAGCGAAAATGCTTTTAAGGAATTTAAAAAATTTTTAGAAGAAAATGATGTGAAAACAGATGTAATAAGAATACATTTAGCTGGAATGGGTTGTGGTGGACCAGCATTTAATCTTGTATTGGATGAAAAAAAGGAAGAGGACAATGTAGAAGTTATGGACGGGTTAACATTTTTAGTTGATAAAAATGTTACAGAACAGTTTGGAGAATTGAGTTTATTATGTGCTGATGAAAATGGCATGGGCGGTTTTTCCATAGAAACAGAGAAAAAAGTTGAAGGTGGCTGTTGTTCTGGTTGTTCAGGATGTGGCGAATAAAAAATATTAAAAGGTAAAGCTTTTTTAAGCTTTACCTTTTATTTTTGAGCTTTTTAGCATATACTATTTGAAATACTAATAGAAGAGCTTTAAAAAATTATTGATTTAAATAGCAAGATATATTATTATGTAATTATTCTAATTAATAATTGTTATCAACAACTTTGTCTTAAAAAGTTGATAAGTTATATTTGAATTGAAATTTTAAAACTTAAAAATGCTATTTTATAGCATAAAAAAGGAGAGAAGGATAAATGAACATTATAAAAGTTAGTGAAAATGCTTTTAAAGAATTCAAAGAATTCTTAAAAGAAAATGAAGTAACTGCAGATGTTATAAGAATACACTTTGCAGGCATGGGTTGAGGAGGCCCAGCTTTTAGTCTTGTTCTGGATGAACAAAAAGAAACTGATAATACACAAACAGTAGATGGATTAACATTTTTAGTAGATAAAGAAGTAACTGAGCAATTTGGTACATTATCACTATTATCTGGTGAAGAAAATGGAATGGGTGGTTTCTCAATAGAACCAGAGAAAAAACCAGAGAGCAATGGATGCTCATCTTGTTCAAGTTGCGGTTAATAAAACTTATACATAAAAAAAGCATGAACCTTTAGGTTCATGCTTTTTTGCATTTACAAACATTAACTTTTCACTGTTCACTCTTAGTTTTTAATTGGTTCCAAATATAAAAATAGAAATAATATGTAACTTTAGTATTATCATTTGAGAAAGCTATTATTTAAAATTTTAGCTTGGAACCCTATATATTGAATCAAAAATAAATTCTAACATAATATAAATATATGGAAATAAGTTTTAAATTTAATTTGTGATTTTATGGTGAAATTTTATGTTAAAATTAAGATGAATTTATAATATTATGATTGTGATAAATATTATAATAGAGATTTCATCTTAGTTTTATTTATATATTTATATTTTAAAATATTAGATATGAAATAATAAAAATCGCAATATTTTGAATTTGATATTATTTTAGTATTATAGTTATTCTTGGAGGAGAGATTATGGACAGATATGAGATAATACTGAGGCTTATGTTAGCATTTGTTATAGGTGGTGTAATTGGATACAACAGAGAAAACAATCATAGTCCAGCAGGATTAAGAACTCATATATTAGTATGTGTAGGTGCAGCTTGTACATCGTTAGTACAACTTTCTATTTTAGAATATACTGCTGAATTAGTTAAAATAAATGTAGATTTAACTAATATTATGAAAATAGATTTATCAAGGCTTGGTGCACAAGTTATAACAGGAGTAGGTTTTTTAGGTGCTGGTACTATAATACATGAAAAAGGATTAGTTAAAGGTCTTACTACGGCAGCATCAGTTTGGATTGTTGCTTGCATAGGTATTGGAATAGGATTTGGATTCTATTTTTTAGCAATATCTTCATCTATAATAGTATATTTATCATTAGTTTCATTAAAAAAAGCAGAAAAGAAATTTATAGAAAAAACTAAAGATATAAAACTTTATATAGAATATGTAGATAAATATGAAGCAACTAGAGTATTAGAAGAAATTTTAAGGGAAAAAAATGCCAAGATTTTGTCGTTAGAATGCAATTTTAAAGAAGAATGTAATAAAAATGTAGAATGCTGTATATACTATATGATGATTCCAGTAAGTATTAATAATCTAGAGTTTATAAATGATCTTAGTATCACTGGCAGATTTAAGTGTGTGAAGATAATATAAAATTTAAACTCTAGAATAATAAGGAGAGAAAGCAAAAATGAGTATAACAATCGTTTCTTTTATTATTCTTATAGGAGCATTATATACTATGGTTATAACCCTAAAAAGATATGAGGATAAAGAAAGAAAAGTATTAACACTTGAAGAATGTGAACATATTATTGTTTGGCAAAATGATCCTAGCAGGAAAGTTTCACCACCAGAAAAATTAGATAAGATAATTGAAAGAGTTACTAGAGGTGAAATTGTTAAGGTAAAAAATAAAAAAGTATATAATGAAGTAATGAGAATAAGTAGCAAAGCTATAAAATTTAATAATTTAATACTTGTAAAACAAAACAAAAAGTGATAGAATGAATAAAAATAGAAATCTTTAAACAGTCCAGAGAGACCGCAAGATTTAAAAATGAGAAGAGATATAATAACTATTACTTGGAATTTATAACTTCTTGCGGTCTACGCAAGAAGTTTTTTATTTTACATTAAAATTTAAAAGACAAGTATTGCCTTTTAATCAGTCCAGAGAGGCTGAAAGGGAGAAATTAAGTTTCTCCTTGAAAAAAATTTCAGGAGGTTTTTTTATGTCAGAAAAAGTTGTTTATTCAAATGAGGTTAAAGGAAATATTTTATTCGAAAAATTAAAAAGAATAGTTTTAGCAAGTCAACACTTAATTGCAATGTTTGGTGCTACGGTATTAGTTCCAATACTTACAGGATTTGATCCATCTATTGCACTTGTAGCAGCAGGATGTGGAACATTAATTTTTCACTTATGTACTAAAGGTAAGGTACCTGTGTTTTTAGGCTCATCTTTTGCATTCATATCAGTTATAGTTACTGTTAAAGAAGTTCATAATGGAGATTTAAGATATGCACAAGGTGGAATTATGGTTGCAGGACTTATATATGTAATACTATCATTTTGCGTAAAAAAGATAGGTGTGCATAATATAAAAAGATATTTTCCAGCACAAGTTATAGGACCGATGATAATAGTAATAGGATTAAATCTAATACCTACAGCACTCCAGATGGCATCTCAAAATATTATAGTAGCAATAGTTACATTGTCAGTAGCAATTTTAATAAGAGTATTCTGTAAAGGATTCTTAAAGCAATTATCTATATTATTAGCAGTTATTGTAGGATATTTATTAGCATTATCATTAGGAATAGTAGATACAACAATAATAACTAGTGCACCTATAGTAGCTATACCTAAATTTACATTACCTAAGTTTGATTTTGGGTCAATAATGGTAATCGCACCAGTGGTTTTAGCAGTACTAATGGAACATGTTGGCGACATAACTACAAATGGTCAAGTTGTAGGAAAAAACTTTATTGAAGATCCAGGTTTAAATAGAACTTTACTAGGAGATGGACTTGCAACAATGTTCTCAGCATTAATAGGAGGACCTGCAAATACAACATATGGAGAAAACACTGGAGTACTTGCATTAACAAAAAATTATGATCCATCAATATTAAGACTTACAGCAGTTATAGCAATATTATTAGGGGTAGTTTCAAAGGTAGGAGGATTTTTACAATCAATTCCTTCATCTGTAATGGGTGGAATAAGCATAATATTATTCTCAATGATAGCTATGGTTGGTGTAAAAAGCATAAAAAATGATAATGTAAAATTTGATTTAAGAAATAGTATTGTTATGTTAACTATAGTAGTTTTAGGATTAGGAACAACATTATTAGAAAAGAAATTTGGAGTATCATTAGGAATACCAGTTACAGAAACAGTAAAAATATCAGGATTAAGTTTAGCTGCAATAGTTGGAGTAACTTTAAATGCAGTATTAAATAGAAAACAAATAAAAAAAGAAAAAGCTATGTCTGAAAGCAAATCAGAATTAGCTTGTTAATATAGAAAAAGAAGACATACTTATTTTTGAGATAGCTAAACTTTAATTTAAAATTATAAATTTTAAAATTAAATATATAAAAAGCTTTAAATTGCTATAAAATCTAAAATGACTTTATAGCAATTTTTATTTTTATAAATAAAAATTTACAAATTATATATAAAAGTTAACTTTGAGTGAATTTTTTTAAAATTTTTTAAAAAATATTTTTTGAATAAAAAATAGTTATATATGAATTATTATGAAAAATGTATAAAATAGGATGAATAACAAAGTATACATAATTATATTAAATTTGGAGAATAATAATAATATACTTAATGAATTTTAAAAATACTAATAAAATTAAATATATGTATTAAAATCCAATAAACAGAAAAGAAAGAATAAAAAGAAAATTAAGAAATAAGTCGAAAACTATTGAAAAATATAGAAAAAACTATATAATGAAAATGTAACAAATTTAACAAAAATTTAAAAAATAAAGGGGGACAAAAATGAGTAAAGAAAAAAAGAAGAAAAAATCATTTCCGACGGCCTTTACAGTGCTGTTTATAGTATTAATCCTTGTAGCATTACTTACTTATTTAGTACCAGCAGGAAGTTATGCAAAACTTAAATATGATGTAGAATCAGATAAGTTTATGGTAACTATGCCTAAAGGAGATGTTACTGAGTTAGATCCAACACAAGAAACTTTAGAAAAACTTGGAGTTAAAGTAGATGTTGAAAAGTTCACAAGTGGAAAAATTAGCAAACCAATAGCTATTCCAGATACATATGAAGAACTAGAACAACAACCACAAGGTTTCTTTGAAGTTTTAGCAGCACCAATACAAGGTGTTTATGATTCAATTGATATTATAATGTTTGTATTTATATTAGGTGGAATTATAGGAGTTATAAATCATTCTGGAGCTTTTGATGCTGGAATTGCTAGTTTGTCAAGAGCTACTAAAGGAAAAGAAATGTTACTTATAGTTATAGTTACTGTATTAGTAGCAGCAGGTGGAACTAGTTTTGGACTTGCAGAAGAAACAATAGCGTTTTATCCAATACTAATGCCTATATATCTTGTATCAGGATATGATGCACTTGTTTGTATAGCAGCTATATACTTAGGTTCAACAATAGGAACAATGTTTGCGACAACTAACCCATTCTCTGTAGTTACAGGTTCTAATGCAGCAGGTGTAAACTTTACTGATGGAATGTTATTTAGAGGAATAGGTCTTGTTTTAGCAGTAACATTAGCATTAATATACATAATCCGTTATGCTAAGAAAGTTCAACATGATGCTAAAAATTCATATATATATGAAGACAAAGATCATATAGAAAATAAATTCTTAAGTGGATATGATGCTGATAATTTACCAGAATTCAATATAAGAAGAAAGCTTATGCTTATAATATTTGCACTTGCATTCGTAGTTATGGTTTGGGGAGTTTCAACAAAAGGTTGGGGCTTCAAAGATATGACAGCTCTATTCTTAATAGTAGGAATAGTTATCGGAATAGTTTCAGGTATGGGCGAAAAAGTATTTGTTGATAAGTTCGTAACTGGAGCAGGAGATTTAATAGGAGTTGCTCTTATTATAGGAGTTGCAAGGGGAGTAAACATAATAATGGAAAGTGGACTTATAAGTGACACTATTCTATATTTCTCTTCAAACTTAGTAACTGGAATGAACTCAATACTATTTATATTAGTTATGGTAGTTATATTCTGTGTATTAGGATTCTTTATACCATCATCATCAGGTCTTGCAACACTTGCAATGCCAATTATGGCACCACTTGCTGATTCAGTAGGATTATCAAGAGATACTATAGTTAGTGCTTATATCTATGGTCAAGGATTAATGTCTTTCATTACACCAACAGGATTAATACTTGCATCATTAGAAATGGTAGATGTAACATATAACAAATGGTTAAAATTTGTATTGCCACTAATGGGAATGATAGGTGGAATAGGAATTGCAATGTTAATAATTCAAGTTTTAGTATAATTAAATTATTAATAACATATTAAAAATAGTAGAGAATGTTTATAGCAATCTCTACTATTTTTTTTATTTGTAAAGAAAACAAGTTGATTTACTATATATAAGCAAATTTAACTTTTAAAGTTGTTAATAGAATATTAGTATAAAATAATTAAAAATGTAGAATAAAATATTTATATTGAAAATAAATACTTTTTATTTGTATATAATTCTTATGAAATTTAAGAAAAACTAAAAATTTAAAAAATTCGAAAAACTTAGACAAAAAAGTAAAATGTAAAGGTAAAATCTATTGAAAAAAAATAAGGAGTGATAATATAATATAAGTAAAAATATATAAAATTACAAAAAAATGGGGGAATACAAATGGCAAAAGAAAAAAAGAAACGATCATTTCCTACGGCTTTTACAGTATCATTTATAGTATTAATTCTTGCTGCATTACTTACTTATGTAATTCCAGCAGGAAAATATACTAAGCTTGCATATGATGCTGAAAGTAAAAATCTTTCAATTACTAATCCTAAAGGGGAAATAGAACATTTAGAAGCTAGTCAAGAAACATTAGATAAGCTAAATATTAAAGTTGATATTTCAAAGTTTACAGAAGGTGCTATAAGTAAACCAATAGCAATTCCTGATACTTATGAAAAAGTAGAAAGTAATACACAAGGAATATATGATATTCTTGCATCACCAATAAAAGGTGTATATGAATCTATTGATATTATAATGTTTGTATTTATATTAGGTGGAATTATAGGAGTTATTAATCACTCAGGTGCTTTTGATGCAGGTATGGGGAGTTTATCAAGAGCAACAAAGGGAAAAGAAATAGTTTTAATAATTGTTGTTTCAGCGGCTATAGCACTTGGAGGAACTACTTTTGGACTAGCAGAAGAAACTATAGCATTTTATCCAATATTAATGCCTATATTCTTACTTGCAGGATATGATGCAATTGTATGTATAGCAGCTATATACTTAGGTTCAGCACTTGGAACTATGTTCTCAACTGTAAATCCATTTTGTACAGTTATAGGTTCTAATGCAGCAGGTATAAATTTTACTGAAGGTCTTACTTGGAGAATAATAGGACTTATAGTATCTATGGCAGTATGTATAATTTATATTATTAAATATGCTAAAAAAGTTCAAAAAGATGCATCTGCATCTATTATATATGAAGATAAAAAGCATATAGATAATAAATTCTTAAGTAACTATGATAAAGATAACATACCTAAATTTACATTTAGAAAAAAAGCTATGTTAACAATATTATTAATAGGATTTATTATAATGATTTGGGGTGTTTCAAGTCAAGAGTGGTCATTTGAACAAATGACAGCATTATTCCTGTTTATAGCATTAGTTATAGCTTTTATTTCAGGAATGGGAGAGAAGGTTTTTGTAAATAAATTTGTAGAAGGTGCTGCAGATTTAACTGGAGTTGCACTTATTATAGGTGTTGCTAGAGGTGTAAATATAATAATGGATAATGGGCTTATAAGTGATAGTATTTTATATTATTCATCTAATTTAGTAAATGGTATGAATTCTATAGTATTTATAATTGTTATGATGCTTATATTCTTAGTATTAGGATTCTTCATTCCATCTGCTTCAGGGCTTGCAACACTTGCAATGCCAATTATGGCACCACTTGCTGATACTGTAGGATTGTCAAGAGATGTTATAGTAAGTTCATATGCTTATGGACAAGGATTAATGTCCTTTATAACACCAACAGGACTTATATTGGCAACGCTAGAAATGGTAGATGTAACTTATGATAAATGGCTTAAATTTGTAATGCCATTGATGGGATTAATAGGTGGATTATCAATTATAATGTTAATATTACAAGCATTTATACCACTATAATAGGGAAAACACATGTGAAGTTTATTTCACATGTGTTTTTAATTTGATAGGAATTTAATAAATTATATTAAGAAATTAAGGAATGAAAAGTAATATAAAAATAAGTATAATATGTTAAAATTATGTATAAATTGAAAAAATATAAATAAACTAGTTGACGATACAAAAAATAAAAGTATAATTAAATAATGTAGTACAAATTATTTGAATTTTAAGAAAAAATAAGAGGAGGTAAAATCATGACAACAATATTAATGAATAGAAACTTTGATGTGATTATAGTGAGAAGATTTAACGGTATAGCATGCAAAAAAGTTAAGATGTCATCAGTCTTACCTCTAAATAAGAATAAGATTTTGTAAGGTTACATAAGTTTACTTAATAACTTTTAAAATTTGTTTCATTATTGATTATTAGAGCGCGACTGAGAAGTTGCGCTTTTATAAATATAGCCTAAAAAGAGGCTCTATTAATTTTAGTGTAGCTAAGATTAATAGGGTCTCTTTTTATGTTTTTAATGAAATAAAGTTCTTATTTAGATGCATAAGGTAAAAATTATAGAGAGGTGAAAAACATGAAATTATTTAAAAACTATATAGCAAAACACTTAAAAGCACTTAGTATTCCCATTATAGGGATGATAATTGCACTAGGAATTGATAGTACATTTCCATATCTACAGAAAATATTTGTAGATGATATCATGATAAATAAAAAAGATAATATGTTATTAAAATTTTTTATGATATTTATGATTTTAACGTTATTACGTTCAGTTATTGGATATATAAAAGAATATTTATTTGATAAATTTGCATTAAATGTTGCTAAAGATATGAGAAAAGATTTATTTAGTAAAATACAAACTTTTGAATTTTCCTTTTTTGATAACATAAATACAGGAGAACTAATGTCAAGAGTTGGAGAAGACGTTGATACTATTTGGGATACATTAGGATTCGGAATAAGACTTTTAATAGAAGCTATAATTCTTTTTATAATAACACTTGTAATTATGCTTAAGTTAAATACATTTTTAACTGTAGTATCTTTGGTAGTTTTAGCGCCTGTAAGTATTTTAGGTTTGAGATTTGACAAGAAATTTTGTGATATGTATGAAAAGATAAGTGATCAAACAGCAGAAATAAACTCAATGGCACAGCAAGATATAGCAGGTATAAGACTTGTAAAGGCATTTGCGAGAGAAAAACATGAAATAAGTAAATTTTTAGAAGTAAATAATGAGTATTACAATTTGAATGTTAAACAAGCAAAGCTACTCAGTAAGTTTTTGCCAACAGTAGATTTTTTGACTAACTTAGCACCAGTGGCGATGATTATATTTGGAGGTCTTTTAACTATACAAGGAAAAATATCATTTGGAACAATCCTTGCTTTTAGTAGTTATATAATGAATATTTCATTTTGTGTAAGAAATTTAGGATGGCTTATAAATCTTTTATCTCAAAATAAGGCATCTATAAATAAGATATATAAAATTCTTGAAAGAGAACCAAATATAAAATCTAAAGATGATGGATATAACCCAAATGAAGTTTTAGGTAATATAGAATTTAAAAATGTAAAATTCAAATATAATAATGAAGAAATTCTTGAAGATATAAATTTAAATATTCCTAAAGGTAGTACAGTAGCTATTATGGGTGAAACAGGATGTGGAAAGACATCATTATTATCTTTAATAGGAAGATATTATGATGTATATGATGGTGAAGTTTTAGTTGATGGAGTAAATGTTAAAGAATGGAATTTGGAAAAATTAAGAAGTAATATGTCAGTAGTATTTCAAGATACATTTCTTTTTTCAGATACAATAAAAAATAATATTGATTTTGGAAATGAAAATTCATTTGAAGAAATTATTAAAGTGTCAGAAGAAAGTTGTGCATATGACTTTATAAATGAAATGGAACTTAAATATGATACTGAGATTGGTGAAAGAGGTGTTGGACTTTCAGGAGGACAAAAGCAAAGAATTTCTATAGCAAGAGGACTTTTAAGTAAAAGCTCCATATTAATATTAGATGATGCAACGTCTGCATTAGATATGGAAACAGAATTTAAAGTTTTAAAGAATCTTTCAAATAGAAGAGATAAACCAACAACATTTATAATAGCTCATAGAATTTCAGGAGTTAAAGATGCAGATATTATATTATTTATGAAAGACGGTAAAATCGTAGAAATGGGAAATCATGAAGAATTATTGAAAAAACAAGGTTATTACTATAGTATTTACTGTCATCAATTTAAAGATTTTGAGCTAATAAAGGAGGTAAGTTAATATGGTTGAAGATAAAAGCAAAGTTCATAAGTGGAATACGGTAAAAAGATTAGGGCAATATGTAAAACCATATAAGTGGAAAACCATAGGAGTAATACTTGTGTTACTTGTTGTAATGACTTGTAATACACTAAACCCATATCTTATGAAAGTTTCAATTGATACTTTTGTTGCAAATAAAAATGTAAGTGGATTATTTGGTATGGGACTTGCATTAGTAGGTATAAATATAGTTGCAATGATATTGTCTAAGATAAGAATATTATCTATGAGTAAAATAACAAATAGAATTTTAATTGATATAAGAGATGAGCTTTATACTCATATACAAACTTTAAGTTTTTCCTTTTTTGATAATAGACCAGTTGGGAAAATACTTTCAAGAGTAGTAGGAGATGTAAATGCATTACAAAATTTATTAAATAACAGTATTGTTAATTTAATACCTAATATTTTTACTGTAACTATAGTTACAGTAATGATGTTTATATTAAATCCAATACTTGCAACTATTTGCATAATAGTACTTCCTGTACTTTTAGGTGCAATGTTTCTTATTGAAATAAAATCAAACAAACGTTGGAGAATTTTTAGGGAAAAGCGTTCAACTTTACTTGGATATACTCATGAAGCATTTTCAGGTATAAGAGTGGTTCAAGGATTTAATAGAGAGAAATATTCAAAAGATAAATTTGTAAATAACTTAAATGAACATGGAGATGGATTTTTAAATGCTGTAAAAATTCAAGATTATTTTTGGCCTATAGTTGATTTATGTAGGGGAACAGGAATAGCAATTGTATTATTTGCAGGATATAAATTATTTGTAAATGATAGTGTATCTATGGGAACTTTAATGGGATTTGTTATGTATATAGAAATGCTTTGGAGACCTATAATGAATTTAGCGTCTTTCTATAGTGCATTTATAACAAATCTTTCAGCAGCAGAGAGAATATTTGATGTTCTAGACACTACAAATGATATGGTTACAGAAGGAAAAAATGAAAAAATGCCTTCTATAAAAGGAAATATTAAATTTGAAAATGTAACTTTCTCATACGATAACAATGATGTTCATGCACTTAAAAATACATCATTTAGTTTAAAAGCTGGAGAAAAGGTTGCATTAGTAGGTGAAACTGGTGCAGGAAAAACTACTATAACTAATCTTATAAGTAGATTTTATGATCCAACATTCGGAAGAGTGCTAATAGATGGAGTAGATATAAAAAATGTAGAACTGGAAAGTTTAAGAAGCCAAATGGGTATAATGCTTCAAGATTCATTTTTATTTTCTACTACTATTAAAGAAAATATTAAATATGGAAAATTAGGTGCTACTGATGATGAAGTTATTGCAGCATCAAAGGCTGTAAATGCACACAACTTCATTAAAAAATTAGAGAATGGATATGATACAGAGGTAAATGAAAGAGGTTCTAGACTTTCATTAGGACAAAGACAATTAATTGCTTTTGCAAGAGCATTAATTGCTAATCCTAAAATATTAATACTAGATGAGGCAACAGCAAATATTGATACAGAGACAGAAAGACTTGTTCAAAAAGGAATAAAAAAGCTTATGGAAGGTAGAACATCAATAGTAATAGCACATAGACTTTCAACTATAAGAGATTGTGATAAAATATTTGTTTTATCAAAAGGTGAAATTGTGGAAGAGGGAACACATGAGCAGCTTTTGAAAATGAAAGGCTATTATTACAATATGTATTGTGCACAATATAGTTTTTTAAATGAAGGAGCATAAGAAATTAATAAATTATATTAGAAATAATTAAAGTTTTTACATTGTAATGGATAAATTTAAAGGGCTATTCTGGAAGATGCTAATAACATGTAAAAGTAAAATTCTTTAATTTTTAAATAAGGGTTTCTTTAAATTTTTCATTACAAAATTAAACTTAGTAAGGTAAGAAATAAGAAGTATACCTAAAAAGATAAAATATAACAAAATTCAGTTTACAAAATGGGGGAAAGCAATGAATAGGGAAATAGAATTTTACTTTTTTGGAGATGCAGGAAGTTATGACGAATACAATCCAGCATTAATTTTAAATAGATTAAAGGCACAAGAAATAATATATTTTATAGCATCAAATGAGCCATTTTCAATAGAAAAAAGAGATATATCAAATGAATTAGATATTGATGAAAAAATAGTAGAAGATATACTTTATGACATGGTTAAAATTAATGCTATAGAGGAAAGAAGTAATTCATATAGAATAGACTTTCCGATATTTCTAGAACAAGATGTTTTAAAGATAGAAAAGTTTTTATATGGAGTAGGAGAGTCTATTGGAAATAAAATTGTAAATATAAAAGAAATTATTTTAAATGAATTGAAAAAAATAAGTACTTACAAGAAATATTCAAATGAAAGATTATTGTATCATATAATATGTGACCATGTATTTGATGGAACTGCTTTTGAATTTTTTGAAGAAAAGGGGCTATTTTGTACATCAAAAGAACAAATAGGAAATAGAGATTATTTAATCGTAGCATATGAAAAAAGTGAAGTAGTATCTAATCATAGCAATAGATTACTTTGTAGTAGCAATAATTATAGAACAGAAAAATATACATTTAATAGCTTCGGTGATTGTAATGGAAATAGAAAAGATATGTTTAGATTTTTAAATTTAACTAATTTAGGAATAAATAATTCTACAAAGTTTGAAGAACTTAACTTTTCATATATAAAAATTATTGAAAGAATGAATAAAGAGTTAGCAAATAAATGTGGGGAATTAATTATTAAACTTAATTTGGAAGATTTAAAATATGAAGATTTAACTACAGAAGAAAAGGAAATAGCAGATTTTTTAATTAATATGGAGTATTTAAAAAAAGAAGAAGGAAGAAATATTGAACTTAATATTCCAATATTTAATGAGAATGATAAAAAAATTATATATAAAATAGGTGAAATTATACTTAATGAAATTTATGAACAAGTTAATAAAATACTTATTAGTTTAGAAGATAATAAACTTAATATTACAGCAATAAAGCATAAAGTTAAAATAAAAGAAATATTAAATGAAATGTGGCATCAAATTTTTGGACTAACAAATGAATACTTATGTAATATAGGTTTTGTAGAAAAACCAGAAAATAAAGATTGTGAAGGTAGATATTTAAAGAGTTTTTGTTGGAGGTAAGATTAGGTATGATTTATGGTGAAAAGGTTGCAATAAGACAAATGGAAATTGGAGATGAAGATTACCTTTATAAATGGTGGAATAATGAAAAGCTGATGTCTCATGCTACATGGATATGTGGTCTTTTAAAAAGCAAAGAAAGTATAAGAAAATCTATAACTAATGATATTGAATGTACAGAATTATTTCCTGAAACTAAGAGATATATTATATGTAAAAAATCTGATTTAGAACCTATAGGGGAAATGAATTATTGTGATTATGACTCAAGAAACCAAAAATCAGAACTTGGAATTAAAATTTGTGAAGTAGATGAACAAGGAAAAGGTTACGGAGAAGATGCACTTAAAATATTTATAGATTTTATGTTTAAACATTTAAATTTAAATAAAATAGAGTTAACTACAATGAAGGATAATACTAGAGCACAAAATTTATATAAAAAGCTTGGTTTTAACGAGATAGGAATAATAAGAAAAGCTATATTTGATAGTAGAAATGGAGCTTTTTCAGATGTTGTATATATGGATTTATTAAAAGAAGAGTGGGTTAATGGAAAATAAATTTAATGTATTTTCTTTAGAAAATTACCCTGAAAGTCAAAATCGAGCAGAAAAATTAGCTTGCTATATGAAATATGATACTTTATTAATTTTAAATGACAAGTTCAACTTTATAGGACGAGGTAAAAGTGGAATTTGGTGTGCAGGTATAAATATAAATGAGCCTTATAGAATAATGTTATTTTTAAACTATGAAGAACATAATAAAAGAAAAGTTATTATTTGGAGTAAGGATTTAAAACACATTTCTAATGGATTAAGAATATTAAAACAATTAAATTATAAGAATGAAATTAAATTGTTTAATGAAAATGATTTTTTATGCCATTCAACTACAATTGAAAGTTTTGTTTCAATATTAAAAGATAAAGCAGTATATAGTTATAGTGAATTACAGAAAAGGAACCACAGTATTGAAACATATAGAAAAGAACTTAAAGAACCTAAAGATTACTTTAAATATATAGATTTGTGTAAAAAAAATAGTATAAGCTCAGAAATAGTTGTTGCGTCAAGACAATTTAAACATATTAATGATAGTTTTGATATAAAATATAAGCCAGGAGTAAGAATGTATTTTAAAGGAAGTACAATAAGAAAAGTAAAAGGTTGCTGTAGTGATGGATTACATGTAGCTATGGTATATAAAAAAATACCAATAAAATATGCTGAATTCTTTATTATTGCATATAAGAGTGAATTTGATAGATTATTGAGCATTAATAATTTTAGTGAAAAAAAAGACATATTGAATAAAATAATTTTTTTAGAAGAGAAGGAGTATTGGAGTCCAAAAGAATTTATAGAAAAATGCAATAATATTATAATGAACTATAAAAATAGGTAAGCTATTAAGCATTTAGCTTACCTGTTTTTTATATATTAATAGTATCAACAGTTAGTTTAACTTCTTTATTTATAAATTCTGCAAAGTTAGTATTTATTAAATCTTGTTTAAATTCATTTTCAAGTTCTTCTATAGATTTATTGTAAATACTTTCAAAATGAATTAATGAATTTGTTTCAGTAAATTTTTTATATAAGTTAGTATATGATTTATTTCCATAATTAAATATTAAAAAACTTGTAAATGCACCAGCTAAGGTGTAAGTAAATATTTGATTATGTTTATAAAAGCTCTCATCCTCTAACAACATATTTAAAGAAATATACTTAGATGAAGTTATAAAATTTTTAACCCAAATTTCATTAGGAATTCCCCACCATGTTTTGTCAAAGCACATAGCTAAACCTTCTCTTAATAATGTACTTTTAGCTAACCCAAACTTTAAATAGGTTATATAGTGAACATCTTCATGATATCCTAAACATTTTGTTTTGTCATTGTATACTGCATATAATCCAGATTCTCCTTCATCTTCAGGATATCTACAAAAACCATTACATGGATCATCATCACCGTATAATTTACCAACTTCCTTTGAATCATTGCATAGAAAGTATTTAATTTTTTCATTTACACTAATGTTTAGAACTCTAGTTATATGGTTAAAACAATTTTCTTGAAATAATGCTATTTCCTTTATATGTTTTTCAGCTAAACTATTTTCATGGAAATTGAATATATAATGCTCACTCTGAAAAATTTTCCACATAAGATATACCCCCTAATATAATATTTTTAGTTTAAACTAATGAATAAATTGCATTTATAATGGCATCAGGATTGTCTTCGTTGATTAAATGTCCACAATTTTCAATTAATTCCATAGAACTTTTAGTTGATAAAGATAATAATTTTTTAGATGCAGTTTGCCATATGTTTTCTATATAATTAGCTTCAGACTCATTTAAACCTTCTTCTATAATCATTTTATTTATTGAATAAGTAGCATCTCTAACTAGTATTTTTAGTGTAATGTCGGGAAATGCTGATAAATCATTGAATTTAGTAACATTATCTAAATCTAGTATTTCTAAATATTCTTCTTTGTAAAGCTCAGGTCTTATATAAAAATCTAAAAGTTCAGTTTGAATATATTTAGGTAAAAGTAATTGTTTATTAGATAAATTAGGATGTAACTCTTTTCTTAATTCATCTTTAGTAGAGTTAGAATACTTTTTGCATAGATTTAGCCATTCTTTATTATCCTTAAAAAAAACATTATTTTTATCAAGTTCTCTTACATATATGGAAGTTGATTCTACTAAAATAGCACTTTCTATTTTTTCAGGATGCAATTTAGCAAAGTATTGTACACAAAGTCCACCATAAGAATGACCTAATAAAATAATTTTATTTTTTATGTTTAGTTTTTCAAGCAATGAATATGCTTGTCTACATGCAGTTAAAACTCCTTCAGATTCATTTATAAATTCACTTTTGCCTACCCCTTGGCGATGAATTAATATTACAGTAAAATTTTTAGAAATTTCCTCGGCAATATCTAACCAATCATAAATAGTGCCTTCCATGCCAGGAAATATTAAAATGGTTTTATCACTATTTCCATTTATATAATATTCAGTTTTTTTACCATTAAGTTCTATTAAATCTATCATTTATTATATACCCCCATATACAATATTTTAGCATATAATAGTAAAAATAGGGAAATAAGTACAATTAAAACTTCTTTGAAACTTTAAGTTATTCATGCTTCAGTTGAAAAAGTGCTATACAAAATTAACAATTAACAATGAAGGATAAAAGTGACGTTTCAGTTTTTTAAAATTAAATTTTGCAATAATTTGAAGAGCAAATTAGTGGAAAACAATGTAAGAATGTAGTTTTTAGGTATTTCTATTTTAAATATTAGGAATGAAATGAGTAATATTAACCATAACTGTCAATTGTCAATTTTTAATTGTCAACTGGTTCCAAATATAAATATAGAAATAAACTGTAAGCTTAATAATATCATTTGATAAAGATGTTATTTAAAATTTGAACTTGGAACACTATAGAGTGAGTTTTAAATGAACAATATATTAAAATTTTATAAATAAAATAAAATACTTGAAATTTAAATAAATTATTATATAATATGACTAAGATACATAAAAAAATATGTATAAAAAAATATTGATTTAATTTAAGGTTAGAACAAGGAGCAAATTATGAGAAAAGTTTATAAAAATCCAAAAGAATTAGCAACATGTGTAAAGGATTTAGTAGATGTATACTTAGATGAACTTATTTCCTACGAAGATTTAGAGAAAAAGGTAATAATACTTTTAGAAAGTAATGATACTAGATTTTATAAAGATGGAAAAATGTCATCAAAAATATTTAATGTAATAGGAAGCGAATATGCTGAAATAGTAGATAAAATAGTTAAAAATCAAGCTTAAAATTGAAAAAATTTCCGTACTCAAATATTGGGTACGGTTTTATTTATATGGAGATTTAATCTTATAAAGAGTCTAAAAATAATGATAAAATACTTATATAATATAAGATTAATGAAATTATAATTTAAATATAATTTGACATTTGAGAAAAAAGTGCTAAAATATCAATTAAATAATAAAAACGTAAATAAAAATATAGAGTAAAGATAGAGGTTGCAATAATAAAGAGTAATATTAATGAGTTAAGCACTATGAGTTAATATGAAAGGGATTATTGCCGAAATGTATAGTTAATGCTTTAACACTATGCATTGGTCTTGTATATAACATATGCAAGACTGTCACAAAGTTATTTGTGGAGTGCTGTCTTTGTGTTTGTTAATCTTTAGATATGGACAAGCTCAAAGAGAAGCCTTTGAGCTTGTTTTTTTTACTCATAACTAAGGAGGAAACATTTTAAATGGAAGAAAAAAATTTAAAAAAAGAAATGAGCCTTTTTATGGCAACTATGCTTGTGTGTGGAAATATGATTGGTTCAGGTGTATTTATGTTGCCAGCAACACTTGCAGAGGTATCAGGACCACTATCAACAATTATTGCTTGGATAGTTACAACATTAGGTTCAATATTAATAGCTATGTCTTTTGCAAATTTAGGAACTAAATATCCCAGCACTGGTGGTGCTTATACATATACTAAGGAAGCATTTGGAGAATTTACAGGCTTTTTAAGTGCATGGTTATATTGGAATGGTTCATGGATAGGCAATGCAGCTATAATAGTAGCTTTAGGAAGTTATAGTTCACAGGTTTTTCCTATATTAAGAAATCCAGTTGCATCTATAATTTATACAAGTTGTATACTATGGATATTTACAATAATTAATATAGTTGGAGTAAAAAAAGCAGGGATACTTCAAAGTTTTGCAACAGTATTTAAAATAGTATTTTTTGGAGTTTTTATAGTAATTGCATTTTTAAATTTTGATAAGCAAAATATGTTACCATTATTGCCAGAAGGCAAGGGGTTAGGAACTATACCATTGGCTGCTACATCAACATTGTGGGCTTTTGTAGGAATAGAAAGTGCAACAGTAACAGCAGGTGAAATTAAAAATCCAGAAAAGAACGTAAAAAAAAGTACAATATATGGTCTTATAATAGCGTCAATTATATATTTATTAATTAGTATAGGTAGTCTAGGGAATATGTCTAATGAAAATTTATCACAAAGTGTTGCTCCATTAACAGATATATTAACTAATATATTAGGAAGTTCAATTGGAAAACTTTTAACAATATCAGTAATTGTATGCATTTTAGGATCTGTAATAGGTTGGCTTTTATCTACAGCAAGAGTTGCATATGCAGCAGGTCAAGATGGTGTATTTCCTAAGTTTTTTGGAAAGTTACATCCCAAATATGAAACACCAGCAAATTCTTTAATAGTAGGATCAATACTTGTAAATATATTACTTATAATGAATTATCAAAAAAGTATGGTTTCAGCCTTTACTTTTATAACTATACTTGCAACATTAGCATTTTTACCTGTATATTTATTAACTATAGCAGCTGAAATTATGCTTATGTTTAAAGAAAGTAATGAATTTAATATTAAAGTATTTTTAAAAAAATCAATAATACCATTATTAGGATTTATATATGCTATGTGGACTATATATGGTTCAGGAGCAGAAATAGTAATGTGGGGATTTTTACTAATGTTAGGTGGAATTCCGTTTTATATATATAATTACCATAACAATATATTCAGCAAAAAAGATAAATAGAAAAATAAAATTAATAGGTTATAAATAAATAATTTTATAAGAGCATATTTAATTTATCTCAAAATTGTTTAAATCTAAATTTTTCTGTTATACTTAATAATAGTTTTAAAACAAGTAGAAAAGAGATGAATAATATATGAGAAATATAAAAATGACTATACAATATGATGGTTCGGCTTATAAAGGTTGGCAAAAACAAAATATAAAAGGTACTTCTGTTTCAACAATACAAGATAAGTTAGAAAATGTTTTATCAAAGATGACCGGAGAAGAAATTCAAGTTATAGGTTGTGGAAGAACAGATGCAGGAGTTCATGCTAGAAATTATGTTGCAAATTTTAAGACTGATACTAATATGAATATAGATGAAATGATGAAATATGTACATATGTATTTGCCAGAAGATATAATTATAACATCTATGAAAGATGTTAGTGACAGGTTTCATTCAAGATTAAATGTAAAATCAAAAACATATGTTTATACAATAGACAATAATAAATATGCTGATCCATTTATAAGAAAATATTCTTATCACATAGGAGAAAATTTAAATTTAGATAGTATGAGAGAAGCTACAAAGTGTCTTTTAGGAACTCATGATTTTCAAAGTTTTACAAGTTTGAAAGCTAAAAGTGGCAAGTCTACTATTAGAACAATAAATTACATAAATATTCATGAGCAAGATAATATAATAAAAATTGAAATCAATGGTAATGGATTTTTATTAAACATGGTTAGAATATTAACTGGAACATTAATTGATGTAGGAAAAGGAATACTTGAAGTTAATGAAGTTGAGAGAATATTAGAAACTAAAAAAAGATGTGAAGCAGGAGAAAAAGCACCATCTAAAGGATTATGTATGTTAGGGGTAACGTACTAGAAGTTATAAACATATTAAGAAAGAGTATGCATATATTAATTTTATATATGCATACTCTTTTTATATGAAAATTAAAAATTAATAATGAAGGATAAAACTGAAATCTTAGTTTTAAAAAATATCCAAAGTAATAGTTATATTTACTATGAAAACTATGGTTAGCAAGGATACTATAATGGGGAATTTATTCTCCAAAATCAACCCTTTATGGATAAATATTATACTAATTTTATTTGAAGTACAAATAAAACATTGTAGCGTGGATTTCAATCCCCTGCGATTCATCATTATTATTATTAATTCATAATTTTTACTTGGTTCCAATAGAAAAATAGAAATAACATGTAACTTTAATAGTATCAATTTACAAACATATTACTTTAAATTTAAGTTTGGAACCCTATAATAAATAAGATTAAAGTTTAAATAAAAATACTTTGGCTAGACTCTATATTAAGAATATGAATTTAGAGGTGTAATTTTAATATGGAACTAAAAAGCGAAAAAATAACAGAAGAAATAAGAAAAAACAAGCATATAGAGAGATTGTTAAATCATTTTAAAGAAGAATATGAAGATGCATACATAAATTTGAATAGCAGTGAAAAAGAAGTAGTTATGGATGAGAATAATGAAATATTTAAAAAGTGGCTTTGTTCACCTATATTAGTTGCATCTAACTTAACTCCAAATTTTATAATAAATGAATTTGCACAAAGTAAAATTAAGGGGAATTACTTTATATCTCCATACATAACAATAAAAAAAGATGAAAAATTAAACTTTAATACAGAATATGTGTATTATTCAATGGAAGACCATCCTGTATTTAAAGATATAGAAAATATAGTTAAATATACTAATCCAACTATAACTGTTGGTGTAGATAAAGAATTATTAGTTGAAGAATATGATAAACTTATGGAAGAAGTTCAATTTAAAAGTGATTATTACATATTATATTTAATAGATTTATGTATAGCACTAAATATATTAAAGGGAGTCATATCCATAGGATGTGGATGTTATAAAGTAAATAAAGAAGGATATGATGAATTTAAAAGTTTAAGTAATAATGAAAAATTAAAAAAGATATTTGATGCAACAGTAGATAATTGTGTAAAAAATTTAAGACAAGTAGATTTTATAGGTGATCTTATAGATAAAAATATTGTTATGAAATTTTTGAATAATAATATGAAAGAAGAAGAATATTTAGATATAATGAAGAATTTAAATCCTGAAATTTATAATGCGATTAATACTATTTACAAAAAGAAAAACAGTAAAGATATATTGGATAAAAATATGGGTGAGTTAGTTATAAAAGCACAAATAAGAATACATATGGATATATTATTTACAACAGTTTTTGGACAGTATTTAGGAATAATTTCACCAACATATTTATTTACATTACTAATTTCTCAAACATTTTTTGAGTTAACAAATGCTAAAGAATTTATGCAAAAAATGAGCATTTTATGGAAATGTGATGATATGCATGACTTAACACCTTTAGGTGAAGAGATAATGGATAAAAACAATGTGCATATAGATAAAAGAGAATTTAAGTATTTAGATACAGAACACATTGAGGAAATAATAAACTATGGAATAGAAGAAAAGAATAGCTTAATAAAAGTTAGAAAAGAAAATGAGCAAATATTTATAGATCCTGATTTGAATTTTGATAAAATATTGGATTTTGTAGAAAATTTCAATTGTGATGATAACAATGAAGATGAATATTGTATAAGTGAGTTTGTACATGATAATATGGATGATTTTTTCTTTTATTTGGGTAGAAATAATTTAGATAATTGTTTAGGATATGTAAATAGTGCAGAAAGGTTTGCGGGAAATTATCTTAAGTGCAAGGATGAAAAGGAACTGAAAAAAATAAATGAGGAAATTGTAGATAAGTATTTTAATGACCTATTTATAAAAAAAATCGCAGAAAACAAAAATAGTATAATTTATGAAGTTGGTGCAATTTCTGAATATCTAAGATTCTTAAATAAAAAAAGAATAATTAGGGCAACAGTTATGAAATCTATAATAAAAAATATTGATAATGGTGAAAAATATTTTACTATGTTTGATAAATATAAAAAGGAAAGTAAAAATATATAAATATTAAATAAAAAATCTGATTAGTTGGTAATATATATTTAATGAACTAATCAGATTTTTTTATTTTAAAAATATGTTAAAGTTTTTGAAAAAGTAGCGAAAAATGTAGAAATGTGTTATATAATATAAAAAATACAAAAGAGGTGAAGTAATATGGATAGTAGAGTTAAAGATATAAAAGAAAATTTTTCATATATAGAAAAAAAATTAAATAAGGATTTGATAGGACAAGAAAAATTCTTAAAAAAGTTATGCAATTACTTTGAAAATAAAATTTTAGAAAATGATAAAGGAATTTTATTTATAATTGGTGAAAAAGATACAGCAAAGAAAACTAGTGTTAGACTTTTATTTGATAAATTAGAAAAAGTTAAATTAATAGAAAATAGTAATTTAGATGAAATAGATTTATCATCATATAATTTTAATTTAGGATATAATGCTTTTCTAACAGATTTGTATGAAGGTTTAAATAGTAATAGTCAGGGTTTATTATTTAAAAATTTTGATAAGGCTACAAAAGAAATGTTAGAAATATTATCAAGTATTTCACCAAATGAATGTGTGAATTTAAAAGATAACTATACTATAAAAAATAAATTTTTAATAGAATGTGATGACAAAGATAAAGAAGGAATCAATAAATTAGTTTGTCCTAATAAGTTTTTTATATTTACTTCTAATAAGGAAGATATTGATATAAGTGAATTATTTGATGGGAAGTTTTTAAAGAAAATAGAAACTGTATTACATACTAAAAAATTAAATGAAAGTGAAAGAAAATTAATAATAAGAAAAGAAGTAAATAAATTTATAATTAGAATAGAAGAAGAATTTGGTGTTAAAGTTACAGTTCAAATGGAAGAAAACAATAAAATGGGAGAAGATTTAGGAATATGTAATTTCTTTCAAGAAAATTATAGAGAAGATAGTAGTTTTGGGATTTCTGAGTATGTAGCATATAGGTTATATAATCCTATTCGTAGTTTAATAATTCAGGAAGAGGTTGAAAAGGAAAATGTATTAATTTTGTATATAGAAAATAATAGGATTTACTGTAAGGTAGATAAAGATATTTTCAAATTAAGTGAGTATTCAACACCTACATTGGATGAAGTGAAATATAAACTTAATTCAATAATTGGAATGAAGGGATTAAAAGACTTTATCGATAATATTCAAAATAGTTATAAAGTACAAAAAATAAGGGAGAGATTAGGACTTAAAACTTCACATATTTCAATGAATATGATTTTTGCAGGTAATGCAGGAACAGGAAAAACAAATGCGGCAAGAATTACTTATGAATATTTAAATGCATTAGGAATTTTAAAAGAAGGAAAGTTTAGAGAAGTTAGTAAAGCTGATTTTGTATCAGAAAATCTAAATGATATTGCTAAAAGAACTAATGATATAGTAAATTCAGCATTAGGCGGACTTTTATTTATAGATGAAGCTTATTCATTATGTGAAAGTGAAGATGATAAAGCTGGAAAAGAAATAGTAGATGCACTTTTAAAAGGAATAGAAGATAATAGAAACAATTTAATTGTTATATTGGCTGGATATGAAAAAGATATGGAAAAATTCATATCAATTAATCCGGGGCTTAAATCAAGGTTTCCAAATGTAATTCATTTTGAAGATTATAGTCCATCTGAAATGTACCAAATAGCAGTTAAAATTGCAAAATCAAAAGGATATAGAATAGCTAAAAATGTTAAATATGATCTAATAGAGCTATTTGCCAAAAATCAAATTATAGGCAAAAATGATTTAGGAAATGCAAGGTTTGTAAGAAATATAGTTGAAAATGCTATAATGGATGCTTCTAAAAAATATTTAAATAGTAGTGAAAAACAGATAGACTTGTTAGAAAGAGATAATTTTAACTTTAAAGCAAAAACTAAGTTTGATTTAGAAGAAAGATTAAAAGATATAGTTGGATTAGATGAGGTAAAAAAATTATTAAGAAGTCAATATAAATTAATAGCTGCTCAAGAAAAAAGAAAATCAGCTGGAGTAAATACTAAAATAGAACAAAATTTAAATATGGTGTTTGCAGGTAATCCAGGAACAGGTAAAACTAGTATTGCAAGAGTCGTAGCTGATATGTTAAATAGTATGGGATTATTAAAAGTTGGTCAATTGATTGAAACTGATAGATCAAGTTTTGTTTCAGAAATTCCAGGAGAAACGTCTAAAAAAACAGAAGCTAAATTCAAAGAAGCTATTGGTGGAATTTTATTTATCGATGAAGCTTATACACTAGCTAACGATTCATTAGGAAGAGAAGCTATAGAAACACTACTAAAATTGATTGAAGATTACTCAAAAGAAGTAATAGTTATACTTGCTGGATATGAAGAAGAAATGGAAGAATTCTTCGATGTAAATATAGGATTAAGATCAAGATTCCCACTTTGGACTAATTTTGAAGATTATAATCCAAATGAACTTTTAGAAATGTCTATTAAGCTTATAGAATCTAAAGGATTTAGATTATCTAAAAATGCTTATGGAGCACTTAAAAAAAGCTTTGTTGATATATATGAAAAATCTGATTCACAATCAGGTAATGGAAGAATGGTTAGAAATTATGTTGAAAATATAATAAGAAATCAAAGTATAAGAATTGTTGAAGAAGATATTAGTGCATATGAAATGAATCTTATAACTATTAAAGATATAGAAGCTATAAATGTATCTGAATATAGTAGTGACTTTGATTTAGAAAAGAAACTTAAATCATTAATAGCTAGCGAAAAATCTAAGGAATTTTTAAGAAATCAATACAAGTTTATGAAAACTAAAGAAAAAAGAGAAAAGCTAGGAAAACGAAGTGATATAAATAAATATATGAATATGGTGTTTACAGGAGAGATAGGTACAGGTAAAAAAACTGTATTAAATATATTATCAGAAATGTACTATAGCATGGGAATTGTTAAAGCTAAAAGTATAATTGAAATAGATGAGAATGAGATTATATCTATGCTAAACAAGGGTATGCAACTAGAAGATATATTAAATAAGTTTTTAGGAAAAGTAGTTTTAATTGATAAAGCTCACTTGCTTAAAGAAGAAAATAGTAATAAGGAAATAGTTGCATCACTTATAAAATTTTTAGATAAAAATAAAAATAAAATAGTTATAGTATTATCAGGTGAAAAAAATCCAATGAAAGATTTAATATTAAAAAATCAATCACTTAACTATAGATTTCCAATTTGGTTTGATTTTGAAGACTATACTAGTGAAGAGTTATTAGATATAACATTACATTTAATAAAAACTAAAGGTTTCTCATTAGATGAACAGGGAGAAAGTGAATTAAAAAATGTAGTAAGTAAACTTTATAATACAAAAAACTTAGGATTGAAAAATGGATTGATGATAAAAAAATATTTAGATAATCTTGTGAGAATACAAAGTATACGAGTATCTAATGAAAATATATCTTCTAAAGAAATAGATATAATAAATAAAGAAGATATAAGAAAAAGTGAAGAGGTATTTATAAATAGAAATGAAATTGATTTTGAAATAGACTTAGAATGCAATAAGGATGCAATTTTAAAAAATGAAGAAAAATTATATAATTATTCAATTACAGAAGAACTTACAAAATTAAACAATTTATTGAGCTTAAAAATAATAGATAATGAAGAATTTAAAATATTAAAAAGTAGATTAATTAGATAGGATAAAATTTTGTTTAATAAGATTTAATAAACGAATTAAAAAATATAAAATTAATTCTGTACTAAAATTAATGTTTATGATATAATCTCCTTATATCATATGACAGACTCGTATATCATCGGAGATAAGGTCCGAAAGTTTCTACCTGCTAGCCAATAATTAGCAGACTACGGGGTTAAGTTATTTTAGTAAAGATTATTATATTTTTTATTAAAATTTCCAACACCTCAAATTTAATTTGAGGTGTTTTTTATGTACCGTATATCCCTAAAAGCTTATAAGCATAGAATTTTAAACTTATTTATTAAAATATCGTACAAGCTATAATAAAATAGAAATTATATATTAAAGTAAAAATATTTTTAGTTTTTAGAATGAATTAAATTTTATATCTAAACAGCAATTATTTTAAATGTTATGAATTAAATTTAAAATTAAGAATATCAATCAATAAATGTACAAACTAAAATATTAGCTTGAAAATATATATAGGAATACAAGTCTAAACTTTAAGTTATTCATGTTTCAGTTGAAAAAGAGCAATTTGAAGTGTTATACAAAATTAATAATTAACGATGAACAATTAACAATGAATAATAAAACTGAAGTCTCAGTTTATTTGAATCAATTTTTATGATAATTTGCTAAGCAAATTAGTTTGAAAACAATATAAAAACATAGTTTTTATGCAATTCTATTCATAAATATTAAGAATGAAGTGAATAATATTAACCATCATTG